>NZ_JAYRPN010000072.1:0-28426 GCF_041911175.1 Tabrizicola sp.
AACCCCGACCTACGGGCGGTGTAGGTCGGGGTTCACCCCGACTCGTCCTCGACGCCGATGCCCTCACGATCCTCTCTCAACGCCCCGACCTCTTCGCCGCCCTGCATGACGGCTGCATCCTGACCCCCCATGCCGGGGAGTTCGCGCGGCTCTTCCCCGACATCGCCGGGAAGTTGACCGCCCCGGCCACCAAGGGGCCAGCCTATTCCAAGGTCGACGCCACGCGGGAGGCGGCGAAGCGGGCGGGCTGTGTGGTCCTCTACAAAGGGCCGGACACGGTGATCGCCGACCCCTCGGGGCGCTCAGCCATCAACTCGGCCCATTACGACCGGGCGGCGCCGTGGCTGGCGACGGCGGGGTCGGGGGATGTGCTGGCGGGGTTCCTCACCGGGCTGCTGGCGCGGGGGTTCTCGCCCTTCGATGCGGCCTGCACCGGGGCCTGGCTGCATGTGGAATGTGCGTTGAGCTTCGGGCCGGGGCTGATCGCCGAGGACTTGGCCGAGCAATTGCCGAAGGTGTTCCGGGGGTTAGGCCTATAGGGTGGGGTTAAACCCCACTTTCCGATTCCCCCGCCTTACACCGCCCGGTCGATCTTGGTCGAGAGGTGGATCAGGCTCTCCGACGCCCGGACCCCGGTCATCGCGCCGACCTGGTCCAGCACCGAATCCAGCACCTGCGTGTTGGGGCACGCCACCTGCACCAGAAAGTCGAAGCGTCCACTGGTCGTAAACACCCGCTCGATCTCGGCAATCGAGCGCAGGCGGGCCAGCACGGCGGCTTGCGAGCGGGGCTCGATGGTGAGGAGAACCGAGGCGCGCAGACGCCCTTCCCGCGCCGCCTCGCCCAGTTTCAGCGTGTAGCCGGCGATGACGCCGGAGGTCTCCAGCCGCTCCAGCCGGGCCTGGATCGTCGACCGCGCGACCTTCAACCGGCGCGAGAGGGTGGCCACCGAAACCCGCGCGTCGGCGGACAACAGCCCAATGATGTTGCGATCCAGCTCATCCATGCAGAATGTCGTCCCTTTTCGGCATTATAACTACGAAACCGCGCAGTTATATAGTTTTGTTCGGTGAGTTTGTACACCATATGCGGCATCCTTCACTGCAGGAAAAGGGCGGCTCATACGCACCTGGCCTGGTTCACTTGAAACCACGCTGGTGCCCGATCCCGAAGCTGCGAAGGGGAAGGGCGAAGCGTCTTGTTGGCAAAGGGAAAACCGCCGATGGGACTCTCGAAGACGATCTGGTCCAACCCCACCGATTACCTGAAGAAAGAGCAGCCGGAGAACCCGGTGCTGTTCTTCGCGCCCTCGGCGGCGCAGGCGGCGGCGCGGCGCTTCATCGACGGCTTTCCGGGCCTTGTCACCTATGCGGTCAAGTCGAACCCCGGCGAGGCGATGGTGGAGAACCTGGCGGCAGCGGGCGTGCGCGGCTTCGACTGCGCCTCGCCCTTCGAGATCGACCTGATCCGCCGTTTGGCCCCCGACGCGGCGATCCACTACAACAACCCGGTCCGCGCGCGGCACGAGATTGCCTATGCGGTCGCGAAGGGCGTGAAGTCTTACAGCGTCGATTCGAAGTCGGAGCTGGCGAAGCTGGTCGAGATGGTGCCGGTCGAAGGCACCGAGATTTCGGTGCGCTTCAAGCTGCCGGTCGCGGGCGCCGCCTACAACTTCGGCGCCAAGTTCGGCGCGACGGTAGAGCTGGCGGTGGAGCTGTTGAAGACGGTGGCGAAGGCGGGCTATATCCCCTCAATCACCTTCCACCCCGGCACGCAATGCACCGACCCCCATGCCTGGGAGGCCTATATCCGCGAGGCGGCGGTGATCGCGAAAGAGGCGGGCGTGAAGATCGCCCGGCTGAATGTCGGCGGCGGCTTCCCGAACCACCGGATGACCGCGATCCTGCCGCAGATCGAGGACACCTTCGCGCTGATCGACCGTGTCGCCTCCGAGGCCTTCGGGGCCGACCGCCCGGCGCTGGTCTGCGAGCCGGGGCGGGCGCTGTGCGGCGATGCCTTTGCGCTGGCCGACCGGGTCAAGGCGCTGCGCGACGGGGCGCATGTCTTCCTGAACGACGGGGTCTATGGCGCGCTGAACGAGCTGCCGATGATCGGGGTGATCGACCGGATCGAGGTGCTGACCCCCACGGGCGAAAAGCGCAAGGGCGAGGCGCTGCCGCGCATCGTCTTTGGCCCGACCTGCGATTCGGTCGACCGGCTACCGGGCGAAGTCGCGCTGCCTGCGGACCTGGAGGAAGGCGATTTCGTCGTCTGGCAGGGGATGGGGTCCTATTCGACTGTCACCAACACTCGTTTCAACGGCTTTGGCGAGCTGCAGATGGCAACGGTGTTGAGCCTGAAGCTCTGACTGTCTGAAAAACCTGGTGAAATGTGCGCGCCCGGCTGGACAAATCCCGCCGGGCGCCTAGCGTTCAAGGGAAGGGAACCTTAACCCTTCCGGCGCGATGATACCCTGCGCCATCGTCATGGGAGAACCGCCACGCGCCTGTTCGACCGCATCCGCAGTTTCTTCCGCCGCGAGGTCGAGCCTGCGGTGGAACCGGCGCCCGTGCCCGAACCGGGGCGGGTGCGCGGGGTGGTCGATCATGTGGTGATCCTCGACGGCACGATGTCGAGCCTGGAGCCGGGCCAGGAAAGCAACGTCAGCCGCCTGTTCCTGCTTCTCAAGGAAATGGGCACCCGTGCGAACCGGCGGCTTTACTATGAGCCCGGGATGCAGTGGGAGGGCTGGCTGCGCGGCCTGGCGCTTCTGGAAGGACGGGGGACCGCGCCGCAGATCCAGCGGGCCTATGGCTGGCTGGCCTCGGGCTACCGCGAAGGGGACCGGATCTTCCTTTTCGGCTACTCGCGCGGGGCCTATGCGGTGCGCTCGCTTGCAGGCGTGATCGACAGGGTGGGGCTTCTGAAACGTGATCATGCGACCGAACGCGCCGTGCGGCTGGCCTGGCGGCACTATGAGCGGGGGGCGGAAAGCACGGCGGCCCATGCCTTCGCCCGCCGCTTCTGCCATGCCGAGACCAAGATCGAGATGGTCGGCGTCTTCGATACGGTCAAGGCGCTGGGGCTGCGGCTGCCCTTTTTCTGGATGCTCGCGGCGGATCGCTACGGCTTTCACAACCACCAGCTCGGCGCCTCGATCCGCCACGGCTATCACGCGCTGGCCCTGAACGAGACGCGCGAGGCCTTTGCGCCGGTCTTGTGGGATTGCCCGCCGGGCTGGGAGGGCAACGTCGAGCAGGTCTGGTTCCGCGGTGCGCATGGCGATGTCGGCGGGCAGATCGGCGATTTCGCTGCGGCACGGCCGCTGGCCAACATCCCGCTGGTCTGGATGCTGGAACGGGCCGAGGCCCTGGGGCTCGCGCTGCCTGCGGGCTGGCGCGCGCGCTTTCCCTGCGACCCCGATGCCCCGATGGTCGGCACCTGGCGCAGCTGGGGGAAATGGTTCCTCTGGCGGCAGCGGCGCGAGGTCGGGCACGACAGGTCGGAGCGCCTGCATCCCAGCGCGATCGGTGTCGCGGGCGTGCGCTGGCCCAGCGAACAACCGGCGGAATAGGGGTTCAAGCCAGGACCGGCACGGCCTAGGCTGGGGCACATCCTGACCGAGGCCTGACCATGAAAACCGTCACCGTTGCCGCCACCCAGTTCGCCTGTTCCTGGGACCTGCCCGCCAATGCGACCCGCGCCGAGGCGCTGGTGCGCCAGGCCGCCGCCCAGGGGGCGCAGGTCGTGCTGATCCAGGAGCTGTTCGCCGCCCCCTATTTCTGCATCGAGCAGCACCCGCGCTACTTCGAGCTTGCCCAGCCGCTGGAGGGGCATCCGCTGGTGGCCCGCTTTGCCGCGCTGGCGAAGGAGCTGGGCGTGGTGATCCCGGTCAGCTTCTTCGAGCGGGCGGGGCAGGTCTTCTTCAACTCGCTGGCGATGGTGGATGCGGATGGCCGGGTGCTGGGGCTCTACCGGAAAAGCCACATCCCGCAGGGGCCGGGCTATGAGGAGAAATACTACTTCTCGCCCGGAGACACCGGGTTCAAGGTCTGGGACACGGCGTTCGGTCGGATTGGCGTCGGCATCTGCTGGGACCAGTGGTTCCCGGAATGCGCGCGGTCGATGGCGCTGATGGGGGCGGAGCTGCTGCTGTATCCCACCGCCATCGGGTCGGAACCGCCTGCGCCCGGCTATGACAGCCAGCCGCACTGGGAAATGACCATGCGGGGCCACGCGGCGGCAAACATCCTGCCGGTGGTGGCCTCGAACCGGATCGGGGTTGAGGTGGCGCCGGAGGGGCGGGAGGTGACGTTCTACGGATCAAGCTTCATCGCCGACCATGCCGGGCAGCTGGTGGCCAAGGCGGACCGGATGACCGAAGGCGTGCTGGTCCACCAGTTCGACCTGGAGTCGATTGCGGCGTTGCGATCCAGCTGGGGCCTGTTCCGGGACCGGCGGCCCGGGCTTTACGGCGCGGTGGCGACGCTGGACGGGAGCAGGCTCTAAAATTTTTCGTCGAATAATTTTAGAGCCTTCAAGGGATTACCGATGCCGCAGGTCGACGTAGTCGCGCTTGGCCGGGCCGATATACAGCTGGCGCGGGCGACCGATCTTCTGGTTCTTCTCGCCGATCATCTCTTTCCACTGGCTGATCCAGCCCACGGTGCGGCTGATCGCGAAGATCGGGGTGAACATCCCGGTCGGGAAGCCCATCGCTTCCAGGATGATGCCCGAGTAGAAGTCGACGTTCGGGTAGAGCTTCTTCGAGATGAAATACTCATCTTCCAGCGCGATACGCTCCAGCTCCTTGGCGACCTGCAGCAGCGGGTTGTTGTGGATGCCCAGAAGCTCCAGCACCTCGTCGGCGCTTTCCTTCATCACCTTCGCGCGCGGGTCGAAGTTCTTGTAGACCCGGTGGCCGAAGCCCATCAGGCGGAAGCCCGAGTTCTTGTCCTTGGCCTTGGCGATGTATTCCGGGATGCGGTCGACAGAGCCGATCTCTTTCAGCATTTCGAGGCAAGCCTGGTTCGCCCCGCCATGCGCCGGGCCCCAGAGGCAGGCGATGCCCGCCGCGATGCAGGCGAAGGGGTTGGCCCCCGAGGACCCTGCCAGGCGCACGGTGGAGGTGGATGCGTTCTGCTCATGGTCGGCATGCAGCATCATGATCCGGTCCATCGCCTTTTCGAGGATCGGATTGACGACGTAATCCTCGGTCGGAACCGCGAAGCACATGTTCAGGAAGTTGCCGGCATAGCTCAGCGCGTTCTTCGGGTACACGAAGGGCTGGCCGACAGAGTACTTGTAGGCCATCGCCGCGATGGTCGGCAGCTTGGCGATCATCCGGATCGCCGCGACCTCGCGTTGCCAGGGATCGTTGATGTCGGTCGAGTCGTGGTAGAAGGCCGCCATCGCGCCGACCACGCCCACCATCGTCGCCATCGGATGCGCGTCGCGGCGGAAGCCCCGGAAGAAATAGTGCATCTGTTCATGCACCATCGTGTGCCGGGTCACGCGCTGGGTGAAATCGGCCAGCTGCGCGGCGGTCGGCAGTTCGCCGTAGAGCAGCAGGTAGCAGACTTCGAGATGCGTCGACTTGTCGGCCAGCTGCTCGATCGGGTAGCCGCGATACAGAAGTTCGCCCTCATCGCCGTCGATGAAGGTGATCGCGCTTTCGCAGGCGGCGGTCGAGGTGAAGCCCGGGTCGAAGGTGAAGACGTCCGCCTCGCCGTAAAGCTTGCGGATGTCCAGCACATCGGGGCCGAGGGTGGGTTTCAGGACGGGAAGGTCATAGGTGTTCCCGTTCAGTTCAAGCTTGGCGATGGTGTCCGACATGGTTCTCCCCGGTCATGGCGGTCGCACCCTGGCAGGGGCGGCCAATGGCTATCCTGCACCCCCGCAGGGGCAGCTTCAAGGCCGGGGGCGCGACTTCAAGCGGCAGCGTCCGACAGCCTGGCGACGGTTTCTTCTCGACCGATGGTTAGCATCATGTCGTAAACCGAAGGTGTAACGGTCCGGCCAGCGATGGCCGCCCGGAGCGGTGCTGCGAGCTTGCCGAACCCGATGCCGTTTTCCGCGGCGATCTCGTTCAGGATGGGCTCCAGCGCCTCCTTCGTCCAGCTAGCATTTTGCAGGCGCGGCGTCAATGATTTCAGTATACCACGGGATACCGTATCCAGCGATTCCTGCGCCTTCGGGTCCGGCACCACTGGGCGGTCGATCAGCAGAAACGACGCCTTTTCCATGAGTTCCGGGAAGGTCTTCGCAGATTTCTTCAAGAAGGGCAGAGCCGCCAGCATGCGGCTTTCCTGGGTCGAGGACAGGGCCTCCCGACCTGCAGCGGCCAGATAGGCCTGCAATTCATGCAGCAGTGCGGCATCGTCGGCCATCGCCATGTGATGCCCGCAGGTGTTCTCGAGCTTCTTGAAATCCAGCCGCGCCGGCGCGCGCCCGATCCCGGAGAGGTCAAACATCTTCATCGCTTCCTCGGAGGTGAAGATCTCGGCATCGCCATGCGCCCAGCCGAGCCGGGTGAGGTAGTTGCGCATCCCCGCCGCCGGGTAGCCCATCGCCTGGTATTCCTCGACCCCGGTCGCGCCGTGGCGCTTCGACAGCTTCTTGCCGTCCGGCCCGTGGATCAGCGGGATATGCGCCCAGACCGGCACCTGCCAGCCCATCGCGTCATAGACCATCTGCTGCCGGGCGGCGTTGTTCAGGTGGTCGTCGCCGCGGATCACATGGGTCACGCCCATGTCGTGATCATCGACCACCACCGCCAGCATGTAGACCGGCGTGCCGTCCGAACGGAGCACGATCATGTCGTCCAGCGTCTCGTTCCTGATGGTGACGCGGCCCTGAACCTTGTCGTCGATCAGCGTCTCGCCCGTGCGGGGGGCCTTCATGCGAATGACGTAGGGCGCGTCCGGGTGGGTCGCGGGATCGGCGTCGCGCCAGGGCGAGAGGAAGACGGGGTAGCGGCCCGCAGCCTCTTCCGACGCACGGAAGGCGGCGATTTCTTCCTGCGTCGAGAAGCACTTGTAGGCGGTTCCTCGCGCAAGCATCTCATGCGCGACCTCGGCATGGCGGTTGCGGCGCTCGAACTGGCTGACGACATCGCCGTCCCAGTCGAGGCCAAGCCAGGTCAGCCCGCGCAGGATCGCCGCTGTGGCTTCCGGGGTGGATCGTTCGCGGTCGGTATCCTCGATCCGCAGGAGGAACTTGCCGCCCCGGCCCCGCGCGTAAAGCCAGTTGAAAAGCGCGGTCCTGCCGCCGCCGATGTGCAGGTAGCCGGTCGGCGAGGGAGCGAAGCGGGTGACGACCGGAGAAGACGGGGCGGCGGACATCGGGCGTTAACCTTTCAGAAACCATCGAGAGCGTAGGGTGCACGCGGTTTAGGCAATCGCGGGGTCGGAAACAAGGTGGCCGTGGCCAGGCTGATCCTTGCGCCGCTGGAGGCGCTGCAGGCGTCGCGGGGGATGCTCTTCCCCTGGATCGCCGTGCTGGTCGGTTGCGGCATCGGGGCCTGGTTCACGGTTGCGGTCGAGCCGGGGGCGGGAAGCTATTCCCTGGCCGCGCTGGCGCTGGCGGGCGGGCTGGCACTGGCCGCGAAGGTGGAGCTTGCCCGTCCCTTGGGCCTGGCTGTTGCTGCCCTGGCCGCCGGCTGGATCGCCGCCGGGATCCGCGCGCACTCGCTGGACGCACCGATGCTGAACTTCCGCTACTACGGGCCAGTCGAGGGGAGGATCGTCGAGATCGACCGCTCGCAATCCGACGCACTGCGGCTGACGCTGGACCGGGTGGTTCTGCAGGAGGTGGCGCCCGGGAAGACCCCGCTGAAGGTCCGGGTGTCGCTGCAGGGCGAGAACCCGTGGCTGACGCCCGCGCCGGGGCAGGTGGTGATCCTGACCGCGAACCTGGCCGCGCCCGAGGGGCCGGTGGAGCCCGGCGCCTTCGACTTCCGCCGCATGGCCTTCTTCGACCAGCTTGGGGCGGTGGGCTATACCCGGACGCCGGTCCTGCTGCTGGAAGAACCCGCGGGCGGCGCGCTGCCCATCGACCGTCTGCGGAGCTGGCTGACGCAGGGAATGCTTGCCCACATGGACGGGCAAGCGGGGGCCTTCGCGGCGGGGGCGATGACGGGGGACCGCTCGGCGATCACCGAGGAGACGGTCAAGGCGCTGCGGGATTCCTCGCTGGCGCATCTGCTGGCGATTTCCGGGATGAACATGGCGTTCCTGACCGGCTTCGTCTTTGCCCTCTTCCGCTACGGGCTGGCGCTGGTGCCGTTCGTCGCACTGCGGGTGAACACGAAGAAGGTCGCGGCGGTGGTCAGCCTGGGCGTGGCGCTGTTCTATCTGCTTCTGTCCGGAGCGAACGTGGCGACCGAACGCGCCTTCCTCATGATCGCGGTCTTTCTCGGCGCGGTGCTGCTGGATCGCCGCGCACTGACCCTGCGCTCGGTGGCGGTGGCGGCAATGCTTCTGCTGCTGACGAAGCCGGAAAGCCTGCTGGAGCCGGGCTTCCAGATGTCCTTCGCCGCCACCATCGCGCTGATCACCGGCTTCGCCGCGCTGGACGGCAGCATCTACCGCGAGCGCATCCCGCGCTGGCTGATGCCGGTCTTCACGCTGGTCCTGTCCTCGCTGATCGGAGGCCTGTCGACCGCCCCCTTCGCGGCGGCGCATTTCAACCGGTTCACCGACTACGGGTTGCTGGCCAACCTCTTGACCGTGCCGGTGATGGGGGCGGTGATCATGCCTGCGGGGGCGGTTGCCGCGCTGCTGGCGCCCTTCGGGCTGGCCGCCTTGCCGCTATGGGTGATGGAGCAGGGCGCGCGCTGGACGCTGTTCGTCGCGCATGAGATTTCGTCGTGGGAGGGATCGGTGACGGCGATCCCCGCGCCGGGGCCCTGGGTGCTGCCGATGTTCACCCTGGGGGCGATCTGGCTGATCCTGTGGCGGGGCAGGATTCAGCTGGCGGGCGCGCTGCCGGTGCTGGCGGCGCTGGTGCTGTGGCTGACGGCGGACCGGCCCGCCCTGCTGGTCTCGGGCGACGGGCGGCTTCTGGGGCTGGAAGGGCCCGAGGGACGGGCGCTTTCGGCGGCGAAGGGCGGGGGCTTCGCGGCAGAGAACTGGCTGCAGGATGATGGCGACCTGCTGGAGCAGGCGCAGGCGGCAGAGCGACCGGGCTTCGCGGGGCCGAAGGGCGAGCGCTGGTTCGATCTCGCGGGCCTGCGCGGGGTGGCCCTGTCCGGCAAGGGGGCAGGAGCAAGGCTGGCCGAGGTCTGTGCGTCGGCCGGGCTGGTCATCCTAGCCGCCGAGGCCGAGAACCCGCCCGAGGGCTGCCCGCTGATCGACGCGAAGACGCTTGCGGCCACCGGCCCGCTGGCGCTGTGGCTGGAGGAGAGTGCGCTGCGGATCGAGACGACGAAAGGCGCGCGGAGGCTGTGGTCGCCACCCGCGCGCGCTGCCGAACTGCCGGACCTGTCCGGGAAAGACCTGAAACTTGCCGCTCAGTAGCTGCGGATCAGCCCCACCAGCCGGCCCTGCACCTTGACCAGATGATCGGGGAACACCCGCGTCTCGTAGGCCGGGTTGGCGGCCTCCAGCGCGATCATGTTGCCGCGGCGGCGGTAGCGCTTCAGCGTGGCCTCATGATCCTCGACCAGCGCCACGACGATATCGCCATTGTCGGCGGTGCTCTGTTCCCGGATCACCACGATGTCGCCATCGTTGATCCCGGCCTCGATCATCGAATCGCCTTTGACCTCAAGCGCATAGTGCTGCCCCTTGCCCGAGAGCATCGAGCCCGGCACCGCGATGTGGTGCGACACTTCCGAGATCGCCTCGATCGGCACACCCGCTGCGATCCGGCCCATCACTGGCAGTTCCAGTGCATGAACCGTGGATACGGGCATCGCGCCGCGCGGCGGATCGACCTTGTCGCCGGTGATCACCTTGGGCGAGAAACCGGGCTTTTCCATCGCCTCGGGCAGCTTGACGATCTCCAGCGCGCGGGCCCGGTGGGCGAGGCGGCGGATGAAGCCACGCTCCTCCAGCGCGGTGATCAGCCGGTGGATCCCCGATTTCGACCGCAGGTCCAGCGCATCCTTCATCTCGTCGAAGGAGGGCGGCACCCCGTCGCGGTCCATCCGCGTCTTGATGAAGTCGAGAAGTTCCAACTGCTTGCGTGTCAGCATGACCGGCCCCCAACAGCGTGTGTTAACACAATGTTCTGCCCGTGTTCCCGGTTTGTGTCAAGAATTATCCGCCAAGCCTCAGATCGGCAGGTAGTCGACCGTGCTGCCCTTGCCACGCGGCCCGTCCGCGACGGGACGGATCAAGAGCGCGTCCGCCTCGCCCAGAATGGACAGCAGCGCCGAGTCCTGCCGGTCGAAGGGCGCGATCTCCGGCATGCCGTCACCAAGGATCAGCCGCGACCGCATGTAGTGTGCGCGCGGGCCGTTCGCGGGAACGTCGGCGGCGAGCCGTGCCCGTCGGGCCTGCGGGGCCGGAGCGGGGTCGCCGAGCATCGCCCGCACCATCGGCAGCAGGAAGAGATGCCCACAGACCACGGCCGAGACCGGGTTGCCCGGCAGCCCCAGCATCGGCACCCCGTTCAGCCGTCCCGCCATCAGGGGCTTGCCGGGGCGCATGGCGATCTTCCAGAAGCTGTGCTCAAGCCCCGCCATCCTGCCGACCAGATCATGATCCCCGACCGAAGCGCCCCCGATGGTGACGATCAGGTCGGCGCCTTCGGCCAGGCCCAGGACGGTCGCCAGCTCCGCCTCATTGTCCCGCGCGATGGGCAGCATCCGCGCCTCGCCGCCTTCGGCCTCGATCATCGCCTTCAGGGCAAAGCTGTTCGAGGCGATGATCTGGTCGGGGGCGGGATCCTCGCCCGGCATCACCAGCTCGTCGCCGGTCGCGATCAGGGCCACCACCGGGCGGCGCGAGGCCTGCACCGTGGGAATGTTCATCGCGGCGAGCAGCGCCAGGTCATTGGCGCGCAAGCGGCGGGGCGCAAGGCTGTCGCCCGCCCGGAAGTCCTGGCCGAGCGGGCGGATGTTGGTCGACCCGTCCGAACCGGCGGTCAGGGTGATCCGGTCGCCGTCGCGGCTGACATCCTCCTGGATCACCACCCGCGTCGCGCCATCGGGGACCGGGGCGCCGGTGAAGATGCGGACGGCCTGGCCAGGGCCGACGGTCCCGTCGAAGGCATGGCCCGCACCCGCCTCGCCGATGACAGCAAGACTGTCCCCTTTCGCCGGGTCACCCTGCACGGCATAGCCGTCCATCGCCGAGGCCGGGAAGGGCGGCTGGTCGCGCAGCGCCACGGCGGGCACGCGCATCCAGCGGCCGGCGGCATGGGCGAGAGATACGGTCTCCGCAGGCAGCGGGGAGGCCAGAGCCAGGCAATGCGCAAGCGCGTCTTCGACCGAAATCATCGTGCCAACCTTCATTGGGCCTCGTAACGCCCGGATTTCCCGCCATCTTTCAGGATCAGCCGCACGCCCTCGATCACCATCGACTTCTCCACCGCCTTGACCATGTCATAGACCGTCAGCGCCGCGACCGAGACGGCGGTCAGCGCTTCCATCTCCACCCCGGTCTGGCCCGAGGTCTTGACCGTGGCCTCGATCCTCACGCCCGGCAGCGTCGCATCCGGTGTCAGCTCCAGCGCGACCCTGGTGATCGGCAGCGGATGGCAGAGCGGGATCAGGTCCGCGGTTTTCTTCGCCGCCATGATTCCCGCCAGCCGCGCGACCGACAGCACGTCGCCCTTCTTCGCCCGGCCCTCGGTGATCAGCGAAAGCGTCTCGGCCGTCATCCGCACTGCGCCCACGGCCACCGCGACGCGGTCGGTCACCGGCTTGCCCGAGACATCGACCATATGGGCCTGCCCCCGGTCGTCGAAATGCGAAAGGCCGCCCGTGCCGGACGTCATAGGCCGCCCGGCGCGGTCAGGGGTCTGGCCAGGATCGCCCGGGTGGCGGCGGTGACATCCTCCTGCCGCATCAGGCTTTCGCCGATCAGGAAGCAGCGCGCACCGTATTGCGCGAGGTCGGCAAGATCGTCGGGCGTGTAGAGCCCGCTTTCGGCGACGATCATCCGGTCTTCCGGCACCCGGCGGGCAAGCTTCCGCGTCGTGTCGAGCGTCACTTCGAAAGTGTGCAGGTTTCGGTTGTTGATCCCGATCAGCGGTGATTTGAGAAGCGCCGCACGGTCGAGTTCCGCCTCGTCATGCACCTCGATCAGCACGTCCATGCCAAGGGCCATCGCGGCGGCTTCCAGTTCGGCGGCCTGGCCATCGTCAAGCGAGGCCATGATGAGGAGGATGCAGTCGGCGTTCAGGGCGCGGGACTGGGTGACCTGATAGGTGTCGTAGAGGAAGTCCTTGCGCAGGCAGGGCAATGGCACCGCGTTGTGGGCGGCGACAAGGTAGTCGTCGGCCCCCTGGAAACTGGGGGCGTCGGTGAGGACGGAAAGGCAGGTGGCCCCCCCGGCCTCATAGGCGCGGGCCAGCGCGGGCGGGTCGAAGTCGGGGCGGATCAGGCCTTTGGAGGGGCTGGCTTTCTTGATCTCGGCGATCAGGCCGTAGCCCGTCAGCGTCGCCTCGCGCAGCGCACGGGCAAAGCCACGGGGCGGGGCGGCCGATTTGGCGGCGGCTTCAAGGTCGGCCAGGGGAGTGGCGGCCTTGGCTTTCGCCACTTCCTCCAGCTTGTAGGCCTTGATGCGGTCGAGGATGGTGGACATGGGGCCTCTCAGGCGTTCGTCAGGCGGCGGAGCGCGTCGACCTTGGCTTTCGCGGCGCCGGAGTCGATGGACGCCTTCGCCAACGCCACGCCGTCACGCAGGGTTCCCGCCTTGTCGGCCACGACCAGCGCCGCGGCGGCGTTGAGGAGGACAGCGTCCCGGTAGGCTCCGGCTGCGCCGTCGAGAAGGGCGCGGAAGGCGGAGGCGTTCTCGGCGGGCGTGCCGCCCAGGATCGCCTCGAACGGGTGGGGAGCGAGGCCAGCGTCTTCCGGGTGGACAGTGAAGTCGCGGACAGCGCCGTTCTCGACCGCCGAGACGGAGGTCGGGCCGCAGATGGTGATCTCGTCGGTGCCGTCCGAGCCGTGGACGAGCCAGGCTTTCTCGGACCCGAGGGTGAGCAGGGTTTCCGCCATCGGGCGGATCAGCGCGTCGGAGAAGGCGCCGGTCAGCTGGCGCGTCACCCCGGCGGGGTTGGTCAGGGGGCCGAGGATGTTGAAGATCGTCCGGGTGCCAAGTTCGGCCCGGACCGGCATGACATGGCGGATCGCGGGGTGGTGCATGGGGGCCATCATGAAACCGATCCCGGCTTCGGTCAGGCAGCGTTCCACGACCTCGGGGCCGACCATCACGTTCAGGCCCAGTTCGGTCAGGGCGTCGGCGGCCCCGGACTTGGAGGAGAGGTTCCGGTTGCCGTGCTTGGCGACGGTGACACCTGCGCCCGCGACGACGAAGGCGGTGGCGGTGGAGATGTTCAGCGTGCCCTTGCCGTCGCCACCGGTGCCGACGATGTCCATCGCGCCGGGCGGGGCCTTCACCGGGTTGCATTTCGACCGCATCACGCTGGCGGCGGCGGCGTATTCGTCGACCGTCTCGCCCCGGGTGCGCAGTGCCATCAGGAAGCCGCCCATCTGCGCGGGCGTGCCCTCGCCCTCGAAGAGCGCGTTGAAGGCGGCCTCTGCCTCGGCGCGGGTCAGGGGGCGGTTGGCGGCGGTGCCGATCAGGGGCTTGAGGGTGTCGCTCATGCCGGGACCTTTGCCTTCGCCTCGTCAAGGAAGTTCCGCAGGAGCTGGTGGCCGTGTTCCGAGGCGATGCTCTCGGGGTGGAACTGGACGCCCTCGATCAGGTGGTGCTTGTGGCGGAGGCCCATGATCGTGCCGTCTTCCAGCCAGGCGGTGACTTCGAGGTCCGCCGGAAGGGTGGCGCGGTCGACCACCAGCGAGTGATACCGGGTCGCCTGGAAGGGCGAGGGCAGGCCGCGGAACACGCCTGTCCCGGAGTGGTGCATGGTGCCCATCTTGCCGTGGACGATCTCGTGGCAGCGGACGACGTTCCCGCCGAAGGCCTCGCCAATCGTCTGGTGGCCGAGGCAGACGCCGAGGAGGGGGATGTTGGCGCTGGCGGCGGCTTTGGTGAGCGGCAGGCAGATCCCGGCGGCGGCGGGGTCGCAGGGGCCGGGGGAGAGGACGATCACCTCGGGTTGCAGGGCGATCACGTCCTGGACTTCGAGGGCGTCGTTCCGTTTCACGACCACCTCGGCGCCCAGCTCGCCGAGGTAGTGAACGAGGTTCCAGGTGAAGCTGTCGTAATTGTCGATGAGGAGGAGCATCGGGACTTCCCTTCGGGCCGCTTGGGCCGGTTATCGCCGATGCGGGGGGCGGTGTAAACCGGGGTTCGGGAAGGCTGTCCACCGTGGACAGATTTTCGGCGCTTGGAAAATCAATAGGTTGCGGGCGGACGTTAGGATGGCCTTCACCACGCTTGCGGCTCGTCGCTTCCTTCGGTCGCTTCTCGCAGGGGCCACCGACGAGCGACCGGAGGAAGCGAGGAGGCGTCAGTCGTGGCCTGTCACGTCGTCCTCGCCGAGGTAACAGCCGGTTTCCACGGCGATCAGGGTGACGGGCAGGCGGCCGGGGTTTTCCAGCCGGTGCGGCTGGCCGAGGGGAATGTGGACGGCCTCGCCCTCGCCAACCAGGCGGGCGCGGAGGCCGAGGGTGATCTCGGCCGTGCCTGCAACGACGATCCAGTGCTCGGAGCGGTGCAGGTGGGAGTGCAGCGTGGTCGCCTCGTTCGGTGCGAGGCAGAGGGAGCGGACGCGGAAGCGCGGACCTTCGGCGAGCGTGGAGGGGGCAAGGATGGGCCCTGCCGGTATGAAGGTCATCGGCGCTTCGGCGAAACCCTGGGGGTGCGATCCGTCCATGCTGGGGTGTCCTTGTTCCACCCCGCCAGTGAGCCGGGAAATGGTGAACGGGGGGTTAACGCGGCAGGGCGATTTCGGGGCATTTCAGGGGCGCGGGCACCGATATGCGACGGCGGCCCCCCCACCCCCGGCCCCTCCCCACGTGGGGGAGGGGAGGCGCTTGGGACGGCGTTGGGTCGCGCGGCCCGGCGCTGCGCGGGTGGGGGCGGTTTTCAGAATGAGCGCTGGCGCGCGAAGACTCTTCATCTCGCCTCTGCGCGTGAAGAACGCGCAACCGGCTCGGGCGAAGAGCCTCCGGCGGGGATATTTGTCGCCAGGTGAAAGGGCTTGGGGGCGTGCCCGGGATCACGTCCAGTCCAGCACGACCTTGCCGGAGGTCCCTGAGCGCATGGCGGCGAAGCCGTCCTGGAACGCGCCCACCTTGAAGCGGTGGGTGATCACCCGGCGGATGTCGAGACCGTTTTCCAGCATGGCGATCATCTTGTACCAGGTCTCGAAGATCTCGCGGCCGTAGACGCCCTTGATGGTGATGGCCTTGAAGACGATGCGGCTCCAGTCGACCGGCGACTTGCCGGGCGGGATGCCGAGCATGGCGATGCGGCCGCCCATGACCATGTGCTCGACCATCTGATCGAGGGCCTGCTGGGAGCCGGACATTTCCATGCCGACGTCGAAGCCCTGGGTCATGTGCAGCCCGGCATAGACCGACTTGAGGTCGGTGGTGGCGACGTTGACCGGCACCACGTCGGCGACTTGCCCCGCAAGGTCCAGGCGCGCCTGGTTGATGTCGGTGATCACCACATGCCGGGCGCCGACATGGCGGGCGACGGCGGCGGCCATGATGCCGATGGGGCCTGCGCCGGTGATCAGCACGTCCTCGCCGATCAGGTCGAAGGACAGCGCGGTGTGGACGGCGTTGCCGAGCGGATCGAGGATCGCGCCGATCTCGTCGTCGATGGCGTCGGGCAGGGGGACGACGTTGAAGGCGGGCAGGCGCAGGTACTGGGCGAAGGCGCCGGGTTCGTTGACGCCGATGCCGCGGGTTTCGGGGTCGAGATGGAACTTGCCCGACCGGCTCTGGCGCGAGGTCTTGCCGATCAGGTGGCCTTCGCCCGAGCAGCGTTGCCCGATGCTCAGCCCTTCGACGTTGCGGCCCTTGTCGACGATGATGCCCGCGAATTCGTGGCCGGTGACGAGGGGGACCGGGACGGTCTTCTGCGCCCAGGCGTCCCAGTTCCAGATATGGATGTCGGTGCCGCAGATGCCGGTCTTGTGGATCTTGATCAGCACGTCATCCGGGCCGATCTCGGGCACGGGGCGGGTTTCCATCCAGAGGCCGGGTTCGGGTTTCGACTTGGCGAGGACGGTCATTTCGTTGGGCAGGTGGGTCATTTCAGCACTCCGGTGGCGCGTCCGGCCTGGGTGAAGGCGTCGAGCGCGAAGTCGAGGTCTTGCCGGGTCAGGGCCGCGTTCATCTGGGTGCGGATGCGGGCCTGGCCCTTCGGGACGACGGGGAAGAAGAAGGGCGCGACGTGGACGCCGCGGGTGTTGAGGTCGGCGGCCATCGCCTGTGCGAGTTTCGCGTCGCCCAGCATGACGGGGATGATCGGGTGGTCGCCGGGCAGGAGGGTGAAGCCTGCGGCGGTGAGGCCTGTGCGCCAGTATTGCGCGTTTTCGCTCAGCCGGGCGCGGAGGTCGTCGGCCTGTTCGACGATGTCGAGGGCGATGAGCGCCGCGCCGACGACGGCGGGGGGGAGCGCGTTGGAGAAGAGATAGGGCCGCGCGCGTTGTCTCAGCAGGTCGATCACGGGTTGCGGCCCGGCGATGTAGCCGCCGAGCGCGCCGCCGAGCGCCTTGCCGAGGGTGCCGGTCAGGATGTCGACGGGGACGCCAGCGCGGGCCGGGGTGCCTGCGCCTTTCGGGCCGGTGAAGCCGGTGGCGTGGCAGTCGTCGACCATCACGAGGGCGCCGTAAGCGTCGGCAAGGGCGCGGATTTCCGGCAGCTTCGCGTAGTAGCCGTCCATCGAGAAGACGCCGTCGGTGGCGATGAGGATGAAGCGGGCACCGTCGGCTTTTGCCTGTTTCAGCTGGGCTTCGAGGTCGGCCATGTCGCTGTTGGCGTAGCGGTAGCGCTTCGCCTTGCAGAGGCGGATGCCGTCGATGATCGAGGCGTGGTTCAGCGCGTCGGAGATGACGGCGTCTTCCGGGCCGAGGAGGGGTTCGAAAAGCCCGCCGTTGGCGTCGAAACAGGCGGCGAAGAGGATGCTGTCGTCGTGGCCAAGGTACTGCGCGAGGCGGGTTTCCAGCTGGCGGTGCAGGTCTTGCGTGCCGCAGATGAAGCGGACCGAGGCCATGCCGAAGCCGTGATCGTCCATCGCCTGCTTCGCGGCGGTGATCAGGCGGGGGTCGTCCGCGAGCCCAAGGTAGTTGTTGGCGCAGAGGTTCAGCATCTCGCGCCCGGCCATCTGCACATGCGCGCCCTGTGCCCCGGTGATCAGGCGTTCACGTTTCATCAGCCCGTCGGCCTCGATGTCGCGCAGGGTGGCGGTGAGGTGGCTCAGGAAGGCGGTCATATCCGTCATGGCAGAATTTCCTCCGGTTTGGTGGAAACTGGCAGATCGCGGGCGTCGTGTCAACTTGGCGGATTCGCATCCGTCATACTGGAACTCAACTGTCCTGCACGATGAGGATGGCGCGGGCCGGTGCCTGGGCCGAAATCTCGTGCGGGCGGTCGGCGGGGTAGCGGGCGACGTCGCCGGGGCTCAGCTCGTCGGTGGCATCGCCCGAGGTGACGGTGAGGCGGCCTTCGAGGACCGTCAGGTGCTCGCGGCAGCCGGGGGAATGCGGGTCGGAGGTGAGGCGCGCGCCCTTGGCGAAGGCCAGTTCGTAGACCTCGTGGCTGCCCACGGTTTCGGGGGCGGAGAGGATGCGGATGGTGACGCCGCCGCGGGCGATCACCGGGGCCTGGCTGGCGCGGGTGACGTCGATGCCGGGGGCGGGGCGGCCTTCGAGGAGCCCGGCGAAGTCGAGCTGCAGGGCCTGGGTCAGGGCCCAGAGCGTGGCGACGGTGGGCGAGGATTCGCCGCGCTCGATCTGGCTGACCATCGAGCGGGAGACGCCGGAAAGCTTGGCGGCGGCGTCGAGGCTGAGGCCGCGGGCCTTGCGGGCGGCGCGCAAGCTGGCGGCGAGGCGGTCGTGGATGTCGGAGCGGTCGGCCATGTGGGCATGGTGGCCGGGAAGGCGCGGGGCGTCAATCTTCTGGGGTTGCTCGTCGTTCGCCTTCGGCGCTCCTCGCTGGCGACGAGAAGCCGAAGGCGCACGAGGAGCGCCGGTCAGGTGCCGCAGTAGGTGACGTATTGGCCGAAGCCGGTGGGCGCGGGGAGCATGTAGGGCTCGGTCTCGGTGAAGGGGGCGCGGATCGCAGAAAGGAGGGCCTGGAAGGGGGCCATGTCGCCCTCGGTCGCGGCGGTGAGGGCGTCCTCGACCTTGTGGTTGCGCGGGATCACGGCGGGGTTGGCTTGCGCGAGGCGTTCGGCGGCACCATCCCCGGCGCGGGCGCGCCAGCGGGGGAGCCAGGCCTCCATCGCGGCGAAGTCGGGGAAGAGGGGGCGCAGCGCGGCCGCGTCGGCGAGGCGGCGGAAGGTGAGGGTCCAGTCGGCGCCTTGCATCGCGGGGAGGAGGTCGCCGGCAAGTTGGGCATCGGCGGGGTCTTCGCCGACAAGGCCGAGCTTGCGGCGCATCACGGCCAGCCAGTCGGCGCGATAGCGGGGGGGCGATGCCGGAGAGGCGGTCGTTGGCGATCTCGATGGCCTTTTCCTGCACCGGGTCGAGGAGGGGGACCAGCGTTTCGGCCAGACGGGCGAGGTTCCAGCCGAGGATCAGCGGCTGGTTGGCATAGGCATAGCGGCCCTGGTGGTCGATCGAGGAGAAGACGGTGCCGGGGGCGTAGGCCTCCATGAAGGCGCAGGGGCCGTAGTCAATGGTCTCGCCCGAGATCGCCATGTTGTCGGTGTTCATCACGCCGTGGATGAAGCCGAGGCCCATCCACTGGGCGATGAGAGCGGCCTGTCGGGCGATGACGGCGTCAAGGAAGGCGAGGTATGGGTTTTCCGCCCCCGCGAGGT
The DNA here is from genome assembly GCF_041911175.1 of Tabrizicola sp. Taxonomy (GTDB): domain Bacteria; phylum Pseudomonadota; class Alphaproteobacteria; order Rhodobacterales; family Rhodobacteraceae; genus Tabrizicola. Next base: position 19,077 of record NZ_JAYRPN010000072.1, read on the forward strand.
CGGGGTAGTGGCGGGCGATGGCGTGGTCGGCCAGCGCCTTCACCTTGTCCTGTTCGCCCCGCGCGGCGAAGAACTGAAAGGTGCCGACGCGCAGGTGGCTGGCCGCCACGCGGGCGAGGACGGCGCCGGGGAGCTTCGTCTCGCGCCAGATCTCCTGTCCGGTCGCCACGACGGCCAGCGCGCGGGTGGTGGGAACACCCACCGCGGCCATGAATTCCGAGACGAGGACTTCACGCAGCATCGGGCCGATGGCGGCCTTGCCGTCCCCCCCGCGCGAGAAGGGGGTCTTGCCCGAGCCCTTCAGCTGGATGTCGAAGCGGCGACCGTCGGGGGTGACGACCTCGCCCAGGAGATGCGCGCGGCCGTCGCCGAGCTGGGGCGAGAAGCCGCCGAACTGGTGGCCGGCATAGGCCTGGGCGATGGGATCGGCGCCAGGGGGCAGGCTGGCGCCCGAGAACCAGTCCCGCGCCTGGTCGTCGGTCAGGTCGAGACCGAGGTCCGCAGCCAAGGGATGGTTCAGCATCAGCAACCGGGGGGCGGGGGCGGGATCGGGGGCAACCCGCAGATAGGTGCCGGGCAGGTCGCGCGCCCAGGAATTGTCGAAGGTGATGGTCATCGGTCGCCCCTTTCCCGAGGGATATGCGCCTTGCGGCACCGTGCGGCAAGTCCCCCGGGGGGCGGTGCCCGGCGGCAGGCTTGAGCCTCCGGCGGGAGTATTTGGGCCAAGAGGAAGCCGCAGGTTAGGCGCTTGGAGGGAGAGGCGCGGGCCGGGTTGGCCGTCGCGGGCTGCGGTGTCGGGCGCTGGGTGGTGAGATGGTCGGGGCGGCGGGATTCGAACTCGCGACCTACGGTACCCAAAACCGTCGCGCTACCAGACTGCGCTACGCCCCGACTGCTGCCCCTTTACCCGCAGTGATCGGGAATGGAAAGCCTTGCCTGCACCGGTCGCCGGGGGAGGCTGTCGGCGATGCGGCGATGCGAGGCCGCAGTCACCCGTTGCAGGGCCAGGCCGCCGTGGCGGCGGGGATCGCGGGGTGACGCAGGACCGTGCCGGGGGCGATGCCCAGTTTCCCGGCAAGGCCCGCGTTGATCTCCAGCACGAACTGCACGCCCTCGCCGCCGTCGATGGGCGTCAGGTCGCCCGGCACGGCATCGGCATGGACGCGGGTCACGGTGCCGGTCGCGTCGGCGAAGACCATGTCCAGCGGGATGAGCGTGTTCTTCATCCAGAAGCTCGGGCGTTTCGGGCTATCGTAGACGAAAAGCATCCCCGAGGCCGGGGCCAGTTCGGTGCGGAACATCAGGCCCTGCGCGCGTTCCCCGGCGTCATCGGCGACCTCGACGGCAAAGCTCTCGTGCCCGCCGTCCCAGCGCAGGTCGAGCCGGGTCGGTGCGCAGGCGGCCTCGGCCCAGGCGGTGCCGGGCAGGGCCAGAAGGCAGAGGCCGGCGAGCGCGCCCTTCATGCCTTGTCCCGCGCGGCGGCTTCCCACGAGATGACCTGCACGGCCATGCGTCCGCGCTTGCCCTCGATGATGCGCAAGGCCACCGCCTCGCCCGCCGCAAGGTCGGCGAAGCCCGAGACGCGCAGCACCTCGGCATGGACGAAGACGTCCTCGGGGCGACCGAAGACATTGGCGAAGCCAAAACCCTTGCCCTTGTCGAACCACTTCACCCGCGCCGGTTCCAGCGGCAGCGCCAGGATATCGGCGCTGACCAGTTGGGCCGCGTCTTCCCCGAAAGGCAGGACCACGCCTTCCGGCGGGTCGATGCGCAGGACTTCCACGGCCTGAACGCCGCGTTGTGTACGTTGGACGCGGACTTCAATGCCTGCGCCGTCTGCTACTGACCCCTGCCCGAAGTTCCGCAGAACGTTCGCGTGCAGGAGAATATCTGCATCCGTCTGGTCTGAAACGATGAAACCGAACCCCTTGGAAGGATCAAACCACTTAACGCGACCATGCACGACATGCATGACCTCTTCTTCTTCTGACATTCCTTAAGGCCTTCTCCCCAGAATGAGCCTGTGGCGGCACAATTGGGGCAAGTTCCCTGCCGTTATCAAGGGCTAATCCGCAGTCGCGCCGCAGATTGTCCGCCAAGTGACCGAATCCTAAGGGTTCAATCTTTCGATCGTCCAGCCTGCCGTCGCGGCATCCTTGCGCCAGCGGAAGCGGTCATGCAACCGGAAGGCGCCGTCTGCCCAGAATTCAATCTCGACAGGGTGAATCCGGAAGCCGCCCCAATAGGGCGGGCGGGCTGGATTCGGCCCTTTGGTCAGGGCAACCTTCGCCGCCTCGGCCATCAGCGCCTCGCGCGAGGAGAGGGGCTGTGATTGCTGGCTGGCCCAGGCCCCGAGCCGCGATTTCAGGCTGCGGCTGGCGAAATAGGCGTCGGCCTGCGGCCCGTCTTCGCGGGTAACGCTGCCCCGGACGCGAATCTGGCGGCGGAGCGACTTCCAGTGCATCACGAAGGCGGCCTTACCCGAGGCGGCGAGCTCCTGCCCCTTGGTCGAGCCATAGTTGGTGTAGAAGACGAAGGCATCGGCCTCGATCTCTTTCAGCAGCACCATGCGGACATTGGGCATCCCGTCGGGGTCGACCGTGGCCAGCGCGATGGCATTGGGATCGTTCGGCTCGGACGCCTCGGCTTCGGTTGCCCAAGCGCGGGCGATTGCGAAGGGGTCGCTGCCTGCGAAAATGCCCGAACGGTCCATGCGCACTCCCTTCCTTCGCGTTAAGGACCTGCCTTGAAGGCTGGCCCCGCATCGCCTACACGTCGGAAAACGAAAAGTGGGCGAGGGGTCAGGAATGTCAACCGGACTTATGCAAGGCAAGCGCGGCCTGATCATGGGGCTTGCGAACGACAAGTCCATCGCCTGGGGGATCGCGCAGGCGGTCGCGGCCCAGGGGGCGGAGCTTGCGTTCTCCTACCAGGGCGAGGCGCTGAAGAAGCGGGTGGAGCCCCTGGCGGAAAGCCTGGGCCAGCCGCATCTTTACGAATGCGACGTGGCGAGCGATGAGAGCATCGACGCGCTGTTTGCTGCGCTGAAGGCGGAATGGGGGCAACTGGACTTCCTGGTCCATGCCATCGGCTTTGCCGACAAGAACGAGCTGCGGGGGCGCTATGTCGATACCTCGCGGGCGGGCTTCGCGCTGGCGATGGACATCTCGGTCTATTCCTTCACCGCGGTCTGCCAGCGGGCGGCGGCGATGATGGGGCCGGGGGGAAGCCTCTTGACGCTGACCTATTTCGGCGCGGAACGGGTCATGCCGCATTACAACGTGATGGGCGTGGCCAAGGCCGGGCTGGAGGCGTCGGTCAAGTACCTGGCCGAGGATCTGGGCAAGGACGGCATCCGCGTGAACGCGATTTCGGCCGGGCCGATCAAGACGCTGGCGGCTTCGGGCATCGGCGATTTCCGTTACATCATGCGCTGGAACGAGCTGAACTCGCCCTTGCGGCGCAACGTGACGCAGGAAGAGGTGGGCAAGGCGGCGCTGTATCTGCTCTCCGACCTCGGGTCGGGCACGACGGGCGAGAACCTGCATGTCGATGCGGGCTATCACATCGTCGGCATGAAGGCGATCGACGCGCCGGACATCGACATCGTCACCGGCAAGAAGGAGGGCGGCCAGTGAGCTTTTCCGCCTTCATGATCTTCGTGGGCCTGGTGGTCTTCGCGGCGATTTCGCCGGGGCCCGCGGTGATCATGTCGGCGCGGACAGGGCTGACCGAGGGGATGCGGACCGGGTTCATGCTGGCGCTCGGGATCGGGGCCGGTGCGGTGGTCTGGGCCTCGGCGGCGATGTTCGGGCTCAACCTGATCTTTGCGGTCGCGCCAGCATTGCTCTGGGCGCTGAAGATCGGCGGTGCGGCCTATCTTCTGTGGATGGCCTGGCACCTGTGGCGCGACGCGAAGAAGCCGATCGCGACCGGGGATGAAAATGCCGTGCCGCGCTCGGCGTTTTCGGCCTTCCGGCTTGGCCTGTTTACCCAACTTGCCAATCCCAAGCCTGCCGTGATGTTTTCGGCAATCTTCTTGGGCACGGTGCCGCCTGCAACGCCGTTCTGGGTCTATCTGGCACTTCTTGCGGTGATTTTTACCTCGGAAACGCTGTGGAACACCGCAGTTGCACGCATCTTCTCGCTTGACCGCACCCGCGCGCGGTACATCAGCCTGAAGACGGTCATTGACCGCAGCTTCGGCGGCCTTCTTGCGGTTCTGGGCATCAAGATCGCCGCCACTTAAGGGAGACTAACCATGTCCGCCGACCGTTTGCCGCATGAAAAGGGGTTTCACGTCAGCTGGGACCAGATCCACCGCGACGCCCGCGCGCTGGCCTGGCGGCTGGACGGCAAGGGGCCGGGCGAGGGCGGAACCTGGAAGGCGGTGGTCGGGATCACCCGGGGCGGTCTGGTTCCGGCGATGATCGTCAGCCGCGAGCTGGACATCCGCATGGTCGATTCCATATCGGTGAAATCCTACCACTCCGGCGGCGGCAAGGCCGACCAGCGCCGCGAGGCGCAGGTGATCAAGGCGCCGAACGCCGAGCTGATGGGCGACGGCGCAGGCATCCTGATCGTCGACGACCTTGTGGACAGCGGCAAGACGCTGGAACTGATCCGCGGCCTGTATCCCAAGGCGCATTTCGCCTGCGTCTACGCCAAGCCCGAGGGCGAGAAACAGGCCGATACCTACATCACCAGCGTGAGCCAGGACACCTGGATCTTCTTTCCCTGGGACATGGCGCTGCAATATGTCCAGCCGATGCGCGGGGCGGACTGACCGCCTTCAGTCGTGCAGGTGGCGTTCGGTGTCCTGCGCGGAATGCAGGATGCGGATGACCTCCACCCGGTCGGGCAGGTCGCGATACCAGATGACGTGCGAGCCGCAGTTGTATTTCAGGAAATCGGGGCGAATGCTCGACTTTCTGCCATGTTTCCGGCCAATGGCAAGCCACTGGCAAGTATCCCGGATCATGTCGGTATAGTCGTCCGCCTGCTCAGGCCCCCAGTTCTTGGCGCTGTAGTCCCAGATTGTGTCGATGTCTGCGTTAGCTCGGTGCGAGAAGGAGAGTTCTTTCATCGGCCCTCATACTCCGCCCGCTTCCTGGCCTTGAAAGCTTCGAAATCGAACGGTCCGGCCTGGCCCGATTCCTCGCCTTCGATCAGCGCGGCTTCCAGGGCCTTCACCTTGGCCTCATGCTCCTGCAACAGCCGGAGGCCTGCGCGCACGACCTCGCTGGCGGAACCGTAGCGGCCGGACTGGACCTCGGTGTCGATGAAGCTGGTGAAGTGGTCGCCAAGCGAGACGGAGGTGTTGCGGGGCATGGGCTGGGTCCTTCTGGTGGATCGATGGCAGGATATACCATCCGATACCAAAATTCAATACATCAGCCCTGACGAGGGGGCTTGCAACCGGCGCGCATCCGGGGACACTTCGCGGGACCCGTCAAGGAACAGACCGACATGACCCTGCCGCTGAACCCCGCCTTCGCCGCGACCGAGCCGCCCCCGGTGATGGAGGCACGGCGCTGGATCGAGGGGGTGACCTTCCCCGCCGACCGACCCCTGATCAATGTCAGCCAGGCGGCCCCGGTGGACAGCCCGCCCTTGGGCCTCCGGCAAGCGCTGGCCGACGCCGCGCTGAACGATCCACAGGCGCATCTTTACGGCCCGGTTCTGGGCCTTCCGGCTCTGCGCGAGGAAATCGCGGCGCAATGGTCGGCGACCTATGGCGGGGTGATCACACCGGCGCAGGTCGCGATCACGCAAGGCTGCAACCAGGCCTTCTGCACCGTGATGGCAACGCTGGCCGGGCCGGGGGACGAGGTGATCCTGACCACGCCCTGGTACTTCAATCACAAGATGTGGCTCGACATGGCTTCGGTCACGACGGTGCCGCTGGAGACCGACGCAACGCTGATCCCCTCGGCGGACCAGGCGGCAAGGCTGATCACCGACCGGACGCGGGCCATCGTGCTGGTCAGCCCGAACAACCCCGGGGGCGTGGAATATCCGGCGGAAACGCTGGCCGCCTTCCGCGACCTCTGCCGCGCCAGGGGCCTCGCGCTGATCGTGGACGAGACCTACCGCGATTTCGACAGCCGCACCGGCGCACCGCATGACCTGTTCGCCGATCCCGACTGGGCGGACACGCTCATCCATCTTTACAGCTTCTCCAAGGCCTACCGGTTGACCGGGCACCGGGTAGGGGCTGTCATCGCCAGCCAGGCGCGGCTGGCGGAAGTGGAGAAGTTCCTGGACACCGTCGCGATCTGCCCCAGCCAGCTTGGCCAGATCGGCGCGCTCTGGGGGATGCGGAACCTGCGGCAATGGGTGGCCGGAGAGAGGGACGAAATCCTTGCCCGCCGGAAGGCGATGGTCGAGGGGTTCAAGACCCTGCAAGGCTGGAAGCTCCTCGGCTGCGGCGCCTATTTCGCCTATGTGGAACACCCGTTCGACATGGCCAGCGATGCGCTTTGCAAGCGGCTGGTCAGCGAGGCCTCGCTCCTCATGCTGCCGGGGACGATGTTCCAGCCCGAGGGCAGCGCGGCAGGGAAGCGACAGATCCGCATCGCTTTCGCAAACGTGGACGCGAAGGGCATCGCCGAGGTGATCCGGCGGCTGGCGGCCTTCCGGGCCTGACAGGGGCGTGAAGCGCCACGGCCGGGGGTGATCTTGATCTTGCCCCCCTGCCGGGTTCCCACTATTCACCTGACCCGGAACAACCCGAAGGCAGAGTCATGGCCAAGACCCCGACCGAAGACGACAAGCGGCGCCCGCGTGGCAAGGCGCAGGAGACGGCGGTCTGGATCCTGATGGGGATGCTGATCCTCGGCCTTGGCGGCTTTGGCGTGACCAGTTTCTCGGGCGGCGTGAAGAAGATCGGCTCGGTCGGCAGCACCGACATCAGCACCGACGACTATGCCCGCGCCCTGCGGAGCCAGGTCAGCGCGCTGTCGCAGCAGATCGGCAAGCAGCTTTCGATGCAGGAGGCGCTGAGCTTCGGGATCGACAAGCAGGTGATCCAGAGCGTCATCAACCGCGCCGCGCTGGACAACGAGGCGCAGCGCGCGGGGCTTTCGGTCGGCGATGACGTCGTGGCGGCCGAGATCATGAAGATGGACAGCTTCAAGGGCGCTTCGGGAACCTTCGACCGCGAAGCCTACCGCATGACGCTGGACCGCAACCGCCTGAGCGAGGCCGAGTTCGAGGCCAACCTGCGCCACGACATCAGCCGCGAGCTGTTGCAGGGCGCGGTGGGTGGTGGCTTTGCGGCGCCGAAGCCGATGACCGACACGCTCTACAACTGGGTCGCGGAGCGGCGGGGGTTCTCGATGCTGCGGCTGACCGAGGCCGACCTTGCGGTGCCGGTGGCCGAGCCGACGGATGCCGAGTTGAAGGCGCATTACGACGCGCATATCGACCGCTTCACCAAGCCGGAAGCCAAGCGCATCACCTATGCAGCGCTTCTGCCCGATGCGATCGCCAAGGATCAGCCGGTCGACGAGGCCGCGCTCAAGAAGTTGTATGACGACCGTATCGCCGAGTTCGTGGTCCCCGAGCGGCGGATCGTCGACCGGCTGGTCTTCCCCGACCAGGCCAGTGCCGAGGCGGCGAAGGCCAAGCTGGATGCCGGCACGACCTTCGAGGCGCTGGTGGCCGAGCGCGGTCTGACGCTGGATGCCATCGACCAGGGCGACCTGTCCAAGGCTGATCTGGGCGCGGCGGGGGATGCGGTCTTCGCGACAGCCGAGGGTGGCGTGGCGGGGCCGTTGGATTCGGACCTTGGCCCGGCGCTGTACCGGGTGAATGGGGTCCTCGCGGCGGAGGAGACAAGCTTCGACGCCGCGCGCGAGACGCTGGCGACCGAGCTGCAGACCGATGCGGCGCGCAAGGTCATCAGCGACCGGGTCGAGGAGATCGACGATCTTCTGGCCGGCGGCGCGACGCTGGAGGATCTGGCGAAGGAAGCGGGCCTTGCGCTTGCGACCGTGGATCATGTCCCGGGCCAGCAGGGTGACAGCGCGATCGAGGGCTATCAGGCCTTCCGCACCGCCGCCGATGCGGTGCAGCAGGACGATTTCCCCGAGGCCATCGTGCTGGATGACGGCGGTCTTGTCGCGCTGAGGCTGGACGAGGTGGTGCCCTCCGCGCCGATCCCCTTCGACGAGGCGAAGGACAAGGTGGCCGAGGACTGGCGCAAGGAGGCCGTTGCCAAGGCGCTTGCCGCCCGCGCCGCCGAGATCAAGGCCGCGCTGGAAGGCGGGGCGAAGATCGGCAGCTTCGGCATCGTCGACGTGACGCCGGAAACCGCCCGGACCGGCACTGTCGCCGGTGCGCCGGACACGCTTGTGCCGGATGTGTTCAAGCTGGCGGAAGGCGCGGTCGAGGTCGTCTCGGGCGACGGCTTCACCGCCGTGGTGCAGCTGGACAAGATCATGCCCGCCGCGACCGAAGGCGAAGATGCCGCCGCGCTCAAGGCCTCGCTGGAAGCGCAGGCGGGGCAGGCGATCTCGCAGGATGCCTTTGCCGCCTATACTGCCGCGCTGGCGGCCGAGGCCGGGATCACTCTGGACCAGGCCGCGATCAACGCGGTTCACACGAGCCTGCCCTGATGCAGCTGCAGCCGTCCTTTGCCGCGTTCGAGGCGGGCTGGAACCGGGGTGAGAACCAGATCGTCTGGGCCCGGCTGGCGGCGGACCTGGACACGCCGGTCAGCCTGATGCTGAAGCTTGGCGATGCCCGCGCCGACACCTTCATGCTGGAATCGGTGACGGGCGGCGAGGTGCGCGGGCGCTATTCCATCGTCGGCATGAAGCCGGACCTTGTCTGGCAGTGCCACGGGCAGCAAAGCCGCATCAACCGCGAGGCGCGCTTCGACCGGCAGTCGTTCACCGACCTGTCCGGCCCCCCGCTGCAGACCCTGCGCGACCTGCTGGCCGAATGCCGGATCGAGATGCCCGAGGGCTTGCCCCCGGTCTCGGCGGGGCTCTTCGGCTATCTCGGCTACGACATGATCCGGCTGGTGGAAAACCTGCCCGACGTGAACCCCGCCCCGCTGGGCCTGCCGGATGCGGAACTGATCCGGCCCTCGGTCGTCGCCGTGCTGGACGGGGTGAAGGGCGAGGTGACGGTGGTGGCCCCGGCCTGGGTGGCGGGCGGCCTTTCGGCGCGGGCGGCCTATGCGCAGGCGGCGGAACGGGTGATGGATGCGCTGCGTGACCTCGACCGGGCGCCGTCTGCCGCGCGCGACCTGGGCGAGACCGCGCCGGTGGGCGAGGCGCAGTCGAACTTCACCCATTCGGGCTACAAGGCGGCGGTCGAGAAGGCGAAGGACTACATCC
>NZ_JAYRPN010000073.1:0-31482 GCF_041911175.1 Tabrizicola sp.
GGGGGCGGGCTGACCGATGGCCCTCAGCACGGTCTCGCGGCCCAGCCGGTCGATCAGCCAGCCCTCGGCCAGCGGCGCATCCGGGGCCACTGCGCCCGGACGGGCAGCTTGGGGCAGGGCGGGGTCGTCCGGCCCGGTCAGGGGATAGGTGCAGGCCACCGACAACCGCCCCGAATTGACCAGCGGCCGTGCGAAAGCCGCCTTGCCCGCCAGCGCCAGCACCGCATCGCGGAACCACCGCTCCACCCCCGGCGCGGGCGACATGAACCGCGTGGTGCGCGACGAGTTGAGCAGGTTCTCGTCCGCCCCGTGCTGCCGCTCGCGGTCATAGGCGTTCAGCACACCCGCATCGCCACCCTTCGCGACATGGGCCAGCCGCCAGCCCAAGGCGTCCACATCCTGCAACCCGCCATTCCCCCCGCGCGCCCCGAAGGGGCTGACGACATGGGCGGAATCGCCGCAGAAGATCACCGGGCCATGCACGAACCGCGCCAACCGCCGACACTGGAAGGTGTAGACCGACACCCAGTCCAGCCGGAAATCCTTGTGCCCCACCGCCTTCTCGATCCGCGGGATCACCCGCTCCGGCGTCCGCTCCGCCTCGGGGTCCGCGTCCCAGCCCAGTTGCAGGTCGATCCGATAGATGTTGTCCGGCTGCTTGTGCAGCAGCGCCGATTGCCCGGCATGGAAGGGCGGCTCGAACCAGAACCGCCGTTCCGACGGAAAATCCCCGGTCATCTCGATATCGGCGATCAGGAAGCGCTCCTCGAAGAGTTCCCCGTCGAAATCCAGCCCCAGCATGCCGCGCACATCGCTCCGCGCCCCGTCGCAGGCGACCAGATGGTCCGCCTCCAGCGCGTAGGACCCGTCCGGCGTCTCCACTGTCAGCGCCACCCCGTCACCCGAAACCAGCCCCGTGACCCGGTTCTTCCAGCGCAGGTCGATCAGCCCCGGAAACTCCAGCGCCCGCGCGACCAGATACTCCTCGACGTAGTACTGCTGCAGGTTCACGAAGGCCGGCATCTTGTACCCCGGCTCGGGCTGCAGGTCGAAGGTCCAGACTTCATCCTCGCGGTGGAGCGTCCGGCCCACCTTCCAGATCACGCCCTTCTCGACGCACCTTTCGCCCACCCCCAGCCGGTCCAGCACTTCCAGCGCCCGCTTCGACCAGCAGATCGCGCGGCTACCGACCGAGACGACGTTGTTGTCGTCCAAGACCACCGAGGGCACGCCGTATTGCGCGAGATCAATGGCCAGCGCCAGCCCGATGGGCCCGGCCCCGACGATGACGACCTTGTGCCGGGGCTCGGGGCTGCGAAGGCCGGGCGGGGCGACATAGGGGAACGGGCGGTAGTCGTACGGCATCAGTTCACCCCTGAAGGGCCGCCCACATCTCCAGATCGCGCGCAGCGGTCCAGATGCGGGGGTGGTGGATGCCGCGCGCCTCGTCATAGGCGCGGGCGACGTTGAACGGCAGGCAATGTTCGTAGATCGCGTAGTCCTTGAACTTCGGGTCGCATTCGGCGCGGACTGCGTCCCAGGCCTCTTTTAGCGAGCCATTCCGCGCCGCGACCCGGGCGACGGGTCTGTAGGTCGAGGCAACGAAATCCGCCGTCCGGTCCAGCGCCCCGTTCACCGCCTTCCGCCCGATGACCGCATTGCCCCGACCGGGAGCAATGGCGTCGAGGTCATAACCCCGGATCGCCTCCAGCGTCGGCCCCCAGTCCGCGAAATGGCCGTCGCCGCAGTAGCAGGCCGAATGCGCCTCGACGATGTCGCCGGTGAACATCACGTTCTGGTCGGGGACATGGATCACCGCATCCCCCGCCGTATGCGCCCGGCCAAGCTGAAGGATATCCACCCGCCGCTTGCCCAGCCAGACCGTCATCCTGCCGTTGAAGGTGGTGGTCGGCCAAGTGAGCCCCGGAATGCTCTCATGCCCCTGGAACAGACGCGGGAAACGCTGGAACTCGCTGTCCCAGTCCTCCTGCCCGCGCTCGGCCACCATGTTGCGGGCGGCTTCCGACATGATCACCTGCGGTGCTTGGAAGGCCGAGGCCCCCAGCACACGCACGGCATGGTAGTGGGTCAGCACGACATGGGAAATCGGCTTGTCCGTCACCCCCCGGATGCAGTCGATCACCTTCTGCGCCAGCCGCGGCGTGGCCTGCGCCTCGACCACCATCACGGAGTCGTCGCCGATGATTACCCCCGAATTCGGGTCGCCCTCGGCGGTGAAGGCATAAAGCCCCTCGCCGATCTGGGTGAAGCTGATGGACTTCTCCGCAAGGTCGCCCTGCGATGCGAAAGCTTTTGTCATGTCATGTCCTTGCGTAAGGATCTTCAAGCGCCGCCTGAACTTGTCCGGCGCAGTCCCCGAAGCCGATGGTATAGTCCTGCCCCCGTGCCACACCGCGCAACACCAGCGTATCGCCGTCCTCGATGAAGCTGCGCATGCCGCCCTGAATGGCAATCGGCTCCTTGCCGCCCCAGGACAGCTCAAGAAGGCTCCCCCGGCTGTCCCTGGTCGGTCCTGAGATCGTGCCCGAGCCGAGAAGATCGCCGGTGTTCATCGGACACCCGCTCGTCGTGTGATGCGCCAGCTGCTGCGCCGCCGAGTAATACATCTCGCGGTAATTGGTGCGCGCAATCACCGTCTCGCGGCCCCCCTCCGGCGTCAGCCCGACCTCCAGCGCGATGTCATAAAGCATCGGCCCTGGCTCCCGCAGATGCGGCAGCAGTGGCACCTCGCGCGGGGGCGTGGACACGCGGAACGGCTCCAGCGCCGCGCTCGTCACGATCCAGGGGGAAATCGTCGTCGCCGTCGCCTTGGCCTGGAACGGCCCCAGCGGCTGATATTCCCAAGCCTGGATGTCCCGCGCCGACCAGTCGTTCAAGAGGACATAGCCGAAGATCATCGTATCCGCCTCGGCCACCGTCACCGGCCCGTCCGATGGCACCCCGACCACCGCTCCCAGTTCCAGCTCGATGTCGAACCGGCGCGAGGGTTGGAAGGCCGGCACCGCATGGTCCGGCCCCTTGACCTGCCCCCAGGGCCGCCGCACCGGAGTGCCCGAGACCACAACCGAGGACGCCCGCCCGTTGTAGCCGATGGGAATATGCAGCCAGTTTGGCGGCAGCGCATTCTCCGCCCCCCGGAACATGGTGCCGACATTGGTGGCGTGGTGCCGCCCGGCATAGAAATCCGTGTATTCGCTGACCAGGAACGGCAGGTGCAGCGCCACTTTGGCGCTAGGAACCAGATGTGCCACCACCGCCGCCCGTTCGCCTGAGCCTTCGGCCAGCAGAGCGGTCAGCCGGGCGCGCAGGGCGGCCCAGACCTCCGGCCCCGCCTCCATCACCTCGTTCCAGTAGGGCACGTCCAGAAGCGGCGCACCGGGAAGCTCCAGCAGCCCCGCTTCCTCCAGCGCGGCCACGTCCAGCACGAAATCCCCGATGGCCACCCCGCAGCGCGGCTCCTCGCCCATTAGCGAGAAGACCCCGCAGGGCAGGTTGTTCAGCGGAAACGGATGGTCCGGCGCATTGGCGCTGTCGACCCAGGAGCGGAGGAGCGGCATCTACCCTCTTTCATCTTTGCGAAAATATCCCACGGGGGTCCGGGGGTGTGAAACCCCCGGTCCGCCGCCTGTCACTTGACGCCCGGCGTCCCGTCGAACTTCTTCTCCAGCGATCCCCAGCAGTCGATGTAATCCTCCTGCAGATGCCCGGCCTGCGCGGCAAAGGGCGTCAGGTGCTGCGGGAACCGGGTCTCGAACATGAAGCTCATCGTCTCGGACTGGCGTACCGGCACCATCGGCTCGTTCGAGGCATGCTCGAAGGCGCCCTTGTCCGGCCCGTGCGGCAGCATGCAGTTGTGCAGGCTCATCCCCCCCGGCACGAAGCCCTTGGGCTTGGCATCATAGACCCCGTAGATGTTGCCCATCAGCTCGGACATGACGTTCTTGTGGTACCAGGGCGGGCGGAAGGTGTTCTCCGCCACCATCCAGCGTTCGCGGAACAGCACGAAGTCGATGTTCGCCGTCCCCTCGATGCCGCTCGGCGCGGTCAGGACGGTGAAGATCGACGGGTCAGGGTGATCGAACAGCACCGCGCCCACCGGGCAATAGGTATTGAGGTCGTATTTGCAGGGCGCATAGTTGCCATGCCAGGCCACCACGTCCAAGGGCGAATGGTCGATCTTCGTCTCGTGGAACTGCCCGCACCATTTCACCGTAACGGTCGACGGCACCTCGCGGTCCTCGAAGGCCGCGACCGGGGTCTTGAAATCCCTCCGGTTCGCCATGCAGTTGGCCCCGATCGGCCCACGCCCCGGCAGCATGAACTTCTGCCCGTAATTCTCGCAGACGAAGCCCCGCGCCGGGCCCTCCAGCACCTCGACCCGGTAGACAAGGCCCCGCGGCAGGATGGCGATCTCGCGCGGTTCCAGGTCGATCACGCCAAGCTCGGTGCAGAACCGCAACCGACCCTCCTGCGGCACGACCAGCAATTCCCCGTCGGCCGAGAAGAAATATTCGTCCTGCATCGAGGCGTTCACCAGGTACATGTGGCTGGCCATGCCGGTCTGGGTGTTCACGTCCCCCGCCGTCACCATCGTCCGCATGCCGGTGATCCAGGTCAGCTTCTGGTCCGCAGGCACCCCGACCGGATCCCAGCGGTACTGGCCCAGGCTGATGATATCGGGGTCGATGCACGGCGCCGATTTCCAGAACGGCACCTCGATTTTCCGGAACCGGTGCGTGTGCTTGACGCTGGGACGGATGCGATAGCACCAGGTCCGTTCGTTCTGGTGGCTCGGCGCGGTGAAGGCGGTGCCCGAAAGCTGCTCGCCGTAAAGCCCGTAGTTGCATTTCTGGGGCGAGTTCATGCCCTGGGGCAGGGCGCCCGGCAGGGCCTCGGTCTCGAAATCATTGCCGAAGCCCGGCATGTAGCCCTCATGCGGGCCGGCGATGCCTGCGGCACGGATCATGCCTTGGGGAAGCGCATGGCGGGTCATCGGGTCCTCCTCCTCCGTTCGACTCGATTAATAGTTGCATGTGCAACCAAGTCAAGCTTAACATGACAAGCAATCCTGAACCGGCTAAAGCCAGCCCATGACAGACGTGATCCTCTACGACTACTGGCGCTCCTCCTCGGCCTACCGGGTGCGGATCGGGCTGAACCTGATCGGCCTTGCCTACCGCTCGGTCCCCGTCGACCTGACCACCGGCGCGCAGCGCGACCCCCGTCACCTCAAGGCCAACCCGCAAGGCCTTGTCCCGGTGCTGGACATCGACGGCCTCCGCCTTACCCAGTCCCTCGCGATCCTGGAATACCTCGACGAAACCCGCGCCGCAGGCTTCCTGCCCGCCGACCCCGCCGCCCGCGCCCGCGCCCGCGCGCTGGCCTGCGCGGTGGCGATGGAAATCCAGCCGGTCTGCAACCTCCGCGTCGCCCAACATGCCGTCTCCCTCGGCGGCAGCGCCACGATGGCGGGCTGGATGCGCCATTTCATCACGCTCGGCTTTCAGGGGCTGGAGCCGATGCTGACCGGCGACACCCCGTTCTGCCACGGCACCAGCCCCGGCCTTGCCGATCTCTGCCTTGTCCCCCAGGTCTACAACGCGCACCGCTGGGGGGTGGACCTGGCCCCGTTCCCCCGCATTGCCGCCATCACCGCCCGCATGGAGGCGCTGCCAGAAGTCGCCGCCGCCCATCCCGACCGCGTGAAACCGGGGGCCTGAGCATGGCAAAGGGCGGCGATTTCGACCTGCAGGACTTCCTGCCCTACCTTCTGAACCAGGCGGCCGAAGCCACCAGCCGCGGCTTCCAGGCCACCTACCGCGCCCGCTATGGCCTGACCCGCACGCAATGGCGCGTCATGGCCAACCTCGGCCGCTTCGGCGCGATGACCGCCCGCGACATCTGCCGCCTCAGCCATATCGAGAAGACCAAGGTCTCCCGTGCCGTGGCCGGGCTTGAGGCCGAAGCGCTTCTCACCCGTTCCACCAGCCCCGACGACCGCCGGGCGGAAAACCTGTCGCTCACCCCGAAGGGCCGCACGCTCTTTGCCGAGATTGGCCAGCACGCGCAGGCGTTCGACGCCGCCTTGCGCGCCCGTCTCGGCCCGGAGATTTCCGCGCGGGTCGACGCCATCCTGCGCGAGATCATCGCGCTGCAATCGGACGAAACACCCGAGGAGGAGTGAGCGACCCCTCCCCGTGCCCTGCGGGTGCGCTACAGCGCACCGATCCGCTCACCCCTTTGCCGCGATCAGCCCAGCCAACCGCTCGCTGTCCTTCCAGGCGCCCCAGATGAAGGACGACCCCCGGCAGGACAGCCAGGGCAGGCCGACGAAGTAAAGCCCCGGCACCTCGCTCACGCCTTCCTTGTGGCGCGGGCGGCCATCCGGCTGGAACACGTCCAGGTCGATCCAACTGAAGTCCAACTGGAAGCCGGTCGCCCAGATGATGCTGGTGATGCCGTCCTGCTTCAGGTTCAGCTCCAGCGTCGGATGTGTCACGCAACCGGGCAGGGGCAAGAGCTTGCGCGCCTCGGGCTCTTCCGGCAGGTCCAGGCCGTTGGCCTTGGCATAGGCATCCGCCTCGTCCAGCACCGACAGGTAGTTGCGGTCGCCGTTCTCCATATTGGTGCGCAGGTCATCGGCGAAATGGAGCACCCCGTCGCTGTAGGAACCGGCCCGGCCCAGCAGCGTGACGCCCAGCCCGGCAAGGCGGCGGAAGTCCATCGTGTGCCCGCCATAGGCGCCGCTCACCGCGATGGTGATATGTTCCGTGCCCGGCGTCGGCGCCTTCATGTCCCACTTGCCCAGTTTGCCCAGCCACCAGACGAAATCCTGCCCCCGGTAGCGGCGCGGCGGGCGGTCATGGGGCCCGAGCGAGAGGTAGACCTTGCGCCCGGCCCGCACCAGTTCCTCGGCGATCTGCGCGCCCGACGACCCCGCGCCGACGACCAGCACCGCGCCCTCGGGCAGTTGGCCGGGGTTGCGGTAGCTGTTGGAATGCATCTGCACGATCGAAGGGTCGGTGACGACGGTCGGGATCACCGGTTTCTGGAACGGGCCGGTGGCGACGACGACGTTCCGCGCCTCGATGGCGCCCTGCGAGGTGGTGGCGCGGAAGCCGTCGCCGGTGCGCTCCAGCTTGGTCACCTCGACCCCGGTGCGGATCGGCAGGTTCCGGTCCCCGGCAAAGCGGACGAAGTAGTCGGCCACCGCCTCTTTCGGGGCGAATGCGTCGGGGTCCAGCTCGGTGAACTCGGCATCGGGGAAGCGATCATGCCAGGCCGGGCCGTTGGCGACCAGGCTGTCCCAGCGCCAGCTCCGCCAGCGTTCCGCGATGCGGTCGCGTTCCAGCACCAGATGCGGCACGCCCTGCTTCTGCAGATGCGCCGAGGAGGCAACGCCCGCCTGCCCGCCGCCGATGACAAGGGTGTGAATGGATTCCGTCATGGCCGAAGCCCCTTTTCCAGAAGTTAAGAATTCCTGAACGTCCGCGCGCAAGTGACTGATTTCAAACGGTTGAAAATTCTGTCCACCGTGGACATAGCCGCCTCACTCATCCCCCGGCACCCCGTATGAGGGGGCCTGGGTCGGGTCCTCTGCCCGCTGGACATAGGCGGCCATCTGCGGGGCATAGACCTCCCAGGCCTGCCGCAGCATGCCCACGGGATCGTCAGCCCAGTCGATCCGCAGGTCGATCAACGGCCAGGTCAGTCGGTCGGCAACCTTCAGCCCGGCGGAATGCACCGGTCCGGCCTCTCCACCCGCTTTCAGCCCGGCCTCCAGCGCCAGCATCAGCCGTTCCCCCAGATGCCCTTTCGAAGTCGAGAAGGCCTCGACCATCGCCATCGGCACCAGCTCGCCCGCCAGAAGGTTCCCCCCCGCCGCGCAATCGGTGGCCTTGGCCTCGCCCCAGATGCCCAGCACCTGCCGCCCGGAATGGATCGCCGTCCGACCCGCCCGGTCGACCACCAGCAGCTGCCGGTAGTCGACGTGCGGGCGGTCCGCAGTGACGGTCGCAAGGGCCTCGGCGGCCGGGAGACCCGCCTCCAGCCGGTCCAGCACCAAGGGCCCCAGCGCCGGGTCGGTGATGTTCTGGCTCGCCACCGCCCCCACGCCCGCCCGGACATGGGCGCAGCGCGCCGCGACGGCGGGCGAGGAGGAGGAGATGGCCATTCCGAACTGCCCGGTCCGGGCGCAGCGGGCGACGATGGAGAAGGTCATTCCGCGTCGTCCGGGATGACTGCGGTGCCGTCGATTTCCACCAGCCAGGACGGTCGGGCCAGCGCGGTGACGACCACCCCGGTCGAGACGGGATGCACCCCCTTGATGTATTCGCCCATCGTCCGGTAGACCGCCTCGCGGTGGCGGACGTCGGTCAGGTAGACCACGACCTTGCACAGGTGCTCCATCTTCCCGCCGACCTCTTCCAGAAGCTGGCGGATGTTCTGCATCACCTTGTGGGTCTGCTCGACCGGATCATGGCTGCCGATGTCCTTGGCGGTGTCCAGATCCTGCGGGCACTGGCCGCGCAGGAAGACGGTCCGCCCCCGCGCGACGACGGCCTGACACAGGTCGTTGTCAAGCTTCTGCTCGGGATAGGTGTCCTTGGTGTTGAACTTGCGGTGGCGGAAGTGGGTCATCGTCGGTCCTTCGTAACGGGCGGTTTTCAGAATGAGCGCCTTGCGGCGCGAGCCTTTTGTCTCGGCCCTGCGCGTGAAGAACACGCAGAACCTCGGCTGTGCCTCCGGCGGGGATATTCGTGGACAGAAAATGCCGGGACGCGGGTCATGGCAAGCGCGAAGCTCCCGGTTCGAGCGCGGTGATCTCGCGGCGGAAAGCAAGGGCGTCGCCCCGGTCGGGCTGGTCTAGGCCCTCGGCCCAGGCGCGGCCTGCATAGGTGGCCCAGGCGATCGGGCCGGGGGCGGCGGCGTCGCCGATGAGGTGCAGGCTGCGGATGCCCGCCTCGCGCCAGTCGAGGGCGCGCGCGGCGTGGAAGAGGCCATCGTTCGGGTTGCGCGAGGTGACGTGGACAACCGCTTCGCAGGAAAGCGCGGTCTGCCGCCCGGTCCAGGTACAGCCGAGGGTCATCTCTGCTGCGCCAATGGCCTCTGGCGCCTTGCTGAGGTGAATCTCGACGCCGATCTCCAGCAACCGGCGCATGATCGTGCCCTGTTCCAGGGTGTTGTCCGTCCATTCGGCGACCTTCACCGCCGGGGTGATGAAGTGGACGCGGTTGCCCTTGGCGACCAGCAGTTCCGCCAGCACCGAGCCCATGTAGAAATGGTCATCATCGTACAGCGCGACGGTCTGGCCGGAGGGCGCAAGGCCCGCCATCAGGTCGTCGGGGGTATAGACGGCCATCGCCGGATCGGTCGGGATCGGGTGCAGGTGAAGCCGCGCCACCGCGTCGCGACGCCAGCTTGCCCCGGTGGCGATGGCGACGTGGTCGGCCCCCATTGCGAGGACATCCTCCGCTGTCAGCGGGCTGTCGCGGTAGATTTCGACGTTGGGCATCACCGCCATCTGGCCGGTGCGGAAGTCGGCGACGCGGCCCCAGGCCGAAAGGCCGGGGAGCGCGCGCTCTTTCGCGACACGACCGCCAAGGCTGGTGGAAGCTTCGGCCAGCGTGACCTTGTAGCCACGCTTTGCAGCCTGCAGCGCGGCCTCCAGCCCGGTCGGACCCGCGCCGACGATTAGCACGCTTTCGGACGCGCCCCTGGGCCGCGCGCGGTCGGGGTGCCAGCCCTTGCGCCATTCCTCCATGAAGGCGGTGTTCTGGGTGCAGCGGCTGATGCCCTGGGTCATGTCTCCACTGACGCAGATGTTGCAGCCGATGCATTCGCGGATGTCCTCGTAGCGGCCCTCTTCCACCTTCAAGGGCAGGAAAGGGTCGGCGATCGAGGGGCGTGCCGCGCCGATGAAGTCGAGCACGCCGGATCTGATCTGGCGTACCATCGCGTCGGGCGAGGTGAAGCGGCCGACGCCGACGACGGGTTTCGGGGTAAGTTCCTTGATGCCGCGGACCAGGTCTTCCTGCGCGCCTTCCGGCTTGAACCGCGAGGTGCCGGAGCAGTTTTCCCAGGTGCCGTGCGCGAGGTCCCAGATGTCCGGCAATTCGCCATGCATGGCGATGAAGTCGCGCAGTTCGGCGTTGGAAAAGCCGTAGGCCCCGGCCTCGTGCAGCGACATGCGCAGGCTGACGGCGAGTTCGCCCTTGGTGGTTTCGCGAAGGTCTTCAACGACTTCGCGCAGGAACCTGCCACGGTTTTCCAGGCTTCCGCCGTATTCGTCGGTCCGGTGGTTGGTGGCGCGGGACAGGAAGTGTTGCAGGATGCCGAAGCCATGCGCGCCGTAAAGGCAGATCAGGTCGAAGCCCGCCTGCTGACTGCGGCGGAAGGCGTTGCGGAACCAGCGGCGGAGGTCGCGAATATCCGCCTTGTCCATCGTGCGGGCCTGCACCGGGTCGGAGGTGAAGGTCAGGATCGGGCCACCGGTGACCGCCAGCGGCACCTCGCGGGAATAGAGGTTCGGGCCGTTGATGCCGGAATAGGCCAGCTGGATGCCTGCCAGCGCGCCATGCGACTTCATCGCCTCGGCCATGCGGGCCAGCGCGGGGATGTCCTTGTCCTCCCACAGGTGCTGTTCGATGAAGGGGGTGATTTCGCTGGTCGGGTGGATCTCGGTCTGTTCGGTGAAGATCACGCCCCAGCCGCCCTCGGCCTTGGTTCGGCGCATCTCGACCACGGCGGAGGGGTCGCGGTAGCCGCCGCCGTTGCAGTGCGGGACCTGGTAGAAGCGGTTCTTCGCCGTCTTCGGGCCGATCTGCAGCGGGGTGAACAGGATGTCGTGGCGGGAGTCGCGGGGCATCAGAGCACCTTCAGGTCGGCGGATTGGGTGGAGAGCCGCGCCGGATCGCGGCGCGGGATGTCGGCGACCAGAAGGGCCGGGGTTTCCGCCGCACGGGCCAGGATTTCGCCGTGCGGGCCCGCGATGGTGGACCTGCCGGTGTAGGTCAGGTCCCCCTCGGTCCCGCAGTAGTTGGCGTAGGCGATGGCCAGGCCGTGGTTCGCGGCCATCGCCGGAACGGTATGATCCGCGACATGGGTGAAGGGCAGCATGTTCGCCGTCGGGCACAGGATCACGGTCGCGCCGCGGTCGGAGACGGACTTCACATGCGGTGCGAACTCCACATCGTAACATATCAGGATTGCGGCAGTTTCTTCGCCAATCCGGAAGATCGGCAACCTGTCTCCGGTCGTGTAGAGCGCCTGTTCGCGCGGGCCGTAGAGCTGGACCTTGCGGTAGTTGCAAAGCAGCGCGCCGTCCGGGCCGAAACAGGCGGCAGAGTTGTAGAGCCGGTCGCCGTCACGCTCGGCATAGCCGGTGACGAGGGCGGTGGAATGGTGCCTGGCGGCTGCGGCAAGGCGGCGGAGGGGCGGGCTGTCGAGCGGCAGGGCGCGGGCGGGAATGTCGGGTTGGTTGTAGCCGGGCAGCCAGATCTCGGGCAGGACGAGGGCGGCGGCGCCCAGGGCAGAGGCGGCGGCCAGCGCGGACTCGGCCTCGGCGCAGGCGGCGTCGATATCGGCGGCGGGGGATGTTCCCTGCCAGAGGGCCAGTCGCATGATTCGGCTCCGCGTCATCCGGGGGAGCATACCCCCGAGACTACGGCAAACACCCTATGCTGGCGATCAACGGGGGTATATACCCCCAACGAGGTATAGCGCATGGCCGAACCACCCCGCACTGTCGAAACGACCCTCGCGCAGGCGATCGCCAGCCTGCGGCAGGAGGGGTTTGCCGAGGCGCTGTGGCAGGTCTGCCTCGCGCTTGCCGCGCCGGACAACCTGATCGTGATGGCCTATCGCGATGCGGGGCCGCCGCTGGTTCTGCTGCGCCGGGCCGCCAACCCCCGGGTCTTCGCGCGGCTGGAGACCGGCTATCTGTCAGGCGCCTTCCGGCTGGACCCCTACTATGACCTGCATCTCGCACGGGCGCCGGACGGGGCCTACCGCATCCGCGACATCGCGCCGGATGCCTTCCAGCGCAGCCGGTATTTCACCGAGTATTTCGGCGAGACTACGCTGATCGACGAGATCGCCTTCGTGCTGCCGCTGGCGGAAGGCCTGTCGCTGAACCTGTGCCTTGGCCGGGATGCGCGGTCGGGGCGGCTGTTCTCGGCCGAGGAACTGGCAGCCTGCGGGCGCATGGCGCCGGTGATCGCGGCGCTGGCGCGGGCGGAATGGCGCGAGCTGGAAGGCGGCACCGGTCCGGTCGAGGATACGCCGACGCTTCTGATCGCGGCGGCGGGGCGGCAGGGCATCGCGCTGTCGCCGCGGCAGGCCACGGTGGCGCTGCTGATCCTGCGCGGTCATTCGACGCCCTCTATTGCGCTGAAGCTGGGGGTGTCGCCGCAGACGGTGAAAGTGTTCCGCAAGCAGCTTTACCAGCGCTGCGGGATTTCGTCCCAGGCCGAGCTGTTCTCGCTGATGCTGCCGCTTCTGGGCTGATCACCAGCGGCGTTCGAACTTGCGGCGAAGCAGGATAGCCGCGACGTTCATGACCAGGAGGAAGCCGAGCAGCACGATGATCGCGCCGTTCGAGCGTTCGATGAAGGCGGGGTCCGACCGGGTCGCCCAGGAATAGACCTGCACCGGCAGGGCGGTCGCCGGGTCCAGGAAGCCATCGACCGGCAGTGAGGGGTAGTTGTCGACGAAGGCGACCATGCCGATCAGGAGGAGCGGTGCAGTGTCACCAAGCGCCACGGCAAGGCCCAGGATCGTTCCGGTCAGGATGCCGGGCATCGCCAGCGGCAGGACGTGGTGCAGCACGGTCTGCATCTTCGAGGCACCGATCCCCAGCGCCGCGTCGCGGATCGAGGGTGGAACCGCCCGGATCGAGGCGCGGGTGGCGATGATCACGGTTGGCAGCGTGCGCAACGAGATCACCAGCGCGCCGACCAGGCTGGAGGACTGGGGCAATCCGGCGAAGTTTATGAAGATCGCAAGGCCGAGGATGCCGAAGACGATGGAGGGGACGGCGGCGAGGTTCGCGACGTTGACCTCGATCAGGTCGGTCCAGCGGTTTTTCGGTGCGAATTCCTCAAGGTAGATCGAGGCGGCGACGCCGACGGGCACGCACAGGACCGCGACCAGGATCATCATGTAGAGCGAGCCGAGGATCGCCACGCCAAGGCCTGCGGCCTCGGGCCGCTGGTCGGAGGCATCGGGATTGGTCAGGAACCCGCTGTTCCAGCGCAGGCCCAGCATCCCGGCCTGGACCAGCCGGTCGGCGAGGCGCAGCTGGTCGGGGCTGATGTTGCTGTCCAGCTTCGCGCTCTCCATCGTCACCCGGCCCTTGAGATAGCCGTCGATCCGGCCGCCGGCGAGGATGGAAAGCTCGAGGGTCTGGCCGACAAGGCCGGGGTCCGCCAGCACCTGCGCGCGCAAGGCTCCCGCCGCATCCTTCGAGATCAGTTCGGCAATCGCCTTGTCCTTCAGCCCGGCGGTGTCGATGCCGCGGCTCTGCAGCACTGCGGCGAAGGACCGGGCCAGCACCTTGCCGTAGCCCACCGTGGTGATCCTGGACATCTCTGCCGGGTCGCGGTTGCCATCGGGGTCAAGAACGGAGGTGTCGAGCGTGACGGGAAAGCTCAGTTTCGCCTGTCGGAACGCCGTGATCCCGTCCGAGAAGACGGTGATCAGCATCAGTGCCAGCACGGCAAGGCTGACGGCGATGGCGAGGATGCCGTAGCTGCGGAACCGGGCCTCGGCGCGGCGGCGGCGGCTCATGCCGGCATCGGCGGACAGAAGCGAACCGGCTGCGGAACGGGCGGGGGCAGGGACGGCGGTCATTCGTATTGTTCCTTGTATTTCCGCACGATCTTCAGCGCGAGGATGTTCAGCCCCAGCGTCAGGACAAAGAGCGTCATGCCAAGCGCGAAGGCGACCAGCGTCTCGGGCGCGGCAAAGTCGGTGTCGCCGGTCAGTTGGCTGACGATCTTGACGGTCATCGTCGTCATCGCCTCGAACGGGTTGAGGCTGAGCTTCGCGGCAGCACCCGCGCCCATCGCCACGACCATCGTCTCGCCGATGGCGCGGCTGGCGGCCATCAGGACGGCGCCCATGATGCCGGGCAGCGCGGCGGGCAGGACGACCTGCTTCACCGTCTCGGACGGGGTGGCGCCCATCGCATAAGACCCGTCGCGCAGCGATTGCGGCACGGCATTCAGGATGTCATCGGCCAGTGAGGAGACGAAGGGGATGTTGAGGATTCCGATCACCAGCCCCGCCGTCATCACCGAGGACCCCGAATTGCCCAGGCCCAGCGGCTCGGCCAGCCAGTCGCGCAGAAGCGGCCCCACGGTGATCAGCGCGAAAAGGCCGAAGACGACCGTCGGGATACCGGCGATGACCTCGATCGCGGGCTTGACCCAGGCGCGGAAGCGCGGCGAGGCATATTCCGACAGGTAGATCGCGGTGTAGAGCCCGAGCGGCACCGCGACGATCATCGCGATCACCGAGATGTAGAGCGTGCCCCAAAGGAGCGGCAGGACGCCAAGGTCGGATCCGCCCTTGAAGTTCGGGCTCCAGGTCAGGCCAAGGAAGAAGTCGGCGGCGGGATACTGGCGGAAGAAGGCGAGGCTTTCGGCGAACATCGACCAGACGATGCCGACGGTGGTCAGGACGGCGATCGACGAGGCAAGCATCAAGGCGCCAAGCAGGATGCGCTCCACCCGGTTGCGGGCACGCAGGTCGGGGCGGGTGGCGGTGAGGCCGTAGGCCAGCCCGGCCAGAGCGGCCAGCACCACGGCAAGGCTGCGGCCCATCGCCCCGGTTCCGGCAAGTTCGCGGTAGTGTTGCGCAGCATCAACCGATTGCAGGGAAAGGTCCGACCCAAGCGCGACGCCGACCTGTCCCAGCCGCGCCTTGAGCGCGTCGAGGTCGGTCGCGGCGGCGGTTCCGAAATCGGCGGCCTCGTCGGCGGTCATCACCCCTTGCGCAACGGCACGGTCAAGCCCCTCGGCCAGGCGGCGCACGTCATCCATCGCCAGGGTAAAGGCGGTGTCGCTGGCAAGGGCCTCGGGCGCGAGAAGCGCGCCGGTCTCATGCTGGATGACCAGTGGCTGCAGCAGCGACCACAGGATCAGCACGGCCAGCGCGGGCAGGGCGGTCATCAGGGCGGCATGCCAGCCATAGTGGCCGGGAAGGGAATGCAACCGGCGCGGATCGCCCCCGGCAGCGGACAGCGCCCGGCTGCGGCCAAGGACAAAGGCCAGCAGGCCGAGGGCAGGGATCAGGGCAAGAAGGATCAGGGCGGACATGGCACGCTTCGGATCAGGGACAAAGGGAATGGGCGGGGCCCGATGGACCCCGCCCGACCGGCTTATTCCAGCGGACCCATCGGGGTCTCGGCGGCCACGGCGGCCTGGGTCGCCTTCAGGTCCGGGTCGGAGACGAGGCCGTATTCGGCCAGCGGACCGTCCGGGCCGGCCATGTCGTCGCTGACGAAGAACTCGATGTATTCCTTCAGGCCGGGGATCACACCGAGATGGGCCTTCTTGACGTAGAAGTAGAGCGGGCGCGACACCGGATATTCGCCCGAGGCGATGGTCTCGGTCGAGGGGCTGACGCCGGACATGGTCGCGACCTTCAGCTTGTCGGTGTTGTTCTGGTAGAAGGACAGGCCGAAGACGCCGACCGCGTTCTTGTCGGCATCCAGACGGGCGAGGGTCTCGGTATAGTCGCCGTCGATGTCGACCGACTTGCCGTCGGTGCGCAGCTCGTTGCAGGCCTTCTTGGCGTTGGCTTCCTTTTCCTTGTCATCGGCACCTTCGGCGGTGGCCTTGAACAGGTCGAGCGCGCCGGTTTCCTTGCAGCCCGCCTCGATCACCTTCACGTCGAAGACTTCGCGGGTGCCGTGCTTGGTGCCGGGGATGAAGGTCAGGATGTCCTGCGCGGGAAGGGCAGGGTTCACGTCAGCCCATTGGGCGGCGGCGTTGTCGGCCAGCGCGCCATCCTTGACGACCTTGGCGGCCAGCGCGTTGTAGACGTCGGCGGGGGTCAGGGCGAAGTCGGGTCCGGCCACGGCACTGGCGAAGACGATGCCGTCATAGCCGATGCGGACTTCCATGATCTCGTCCACGCCGTTCGCCTTGCACAGGTCGATGTCCGATTGCGAGATGCGGCTGGAGGAGTTGGCGATGTCGACGGTGGTCTCGCCCACGCCCTCGCACAGCTTCTTGCGGCCCGCGCCCGAACCGCCGCCTTCCACGACCGGGGTCGGGAAGTCGAAGTTCTCGCCGAAGGCCTCGGCGACGATGGTGGCATAGGGCAGCACGGTCGACGACCCGGTGACCTGGATCTGGTCGCGGGCAGCGGCGGGCATCGCGGCGGCGAAGGCCAGGATCGACGCGGTGAGGTAGGCGGATTTCATCGGAACACTCCTGAGATCGTGCGGCCCTTGCTTGGGGCGGCATGACAGCGCTCTAGACCCGCTGCGTGACGGTTGGATTGCAGGAATGTAAAAGCTGTGTGACGGTCAGGCAGGCCCGAGCATCCGGCGGGCGATGGTTTCGGCGATCATCATGGTGGGGGCATTGGTGTTGCCCGCGATGATCTGCGGCATCAGCGAGGCATCGACGACGCGCAGCCCCTCTACCCCCCGGACACGGCCCTGCGGATCGGTGACCGAGGCGGCGTCGCTGCCCATCCGGCAGGTGCCGACCGGGTGGTAGATCGTTTCGGCCCGGGCGCGGATATCGGCCTCAAGTTGCGCATCGGTGATGACGGAGGGGCCGGGCAGGGTTTCGCGGGTGATGTGGCGGGCAAGGGCGGGGGCCTGCGTGATCCTGCGCGCGATCTTCAGCCCGGTCATGAGGACCGGCAGGTCGTCGGGGTGGGAAAGGTAGTTCGCCTCGATCCGGGGCGGGGCTAGCGGGTCGGGGGTGGCAAGGCTGATGCGGCCCCGGCTTTTCGGCAAGAGGTCGCAGACATGCAGCGTCATCCCATAGCCGAGCGACAGCCGCCGCCCGTGGTCGTGCAGGTAGGCTGGGATGAAGTGGAATTGCAGGTTGGGCCGGTCGCGGGAGGGGTCGGAGGCGACGAAGCCCCCCGCCTCGGCGACGTTCGAGGTGAACTCGCCCCGGCCCCGGCGCAGGTAGGCCCAGGAGGCCCGGAGCGCGCGGGGCAGGAAGGTGGGCGCAATGCCGATGGCGCTGCGGTCGCGCGCGGCGGCCTGCACGGTGATGTCGAGATGGTCGGCGAGGTTCCCGCCCACCTCGGGCGCATGGTGCAGGAGGGGGATGCCCATCGCCTGCAACTGTTCGCCCGGCCCGATCCCGGACAGCAGCAGAAGCTGTGGCGAGTTGATCGCGCCGCCGGACAGGATCACCTCGCCACCCTCGGCCAGCGGCAGCACCCGGTCGCGCAGCTCGACGCCGGTGGCCCGGCGGTCGTCGAAGCGCAGCCGATGGACTTGGGCGCCGGTCAGGAGGGTCAGGTTCGACCGGTTGCGCGCGGGGTCCAGGAAAGCCCGCGCCGCGCTGAAGCGCTGGCCGTCTTTCTGCGTGACCTGATAGAGGCCCACGCCGGTCTGGTCGGCTCCGTTGAAATCGGAGTTGAGCCGGTACTGGCACTCGACCCCGGCTTGCACGAAGGCACGCGACAGCGGGTTCGGCTGCACCAGATTGCTGACCGTCAGCGGCCCACCCTGGCCGTGGTGGTCATCCGTCAGATAGCGGTTGTCCTCCAGTTCCTTGAAGACCTGCCGCACCTGCGGCCAGTCCCAGTCCGGCCCCGCCGCCATTGCCCAGTCGCGATAGTCCTGTGGATGGCCGCGCATGTAGATCATCGCGTTGATCGAGCTTGAACCGCCCAGCACCCGACCACGCGGCCAGTAGAGGCGGCGGTTCATCAGTCGCGGTTCGGGCGCGGTCTCATACCCCCAGTTCAGCCAGCGCATCTGCGCCAGCGCCGCCAGCCCGAAGGGCATGTGGATCATCGGGTTGCGGTCGGGCGGCCCGGCCTCGACCAGACAGACGCGGGTGGCGGGGTTGGCCGAGAGCCGGTTCGCCAGTACGCATCCGGCCGAGCCCGCGCCGACGATGATGTAGTGAAAGCTCATCCCAGCACCCGCTTGACCAGCCCGATCAGCCGCATGACGCGGGGTCCGTAGGGCGGGAAGAGAAGCGGCAGCAGCAGGAAGCGGTTTCGCAGCACCGCGCGGTCATGGCTGAAGGCGCGGAAGCCCGCCTCGCCATGCGCCGCCCCGATCCCCGAGGTGTTCACGCCGCCGAAAGGCAGGTTCAGGTGGGTGTAGTGCAGCAGGGTCAGGTTGATCCCGACGGTGCCCGAGGTGGTGCGGCGCGTGATCTCCTCGACCCGGCTGCGGTCGCGGTCGAAGATGTAAAGCGCCAGCGGCTTGTCCTGGGCGTTGATCGCGGCAATCACCGCGTCGGTATCGGTGTAGGGCTGGATCGGCAAGATCGGGCCGAAGATCTCTTCCTGCAAGAGCCGCATATCCGGCGTCGTGTGTTCGATCAGGTGCGGGCCGATGGACTGGCCCTCCTGCCCGGACGCCAGCGGCAGAAGCGCGCCCTTCTCCACCGCATCGGCGATCAGGGCTGACAGGCGCGCGGCATGGGACGGACTGACAATGCGGGTCAGGTGGGGCGACGCTGCGCCCGAGCCATAGGCGCGCGCAATCCGGGCGCGAAGGGCGGCGATGAAGGCATCCTTCACCGAAGCATGGACATACAGGTGGTCGGGGGCGATGCAGGTCTGGCCGGCATTCACGAACTTGCCGAAGGTGATCCAGTCCGCCGCCTGCTTCAGGTCGGCGTCGGGACCGACGATGACGGGCGACTTGCCGCCCAGCTCCAGCGTGACCGAGGCCAGGGTCTTCGCCGCCGCCGCCATCACGATCCGGCCCACGGCGGGCGAGCCGGTGAAGAAGATGTGGTCGAAGGGCAGGGCCAGCAGCGCTTCCGCCACCGTCTTGTCGCCCTCGACCACGGCGACGAGGCCGGGCGGGAAGGTTTCGGTCACGATCCGGGCAACGAGGGCGCTGGTGGCCGGGGTCAATTCGGACGGCTTCAGGATCGCCGCGTTCCCGGCGGCAAGGCAGGAGACGAGGGGGCCCAGGGCGAGCTGGAAGGGGAAGTTCCAGGGCGCGATGATCAGGCAGGTGCCACGCGGCTGTGGCTCGACCCGGCCCGAGGCGCCGAAGGTGGCCAGCGTCGGCCAGACCCGGCGCGGGCGCATCCAGCGGCGCAGGTGGCGGCGGGCGTGGGTGATTTCCTGCAACACGGGAAGGTAGTCGGTCAGGATCGTCTCGGCCTCGGGGCGACCAAGGTCGGCTTTCAGCGCCGTAACGATGGCGGCTTCGTTGCGACGCACGACATCGGCCAGCCGGTCCAGCGCCGCACGGCGCTCGGCCAGGCCAAAATCGGCCCGGCGGGCGTCGTTCCCGGCCTTTATCCTTGCGAAAAGGGTGGCGATTGACTGGTCCATGACCCGGACCTTAGCCGATCCTTCGGTCAAACCCAGTGCGACGCGACGTCAGGCCAGTTCCGGCAGAAAAGCGGGGCAGGCCAGCTCCAGCCCCTCGGCGTAGATCACTTCCTCGTCGTCGAAGCGCAGGGTGAAAAGCCGCACATTGCGATGGGTTTCCAGGCAGACAAATTCGCCATCCGCCAGCCTTGCAGCCGGGATCGCCGCAGCGGTCACGCCATACAGCGCCTGCGCCCGCCAGTCGCGGATCACCACCGGCTGACTGGGCGACAAGAGCAGGTCCTGGTCGGGCCGGTCATGGCCCACCGTCGAGGCGCGGATGCGCACGAGATCGACCATCTTGCGCGCCACGACCGAGACCGAGGCCAGCCGCCGCATCCCCGCCCGGGTCACGATCCGGTCGCCCGGGGTCAGGTATTCGACCGGAAGCACGCCTTCCAGCGTGCGCACCATCGTGCCCGCCAACATGCCCGGCTTGGGCGACATTCCCGCCCCGCCTGCCGATCTGGAAAACGGCGCTTCGGCGTCCATTTCCATTCCCTCGCATCAATTCCTGTCGCCAGACTGGCGCGGGTTTGTGGTCGGCGTTCGATGCGGGTTCGGTCATTTCTGGGCAGTTGTGGCCTGATCCCGCTGCGGTTGTGGCGGGAATGGGGCGGCGCTTTGCCCCTCGCCCCCGACGAAAGGCTTTGCTAGAAGGCCGCCACGCGGGTGTGGCGAAACTGGTAGACGCACTGGATTTAGGTTCCAGCGCCGCAAGGCATGGGGGTTCAAGTCCCTTCACCCGCACCAGCCGGTCCCGTCGCGCAGACTGGCGATTCCCCCTTACATCGGACGAAAGGCTTTGCTATTAGCCCGCCCAACGCGCGCAGGGTTCCGCCCTGTGCCTGTGAACTATTGCGCATCAGCGCCCGAGAGAAGCTTAGGAAGGACGTCCCCCCATGCAGGTCACCGAGACCCTGAACGAAGGCCTCAAGCGCGGCTACACCATCACGGTGACGGCGGCCGAACTGGACGCGAAGGTCCAGGAAAAGCTGATCGAGGCGCAGCCCGAGGTCGAGATCAAGGGCTTCCGCAAGGGCAAGGTGCCGCTGGCGATCCTGAAAAAGCAGTTCGGCACCCGCATCCTGGGCGACGCGATGCAGGAAGCCATCGACGCCGCGATGAAGGACCACTTCGACAAGTCCGGCGACCGCCCGGCGCTGCAGCCCGAAGTCAAGATGGTCGGTGGCGAAGACTGGAAAGAGGGCCAGGATGTCGTGGTCGAGATGACCTATGACGCGCTGCCTCCGATCCCGGAAGTCGATGCCGGCAAGATCAAGCTGGAGAAGCTGGTCGTGAAGGCCGACGACAAGGCCATCGCCGAGGCGCTGGAGAACCTCGCCGGTTCCGCCAAGTCCTACGATGACCGCAAGAAGGGCGCCAAGGCCAAGGACGGCGACCAGATCGTGATCGACTTCAAGGGCTCGGTCGACGGCGAGCTGTTCGAGGGCGGCTCGGCCGAGGACTACCCGCTGGTGCTGGGCTCCAAGTCCTTCATCCCCGGCTTCGAGGACCAGCTGGTCGGCGCCAAGGTCGGCGACGAGGTTTCGGTCAACGTGTCCTTCCCGGAAAACTACGGCGCGGCCCACCTCGCCGGCAAGGCTGCGGTCTTCGCCTGCACGGTGAAGGCGGTGAAAGAACCGAAAGCCGCCGAGATCGACGACGAGCTGGCGAAGAAGTTCGGCGCCGACGACCTCGCCGCGCTGAAGGCCCAGGTCGCCGAGCGTCTGGAAGCCGAATATCAGGGCGCGGCCCGCGCCGTTCTGAAGCGCTCGCTCTTGGACCAGCTGGACGGGATGGTCAAGTTCGACCTCCCCGCCAACCTGGTCGAGGCGGAAGCCAACCAGATCGCCCACCAGCTGTGGCACGAAGAGCACCCGGAAGAGCACGGCCACAACCACGGCCATATCGAGATGACGGACGAGCACAAGAAGCTGGCCGAGCGCCGGGTGCGTCTGGGCCTGCTGCTGGCCGAAGTCGGTCGCAAGGCCGAAGTCACCGTGACCGACGCCGAGATGACCCAGGCCGTGCTGGCCGCCGCCCGCCAGTATCCGGGGCAGGAGCGGCAGTTCTTCGAATTCGTGCAGAAGAACCAGCAGATGCAGCAGCAGCTGCGCGCGCCGGTCTTCGAAGACAAGGTCGTCGACCATCTGGTCGGGTTGGCCAAAGTGACCGAGAAGGAAATCTCGAAGGAGAAGCTCCAGAAGGCCGTCGAGGCGCTGGACGAGATGTAAGAGGCCGGTCAGGTCCTTCAGGGAAGATCAGGCCGCGCCTTCGGGGGCGGCCTTTTCGTTTCCGGTGGTTTGGATCAGGCCTCGACGGCGGCGGGGGCTTCGTCCTTGCGAATGACGATCATCCCCGCGCCGATGATCACGGCGATGCCGACCCAGGCCAGCGGGTCGGGGATGTTGTCCCAGAACAGCCAGCCCCAGAGCACACCCCAGAACATGAAGCTGTATTCGAAGGGCGCAATGCTGGACGAAGGGGCAATGCGGTAGGCATAGGTCAGAAGCGTCAGCCCGACAGCCGCGATCATCCCACAGGAAGCCATGAGGAGAAGGTCGGTCATCGGCGGCGTGACCCAGCCCCGGGTCAGGAAGGCCAGCGAAGGATGCGAGGCACCGGCATGGGCACCCGAGCCGTAGATGGCGGACAGCACCAGCGCGCAGAGCAGGAAGCAGATGTTGCCCCAGAAGGCCATCGCCGCGGCGGATTCGGTGCGGCCCAGCCGTCCGGCCGCAATCATCGACAGCGCATAGCCAAGCGCGCCAAGGATCGGCAACAGGGCCGCAAGGTCGAAACCGTTCCCGCCCGGCTTCACCACCAGCAGCACCCCGGCAAAGCCCGCGGCGACCGCGACCAGCGAGGCCGGATTCGCCCGCTCGCGCAGGACCAGGACGGCAGTCAGGGTGATGAAAAGCGGGCTGGTGAAGAAAAGCGCGATGGTATCGGCCAGCGGAAGGTAGGCGAGGCCAAGGTAATACGCCGTATAGGCCACGAAGTTCAGCAGCCCCCGCGCCAGCATCTTCCACCAGCCGGGCGTCGTGATGGTGGAGAGCCGCCCGTCAAACCACCAGACAATGGCCAGGTGGAAGGGCAGGGCGGTCAGGCTGCGGATCACCATAGCCTGATGCAGCGGGTAGTCGCCCGACAGAAGCTTCAGGATCACGTCCTGCACGGAAAAGATCGCGATCCCGAGGACCAGGGCAAGGATGCCGCGTTGGGTGACGGTCGTCTGCATGGGGCCACGCTAGCCGGGCGCGGCCCTTCGGCTTGTCCCTTGCCGACAGCCACTTGTCAAAGCGCGGCAAGCTTTGCGGCGGTTTCCGGCATCCGCTTCAGCGTCGCTTCGAGATGCGCCCGCCATTGCGGCCCGCGTTCCACCGCGTCCTGATAGGCCTCGCGCAGTTCGTCGGGGCGGTCCTCGGCCAGCGCTTCGATCAGCAGCACCGCCTGCGCCCGGTCCTTGCGGGATTTCAGCTGGTCGGGGCCCTGGCGGCGGTCGGCGACGATGAGCTTGTGGATGGCGTAGGCCTCGGGGCGGGGGATCTGCACCAGAACGCCCGAGCGATAAAGGGCGGCCGCCTTGATCGGCTCGGCGATCAGGTAGTTCAGGAAATGCAGCGACTGTGCGGCGACGCCCAGGGCAGGCAGCTCGCGGATGTCCTCCTCGGACCGGAACGAGGGGGTGAGAAATTCGACCAGCGTGTTGGATTTGGTCTGGCGCCAGCGCCAGACGGAGCGGTGGTTGATCGAGGGGATCGGCGCGAAATCCAGTGCCTTGAAACTGTCGTTGAGCGGTGTTTCGACGGTGTCGCCAAGTGCCAGCGAAAGGCGCTCGAACTGCGCGATGTCGAGATCGCCGGTCTGCATGATCTCGCTGCTATGGATGCGGATGCCCAGTTCGCATTCATAGAGCCGGAAGGCATTGGTTCCGACAATGGTGCCACCAAGCCGGAAGGTGCCCGTCTGTGCCAGAGCGGCGAGCAACGATCCGGTTGCGGGATCGGTGGTCTGCGCCCCTTCTGCCCGCAACACGCGGATCAGCCGGGTGCGGTCTGCGGCGCGGGCCTCTCCGGCCTGTTTGATGTCATGAAGCCGGGCGATCCTGTCCGCCGTTTCGGGCGTATCTTCGCCAATGTATCGCTTTCGAACGTCACTGCCGACACGATACATGTCGTACCAGTAGGTCTTCCCGCCGCGCTTCTCCAGTCGCGGTGTTCCGATGATCTCGCTTGCCGCTTCGTCGATCAACGCGCTGCGCAAGTCAATGTAGGCCGCATGGGCGATGGCGCTCAGTCTTTGCATGGCTATGTACTACATTTGATATCGAGTGTAGTACATGAGCGCGGGAGCGCGGGCAAGCTTTATGTACTACATTCTGTGGGGCGTGTAGTACATGATCGCCGCCTCAAACGAAAACCGCGCCCGGATTCCCGGGCGCGGTTTCGCAATTCCTTGACAGGAAAGGCTTATTCTTCCGACGCAGCCGCGCCCATTTCGTCGAACAGTTCGGCGATCTCGAACTCGGCCTGGGC
The DNA here is from genome assembly GCF_041911175.1 of Tabrizicola sp. Taxonomy (GTDB): domain Bacteria; phylum Pseudomonadota; class Alphaproteobacteria; order Rhodobacterales; family Rhodobacteraceae; genus Tabrizicola. The sequence continues at coordinate 24,111 of NZ_JAYRPN010000073.1, forward strand.
TTCGGCTTCGGCAGCCAGTTCGGCCACCGATTTGCCCGAGGCTTGCAGTTCAGCCTCTTCCGCCGAGCGGGCGACGTTCAGCTTGATCTTCACCGCGACTTCCGGGTGCAGCGACACGGAAACCGTGTGCAGGCCCAAGTCCTTGATCGGGCGGTCCAGCACGATCTGGCCACGACCCACGGTGAAGCCCGCCTCCGTCGCGGCCTCGGCCGCATCGCGCGGTGTGACCGAGCCGTACAGCGCGCCGGCGTCAGACGCCGAGCGGATCACGATGAAGGTCTGGCCGTCCAGCTTGGCGCCGACAGCCTCGGCCTCCTTGCGGGTTTCCAGGTTGGTGGCTTCCAGCTGGGCCTTCTTCACTTCGAACGACTTGATGTTGGCGTCGTTCGCGCGAAGGGCCTTGCCCTGCGGCAAGAGGAAGTTGCGGGCGTAGCCGTCCTTGACGTTCACGACCTCGCCCATCTGGCCAAGCTTGGCCACACGTTCCAGAAGGATGACTTGCATGTGCGTCGCTCCTTATTTCACGGCATAGGGCAGCAGGGCCAGGAAGCGGGCGCGCTTGATGGCCGTGGCCAGTTCACGCTGCTTCTTCGCCGAGACTGCGGTGATGCGGGACGGGACGATCTTGCCGCGCTCCGAGATGTAGCGCTGCAGAAGACGGGTGTCCTTGTAGTCGATCGCCGGGGCGTTGTCGCCCGAGAAGGGGCAAACCTTGCGGCGGCGGAAAAACGGTTTGTTCGCCATGATGTGTCCTTATCTCCAGATCAACGACGCGGGGCGCCGAACGACGGGCGCTCACCACGGTCGGGACGGTCGCCGAACGACGGACGCTCACGACGCTCGCCGCCGAAACCGCCACGGTCGCCACGATCCCCACGGTCGCCGTCACGCTCTTCGCGCTTCTGCATCTGGACCGAGACGCCTTCGGCATGCTTGTCGACCTTGATGGTCAGCACACGCATCACGTCGTCGTGGAGCCGCATCAGGCGTTCCATTTCCTGCACGGCAGCGGCGGGCGCGTCCGACTTCAGGAAGGCATAGTGCCCCTTGCGGTTCTTGTTGATCTTGTAGGCCATCGTCTTGACGCCCCAGTACTCGTTCTCAACGACTTTGCCGCCGTTGTCCGAGAGGACGGTCGAGAAGTGTTCGATAAGGCCTTCGGCTTGCGCGTTGGACAGGTCCTGGCGCGCGATGAAGACATGCTCATACAAGGGCATGCAGACTTCCTTCGTTTCGGGGCGGCTTCATAGGACGGGCGAAACCTTGTCCGCAGCCCGTCCACGAGAGGCATCGCCGGTTCATGGATAAGCGGAAAGGATGCGGCCTTATACAGATGTCCGCCGTCCGCGCAAGGCCAAAGGGCAGGTCTGTCGGCCTTACACTCCGCCGGGCCGCGCGAATTTCGCCCCTAGGGTCAATGCCCCGACCAGGGCGGCGACTTCCTGCCGCAGAAGCGGCTCGGGAACGCCCACCAGCCGGCCCTGCAGGGCGAGATGAACCACCCCATGCACCGCGCCGAACAGAGTACGGACACGCAAACGCACCTCCGCATCGGACAGGTCGGGTCGCAACCCGTGCAACGGCGCGACAATCCTCGCGATCAGCACATCATGCTCCTGCCGGTGCCATTCCGGCATCTCCAACCCCTCTGGCAGCCGGTGCTCGAAAAGCGCCGACCAGAGTCGCCGGTTCTCCAGCGCGAAGACGGCATAGGCATCGGCCAGAGCAAGCGTCACCGCCTCGGGCCCCCCGGCACCGGAAGCGGGGGCGAGCGCCGCCCCAAGACGCTGCAGCGTGCGCGAGTTGACCCGCATGACCAGCTCGTCCAGATCGGCGACGGCATTGTAGATCGCCCCCAGCGCGCAGCCCGCGCGCTGGGTCACATCGCGCGCCTTCAGGCCTGTCAGACCCTTCTCGGCAATCTCGGCCTCCGCCGCCTCGATCAGGCGGGTCCTGAGATCGGCTTTGCGGTCCGTTTGCGGCTTGTCTTTCATCCGTGACCCCAGGTCATTTGAACGCCGTTCAAAAATCCCTTGAACGGTGTTCATGCTTGCTGCATGATGTGAACACTGTTCATACACCGGGAGACCCAGATGTTCAACACGATCATCACACTGGTCAGGGGGCGCAGCCACGACGCGGCCCAGGCGGTCGCGGATGCCAATGCGCTGTCGATCCTGCGCCAGCAGTTGCGCGATGCGGCGACGGGGGTCGAGGCGGCGCGGCGCTCGGTCGCGGTCGTCATGGCCTATGCCGAGCGCGAGCGGAAATCGCTGCCGCGGATCAATGCCCAGATTGCCGACCTGGAGGGCAGGGCAATGGTCGCCCTGGCGCAGGGGCGCGAGGATCTGGCGACCGAAGCCGCCTCCGCCATCGCCCAGCTCGAGGCCGAGCGCGCAACGACCGAAACCGCGCCGGCCACCTACGAGATGGAGATCGCCCGCCTGCGTGACGAACTCGGTGGCGCCGAACTGCGACTGCGCGACCTGAAGCGCGGCATGCAACTGGCGGATGCGGCGCAGAAATCCCAGACCGTGCGCGGCGTCGTCAGCCGCCCCGTCACCGCCTCGCTGGCCGAGGCCGAGGCCACCCTGTCGCGCCTCCAGTCGCGCCAACTGCATGCCGAGGCGACCGCCCTTGCCGTGGTCGAGCTTTCGGCCAGCCAGTCCGCCGAGGCGATCTCGGCCCGGCTTGCCGCGGCGGGCTGCGGCCCCTCGATCCGGCCCGACGCCGCCGCCGTCCTGGAACGGCTGAAGCAGAAATCCGCCTGACCCCCTCATTGAACGCAACAGAAACCAAGGAGACCTGAAATGACCGACATGATCCAGCCGACGATCCGCACCTCGCAAGCCTACACCATGTTCAGCTACGTCAACTTCGCGGTGGCCGCGGTGATGATGGCCGGCGGCGTCTACTTCCTGGAGGCGAGCTTCGCCGCGAAAGGCTTCTACGCGATGGCGGCGCTGATGCTGGTGTCCTCGACGGTCGGCATCACCAAGGCGGTGCGCGACAAGGAGGAATCGGACCGCCTGCACAACAAGCTGGAAGAAGCGCGCACCGAGCGCCTGCTGGCCGAAGTGTCCCGCGACCGCTGACCCCGCACCAACGCATGATCGCCCCGGGGCCCGCAAAGCCCCGGGGCAAGCGTTATCGGGCCGAGGCGGGCAGGCCGAAGATGCGGTCGAAGCCCCAGGTGAAGGCGTAGGTGTAGGCGATGAAGAGTGCGATCAGCCCGGCCTCGTAGACCAGCGCTTCCAGGTAGCCGACCTGCAGCCACCAGGCCATGACCGGGATGCAGATCAGGACCAACCCGCCCTCGAACAACAGCGCGTGGGCGGTGCGGCGCCTCAAGGACCGGCCCTTGACCGGCTGCCGCGCTTCCCAGGCTTCGAAGATGGTGTTGAAAACGAAGGACCAGCTGAGCGCGATGGTTGCGGTCAGGATCGACAGCACCAGCGACGAACCGGCATCGGCGTCGGACATCAGCATCAACGCGATGGTGGCGACCAGCGTCCCCAGCGTCTCGAAGCTGACGGCATAGACGATCTTGCGGCGGGCGGGGGTCATTCGCTGGCCGGGTCCTTCGGACGGCGCAGCTCGCGCACCTCGCGAACGAAGGTGTAGTCGTGATAGCCAAGCCGCGCCGCCGGGTTGTAGCGCGCCGGGTCCAGCCGCCCGTCGACCAAGCAGTCGTCGCGCAGATGCACCCCCACCACCTCGCCGATCAGCACCCGCTCCGGGCCGATCAGGTCGACCAGCTTCACCACCCGACATTCCAGCGTCGCGGGCGCATCTGCCACGCGCGGGCAGTCGATGACGACGCAGTCCGCCTTCGCCACCCCCGCCGCCGAAAACTCGTCCGTGCCGCGCGGGAAGCGGGCCGAGGTGGCGTTCATCGCCTCCAGCGCGGCTTCCGCCACGATGTTGACCGCGAAGACCCCGCTTTCCATCGCGTTGACCATGCTGTCGCGATAGTCGCCCGCGAACATCACCTGCGGCGGGGTGTAGCCCACCGCGTTGAAGAAGGAATAGGGCGCCAGATTGTCGCCCGTCGCGGCGCGGGTCGAGATCCAGCCGATTGGCCGGGGCGAGACGATGGCCGAGAACGGGCTGTGCGGCAGTCCGTGGCCCTCGGCGGGTCGGTAGAACATGGGGTGGCCTTTTCACAAATTGATCGTGAGACTGCGCCATGTTACGGCCCGGTGCCAGTGGATTCGGCATTCGCCGACAGGTGGGGAAAGCACAGGCGTGTACCGGCTTGAGGAAGAAACGGAAGAGGATTGGTGGGAGGTCGAGGCCCTTTACGACCTCTGTTTTGCGCCTGGCCGCACGGCGCTTTCTTCCTACCGCCTGCGCGATGGCGTGCCGACCGTTGCGCCCCTGTGCCTGACGCTGCGCGACGATGCCGGGGGCCTGGCCGCCGTCATCCGCTACTGGCCCGCGCTGATTGGCGAACATGACGTCCTCCTCCTCGGCCCCGTCGCCGTTCACCCGACCCATCAGGGGGAAGGTCTGGGGGGACTTCTCATCAACGAAAGCCTGGGCGAGGCAAGGCGGCTGGGCTGGGAACGGGTGATGCTGGTCGGTGACGCGCCCTATTATGCCCGCTTCGGCTTCAGGAAGCTCACCGGGGTAGAGATGCCGCCGCCGACGAACCCCGACCGCGTGCTGGGGCTGGAGCTGAAGGCGGGGGCCTGGGACGGCGTGACCGGGGTCGTGACCAAGGCGACCTGATCCCATTGCGCGGGGGGCAGGGGTCCCCATATGAGTCCGCATGGACCAGACCCTGCCCGCTGCCGCCACGACCACCGATCTTGCCACTGAGGTCGCCCCGCTCGCCCGCCGCTACAAGCGCGCGAACGGCCCGGTGATCCGGCTGGTCAACCGCCTCGGAGGCACGCTGGAACACCAGCTTTCCGCCTTGCCGCAGGGTGTCCGCAACCAGTTGGAGAAGCTGACGGCGCAGGCGTTGGAGGCCTCCTATGGCATCGCCTCCCGCGCGCCCGACATCGGCACCCGCGCACCGATGGTGGCCGCCGTCGCGGCGGGGGCTGCGGGCGGGGCCGGGGGGCTGGCGACGGCCGTGGCCGAACTGCCGGTGACTGTGACCTTGTTCCTGAACACGATCCGCAGCGTCGCGCGCGAGGCGGGCCTTGATCCCGACGAGGACTGGGTGCGGGCTGAATGCCTGCAGGTCTTCGCCGCCGGCAGCCCGCTCGCGCAGGATGACGGGGTGAACACGTCCTTCATTGCCTCTCGGCTGGCGCTGACCGGATCGACCGCGCAGAACCTGATCCGCACCATTGCCCCAAGGCTCGCCGCCGTGCTGGGCCAGAAGCTCGCCGCGCAGGCCGTCCCGGTGATCGGCGCGGTGTCGGGTGCCGCGCTGAACGCCGCCTTCCTCTCCTATTACCGCGAGATCGCCCGCGTCCGCTTCGAGCTGGTGAAGCTTGGCCATGTCCACGGGGCCGAGGCGGTGGAGGCCGAGTTCCGCATCGCGGTGACCCCGCCCAAGGTGATCCGCGCCTGATCCGGTTGCTCTTCGTCCCGCGCCTTGGGTAAATGCCGTGAACAGGGGAGAGCGGCATGAGCACCGATGTCATCGCGAAGCTGAAAGAGATGGCAGCCGATCCGGGCCGGGTCTGGATCGCGGGGGGCCTGACCTATGCCGGGCTGCTGGCGGAGACGGGGCGGCTGGCGAATGCGCTCGTCTCGCTGGGGCTGAAGAAGGGTGACCGGCTCCTCCTTCAGGTCGAGAAATGCGAGGCGGTGCTGTCGCTCTACCTCGCCTGCCTGCGGACCGGGGTGGTCTTCCTGCCGGTGAACCCCGGCTACACCGTGGCCGAGACCGCGCATTTCCTGACCGATGCAGAACCCGCCCTCGCCGTCACCGACCCCGAGCGGGTGGCGGGCCTGACGGCCCTTGGTGCGCGGGTGATGGCGCTGCCCGAGCTTCTGGCGCTGGCCGGGGGGCAGGGGAGCGACTTCACCGATCCCTCCCACGGGCCGGACGATCTGGCGGCGATCCTCTACACCTCCGGCACGACGGGGCGGTCGAAGGGGGTGATGCTGAGCCGCGAGAACCTCGCCTCGAACGCCGAGGCGCTGGTTGGCCTCTGGCAGTTCACTGAGGGCGATGTCCTCCTCCATGCCCTGCCGGTCTTCCATACCCACGGGCTCTTCGTGGCGACGAATTGTGTCCTCTATTCCGGCGCCAGCATGATCTTTCACCGCGCCTTCCAGCCTGCTGCCGTGCTGGCCGCGCTGCCCAAGGCGACGGTGATGATGGGGGTGCCGACCTTCTACACCCGGCTGCTTGCCGACCCCGGCCTGACCCGCGAGTTGTGCGGCCATGTCCGGCTCTTCATCTCCGGCTCCGCCCCGCTTTCCCCGGCGACCCATGTCGAGTGGAGGGAGCGGACCGGGCATGCGATCCTGGAACGCTACGGGATGACCGAGACCAACATGATCACCTCGAACCCCTATGAGGGCGCGCGGAAGGCAGGCACCGTCGGGATGCCGCTGCCGGGGGTGGCGGTGCGGATCGCGGGGCCCGAGGGCGTGCTGCCGCCGGGCGAGGCGGGGGCGATCGAGGTGCGGGGGCCGAACGTCTTCCGGGGCTACTGGCGGCTGCCGGAGAAGACGGCGGAGGAGTTCCGGGAGGGCTGGTTCGTCACCGGGGACATGGGGGCGTTCGATGAAGACGGCTACCTGTCGATCCTGGGCCGGGCCAAGGATCTGGTGATCACCGGGGGGCTGAACGTCTACCCGGCCGAGGTGGAGGCGGCGCTGGATGACCTGCCGGGGGTGGCGGGCTCGGCCGTCATCGGGGTGCCGCACCCGGACTTCGGCGAGGCGGTGGTGGCCTGCGTGGTGGGGGCGGTGGAGGAGGCCCGGGTCCGGGAGGCGCTGCGGGAGAGGCTGGCGGCCTTCAAGATTCCGAAGCGGGTGCTGGTGCTGGAGGACCTGCCGAGGAATGCGATGGGGAAGGTCCAGAAGGCCGAGCTGCGGCGGGTCCATGCGGGGCTTTTCGCGGAAGGGTGAGACGGGTGTCCACGGTGGACAGAAAATCGGGGCCTTTGAAATCAAGGGCTTGGTTGCGGACGTTAGGGATTTGGAAAGGTTTCGAAGTCACTCCCGACGGGCTGCTCGTCGTGGACTTTGTCACCCCTCGCGCGGGAATGCCGGCAGGGACCTGTAGGGTGGGTGAAACCCGCCGTTTTACGCGGGTGGATGGTGGGTTGGCACCCACCCTTGTCTCTTTGATCTGTGGGAAGATGAAGGAGGCAGACGAGACCCCGACCCACCCTTGGGCGTTTGAGCCCGTCGCGTAGCTTGGGGCTCGTCTGCCGACCATTGTCAAACCTGAACA
>NZ_JAYRPN010000074.1:0-19811 GCF_041911175.1 Tabrizicola sp.
GCCGGAAGGCACCGAGATGGTGATGCCGGGCGACAACCTGAAGTTCGAGGTCGAGCTGATCGCCCCGATCGCGATGGAGGAGAAACTGCGCTTCGCCATCCGCGAAGGCGGCCGCACCGTCGGCGCTGGCGTCGTCTCGAAAATCATCGCGTAAGCGCTATTGCACTTCCGAAGGGCGGGTTGTATCAGCCCGCCCTTCGACCCCAGTTGTCGACGAATGAAACAGAACCTCTCGGGTGGGGCGCCGCGCTCCACGCCGATGTTCTAAAGGGAAAAAACCGATGCAAGGTCAGACCATCCGCATCCGGCTCCGCGCCTTCGATTACCGCGTGCTGGACGCCAGCACCCAGGAAATCGTGAACACCGCGAAGCGCACGGGTGCCCAGGTTCGCGGGCCCATTCCGCTGCCCAACAAGATCGAGAAATTCACGGTTCTCCGTGGTCCGCACATCGACAAGAAGTCGCGTGACCAGTGGGAAATCCGCACGCACAAGCGTCTTCTCGACATCGTCGACCCCACCCCGCAGACCGTGGACGCGCTGATGAAGCTCGACCTCGCCGCCGGCGTGGACGTCGAGATCAAAGTGTAAGGGGGCATGAAACAGATGCGCTCTGGAGTTATCGCAAAGAAGCTGGGCATGACCCGGCTGTTCCTGGCCGACGGCAAGCAGGTTCCGGTGACGGTCCTGCAGCTCGACAGCCTTCAGGTCGTGGCGCAGCGCACCGCTGACAAGGACGGCTACACCGCCGTCCAGCTCGGCGCTGGCGTTGCCAAGGCCAAACGCACCACTGCCGCGCAGCGCGGCCACTTCGCCAAGGCGAACGTGGCGCCGAAGCGCAAGATCGCGGAATTCCGCGTCTCGCCGGACTGCCTGATCGACGTGGGCGCGGAGATCACCGCCGACCACTACCTCGCGGGCCAGTTCGTCGACGTGGCGGGCACCTCGATCGGCAAGGGCTTTGCCGGCGCGATGAAGCGGCACAACTTCGGCGGGCTTCGCGCCTCGCACGGTGTGTCGGTCAGCCACCGTTCGCACGGCTCGACCGGCCAGTGCCAGGACCCCGGCAAGGTGTTCAAGGGCAAGAAGATGGCCGGCCACCTGGGTTCGGTCCGCGTGACCACGCAGAACCTGCAGGTCGTCCGCACCGATGCCGACCGTGGCCTGATCATGATCAAGGGCGCTGTCCCCGGGTCGAAGGGTGGCTGGGTCACTGTCAAGGACGCCGTGAAGAAGCCGGAAGCCAAGGACGCCCCGCGTCCCGCCGCGATCCGGTCCGCTGCTCCGGTGGCTGCAGCCGCCGAAGGAGGTGAAGCATGAAACTCGATGTGATCAAGCTGGACGGCAAGAAGGCCGGTTCCATCGACCTGGACGAAGCGCTGTTCGGCCTCGAACCCCGCGCCGACATCCTGCACCGCGTGGTCCGCTGGCAGCGTGCCCGCGCCCAGGCTGGCACCCATTCGGTGCTGACCCGTGCGGAAGTGTCGTACTCCACCAAGAAGATCTATCGCCAGAAGGGCACCGGCGGCGCACGCCACGGCTCCAAGAAGGCCCCGATCTTCCGTCACGGTGGTGTCGTCAAGGGCCCGATCCCGCGCAGCCACGCCCATGACCTGCCGAAGAAGTTCCGCGCTCTCGGGCTGCGGCACGCGCTCTCGGCCAAGGCCAAGGCGGGCGAGCTGGTGATCCTGGACGCGGCCACGCTGGCCGAGGCCAAGACCGCCAACCTGGCCAAGATGAAGTCGGAACTCGGCTGGAAGCGCGTGCTGATCATCGACGGCGCTTCGGTCGACGCGAACTTCGCTTTGGCCGCCCGCAACCTGGAGGGCGTGGACGTCCTGCCGACCATCGGCGCGAACGTCTACGACATCCTCAAGCGTGATACCCTGGTCATCACCAAGGCCGGTATCGAAGCCCTGGAGGCTCGCCTGAAATGAGCAAAGCACCGAAAACCGCTGCGGCCGTCAAGCCGGAGCATTACGACCTGATCAAGAAGCCGGTCATCACCGAAAAGGCCACCATGGCCTCGGAGGCGGGTGCCGTCGTGTTCCAGGTCGCGATGGACAGCACCAAGCCGCAGATCAAGGAAGCCGTCGAGGCGATCTTTGGCGTGAAGGTGAAGGCAGTGAACACCACCATCACCAAGGGCAAGGCCAAGCGTTTCCGCGGTCGCGCAGGCGAGCGTTCGGACAAGAAGAAGGCCTATGTCATGCTGGAAGACGGTCAGACGATCGACGTGACGACCGGCCTCTGAGCCTTTGGCTTGAGTGAAATGAGGGAGCCCCTGCCGGAAGGCGGGGGCTTTTTGCATGTGGTCTGACGAAGTCATGCCAGACTGGCAAGAAACTCCGGCGTTGTCCCAGTCGTGGTAAGCGCGCTAATATTTTCCTATGGATGACTTCGAAATCTCAGTAACAGAAGCGGCGGCCCGCCTCGGGAAGAACAAGCAACATGTGTTCAAGGTTTTGAAACGCCTAGGAATCACAGCAGCCCTGCAACGGTCAAGTGACGCCAGAGGCCAGAAAGTCGCTGTAATCCGACGTGCAGACTTCGAAACCCTGAAGGAGAATTTTCAAACCGCGTTCGTGGGCAATGGTGGGCCAACGAATGGTGGCCCAACCGTTGATTCCTCGACGACGGGGTTCTTCTACCTGATCCAGTTGGAGCCTGAGCATGATCCTGGGCGGTTCAAGTTGGGCTTTGCCTCAAGTTTGGACGAGCGCATGCGCGCCCACAGAACAGCAGCCCCGCTTGCTAAGTTGGTTAAGGCATGGCCGTGCAAGCTTCTCTGGGAGAAGACAGCTATTGAAAGCATTTCGTATGGGTTCGAAAGACTTCACACAGAGGTGTTCCGGGCTGCTCACATCAACGATGTGCTTCGAAAGTGTGAGAGATTCTTCGACGTAATGCCGCGAGAGATTTGACGATTTTCCAAGGCTAAGATTGCCTCTTCTACCCCTAGACTCCCCCCAACAACCCTGCTACTCCCCCGCCACGCCAGAAGCCCCGGATTCGTCCGGGGCTCTTGGTTTGTTCGTTCCCGATGCAGCCGCAGGAGGAGCAAGCACCTAATCGGGGATCTTCGGAGCCCTTCACCGCCGGGTGGCGACACCCGTGCAAGCAAACGGAAGACAGGAAACATGGCACTCAAGTCGTATAAACCGACGACGCCTGGCCAGCGCGGGCTGGTTCTGATCGACCGTTCGGAGCTGTGGAAAGGCCGCCCGGTCAAGCACCTCACCGAGGGTTTGAACCGTTCCGGCGGCCGGAACAACACCGGACGTATCACGATGTGGCACCAGGGCGGGGGCGCCAAGCGCCTGTACCGGGTGGTCGATTTCAAGCGTCGCAAATATGATATCCCGGCGGTCGTCGAGCGGATCGAATATGACCCGAACCGCACCGCCTTCATCGCGCTGATCAAGTATCAGGACGGTGAGCTGGCCTATATCCTCGCGCCGCAGCGCCTCGCCGTTGGCGACAGCGTCGTGGCCGGGGCCAAGACCGACGTGAAGCCCGGCAACGCGATGCCGTTCTCGGGCATGCCGATCGGCGCCATCGTCCACAACGTCGAGCTGAAGCCCGGCAAGGGCGGCCAGCTGGCCCGTGCGGCAGGGACCTACGCCCAGTTCGTCGGCCGCGACGGCTCCTACGCGCAGATCCGCCTGTCCTCGGGCGAGCTGCGGATGGTCCGCCAGGAATGCATGGCCACCATCGGCGCCGTGTCGAACCCCGACAACTCGAACCAGAACTTCGGGAAAGCCGGTCGCATGCGGCACAAGGGCATCCGCCCGACGGTGCGCGGCGTCGCGATGAACCCGATCGACCACCCGCATGGTGGTGGTGAAGGCCGCACCTCCGGTGGCCGTCACCCGGTCACCCCGTGGGGCAAGGGCACCAAGGGCAACAAGACGCGCAAGCCGAAGGCTTCTGACAGCCTGATCGTCCGCTCGCGCCACGCCAAGAAGAAAGGGCGTTAATTCATGGCACGTTCCATCTGGAAAGGCCCCTTCGTCGACGGCTACGTCCTGAAGAAGGCCGAGAAGGCCAAGGCTGGCGGCAAGGCGGAGGTGATCAAGATCTGGTCGCGCCGCTCTACCATCCTGCCGCAGTTCGTGGGTCTCACCTTCGGCGTCTACAACGGCAAGAAGCACGTCCCGGTCGCCGTGACCGAGGAGATGATCGGCCAGAAGTTCGGTGAATATTCGCCGACCCGGACCTACTACGGTCACGCCGCCGACAAGAAAGCGAAGAGGAAGTAAGCCATGGGTGCGGAAAAGAACCCCCGCCGCGTGGCGGACAACGAAGCGATGGCCGTGCTGCGCATGCTGCGCACGTCGCCGCAGAAACTGAACCTGGTCGCGGGCATGATCCGCGGCAAGAAGGTGGACAAGGCCTTGGCCGATCTGACCTTCTCCAAGCGCCGCATCGCCGGTGACGTGAAGAAGTGCCTGCAGTCGGCCATCGCCAACGCGGAAAACAACCACAACCTCGACGTCGACAGCCTTGTCGTGGCCGAGGCCTGGGTCGGCAAGAACCTGGTGATGAAGCGGGGCCGTCCGCGGGCTCGTGGCCGGTTCGGCAAGATCATGAAGCCGTTCTCGGAAATCACCATCAAGGTCCGTCAAGCCGGGGAGACCGCGTAATGGGACAGAAGGTTAACCCGATCGGGATGCGCCTCCAGGTCAACCGCACCTGGGACAGCCGCTGGTTCGCCGAGTCGAAGGACTACGGCAACCTGCTGCTGGAAGACCTCCGCATGCGCGAGTTCATCCACAAGGAGCTGAAGGCCGCCGGCATCAGCCGCGTGATCATCGAGCGTCCGCACAAGAAGTGCCGTGTGACCATCCACACCGCGCGTCCGGGCGTGATCATCGGCAAGAAGGGCGCCGACATCGAGACGCTTCGCAAGAAGCTGACCGTGTTCACCAAGTCCGAGCTGCACCTCAACATCGTCGAAGTGCGCAAGCCGGAACTGGATGCCCAACTGGTGGCTGAATCCATCGCGCAGCAGATGGAACGCCGCGTCTCCTTCCGTCGCGCGATGAAGCGCGGCGTGCAGAACGCGATGCGCATGGGTGCCCTCGGCATCCGGGTCAACGTGTCGGGCCGCCTCGGCGGGGCCGAGATCGCCCGGACCGAATGGTACCGCGAAGGCCGCGTGCCGCTGCACACGCTGCGCGCCGACATCGACTATGCGCTGTCGGAAGCCGAGACCCCCTACGGGATCATCGGTGTGAAGGTCTGGATCTTCAAAGGCGAAATCCTTGAGCATGATCCCCAGGCCCATGATCGTCGTCTTGCCGAAGCGGCTGACGGCCCGGCCCCCCGTGGCCCGCGCCGCGACCGCGAACGCGCCTGAGGAGTGACATAAGATGCTGCAACCAAAGCGCACCAAGTATCGCAAGATGCACAAGGGCCGCATCCACGGCGAAGCCAAGGGTGGGTTCCTGATCAACTTCGGCTCCTACGCCCTCAAGGCGACCGAGCCCGAGCGCGTCACCGCGCGGCAGATCGAAGCGGCCCGCCGCGCGATCACCCGCCACATGAAGCGCCAGGGCCGGGTCTGGATCCGGATTTTCCCGGACGTTCCGGTTTCGGCCAAGCCGGTCGAAGTCCGGATGGGCTCGGGCAAGGGGTCGACCGACTACTGGGCGGCCAAGGTCAAGCCCGGCCGGATCATGTTCGAGATCGACGGCGTGAACGACGAGATCGCGCGTGAGGCCCTGCGCCTCGGCGCGATGAAGCTCCCGGTCACCACGCGGATCGTCGCGAAGGAAGACTGGTAAGGAGTCGGGGTGAACCCCGACCTACAGTTCGGCCCCCGCTGGCAACGGCGGGGGTCTTCTCGTTCAAAGGAACGCGGATATGCCCGACATCACCTCCCTTTTCGTCACCCGCCTCTACCGCGCCAAGCTGAACGAGCTTGCCAAAAAGAAGCTCGACTATGACGAGCTGCGCCTCACCTGCGAGACGGTGGCCGAGGATGACGAGGCCGGGCAGGGCTGGTGCGAGGCGAACGGCTATCCCGGCTACACCTCATATGCCTCCTTGAACGACCTGCCCTGGCGGATGCCGATCTTCGGCGCGCTGGAAAAGGCGCTCGACGCCCATGTCGCGGCCTTCTGCAAGGACCTCGGCTTCGACCTCGACGGCAAGAAGCTGAAATGCAACGCCCTCTGGATCAACATCCTACCCGAGGGCGGCACCCACGCCTCCCACATCCACCCGCATTCGGTGATCTCGGGCACCACCTATGTCGCGATGCCGGAAGGGACCAGCGCTCTGAAACTGGAAGACCCCCGCCTGCCGATGATGATGCTGGCCCCCGTGCCGCTGAAAACCGCGCCACAAGAGCTGCAGCGGTTCGTCTATGTGAAGCCCTCGGTCGGCGAAGTGCTCCTGTGGGAAAGCTGGCTAAGACACGAAGTCCCGATGAACATGTCCGAGGAGGAGCGGATCTCGGTCAGCTTCAACTATGGGTGGGCTTAGAGGGAGGTTCTTCCGCATAAGCAAGCGCCTTCAGGTTCCTCGACTGATGGACAATGCGCGAGACGACAACCTCACCGCCCGCGTGTCGCACCGGGATGAAGAAGATCAGATGTCGCCCGACGGTCAGCGAGCGCATCCCCGCAAGAAACTGACCGCGATTTTGGCCGCACGCCGGGTCGGCGGCGATGCGGTCAAATCCGGCCTGGAGCGCGGAAAAATACTTCAGCCACTGAGCCTCGCCCCAGATTTCTTCGGTGTAGCGCCGCGCATCATCAAGGTCTCGCATTGCCCGAAGCGTCAGGCGTATTTGGCCTGTCACTTCCGAAAGGCGCGGGGTTCGAAGGCTACCGGGTCGAAAACAACATAGTCGCCGCGTTCGGCCTCTGCGGCGGCTTCTTCCAGTTCGGCCTTCAGGCGATAGAACTCCCTTGCGCCATCGTCCTCCATCATCATGCGAAGACCGGCACGCAGGACTTCGGAGACGTTGGAGAAAGCGCCGGACTTGATCTGTCCGTCAACATACTCTTCCATCTGCTTGGTCAGGTGAATGTTCGGCATCGTCGGCCCTCCATATGGCAGATCATAGCAGATACTGACATAGTGCGGCAAGTCGACCCGTAGGGTGCGCTACAGCGCACCGTCCGCTGGTGCGCTGTAGCGCACCCTACATTTTCGCCCTATGCTTCCGCCAGCGACACACAGGGTAACGGCGATGAAGGCTCCTGAATCCATCACGGCTGAAGAGCTGGACGAAATGTTCGACAACGGCGAGGACATCAGCGCCTATGTCGACTGGTCCAAAGCCCGCCGCCCCAACCAAGAGCCGAAACGGGTGAACGTGGACTTCCCGGCCTGGATGGTGCGGGATCTCGACAAGGAAGCCGGGCGTCTGGGCGTGACCCGGCAGTCGCTGATCAAGATGTGGATTGCGGAGAAGTTGGGGTAGGGTGCGCAGGGTCGGTTGAGGAGTTCTTCGAATGCCCATAATGCTTTGCGACGCTGGCACGCAGCCTGGAATCGATCTGGCCCAGCCGGCGTCTTGGCAACTTGCTGATCTCTATGCAAACTGGCTCCCCCGACCGATTGAGATTCACCTCCTCGGCCTCAATCAGCGATGGCCACTCGCTGGTCTGTTCCCGCAGGTCGAAAGGCGCGAGATCACGTTAGGACAGTGGCGCCTGTATGTCGGAGCGTGTCTTCAGGGCCAAATACTGAACGGCGGAGTTGAGCAGTTCGTGTTTAACTGCCCCGGCTTGGTTTGCGATGCCAAACTATTGACGAGCGCTGTCGGCCCAGACGAACTCGGCAAACAATATGAAGAGGCTACTCGGGGAACGCTCGAAGTCTTGGATAGCTTCGCCAGTGCGGATCCTTGGGCGGAAGGCGAAGCACTTGATCCTCTTTGGGCGGCCTATGAGCAAATTGAACTGTCCGAGGACGACATCTATTATCTGGACGCGATGTTCATGTGGGAACAAGTGCCCGTGCCGAAGCATGGCGAGCAACTTGCGGCCTCGCTGGTGAAAATGTGCTTGGAGCACCCAGAGGACTTCGTGTCGTCAAACTGAGCAAGGCCTCTCAACTTCCCCCTTGCCCCCCGCCGCCTTCCCCCCTATAGGACGCCATCCAGCGATTCCGGGCCTCCGGATTCGTTGGTTTGTCATTGATCCGCCAGGTCCTCGGTGACCCTCCCGTAGGGGCCGTCTGGCGATTGTGGAAAAGGAAGCGGCATGAAAGCCGAAGAACTGAAGACGAAGACGCCGGACCAGCTGCGCGACAGCCTGGTCCAGCTCAAGAAGGAAGCCTTCAACCTGCGCTTCCAGCAAGCGACCAACCAGCTTGAGAACACCGCCCGCATGCGTGCCGTCCGTCGCGACGTCGCCCGCATCAAGACCGTTCTCGGCCAAAAAGCCGCCGAAGCTGCGAAGTAAGGGGAAAGCCATGCCGAAACGTATCCTCACGGGCACCGTCACCTCGGACAAGAACGAGCAGACGATCACCGTTTCCGTCGAGCGCCGCTTCAAGCACCCGCTGCTGCAGAAGACCGTTCGGAAGTCGAAGAAATACCGCGCTCACGATGCGGAGAACAAGTTCAAGGTCGGCGACACCGTGCGCATTGAAGAATGCGCGCCGATTTCGAAAACCAAACGCTGGACGGTCGTGGTCGAGGCGTAAGCCGGAACCCCAGCCAACCAGCTGAACGAAACCCCGGGGCTGAAATCAGTCTCCGAAGGTCGGGAGAAGACCAATGATCCAGATGCAGACGAATCTGGATGTGGCTGACAACTCCGGCGCACGCCGGGTGCAGTGCATCAAGGTTCTTGGCGGTTCGCACCGCCGTTATGCTTCCGTGGGCGACATCATCGTGGTGTCGGTCAAGGAGGCGATTCCGAAAGGCCGCGTGAAAAAGGGGGACGTCCGCAAGGCCGTCGTCGTTCGCACCGCCAAGGAAGTCCGCCGTGAAGACGGCACCACCATCCGTTTCGACCGCAACGCCGCCGTCATCCTGAACAACCAGGGCGAGCCGGTCGGTACCCGTATCTTCGGGCCGGTCGTGCGTGAGCTGCGTGCCAAGAACTTCATGAAGATCATCTCGCTGGCTCCGGAGGTGCTCTGATGGCTGCGAAACTCAAGAAGGGTGACACCGTCGTCGTGCTCACCGGCAAGGACAAGGGCAAGAAGGGCGAAATCAGCGCCGTCATGCCGTCCGAGAACAAGGCCGTGGTCGATGGCGTGAACATCGCGATCCGCCACACCAAGCAGTCGGCGCAGAACCAGGGCGGTCGCCAGCCGAAGGCGATGCCGATCGACCTGTCGAACCTTGCCATCGTGGACAAGAACGGCAAAGCGACCCGCGTCGGCTTCCGCATGGAAGGTGACAAGAAGGTCCGTTTCGCCAAGACCACCGGGGAGGCGATCTGATGCTCGACCAAGCCAGCTACACGCCGCGCCTGAAAGCCGAATACAAAGGCAAGATCCGCGCCGCGATGAAGGAAGAGTTCTCGTACAAGAACGACATGATGATCCCGCGTCTGGACAAGATCGTCCTGAACATGGGCGTCGGCGAGGCGGTCAAGGACACCAAGAAGGTGAAGCAGGCCGCCGAGGAACTGGGCCAGATCGCCGGTCAGAAGGCCGTGATCACCAAGGCCAAGAAGTCGATCGCCGGCTTCCGCGTCCGTGAAGAGATGCCCTTGGGCACCAAGGTCACGCTGCGCGGCGACCGGATGTACGAATTCCTCGACCGGCTCATCAACGTGGCTCTGCCCCGCGTCCGCGACTTCCGCGGCGTGAAAGGCTCGAGCTTCGACGGCCGCGGCAACTATGCCATGGGCCTGAAAGAGCACATCGTGTTCCCCGAGATCAACTTCGACAAGGTCGACGAGGTTCTGGGGATGGACATCATCATCTGCACCACCGCGAACTCCGACGCGGAAGCCAAGGCGCTGTTGAAGCATTTCAACATGCCCTTCACGTCGTAAGCGCGAGGAACCTGAGATATGGCAAAGAAATCCATGGTGAACCGCGAAGTGAAGCGGGCGAAGCTGGTGAAGCAGCATGCTTCCAAGCGCGCCGGCCTCAAGGCGGTGATCAACGACCAGTCGAAGCCGATGGAAGAGCGTTTCAAGGCGACTCTGAAACTGGCCGAAATGCCCCGCAACTCGTCGGCGACGCGGATCCACAACCGCTGCCAGCTGACGGGCCGTCCGCATGCGTTCTACCGCAAGCTCAAACTCTCGCGCATCATGCTGCGTGACCTGGCCTCGTTCGGCCAGGTCCCCGGCATGGTCAAGTCCAGCTGGTAAGGGAGGCATCACATGTCCATGAACGATCCTCTCGGCGATATGCTGACCCGTATCCGCAACGCCCAGATGCGCGGCAAGTCCACCGTGACGACCCCCGCCTCGACGCTGCGCGCCCGCGTGCTCGACGTGCTCCTGTCCGAAGGCTACATCCGTGGCTACGAAAAGGCAGAGACCGCCAACAAGCAGGGCGAATTCACCATCAGCCTGAAGTACTACGAAGGCGAGCCCGTGATCCGCGAAGTGAAGCGCGTCTCGAAGCCCGGCCGTCGCGTGTACATGGGTGTGAGCGAGCTTCCCTCGGTCCGCAACGGCCTGGGCGTCGCCATCGTCTCCACGCCCAAGGGCGTTCTGTCGGATGCAAATGCACGCGCTGCCAATGTCGGCGGCGAAGTGCTTTGCACCGTGTTCTGAGGAGGGTTCCATGTCTCGTATCGGCAAGAAACCCGTCACGCTCGTCAAAGGCACCTCTGCCTCGATCTCTGGCCAGACCATCGAAGTGAAGGGTCCGAAAGGCACCCGCAGCTTCACCGCAGGCGACGACGTCACCCTCACCATCGAAGGTGATGCGGTGAAGGTCACCCCGCGCGGCCTCTCGAAGCGCGCACGCCAGCAGTGGGGCATGACCCGCTCGATGATCGACAACCTGGTGACCGGCGTTACCTCCGGCTTCAAATCGGAACTGGAAATCCAGGGCGTCGGTTACCGTGCGGCAATGGCCGGCAACGTGCTGAAACTGTCGCTCGGTTATTCCCACGAAGTGAACTTCGACGTGCCGAAGGGGGTGACCATCACCGTCCCGAAGCAGACCGAAATCACCGTGGAAGGCATCGACCAGCAGCTTGTTGGCCAGGTGGCCGCGAACATCCGCGAATGGCGCGCGCCCGAGCCCTACAAGGGCAAAGGCATCCGCTACAAGGATGAGTATATCTTCCGCAAGGAAGGCAAGAAGAAGTAAGGGTGGCAAAATGGCTTTGAAAAAACGCGAGCTGTTCCTCAAGCGCCGCCTGCGCGTCCGGAACAAGATCAAGGCGACCGCGCATGGTCGTCTGCGGCTGTCGGTGCACCGCTCGTCGAAGAACATCAGCGTCCAGCTGATCGACGACGTGAAGGGTGTGACGGTGGCGAGTGCCTCCACGCTGGAGAAAGACCTCGGCGTGGTCGGCAAGAACAACGTCGAGGCTTCGGCCAAGGTCGGCGCGGCGATTGCCGAGCGGGCGAAGAAGGCCGGGGTCGAGGAGTGCTACTTCGACCGTGGCGGCTTCCTCTTCCACGGCAAGATCAAGGCGCTTGCCGATGCAGCCCGCGAAGGCGGTCTGAAGTTCTGATACCGGCGGGCAGCGGCAACGCTGCCCCGATGATCCGGGCCCCGGACCTGATCCGGGGCACCAGGATCGGCTTTAACGGCGCATCGCGCCACCACGAAGGAATTGCCATATGGCAGAACGTGAGAACCGCCGGGAGCGTCGTGACGACCGTCGCGACAACCGCCCGGAAGAAACCCCGGAATTCGCCGACCGCCTGGTCGCGATCAACCGCGTCTCGAAAACCGTCAAGGGTGGCAAGCGCTTCGGCTTTGCGGCTCTGGTGGTCGTCGGCGACCAGCGCGGCCGCGTCGGCTTCGGCAAGGGCAAGGCCAAGGAAGTGCCGGAGGCGATCCGCAAGGCTACCGAACAGGCCAAGCGCTCGATGATCCGCGTGGCACTCAAGGACAGCCGCACGCTGCACCACGACATGGAAGGCCGCCACGGCGCCGGGAAAGTCGTGATGCGGACCGCCGTGGCCGGTACGGGCATCATCGCCGGCGGCCCGATGCGCGCCGTGTTCGAGATGCTGGGCATCCAGGACGTCGTCGCCAAGTCGATCGGCTCGCAGAACCCCTACAACATGATCCGCGCCACCATCGACGGGCTGAAGCACGAAGCCTCGCCCCGCTCGGTCGCGTCGCGCCGTGGCAAGAAGGTTGCGGAAATCCTCCGCAAGCCTGAAGCCGAAACCGTGGAGGCCTGAACATGGCTGCCAAGAAAACCGATGCGGCGAAGAAGACCATCGTCGTGAAACAGGTCCGTTCGGCCGCCCGCCGTCCGGCGGTGCAGACCGCGACGCTGAAGGGCCTCGGCCTGAACAAGCTGAACCGCACCCGCGAGCTGGAGGACACCCCCTCCGTCCGTGGCATGGTGAACGCGATCAGCCACCTGGTCGTGATCGTCGAAGAACGCGGGTAATGTAGGTCGGGGTTCACCCCGACTCTCCGCCATCAAATGCCCTCGCGCAAACCCGGGGGCGTTTTGCATTTGCGGATGGTGATCTCACGGCAGCGCGCAAGCGCAGGGACTCACCAATCGACCCTTGTTATGCTTGGAACCCCGGATCGATCTGTCGGCTCAACCGGCGGCGCAGCTGGCGGGTCCAGGCGGTGGCGGTGAAGATGCGCCGCCAGCGGCTGCCATGTCCCGCATTGAAATCGAAGCTCGGTGGAAACACCTGCTCGCGGCCTTCCTGAATATAGGAATGCGATTGTCCGGGTGGCGGGTGGCGGATGATCGAGGGCACGGTCAGCCTGGCCCCAACCTGGGTCATGTCGGCCGGCCAATCCGCCCGGGCCCGCAGCGGATGGGATGCAGCCGCCAGATGCCGCGCCGCCCGGGCAGACAGGCAGTAGCCGACATTCATGAAGGCGTTCTCGGCCAGCCGGGCCAGCCGCACGGTGGGTAGTATCTCGCGCCCGGGGCCCCTGTAGATCCGCGCGGTGAAGCAGAAGAACTGGATGAAATCGGCCGCGCGATATCCGCCGCTCCGATAGAAGGCCGCGAATTCTGATGTCAGGATTGCGTCATCCTCCAGCACCACCGCGCCCGGCAGCCCCTCATCCAGAATGCGGGCATAGACCAGCTGATGGCTTAGCGCGCAGGCAAATTCGCTATCGCTCATCGGATAGCCATAGTGACGTGCTGCCCCGTCGCGGTCGATCCGGGACTCCCATTCGGCCGGCAGGGTCGTGCGCCCGTCGATGGCGTCGACAAAGCTGAATGCCAGCCCTGCGTCCTGCAATTGCGCAGCGATCTCGGAACGGCGCTGGGTGGCGATCTCAAGCGAAACGACGAATATCGGCCAATGAAAAGGCGGCGATGGCATGTGTCACCTTGTCGAAACATCTGGCTGCGTCCTTATAGAATGGCCCGGCTGTGCTGAACAGCGGATATTCTTTCGCCCGGGGCGCACCGTTCGCCGACGCCCGAACGTGCCTCCCCGGCGCCCAGCATATCAACCTATTGTCCGATTACCCGCGCCCCGCTTCTGATGCTAGGCTTCTCCGGCGACTCACCCCGTGGGGGCCGGAGAGCACTAGGGAGGAACCATCAATGACCACGCATTATTCCGGCGGCTGCCAGCACGTTCATGTCACCGCGACGGCTGAGCCGATCGACAACCACGAATGCCACTGCAACGTCTGCAAGTCGGTGACGGGCCAGCACACGACCCATGTCGCCTTCTTCAACCACGGCGACATCCAGGTCGACCATCCCGAGAAGATCAAGCGCGTGCCCTTCAACAAGGACAACCCGAATGGTCCGTTGGAAATCTGCCTCTGCACCGATTGCGGGGCCGTCCTGATGCTGGACGACAAGCAGGGCCGCATCCGCGTCGCGGTGCCGAACGTGATGGGCTACGACGACGCCAAGTTCCCCAAGGCCACCTACCACGCCTTCTGGGACGAGACGAAGGGCTATCCCGCGCCGCAGGATGGCCGCCCGGTCTATTCCGGCCTCCAGCCGACTTTCGTCTGGCCCAAGGGAGCGTAGGTCGGGGTTCACCCCGACTCCCCAATAGTTAACCCCACCCTAACGGAAAATCGTAACCCGTTGGAATCATTCGACAGGGCGAGGTTGTCCACCGTGGACAGCCTCAGCCTTGCTTTCCGGGGAGACCTCGTGTATCGCCCCCCGGTGGCCAGTCCCGGCCATGAGAATCAAGAAAAGCCGTGGTCGCCCCGTTCTCGCTTCGGGGGCGTTTCCGGCAAGGAGAAGCGATATGAAACTGCATGAACTCGCCGACAACGAAGGCGCGGCGAAGAAGAAGAAGCGCGTGGCGCGCGGCCCGGGTTCGGGCAAGGGCAAGACCGCCGGGCGCGGGATCAAGGGCCAGTCGTCCCGCTCGGGCGTGGCTCTGGGTGGCTACGAAGGCGGCCAGATGCCGCTGTATCGCCGCCTGCCGAAGCGCGGTTTCACCAAGCCGAACAAGCTGCACTACTCGGTGGTCAACCTGGGCCTGATCGAGAAATTCATCGCCGCCGGCAAACTGAACGCCAAGGAAGAGATCACCGAGGACGCGCTGGTCGCGGCCGGCGTGACCTCCAACAAGCGCGACGGCATCCGCGTGCTGGCCAAGGGCGAGCTGAAATCCAAGGTCACCCTGACCGTGACCGGCGCCTCGGCTTCTGCCGTGGAAGCGGTCGAGAAGGCGGGCGGCAAGGTCACGCTCCTGGCACCGGTCGCGGCTGCGGCTGAATAAGCATTGTGAGCGGCCCCAAGGTCGCTTACATCACTGTCCAGTTTTCCCGCGCCGCCGAACCGGAGAACGGTCCGGCGGCGCTTGGCTTGAAAGAGACCTGACATGGCATCTGCTGCAGAGCAAATGGCGGCGAACCTCAGCTGGGGCATGCTCGGCAAGGCAACCGACCTGCGCCAACGCATCTTCTTCACGATCGGGCTACTGATCGTCTACCGGCTGGGCACCTACATCCCGGTTCCCGGCATCGACGGCGAAGCGCTGCGTCAGTTCATGGAGAAGGCGGGGCAGGGCATCGGCGGCATGCTGAACCTGTTCACCGGCGGCGCTGTCAAGCGGATGGGCATCTTCGCGCTGGGGATCATGCCCTACATCAGCGCCTCGATCATCGTGCAGCTTCTCTCCACGATGTACGGCCCCTGGCAGCAGCTGAAGAAGGAAGGCGAGCAGGGCCGCAAGAAGCTGAACCAGTTCACCCGCTATGGCACGGTCGCGCTGGCGGTCATGCAGGGCTACGGCATCGCGATGTCGATCCAGAGCGGCGGGCTGGCGCACAATCCGGGCCTGTTCTTCATTGCCGCCTGCGTCATCACCCTGGTCGGCGGCACCATGTTCCTGATGTGGCTGGGCGAGCAGATCACCGCGCGCGGCATCGGCAACGGCATCTCGCTGATCATCTTCGTCGGCATCGTGGCGGAAATTCCGCGGGCGATCGCGCAGTTCTTCGAGCAGGGCCGGACCGGCGCGCTGTCGACCCCGGTGATCCTGGGCGTGATCCTGATGGTCGTGGTCGTCATTGCCTTCGTCGTCTTCATGGAGCGGGCGCTGCGCAAGATCAGCATCCTCTACCCCCGTCGTCAGGTCGGGATGAAGGTCTATGAGGGTGGTTCGTCGCACCTTCCGATCAAGGTCAACCCTGCGGGCGTGATCCCGGCGATCTTCGCTTCGTCGATCCTTCTGCTGCCGACCACGGTCTCCACCTTCTCGGGCGGCGGCACCAACCCGGTACTGTCGTGGCTTGCGGCGAACCTGGGCTATGGCCAGCCGCTGCACCTGGTCTTCCTGACCGGGATGATCGTGTTCTTCGCCTATTTCTACACGCTCAACGTCTCGTTCAAGGTCGATGAAGTTGCCGAGAACCTGAAGAACCAGAACGCCTCGGTTCCCGGTATCCGTCCAGGCAAGAAGACCGAGGAATACCTGGAATATGTGGTGAACCGCGTCCTTGTGCTGGGGTCGGCCTATCTGGCTGCGGTCTGCCTGTTGCCCGAAATCCTGATCAGCCGCGTCGGCATACCGTTCTACTTCGGCGGGACCTCGGTGCTGATCGTCGTTTCGGTCACGATGGACACGATCCAGCAGGTCCAGTCGCACCTTCTGGCGCATCAGTATGAGGCGCTGATCGAGAAGTCGCAGCTGCGCGGTCGCAAGAAGCCGGGCGCCAAGGCGGCGCCGAAGGCTCCGGCGCGGCGCTGACGCAGATGGCGAACATCATCCTTCTGGGGCCGCCGGGCGCGGGCAAGGGAACGCAGGCCAAGCGGCTGGAAGAGACGCGCGGCATGGTGCAGCTTTCCACCGGCGACATGCTGAAGGAGGCCATCGCCAAGGGAACCGAGCTGGGTCGCCGCGTCGAAGGCATCATGGCGCGGGGCGAGCTGGTGACGGACGAGATCGTCATCGGCCTGATCGAGGCGAAGATGAAGGATGGCGCCAAGGGCGGTTTCATCTTCGACGGTTTCCCGCGCACGCTGAAGCAGGCCGATGCGCTGGCTGACCTGATGACCCGCACCGGCGCCACGCTGGACCGCGTGATCGAGATGCAGGTCGACGACGCGGCGCTGGTGGCCCGCGTCACCGGTCGCTTCACCTGCGGGAACTGTGGCGCGGTCTATCACGACGTTACCCGACCGACGAAGATCGCGGGCACCTGCGATGTCTGTGGCAGCACGAACCTGAAGCGGCGGGCCGACGACAACGAGGAAACGCTCAAGACCCGGCTGATGGAATACTACAAGAAGACCTCGCCCCTGATCGGCTACTATTATGCCAAGGGGCAGCTTTCCGCCGTCGACGGGCTGGCCGAAGTGGAGGACGTTGCCGGTGCCATTGCCAAGGTTCTTGACAAAGCCTGAAAAACTGATCTCGCGGCCTTGACGGCCCCGGGAAAAGCCCATAAAGCACGGCGTCCCGCGGTGGAATCGCCTTGCGGGCCTTCCATATTGGAAGTTCGTATCGCCGGGCCAACAGCCCGTGCGGTGTTGTGAAAAAAGGTTCTGGCGCTACGGAACCGCAACCGAAGAAGGACGACACGTTTGGCACGTATTGCTGGCGTCAACATTCCGACCGCGAAACGGGTTCCGATCGCGCTCACCTACATCACCGGGATCGGCCCCCACACCGCCCAGACCATCTGCGAAGCGCTGAAGATCGACGCGGCCCGCCGCGTGAACCAGCTGACCGATGCCGAGGTTCTGGCGATCCGCGAATACATCGACGCGAACCTGACTGTCGAAGGCGACCTGCGCCGCGAAGTCACGATGAACATCAAGCGTCTGATGGACCTGGGCTGCTACCGTGGCCTGCGTCACCGCAAGGGCCTGCCGGTCCGCGGCCAGCGCACGCACACCAACGCCCGCACCCGCAAAGGCCCCGCGAAGGCCATTGCCGGCAAGAAGAAATAAGGGGGTCTGACCAATGGCACGCGATACCAAGACCGCCCGCACCAAGAAAAAAGAACGCAAGAACATCGCCGCTGGCGTGGCGCATGTGAACTCGTCGTTCAACAACACCAAGATCCTGATCTCGGACGTCCAGGGCAACGCGATCTCGTGGTCGTCCTCGGGCACGATGGGCTTCAAGGGCTCGCGCAAGTCGACGCCCTACGCCGCCCAGATGGCCGCCGAAGACGCGGGCCGCAAGGCGCAGGAACATGGCGTCCGCACGCTGGAAGTCGAAGTGCAGGGCCCCGGTTCGGGCCGTGAATCGGCTCTGCGCGCGCTGGCCGCGGTGGGCTTCCAGATCACCTCGATCCGCGACGTGACTCCGCTTGCGCACAACGGCTGCCGTCCGCCGAAGCGCCGCCGCGTCTAAGCATTTGAATACGGCCGGGCCGTGGGGAGGCGTCTCCTCGCGGCCCGGTTTTCGTCGTTTACGATCCTCGGGCGTCCGCCAGCTTTCGGACATCGGCAGCGGACAAGAATAGGGGCTTCAGAATGATCCATAAGAACTGGCAGGAACTCATCAAGCCGACGCAACTGGTCGTGAAGCCGGGGGCAGATGCCGCCCGCGTCGCGACGGTGATCGCCGAGCCCCTGGAGCGCGGCTTCGGCCTGACGCTGGGCAACGCGCTGCGCCGCGTGCTGATGTCTTCGCTGCAGGGGGGCGCGATCACCTCCGTCCAGATCGACAACGTCCTGCACGAGTTCTCCTCGGTGGCCGGTGTCCGCGAGGACGTGACCGACATCGTCCTGAACCTCAAGGGCGTCAGCATCAAGATGGATGTCGACGGGCCGAAGCGGCTGTCGATCTCGGCCAAGGGGCCGGGCGTCGTGACCGCGGGCGACATTTCGGAATCGAACGGCATCGAGGTCCTGAACAAGGACCATGTGATCTGCCACCTCGACGAGGGCGCCGACGTGTTCATGGAGCTGACCGTGAACACCGGCAAGGGCTATGTCTCGGCCGACAAGAACCGCCCGGAAGATGCGCCGATCGGCCTGATCCCGATCGACGCGATCTATTCGCCGGTGAAGAAGGTGTCGTATGAAGTCACGCCCACCCGCGAGGGCCAGGTGCTGGACTATGACAAGCTGACGATGCGGATCGAGACGGATGGCTCGCTGACGCCGGATGACGCAGTGGCCTATGCCGCGCGCATCCTGCAGGACCAGCTGTCGATCTTCGTCAACTTCGAGGAACCCGAATCGGCCAAGGTCGGCGAGATCGACTCGGGCCTGGAGTTCAACCCGCTGCTGCTGAAGAAGGTGGACGAGCTGGAGCTTTCTGTCCGTTCGGCCAACTGCCTGAAGAACGACAACATCGTCTATATCGGCGACCTGATCCAGAAGACCGAGGCGGAAATGCTCCGCACCCCGAACTTCGGCCGCAAGTCGCTGAACGAGATCAAGGAAGTGCTTTCGGGCATGGGTCTGCATCTCGGCATGGACGTCGAAAGCTGGCCGCCGGAGAACATCGAGGACCTGGCCAAGCGCTTCGAGGACCAATTCTAGGAGTCGGGGTGAACCCCGACCTACGTATGGCGGGGTTCACCCCGCCTTGCGAAATGCCCGGCAATCCGGGGAACCCTGGGCAATCCCGCCCCAACGACGCGAGGCCAAACGCAGGGCCCGCAACACAAAGCAAAACGAGACCATAGGAGACCATCATGCGTCACGCCCGCGGCTACCGCCGCCTGAACCGTACCCACGAACACCGCAAGGCGCTGTTCGCCAACATGGCCGGCTCGCTGATCGAGCACGAGCAGATCAAGACCACCCTGCCCAAGGCCAAGGAACTGCGCCCGATCGTCGAGAAGCTGATCACGCTGGCCAAGCGCGGCGACCTGCATGCCCGTCGCCAGGCCGATGCGCAGCTCAAGGAAGACAAGCACGTCGAGCGCCTGTTCGCGATCCTCGGCCCGCGCTACAAGGACCGTCAGGGCGGCTATGTCCGTATCCTGAAGGCGGGCTTCCGCTATGGCGACATGGCTCCGATGGCGATCATCGAATTCGTTGACCGCGACACCAGTGCCAAGGGCGCTGCCGATCACGCCCGCACGGAATCGGCCGAAGCCTGAGGCGCAATCGTCGCATCCGATCATGAGGCCCGCTGAAAGGCGGGCCTTTCTTTTTGAAATGGTTGAATTCTTCCCACATTCTCCAAGTAAGTCGCTGATTTCGCTGTCGCAATCGTGATATTTCGCATATAAATCATGGCGTTGACGGCTGCGAGGGGCGCGTTTCATGGATCACCTGGAGGGTGCGGGCTTGGCGCGGGGAGATCGGGTTGA
>NZ_JAYRPN010000075.1:0-5934 GCF_041911175.1 Tabrizicola sp.
CTGGTCTTTGCGGCCCCGATCCTGCTGGGCGTGGCGATCGGGATCACGACCGCACGGCTGCGGCGGCGCTGAGGGCTTGCGCGGGGCGCAAAACCGCCGCAGAAACCGGCGCATGAGCAAGCTTCCCGAGACGCGCGGCGTGCTGACGCCGGACCGATCCCTGGCCGACCTGACCTGGCTGCGGGTGGGTGGCCCGGCGGACTGGCTTTACCAACCGGCGGACGAGGCCGATCTGGCGGATTTCCTGGCGGCACTGGACCCAGCGGTCGCGGTGTTCCCGATGGGCGTGGGGTCGAACCTGATCGTGCGCGATGGCGGCCTTCGCGCGGTGGTGATCCGGCTGGGGCGGGGCTTCAACGGGATTTCCGTGGAAGGCAACCGGGTGGTGGCCGGGGCGGCGGCGCTGGATGCGCATGTGGCGAAACGGGCGGCGGAGGCGGGGCTGGACCTGACCTTCCTGCGCACCATTCCCGGCAGCATCGGCGGGGCGGTGCGGATGAATGCCGGGTGCTACGGGTCCTATGTGGCCGATGTGCTGGAAGAGGTGCGGGTCGTCACTCGCGACGGGAGGATCGAGACGCTTGCCGCCAGTGTGCTGGATTTGCGCTACCGGCAGAGCGAATTGCCTGCGGGGGCGGTGATTGTGCAGGCTGTGTTCCGCGCCGGTGCGGGTGATCCGGCGGCGCTGGAGGCACGGATGGCAGAGCAGATCGCCAAGCGCGATGCCTCGCAGCCGACGAAGGAGCGCAGCGCCGGGTCGACCTTCCGCAATCCGGCGGGGCGGTCCTCGACGGGGCGCGCGGATGACAGCCATGAATTGAAGGCCTGGAAGGTGATCGACGATGCCGGGATGCGGGGGGCAAGGCTGGGCGGGGCGCAGATGTCGGTCATGCATTCCAACTTCCTGATCAACGCCGGAGGGGCGACGGCCGCCGATCTGGAAAATCTGGGCGAGGAAGTCAGGAAAAAGGTTTACCAATCAAGCGGTATCACGCTAGAGTGGGAAATCATGCGGGTCGGAGAATTCCCGCAGGACTAGTGATATCACGGGTCACATAAGGCCCGGATGAGGCAGTGTATGGCGGGCGCATCGAGCAGGATGGCCCCCGAAGTGGCGGTTCTGATGGGTGGGCTTTCCGCTGAGCGGGAAGTGTCGCTTGTCTCTGGGCGCGAATGCGCCAAGGCCCTGCGGGAGGCTGGTTACAAGGTGACGGAGGTCGATTGCGGCCCCGATCTGCCTGCGCGGCTGGCCGAATTGCGCCCCGACGTCTGCTTCAACGCCCTGCATGGCCGCTGGGGCGAGGATGGCTGCGTCCAGGGCCTGCTGGAATGGCTTGGCATCCCCTATACGCATTCCGGCGTGCTGGCCTCGGCCCTGGCGATGGACAAGGTCAAGACCAAGGAAGTCTACCGCGCCGCCGGTCTGCCGGTGGTGGAAAGCGTGCTGGCAACGCGGGAAGAGGTGGAGGCGGGGCATGTGCTGCCCGCGCCCTATGTGGTGAAGCCCTATAACGAGGGGTCCTCGGTCGGGGTCTATATCGTCCGCGAGGGGTCGAATGCGCCGCGGCTGGCGGCCACGATGCCGGATCGGGTGATGGTCGAGACCTATGCCCCGGGGCGCGAGCTGACGACGACGGTGATGGGCGACCGGGCGCTGGGGGTGACGGATATCATCACCGACGGCTGGTACGATTATGACGCCAAGTACAAGCCGGGCGGCAGTCGTCATGAATGCCCGGCGAAGCTTCCGCAGGAGATCGAGGCGGCCTGTCTGGACTATGCGCTGCGGGCGCACAGGGCATTGGGGTGCCGGGGGGTGTCGCGCACCGATTTCCGCTGGGATGAAAGCCGGGGGTTGGCGGGGCTGATCCTGCTGGAGACCAATACCCAGCCGGGGATGACGCCGACTTCGCTCGCGCCGGAACAGGCGGCGATGCGGGGGATCGGCTTTCCCGAGTTCTGCGCCTGGATGGTGAGGGATGCGTCATGCAATCGCTGAGCGCCCGCCGCCCGGTGTCGCGGGTCCGGCGCGACCCGGCGCCGTCCAAGTGGGACTACCGGCTGCAACGCTGGATGCTGACGCCCTACGTCCGCAGCTTCGTGGTGAAGGGCATCCCGACGCTGGTGGTGCTGGGGGCCGCCGCGCTGTGGTTCAGCCACGAGCCGAACCGGCAGGCGGTGATCGGCCAGCTGACCCACCTGCGCGAGGAATTCGAGGCCCGGCCGGAGTTCCGGGTGTCGCTGGCGCGCGTCGAGGGAGCGTCGGACGATCTGGCCGAGGCGGTGCGGGCCAAGCTGGCGCTGGCGCTTCCCATGTCGTCCTTTGATATCGACCTTGACGCGGCGCGGGCACGGATCGAGGCGCTGGATGCGGTGCAGAAGGCCGACCTCCGGGTGCGGTCGGGCGGTATCCTGCAGGTGCTGATCACCGAGCGGGTGCCGGTGGCCGTCTGGCGCACCGAGGACGGGCTGACCCTGGTCGACGAAACCGGCCACCGCGTCGCGGGGCTGCTGTCGCGGGCCGACCGGGCCGACCTGCCGCTGATCGCGGGCGAGGGGGCGGACGCCGCCACGCCGGAAGCGCTGGACCTGATCGCCGCCGCCGGGCCGCTGACCCCGCGTATCCGGGGGCTGGTGCGCGTCGGCGACCGGCGCTGGGACCTTGTGCTCGACCGCGACCAGCGCGTGCTGCTGCCCGAGAAGAACCCGGTGCAGGCGCTGGAGCGGCTGCTCGCGCTGGATCACGCGCAAGACCTGATGAACCGCGACATCCTGACCGTCGACCTGCGGTCGGACCATCGCCCGACCCTTCGCCTTACCCGCAATGCCCTTGCCGATATCCGTCGCGCGCAAGGCCTAGACACCGTGGAGAACGAACTGTGACCGATCTCTATACTTCCCAGCGCGCCATGCGGAACATGCGGCGGGCTGCCATGCAGCGCGGCGTGATCGCCATTCTGGACGTGGGCACCTCGAAGATCGCCTGCCTGATCCTGCGCTTCGACGGGCCGGACCGGCTGCGCGAGCAGGATGGGGTGGGCCCGATGGCCGGGCAGAGCCAGTTCCGGGTGATCGGCGCGGCCACCACCCGGTCGCGGGGCGTGCGCTTCGGCGAGATCGCGGTGATGAACGAGACCGAGCGCGCGATCCGCACCGCGGTGCAGGCGGCGCAGAAGATGGCGAATGTGCGGGTCGATCATGTGATCGCCTGTTTCTCGGGCGCGGAGCCGCGCAGCTATGGGCTGGCGGGCGAGCTGGACCTGCAGGATTCTGTGGTGACGGAGCAGGATGTGTCCCGTGTGCTGGCGGCCTGCGACGTGCCCGACCTCGGGCATGGCCGCGAGGTGCTGCACGCCCAGCCGGTGAACTTCGCGCTGGACCATCGCAGCGGCCTTGGCGATCCGCGCGGGCAGATCGGGCATCGGCTGGCGGTGGACATGCATCTGTTGTCGGTCGAGGGCGACGTGGTGCAGAACCTGCTTTACTGCATCAAGCGCTGCGACCTGGAACTGGCGGGGATCGCGTCCTCGGCCTATGTTTCGGCGATTTCCTCGCTGGTCGAGGACGAGCAGGAACTGGGCGCGGCCTGCATCGACATGGGCGGGGGCGCGACCGGCATCTCGATCTTCATGAAGAAGCACATGATCTATGCGGATTCGGTGCGGATGGGTGGCGATCATGTGACCTCGGACATCTCCAAAGGGTTGCAAATCCCGTTGGCGACGGCGGAACGGATCAAGACGCGGCATGGCGGGCTTTATGCCACGGGGATGGACGACCGCGAGATGATCGACATCGGCGGCGACAGCGGCGACTGGGAGAAGGACCGTCGGCAGATCAGCCGGACCGAGCTGATCGGGATCATGCGTCCGCGCGTGGAGGAAATCCTGGAGGAAGTCCGCGCCACGCTGGATGCGGCGGGGTTCGACACGCTGCCGAGCCAGCAGATCGTGCTGACCGGGGGCGCGAGCCAGATCCCCGGCCTCGATGGCATCGCGACGCGCGTCCTGGGCCAGCGGGTGCGACTGGGGCGGCCCCTGCGCGTGCAGGGTCTGCCGCAGGCGGCGACCGGGGCGGCCTTTGCCAGCGCGGTGGGCCTCTGCCTCTTCGCGGCGCACCCGCAGGACGAGTGGTGGGACTTCGAGATTCCGGCGGAACGCTACCCGGCACGCTCGCTGCGGCGGGCGGTCAAATGGTTCAAGGATAACTGGTGACCACAAGATCAGGGCGCAAAGGGCGAAATACCGCTGAAATCGGGGGTTTGACCCCCAGATTTCGTGGTTCGGCCATGTTTTTTTCGTGACCTTTGCAAACGTTGTGGATAGAATCGGGGATAAGTCGGCCTTCCGCAGGGGAATGATGCGAGAAAGGCCCGATAAAAACGGCGGCGGACAAACGGACAGGCGAACCCAATGGCACTCAATCTGACGATGACTTCGGAGCGTGAAGAGCTGAAGCCGCGCATCACCGTGTTCGGTGTGGGCGGCGCGGGCGGCAACGCGGTGAACAACATGATCGACAAGATGCTGGAAGGCGTCGAGTTCGTCGTGGCGAACACCGATGCGCAGGCCCTGCAGCAAAGCCGGGCAGGCGCGCGCATCCAGATGGGTGTCAAGGCGACGGAAGGTCTTGGGGCAGGGGCCCGGCCGACGGTGGGGGCCGCTGCGGCGGAAGAGACGATCGAAGAAATCGTCGACCACCTGGCCGGGGCGCATATGTGTTTCATCACCGCCGGCATGGGCGGCGGCACCGGCACGGGTGCTGCCCCGATCATCGCGCAGGCGGCGCGGGAGCTGGGCGTGCTGACCGTCGGCGTCGTGACCAAGCCTTTCCAGTTCGAGGGCGCGAAGCGGATGCGTCAGGCGGAAGAAGGCATTGAATCGCTTCAGAAAGTCGTCGACACGCTGATCATCATCCCGAACCAGAACCTGTTCCGGCTGGCGAACGAGCGCACCACCTTTACCGAAGCCTTCGCCATGGCTGACGACGTGCTGTATCAGGGCGTCAAGGGCGTGACCGACCTGATGGTGCGTCCGGGCCTGATCAACCTCGACTTCGCCGACGTCCGCGCGGTGATGGACGAGATGGGCAAGGCGATGATGGGCACCGGCGAGGCCACGGGAGAGGATCGCGCGGTGCAGGCGGCGGAGAAGGCGATCGCCAACCCGCTTCTGGACGAGATCAGCCTGAACGGCGCCAAGGGTGTGCTGATCAACATCACCGGTGGCCATGACCTGACCCTGTTCGAGCTGGACGAGGCGGCGAACATCATCCGCGACAAGGTGGACCCGGAAGCGAACATCATCGTCGGCTCGACGCTGGACACCGCAATGGAGGGCCGCATCCGTGTGTCGGTCGTCGCGACCGGCATCGACGCCTCGGCAGCGAACAAGGCGGAACCGCCGGTCGCCCGCCGCTCGATGGGCGCGCCCCTGACGCTGACCCCGGCGCCGCAGCCGGAAGCCCCGCGCGCGGCGGCCGCGGCCTATGTGCCCGCTCCGGCGCCCGCGCCGGTAGTGGATGACCGGATCGCCTTCGAGGAGGAAGTCGACCAGGTGGCCGACGCGGCGTTCGATGCGGCGGCCTCGCGCGCCGACATGGACACCGACGACCTGTCGATCGCCGACGACCTGCCGCCCCCGGCCTACCGCCCGCAGCCTGCCGCCCAGCCGGTCCTGGTGCGGTCGACCCCGGCGGCCATCGAGGCCGACATTGAGGCCACCCGCGAGCGGCTGGCGGCCAACATCGACCAACTGATCTACCGCACTCGACCCGCGACGATCGCGCAACAGCAGTCCAATCGGGCCAAGGCGTTCTTCGTCGACCCGACCTCCGGCCAGCCCAAACAGGACAACATCCTCAAGGTCGCCGGTGCGGTCGCCGGTGTGGTCGTGCTCTTCGCGGTGATCCGCAAGATCGTCAAGTGAGTCCCAA
>NZ_JAYRPN010000076.1:0-12857 GCF_041911175.1 Tabrizicola sp.
CCTCGAAGCGCGGAACGCCACACTCCAGTCCGAGGTCGAGAGGCTGCAGCGCGAATTGGGTGATCTTGCCGACAGGGCCGATGCCGAGAAGGATCAGACAGCCAAGGAACTGGCGCTCGCCCTCGAAGAGGCGCAGTCCCAGAACCTCGCTCTCATGGAGGACATGCGGCGGCAGTTTGATCAGGAGATCGCCGTCCTGAAAGCAAGCGCCGACACCGCGGGCGCTGCGGAAGCCCAACGCGAGGCTGAGCTCGCGGCCAAGCGTGCCGAGCGCGAAGCGCAGCTTGCTGCCCGCGTGGCCTCGCCTTCGGTCGTCTTCGACGATGGTCAGAAGGGTGGGGTAGGGGATGCCGATATGGGGATGCCCGAGGCCCCGGCTGAGGGCCGCGATGCTGCGGGGCGGGATTTCGTGCAGTCGGGGCGCGAAGCCACCGCCACCGAAGTGAGCCAGGTCATTGCCAATCCGTCGAACACCGTCCTTCAGGGTACGATGATCGAAGCGACCCTCGAAAATGCGGTCGACTCGAGCCTGCCTGGCCAGATCACCGCGATCGTGACCCGGCCGGTTTGGTCCTTCGATCAGGCGCAAATCCTGATCCCCGCCGGCTCGCGCCTCTTCGGTGATTATTCCTCAGAGGTGGCCATCGGCCAAGGTCGCATCCTTGTCGCCTGGACTCGGCTCGTCACACCGGACGGACAGTCCGTGCAGATGGAAGCCTTCGGTGGCGATGCCCAAGGTCGCTCCGGCATCACCGGCAAGGTCAACACCCGGTTCGGTGCACGGTTCGGGTCAGCTGCGCTCATTTCCCTTCTCGGAGCCGCCCCCGCCGTCGCCGCCGCGAAATACACCGACGAGGTCAGTTCCGACACGGCCGAGAGCATGGGCGAGGACCTGAGCGCGGCCATGGGCTCAGCTGTCGAGGCTTACACAAGCCTGCCACCGATCATCACCGTCGCCCCTGGGGCCGCGATCACGGTCATGGTCGATCGCGATCTGGAAATCTGGTGATGGATGATCGGCCGAGTTTCCTCGGCACCTACCTGACACCGATTGCACCCCTGTTTATGCGAGACGATCTGGTGGAGGTGGCAATCAACCCCGACGGAAAGGTCTGGATCGAGCGGAAGGGCGCTACGCACATGGAGCGGGTCGCGCATCTGTCCATCGATCGGGTCCTGTCTAACAACCTTGGGCAGGCAATAGCTTCTGCAGTTGGCGTGCAGTTCTCCGACAAGAAGCCGACCGTTTCGGGAAAGATCGTCTGGGGCGATATGGCGATCCGGGCGCAGGTTGTGGCGCCGCCCATCGTGGAAGGCGGGATGGCTATCACGTTCCGGCCATTCAAGGTTTCCGCCGATCAGCTGATCGAGCCGCGCCTCTTACACGGTTGTCTCGTCGATCTCGACGCCAAGCGTCGGGAAAGGGCAGGGGAGGCGATGAAGCTGGCTCAGGCCGGGCAAGTTGTCGATGCCATGCGGCTTTGCGTCGAGGAGCGCATGAACATCCTGATCTCAGGCGGCACCTCGACCGGCAAGACGACATTCGCTCGGTCTTTGTTGTCGATGGTGGACCCGGGGGAGCGGATACTGACCATCGAGGATGCCTACGAGCTGTTCCCCCAACAGGAAAACGCCGTGGCACTCAAGGCGGATCGCAGCGCCCTAGGTGAACGCACGCCTGCGCGGCTGCTGGAAGCCTCGCTCCGGATGCGGCCGGACCGGATCATCCTAGGCGAGTTGCGCGGCGAGGAAAGCCGAACCTTCCTCGAAGCGATCAACACCGGGCACGGCGGGTCGTTCACAACCATCCATGCCGACACCGCCCGGAAAGCCATCGATCGGTTGGCGATCATGGTCATGGCCGCCGGGCTCGGCATGGGGTTCGAGGAGGTGAAGCGGTACTGCGAGGGGAGCGTGGATTTGGTGGTGCAGCTTTCGCGGCAGGGCGGGCTGCGCGGGGTGGCGGAGATACTGTGCCTTTGAGGATCGCGAACGGCCCGAAGCGGACGGTCAGACCTCTTCGCGTCATTCCGAAGAGCGGCCGTTCAATCTTCGTTCGGTGCCATCATCGATCCCGACACACTGCTTGTCGATGTCTGGGGACTGGCCCTGAAGACCGAAGGGGCGGGCGCGGCCGATCCGGAGATTGCGGACGCGAAATCCGGTCACTTCGGTGCCTCGAGCAGCAGCGCCATGATCTGCGCCCCGAGCGCCAGATCCGACACCTGCCCGAAGTGGCGCGCCCGCATTCGCCCCTGCCGGTCTATCAGCACCAGCGTCGGCGTGCCCTGCAGGCCCCAGGCTTCCATGGTGCTCGGCAGCGGACCGTCGCCGGGGGCGTCCACAGCGACCGGAAAGCGGATACGGTATTCGTGCAGAAAGGCCCGCAGGGCGACCGGCGTCATGGCGGCGTGATGCTCGAAGACCGAATGCAGGCCGATCACTGCCACTTGCGCGGGGTCGAAGGTGGCGGCGATCCGTTGCGCCTGCGGCAGGCCGTGGCTGACGCAACCGGGGCAGAGCATCTGGAATACCTCGACCGCCAGCACCCGGTCCTTGAAATCGGCCAGCGACAGCGGCGTGTCGGCGTTCAGCCACTCGGCGGCGTGAAAAGGGACGGGTTCGGCCATGTTTCCCTCCGGGGCTCGGGCGGCGACGCATGGCCGCCGCCCGAGGTTGTCAGTGGTTCACCCGGCCCGGCAGGCTCAGGTCCCCCGAAGCCACGTCGAACACATCGGTCACGCACAGAAGCGGCGCATGGATGTTGGCGTTCACCCGCAGCGCCGCCGTCACCCCGTCGTAGCGCGCCGCCTCGACCGCGCCGATGTCGGCGAACGGGACACGGACCGACAGGGTCTCGCCTGCAAAGATCGGCGACCAGCCGGGGCTGTCGATCAGCAGCGGCAGGCCGGGCCAGGTCAGCGGCAGGGCTGGGGTGGTGCCGTCTGGGATGTCCATCACCTTCAGCGCGCCCGGCCCGCAGGCCTCGTCCGGGCCCAGCACCACCCAGTGGCTGTGCCAGATGCCGCCGTCGTCGTCGGTCCGCCCGGTGTTGCCCTCGTCGAACAGGGGCGTGTCGTCGAAATCCGGATGGATGGTGACGGCAAAGGCCAGTATCCCCGCGCCGGTCTCGAAGCCCACCACCGAAGGGTCAAGGCTGGTCGGCCAGACGTAGGAGAAGACCGGCGCGCCGGCCAGCCCGCCGGCCGGGTCCGGCCCCGTTGCGCCCGGCGTGCCGGCGACCGACATTGTAAAGGTGGCGATCCGGCCCTCGGTGGTGATCGCGGCCGAAACGATGTCGAAATCAGCGTGCTCGGCAGTGCCGGTGGGCGCGACGATGCCGTGGGCATGATCGCCCTCGCCATGCGCCCAGGCCGTGGTCGTTGCAACCAGCAGCGCCGCGCTTGTCAGGATGGTCAGGTTCCGCATCACACTGCCCCCCGCACATCGGCCAGCGATGCGCCGAAGTTGATGTGATAGGGCGCGCCGTCGATCACGAGGGCCGGGACCGAGGTGACCCCGGCGGCTTCGGCCTCTGCAATCCGGACCTTGTCGGCGCCGAGATGAACGATCTCGACGGCATAGCGCCGCGGATCCAGCGCCTGCGCAACCTGCTGCTCGGCGGCAATGCAGACGGGGCAACCGGCATGGTAGAACGTGGCTTTCTGTGGCATGGTGAAACGTCTCCTGTCTTTTCGCGAGGTGGGTCGGACATCAAGGACGCCTCGCCCGTTGCCGCGGGTGGGGCGTCCGGCATCACGGCTCAGGCCGCTTCGAACCGCCGCCAGATGGCGGCGGCGCTTTCGGCCGGGGCCGCTTCGTGTTCGCCGCAGTCAAGGCGCAGTTGCGCGTCCCCGAAGGCGGTGTCCACAAAGGCGCAGTGATGCGGGCGGGCCGCATCGGCATGGGCATAGGGGCGGAAAGGGGCGCAGGTCGCGCACATCCGTTGCACCGGGATCGCGCGAGCCTCCTGCAGGACGCGGATCAGGCGGGTGAGCACGCGCAGAAGCGACCCGGCCTCGGCCGCGGGCAGGTCCGACACGGCGGCGGTCAGGGCGTCAGACGCAGCCGCCAGCCGTTCGGCGATGGTCTGCCCTGCGGCGCTCAAGCCAACCCGCCGGGCCCGGCCGTCCTCGGGGTCGGGCTGCCGGATGACAAGGCCCTTGGCCGCAAGACTTGCCACCGAGTCGCTCAGGCTTGCCGCCGAAACCCCGAGGGCCGCGGCCAGATCGACCTGCCGAACGGGTCCGCGCCGGGAAAGATGGCCGAGGATTTCGGCCTGGGCGGGGTTCAGCCCTTCGGCCACCGCCGCCTGCCAGACCCCGGCCCGCCACAGCACGGCCAATCGGCCAAGGGCGAAGGCGATCTGATCGGAAGGATCGGGCATGACGGTCCCCTGAGGGTGATTCGATTAGGAATCCTAACTAAATATGGGGCCTCGGTCAATGACCGCGCGGTCAGGAAGGCCGCTGCCAGTATCCGCCGCAGACCCGGACACTGCTGTCGATGTCCACGATCAAGCCGTTTCGCGGCTTCTTTATCGACACCACCCGGTGATGCCCGGGTTCCGGCAAACCGGCGGGACAGATTGTTCAAGTCCGGCTTTCGCAACTTGCTGCGAGCGCAATGCTGCGGGGTCACAGTCTCCTTCCCGCCCGGTGCCCCCACTCCTGGCCTGAAACGTGGTATCCTGTGGTGGTCGGCATGACCGAAGAAGGGTGGGCCGGGTGGACAGGAGGTATACTCATGCCCGCCGAATTTCTCCCCGTCCTTCGGCCTGTCCGCGTCCCTTGGAACAAGGGCCGCATTATCGGTCAGAAGCGCCCGCTCCTGCCGCGGCATGTCTGGTCCATCCGGGTCCGCTTGGAGATGGCAGGCAACCCGCGCGACCTTGCGCTGTTCAACATGGCCGTCGACAGCAAGCTTCGTGGATGCGACCTCGTCGCCCTCCGGGTCCGGGATGTGTTCGCCGCCGGGCGGGTCAAGGAGCGCGCCTCGATGATCCAGAGCAAGACGGGCAAGCCGGTCCGCTTCGAGATCACCGAAACGACACGGCTATCCCTCGAGCGATGGATCCAGGACCCGGAGATGACCGGCCTCGAGTTCCTGTGGCCTAGCCGGATCCATGGCAGCCCGCATCTGTCCACGCGTCAGTATGCGCGGATCGTCCGGGGCTGGGTGAAGTCGCTGGGCCTCGAACCAAGCGCCTACGGCACCCATTCCATGCGACGGACTAAGGTCGCACAGATCTACAAGAAGACCGGCAACTTGCGCGCGGTCCAACTGCTACTGGGGCACACGAAGATGGACAGCACCGTGCGTTACCTCGGCGTCGACATCGAGGATGCCCTGACGCTGTCAGAGGGCATCGATCTGTGAGGCAGACGCGGCCAGCGCAAGCTGGCCGCGCTTGTCGCCCAAAGCGACATTGATCTTGACACACCCAGGATTAGTAGCTTAAAGCTACATCATGAAGCAGATCAGCTACACGAGGGCCGCGATCCGGGCGTTGCGCCGGATGCCCGCCAACACGGCCAGGCTGATCCAGTCCAAGATCGAGGCCTATGCGACGGACCCGGCCTCACAGGGCAACAACGTGAAGTCCCTCAAGGGGCGAGAGGGGATCCGGCTGCGGGTCGGGGATTGGCGCGTGATCATGGATGACCAGGGCAATGTCTTGGCGGTTCTCGATATCGGCCCACGCGGCGACGTCTATGACTGAAAGGGAATGACATGAACGAGATGGTGACCATCCCGCGCGAGGAATACGATCGCCTTCGGGCCGCAGCCGAGGATCTGGCCGATCTCCAGAGCTATGATCGGGCAAAGGCCGCCCTGGCGGCAGGGGCGGAGGAACTGATCCCCGGCGATTACGCGAACCGGTTGCTCGATGGGGAAAGCCCGCTGCGCGTCTACCGGAACCTGCGTGGCTTGACCCAGGCCGCCTTGGCCGAGAAGGCCGGGGTCAACCGCGTGACCGTGGCCGAGATCGAGACCGGACGCAAACAGGGCTCGATCGCAACCTTGCGCGCCATGGCGGGCGTCCTCGACGTCACGCTGGACGATCTGACGGAGTAGTCGCGGCGGAAAGCGGTCGTTCGCACCTGGAATACCTGTGCGTTCAAAAGCACCTTCGCCCAGCGATGGTGGATCCAACGCGCTGCTGGTCCGACCCTCTGAAAGTCTGACGAGCACCAGAGCAGGCTCAACGACATCGGCGGTGGGCTATGGAATGTCTGCGAGCGGATAGCCCCAAGCGCCTTCCCATCCGCAGGCTCTCGCTGCGCAGAAGGCCGCATATTGGAGAACCTCTTCTGGAGTATTACCGCGCAATCTTGCCACAAGGTAGCCCGCGATGAAGGCATCGCCAGCGCCCATGGTATCGACCACCGTGGCGGGCACAATTGGTTGTTCGATGCGGGTCTGACCCTTGGCCCAGACAGCCCCCTTGTCGCCGCGCGTCACGCAGACGGTGTCCGGTCCAAGGTCGAGGACCCGCGCGATCAGCTCTGACACTGCCGCGTCGGCCAGCCCTGCTCCTGACAGGAAAGCTGTCGAGACATGCGGACAAACCTGCGCCAGATAGGCCGGGTCGTGCAGAGTGGAGAAATCGAACGACACCTCGTGCGCGGCGGCACGGATGCGAGGTAGTTCCGGTTCGAGATAGCTGAAGCAGCTGGAATGGACATGGCCCATGGTGGCGATCAGCGCCAGGTCGTCCTCGTCCATCCTGAGCATCACCTTGCGCCGGATTCCGCCCCGGTTCGATGAAACGAAAACCCGGTCGCCATCGGCGTCATGCGTGACTTGCGCCTTGCCATTCGGTCCTTCTACCCGGCGCAGATGGGCGGTCGAGAGGCCTTCGGCAGCCATGCAGGCGCGGACGTGATCGCCTTCACGGTCATTGCCGACGATGCCCATATAGGCCACATCGGCCAACCCGAAGCGGCGGGCCAGAACGGCCACGTTCAGCGCGTTGCCGCCGGGGAAGAACTCACCTCGGTCAAGGTAGAGGTCGACGACGTTGTCGCCGATGCAGAGAAGTCCGTCGGTCATGCTCGCTCCGTCCTTGAGGGGGCAGGACTGGCCTGCCCCCGGAACTCTCGTCAATAATCCATCTTCCACATGTAGCGCCGCACTGTGAGCGGATGGCCGCGGCTGTCGGCCAGCTTGTCGCAATAGACGCGCAGGAGCGTGCCGAAGGCCATGTGTTCGACATGCTCCACCACTTCGGGATCGATCACGCCCAGACCCAGTTCCTCGGCGCAGAGCGTGGTCACGCGCTGGCTGTACTTTGTCACGAAATCCAGCCCCCGGTCGTCCATCTTGCGGCTGGCACCCAGGCCGCGCAGCACGATGAAGGGCACGTCGAAATCGGTGATCTCGAAGGGTCCGTGGAAGTATTCGCCCGCGTGGATGCCGGCGGAATGGATCCACTGCATCTCCTGGAAGATGCAGATCGCGTACGAGTAGGCCGTGGCATAGTTGGCCCCGGCACCCATCGTGTAGATCACCGGCTCGCGTTTCATGGCTTCGGCGAAGGTGGCGATGCGGTCTGTGTGGGCGGCGATGGCGGTGTCGATCAGGGCCGGAAGGGCGGTCAGTGCCTTTTCCACCTTTTGCGCCAGTGGGTTCGCTTCGCGCACGCCCATGATGCCGAAGGTCAGTCGGGCCATGACGGCGGGGGAATGGTCGGGCGCAAAGGTCTTGGGCGCGTGGGTGTAATAGACTGGGAACTCGACCGCTTCATCCAGCGGGCTGCCGGGCAGATTGGTCAGCGCGATGGTTAGCGCGCCCTTGGCACGGGCGAAGCGCGCCGCCTCGACCGTTTCCGGCGTGGTGCCGGAGTGCGAACACAGGATCACAGCCGAGGTTGGCCCCAGCCGTGCCGGGTTGCGGGCCATGAACTCGGCGGCGTTCAACGCGTGGCCGGCGATGGTTTTTGCGTGACGGTCGACCGCATACTGATTCGGCAGCATAAGCGCATAAGATCCGCCACAGGCGACGAAG
The DNA here is from genome assembly GCF_041911175.1 of Tabrizicola sp. GTDB lineage: Bacteria > Pseudomonadota > Alphaproteobacteria > Rhodobacterales > Rhodobacteraceae > Tabrizicola. The sequence goes on from NZ_JAYRPN010000076.1 coordinate 8,011, forward strand.
TAGATTTCGGTCAACTCGGGCCGTGCCTTTGCGGCGGCCAATGCGGCGGCGATCTGCGCCTCGGTCGGGAAGGGTTTGTCGGTCATCTGGTCCTCTCATCAGGCAAGGTTGGGCCGGTCCCGGAAACGGCGTTCCGGGGGCGGCAGGTCGGCAATGGGTCGGGCGCTACTGGGGAAAGCCCCCCGGATGGCCGCAGCATGCGGCAGCGCAGGTGTGGCCCGCTGCCATGGCCATGGGCACGTCGGCCCCGTTCAGACGCGCGGCGAGAAAACCCGCGATATAGGCATCGCCCGCGCCGGTGGTATCTACCGGGCTGATCCGTGGCGCCTCGGCGCGCCAGGTCTGGCCGCCGATCAGGGCAAGGCTGCCCCGCGCGCCCAGGGTCACGACGGCACCCTTCGCGCCCTGCGCCACCAGGTCGGCCGCGCGGGATTCAGCCCGGTCGGCCTGATCTTCGGGCAGCGAGGCGAAGGCGATGGCCAGCCCCTCGACCCCCAGATCCTCCGGGGCGGCATTCACCGAGACATCCTGCGACAGGCTGACCCCGTCGCGCGCCAGAACCCGGCGCGCATGGCCGCCGTCCTGCAGCCAGCCGATATGGACATGGCGGGCCGCCTTGAGCGTACGCAGACGCGCGGCATCGGGCACCCAGCCCGCGCAAGCCCCGAAATCCTCGGTCAGGATGGTGCGGTTTCCGTCGGGGGCAACGTTCAGACGCGTGACCGACGTTGCCGACCCCCGTCTATCGGCGAGAGAGACATCCACACCCTTTGCAGCCACTGCGGACAGCACCCGGTCGCCGTCGGCTTCTCCTGTCGGGCCGACCGAGCCGCAATAGGCCGTGCGAAGGCCCAGCATCGCCGCCTGCACCGCGACGTTCACCGCGTTGCCCCCGACGAGGTCGGCCGTCACCGCGCCGGTCAGCCGGTCGATGCAGTTGTCACCAAGGGCTATCAGGTCGAACGCGGTCATCCGATCGTCGCCCCACGCGATGCCATGTTGTCTTTCAAATCATGCCAGGCAAGGACCGGGCGGCGATACCAGGTCTGACCGTGGAAGAAGGGGCGCGTTTCCAGTTCCAGCCCGTCAAGGGCCGTCTCGCCGCCCTTGCCCAGCATCTTCTGCGCCAGCTTCATCCCGAGGTAGGACGACATGGCAACGCCGGTGCCGTTGTAGCCGATGGCATAGCCCATGCGCCCGTGCATCCCGACATGCGGCAGGTGGCTGAAGGTCGCACCGACCCAGCCGGTCCAGACATGGGCGATCTTCACGCCCTCCAGCTGCGGGAAAAGCCGCAGGATGTTGCGGCGCACGCGCGGCAGGCAGGCCGCGACGTTGTTCACGTCCACCGGAACCACCGTTCCGATCATCACCCGGTCGCCATCGGGCGAGGGCCGGTGATAGGTCACGTTCATCCGCGTGTCATAGACCATCGAGGCCCGGGGGTAGAGCGCACGCACCGCCGCCGGGTCCATCGCTTCGGTCGCTGTCACCACCGAGGCCAGCGAGACCACCCGCCGCCGCATCCAGCGCGAGGCGCCGTCGGTGTAGCCGTCGGTCGCCATCACCAGATGCGCTGCGCGCACTGCTCGGTCTCCGGCCAGGCAGGTGATGTGATCGACATGATCCTCGATCTTCGAGACTCGGGTATGCGGTACGAAGCGCACGCCAGCCGCAAGGCAAAGCCGAACCAGTTCGGCGACCAGACGGCCGGGATGCAGGCTGGCCCAGTCGGGCAGATGCACGCCGCCATGAAACTGTGGCGAGGCGACGAAGTCGCTGACGCGGGCCTTCGGGATCTCCTCGCCCTCGACCCCAAGGCGGGCGTTCTGGCGCAGGAAGTGGCGCAGCCCCTCCATCCGGTCAGGCCGGTGCGCGCCGATGAAATGGCCGCAGACGCTGTAGTTGCAGGCGATACCTTCCTCCGCCACGAAGGACCGCAGGTGACGATGCGCTTCGATCCCTGTCGACAGGATGCGGCGGGCTCGATCCTCACCGTATTTCTTGATGAAGTCGTCGAGGTCTGGCTTCATTTCCGAGGAAACCTGCCCGCCGTTCCGGGTGGAGCAGCCCCACCCGATCTCGCGAGCGTCGCAGATCACGACCTGTCGCCCACCGCGCGCCAGATGCAGCGCGGTGTGCAGGCCGGTGAAGCCCGAGCCTACCACCAGCACATCCTCGCGCGGCTCTACCTGCGCAGGCGGCACCGGTGGCAAGGCCATTTCGGCCCGCCAGAGGGGGGTGTCGCTGTGTCCTTGGAAGGCATCCATCTCAGTAGGCCACGCGCTTGTAGTAACGGCGCGTGACCAGCGGATGGTCGCGCATGACCTCAAGATGCGCCGAAAGCCGCTCCAGCACGGTTGCGAGAAGCGCCGGGGCCATCAGCGCCCGCAGGTCCGGCGAAAGGCCGGTGGTCGCAAGATCGCGGGTATCCAGCACCGTCAGCTTGTCGGTATAGCCCTTGGCAAAGGCGATCACGCGGTCGGTCAACGGGCGGGTTTCATCCTCGCCCGCGAAGACCACGACCGAGACGCCTTTCTCCACCAGCTCCAGCGTGCCGTGGAAGAAGTCCGAGGCATGGACCGGCCGGGTGCGGATCCACTGCATCTCTTCCAGGATGCACATGCCGTAGTAATAGGCCTCGGGCCAGGCGGCGCCCGATCCGGTGATGATGTGCCAGCCATCAGCCGCAATCGCCCGCGCCAGCGCATCGGCGCGCGACTCGAACGCCTGTTTCACTGCAAGAAGCTGCTGGGGAAGTCCGGCCAGTTCAGCGATGATCCGGTCATAGTCCGACCGCTCGCCCCGTGCCTGCATTGCGGCCAGGGCCGCGACCAGCGACGTGACGTAGAACATCTCGCACGAGGTATCATCCTCGGCAAAGTTGACGAAACTGTGGTCGGCCCCCTTGGCCAGCGGCGTCTCGGCGTGGCCGGTGATCGAGATCACGGTGGCCCCGCGTGCCTTCACATAGTCCATCGCCGCGATGCTTTCCTTCGTGGTGCCCGACAGCGACGGCATGACGACCACCGACTTCGGCCCCAGCGCCACATGACCGGTCAGCACAATCTCGGCGCAAAGGACGTTGTGGCAGGGGAGCTTTGAGGCCCGGCGCATCAGGTCGGCCGCGGGCTGCATCAGGATGCCCGCCCCACCCGAGCCCATGAAGAACAGGCTGTCGGCCCCTTCAGCCACCAGCCGTCCGACCAGTGCGCCAAGGTCGCGGGCAATGGTCACGGTTCCGGTCTGGATGCGCAGGAAGCGGGCGGGATCGAAGTTCAGCATGGTCATTCCTTTCGAGAACCAGTTGGGCGGATCAGAGCCGAAGGCCGCTGTCGCCAGAGAAGAGGTGTGCGCGGCCCGGCTGGGGCTGCACTGTCAGACCGCCGTCGGTGGCGAAGTCATGTTCGCCGTCCAGCTGCACGGTCACGGGCTGGCCGTCGGCAAGGCGGGCATAAGCATAGGTCACCCCGCCAAGCCGTTCGCTGGCCTGTACCTGCACCGATGCTCCGGGTCCGGCCGCAAGATGCTCGGGCCGGATGCCAAGCGTGACCTCAGCGCCCACGGCCGGCAGATGATCCACGGTCACGTCGCAAAGCAGACCTGCGGCATCGACGCGGGCGCGGCCGGCCTCGATCGCCACCACGCGGGCTTTCAACAGGTTCATCTTCGGGCTGCCGATGAAGCCCGCGACGAAGGTGTTGGCCGGGCGGCGGTAGATTTCCAGCGGTGCGCCGATCTGTTCGACCAGCCCGTCACGGAGGACGACAATCTTGTCGGCCAGCGTCATCGCCTCGATCTGGTCGTGCGTGACGTAGACCATGGTCGCCTGCAATTCGCGGTGCAGCTGTGCCAGTTCGATCCGCATCTGCAGCCGCAGGCTGGCGTCAAGGTTCGACAGCGGTTCGTCAAACAGAAAGACCTTGGGGTTGCGCACGATGGCACGGCCGATGGCGACGCGCTGGCGCTGGCCGCCGGACAGCTCCTTCGGCAGCCGCTTCATCAGGGGGCCAAGTTGCAGGATTTCCGCCGCACGCGCGATCTTGCGGGCGGCCTCGTCCTTCGGCGTCTTCGCGACCTTCAGCGCGAAGCCCATGTTCTGTTCAACGGTCTTGTGCGGGTAAAGTGCGTAGGACTGGAACACCATCGCGATGCCCCGATCGGCTGGGCGCACATCGTTCATCCGCTGGCCGTCGATCACCAGATCTCCCCGGCTGATCGTCTCCAGCCCCGCGATCATCCGCAGAAGCGTGGACTTGCCGCAGCCCGACGGGCCGACGATCACCACGAACTCCCGTTCGGCGATGTCGATGTCGATGCCGCGCACGGCCTCATAGGTGCCGTAGCGTTTGGCGATACCCTTGATCTGCATGTAGGACATGGACGAGCTCATTTGACGGCGCCGCTGGTCAGACCGCCGACGAACTGGCGCTGCATGACCAGGAAGGTCGCAAGGATGGGAAGGATCGACAGGGCGAGGCCAGCCATCAGCACGCCCCAATCGGCGCGCAGGGCGACGGCAAAACTCATCACGCCGATGGTCACGGTCTTGACGGAGTCGCTTTCGACGAAGGTCAGCGCGAAGATAAACTCGTTCCAGACCCGCATCGCCGAGATCAGGCCGGCCGAAGCGAGGATCGGGCGACAAAGCGGCAGGTAGACCTCGGCAAAGATGCGCGCCTCGCCCGCGCCGTCCATCAGCGCCGCCTCGCGCAGCTCACCCGGGATGCCGGTCATGTAGGCGCGGATCAGGAATGTGGTGAAGGGCAGGCCGAAGGCCACGTTGGGCAGGATCAGCGCGAAATAGGTGTTATAAAGCCCGGTCTCGGCCATCACGCGGAAGAGCG
>NZ_JAYRPN010000077.1:0-8033 GCF_041911175.1 Tabrizicola sp.
CGGGTCGGTCACGGCACCCGTTTCAGCGCCTGCGCCATGCAGTGGATGCCGCCGCCGGTCTTGGAGATTTCCGACATGTCGACCCCCACCACCTCGAAGCCGCGCGCCCGGAGCTGACCGATCAGCGCCTGCGAGGATTTCGGCGCGATCACCCGGTCGCCGCCCAGCGACATGAAGTTGCACCCCAGGGCCATCGTGTCCTGGAACGGCACGTCGATGATCTCGTGGCCCTTGCCCTTCAGCCAGTCGACGATGCCCGGCTCGGTGCAGGCGAGGCAGACGGCGGTCAGCTTCGGCGCCACCGGCACCACCATCAGGTCGATGTGCACATAGTATTCGTCGATGAAGGCCAGCCGCACCTCCCAGCCCTCGGCCTCGAACCACTGGGCGACCTGTCGCGCGCCCTCCTCCTGGGTGCGCGCGCCGCCGCAGCCGATCAGCACGCAGCCCTCCTCGATCACGTCGAAGTCGCCGCCCTCGAAGGTGCCGGCCGTCACCATGTCGTAGATCGGGATGCCGAGCTTCTCGTAGTGCCGGATCGCGGCGTAGTTCTCGCCCCGCCGCCACCAGTTGGCCATTGCGGTGATGATCGCTCCATAGGGCGTCATCACGCTGGAATCGCGGGCATAGACCTGCATCGGCAGTTCCGGCTCGGGCTCGTAGATGTGGACCTTGACGCCGAAATGCTCGTAGGCCGCCACCAGATCCTTGTGCTGGGCCTGCGCCACCTGGACGTTGCACGGCGCCTCGCGCAGGTGCTTGCGCGACAGGCTCGATGTCGCCATGTGGCGCAGGAAGCGGGGGCTGCCCAGAAGCACGTCGGTCAGCCGGTCGGTCTCGTTGGCGAAGCCCCACTGCGACAGCGGCGCGGTGCCGCCGCCGGGCTTGCGGCGTTGCAGGCTGAAGGCGTCGGGACGGGTCTGCACGTTCATGGCTTTCTCCTCAGGGTCAGGCGCCGGGCATGGCGGAGGGAATCCACCAGTCCGGCCCGCGTGTGGTGGTGACGTATTCGGGCCAGCGGAAATGGATCGGCGGGGCGTAGTCGCAAAGCGGCGCAATCCAGGCGGAACCGCCGACGCCGACGCCGGTGCGCTCGCGGAACTCGGCCCAGGCGGCGTCGCGCGCCGCGCCGTCCTCGATCAGCCTGAGCGCCGACAGCGCCAGCACCTCGGCCGCGCGTTCCACCATCGGGTCGATCGTCGCCCTGATGCCGCCGAGCGCGTTCATCACCCAGGACGGATAGGCGAAGCCTTCGGGCGCGCGAAGCGCCGGCCGGGCGATGTAGAACCGCGCGGTGGGCGCGTGCCAGCACATGTCGGTGTAGTCGTCCGAGGTCGAATGGGTCTGCGAGGGCGCAAGATCGCGGCGCAGGATCGCCTCCGCCGCCTCCGGCTCGACCAGCCGCGACATTTCCGGGATGAAAGGGTCGTCCATCGGCGTCAGGCCGAGGTTGGCCTGGATTTCCCGCGCCACGGCAGCGGCCGCATCGTCCCAGCCCGGCGCGCCCCGCCGCTGCATCGCGTCCCAGACCACCCGCGCCACCGCATGGTTGGCGAGGCCCGGGCGCGACTTGGCAACCCAGTGGCGTTCCCACCGGCAACCGGTCATCGCCGCCGCCGCCTCGGCGTTGCGGTCGAGCGCGGCGGTCACCGCCTCGGCCATCGCGATCGTCGGCACCCGGATCATGTATTGCAGTTCGGCGAGCCCCGCCGGCTGGTTGTCGGCGGTGGCCTGCCCGGCGGTCAGGATCGCCTCGGAAATCGACCAGCCGCCCTGGTGCGGCAGCATCGAATCTCGCAGGCTCTTCGAGGTCAGGAACATCAGGTTCAGCGCGTCGTTCGCCCCCGGCGCCCGGATCGCGCTGTGCGACTGCGGGATCGGCGCGCCGTCGCCTCCGCCGTGATCCGTGCCCCAGCCTTCCGGCGCGTCGCAGAGGAAGCGGTAGATCATCGACCAGCCGGCGCCACAATGGGTCTCCCAGCGGACGGTATTGCACATCGGCAGCATGTAGAACGGGTGGAACGACAGGATCGCCGCCAGCCCGTCGTAATAGCCTTTCGCGGCATGGATCGGCTTCGATCCGCGCACCTTCTCGGCCGGTTCGCCGGTGAAGCGGATGCCGCCTTTCAGCCCGTGCCGCTCCATCGCCGCCTTGACGGCGAGCGCGCCGCCGAGCGACGCGATGCCGAGGCCGGAATGCGGATCGGTATGGCCGCCCGCCTGGAAGCCGAGCCCGGCGCGCGGCTCGCGCCGGGTGCTGGCGGCCTGGCAGTTGCCGGGGATGCCGTCGTATTCGGCATACATGCCGATCACCGGGCCGTCACCGTTCGACCATTCGGCGCAGAAGGCGGTCGGCATCCCGCCCGAGCCTTCCTCGACCGCAAAGCCCTCGGCCCTGAGCCGCGCCACATACCATTCGGCCGAGCGGTATTCCCGCCAGGCGGTCTCGCCGAAATCGAAGATCGTCGCGCACCAGTCGGAAAGCTCGCCCCTGCGTGCGGCGATGACGCTGAGCGCGGTGGATTGCGCGGCGCTGAGATCGTCTGCTGTCATGACGGATGTCCTCCGCTTGCCCGGCGCTTGCCATACGGATGCCCGACGGAAAACCGACGCGAACCCGACGCGAATCCGACCGCCTCTTCCCGGGGCCCTTCTCCATCGCTACACGCCGTAGCGGCCCGGTACCAAGTGAAACCTCTTCCCGCAAACGGCAAATGATTTTCACCTTGGGCTGGCGCTCTGCATGCGGCCGGGCTAGTCTGGCCCGATTGCAGGAGGCCCCATGCGGCGCATCCCCTCCACCCAGGCGCTCCGCGCGCTGGAAAGTTTCGCCCGCCACGGCACCGTCTGGCAGGCGGCGGACGAGCTGAACCTGACCCGCAGCGCGGTCAGCCACCAGTTGCGCCTTCTCGAACGTGACCTCGGCTTTCGGCTGATGAACCGCGTCGGCACGCGGGTGGAGCTGACGCCGCAGGGCGTGACCTATGCCGTAGACGTGCGCCGGGCGCTGTCGATGATCTCGGGCTCGGCCACCCGCAACGCGGCGCGCGGGATCAGCGGGACACTCACCGTCAGCAGCCCGCCGGGCTTCGCCTCAAGCTGGCTCTGCCCCAAGATCGGCGCGTTTTCCGAAGCCTTCCCCGATGTCTCGCTCTCGCTGGTGACGCCACGCCGGCTCGACGACGTGAGCAACCCGGACGTGGACATCTTCATCACCTTCGGCCATGGCCACCAGCCGGGGATGGAGGTCGAGCTTCTGAGGGCGGTGGAGTTCACGCCGCTCTGCAGCCCGATCCTGCTCAACCGGATCGACGGGCTCGACGCGCCCGAGGGTCTGGCGCAGGCGACGCTGCTGCATCTGGGTGACTTCCAGGACTGGGAATCGTGGTTCGGCCTTGCCGGTCTCGGCGTCGAGGGCGCGCGCACCGGCATCCGGTTTTCCGACATGAACCTCGTCTATGCCGCCTCGCTCGGCGCGCAGGGTGTGGCGATGGGCGACGAATTCATCTGCCAGCAGGCGATGGACGCGGGCCTTCTGGTGCGCCCCTTCGACCTCTCGATCCGTTCGCCGCGGTCGTATTTCATGATCGTCCCGCCGGAACGGTCCGGCAACCCCGCCGGTGCGGCCTTCCGCGGCTGGCTGCGCGGGGAGATGCCGCAGGGCTAGGCGGCGCGGAGGGTGATCGGCAAATCCTGTTTCACGAGGGATGGAAAAACTTTCGGTTGCCTAGAACCACCCCCGATCCCTAGGCTCATCCTCGGAGCAAGAGGGACCCCTGTGACCCAGGCAGCAGAAATCGGCGCCTCCGGCATCGGCAAGGAGTTCGGCCAGTTCACCGCGCTGGCCGATGTCACGCTGACCGTCGCGCGGGGCGAGTTCCTGACCCTTCTTGGCCCTTCCGGCTCGGGCAAGACGACCTTCCTGATGGTGTTGTCCGGGTTCGAGGCGCCGACCTCGGGGCGGCTCAGCCTCGACGGGCGCGACATGACCGACATGCCCGCCGAGACGCGCGGCTTCGGCATGGTGTTCCAGGGCTATGCGCTGTTTCCCCACATGACGGCGGAGGAGAACATCGCCTTTCCGCTGAAGGTGCAGGGCCGCACTGGCGCCGAGGTGAGGCGCCGCGTCGCCGAGATGGTGGAGATGGTCGGGCTCGGCGGGCATGGCCACAAGCGGCCGTCGGGCCTTTCGGGCGGCCAGCAGCAGCGCGTGGCGCTGGCGCGCGCCTTGGCCTACGGGCCGCCGGTCCTCCTGCTCGACGAGCCCTTCTCGGCGCTCGACAAGAACCTGCGCGGCCAGATGCAGGACGAGATGCGCCGGCTCCACCGCGAGACCGGCACCACCTTCGTCTTCGTCACCCACGACCAGGAGGAGGCGCTGGCGCTCTCGTCGCGGGTGGCGATCTTCGAGAAGGGGCGGCTCCAGCAGATCGCGGCGCCGCGCGAGGTCTATGAACGTCCCGCCAACCGCTTCGTCGCCGAGTTCCTCGGCGACAACAACATACTGCCGGTCCGGGAGGGCCGGGTGGAGGGGCGGGCGGTCGAGGGCGCCGGTGCCGGGGGCGACCTGGCGATCCGGCCGGAATACATGGGGCTGAGCCTTGCCGAGCCCGCCACCGGCAACGCGGTTCCCGCCACGCTGAGCGACCTCACCTATCTCGGCGCCGGGACGCGGTTGACACTCGTCACCCCGGCCGGCACGGCGCTGGTCCTGCACCAGCCGACCGCCGGCCTGCCCGAGGGGCTTTCCCCCGGCGCCGCCGTCTGGGCCACCTGGACCCCGGACCGCGGCTTCCTGCTCTGACATCCTGCCGGGCGACCGGCGCAACGACCGACCAACGACAACAGGGAGAAGAAAATGAACGGACCTTTCCAGCGCGATTGCCTCGACATCCTGAGGACCCGGGCCGCCCGGGGACAGATCTCGCGGCGCGACTTCACCACGGGCCTCGCGCTTCTCATGGGCAGCTCGGCGCTGGGCCTGCGCGGCACCGCGGCGCTGGCCCAGGCCAAGGAGCTTGTCTTCGTCAACTGGGGCGGCGATGCCGGCACCGCCTATGACGAGGCCTATGGCAAACCCTTCCTCGCCGCGACCGGCATCACCGTAAAGCAGGACGGATCGGGCCCGACCGAGGGCGCCGTCGCGGCGCAGGCCGAAAGCGGCAAGCCCACCTGGGACATCGTCGACATCGATCCCTTCTCGGCCGAGGCGCTGGGCAAGAAGGGGATGATGGAACCGATCGACTATGCCGTCGTCGACAAGGGCAAGATGCGCGAGGGCTTCGGCTGGGACCATTCCGCCTCGAGCTACTTCTACAGCTACATCATCGCCTACGACGCCGCGAAGTTCAAAGACAGCCCGCCGAAGACGATGGCGGATTTCTTCGACGTCGAGAAATTCCCCGGCAAGCGGTCGCTCTACAAATGGGGCACCGGCATGTGGGAGGCGGCGCTTTTGGCCGACGGCGTGGCGCCGGATGCGCTCTATCCGCTCGACCTCGAGCGTGCCCATGCCAAGCTTGCGGCCTTCAAGGAGCATGTCGTGGCCTACTGGGGCGGCGGCTCGGAAAGCCAGTCGATCCTTCTGAACGGCGAGGCGTCGATGGCGCTGATCTGGTCGACCCGCGCCAAGCTGATCGAGGAGGATTCGGGCGGCGATGTGTCCTTCATCTGGGACCAGGGTCTGATCGCGCCGGGCGCGATGGGGGTCCTGAAGGGCAACCCCGGCGGCAAGGAGGCGGCGATGCAGTTCATCGCCTCGGCGCAGGATCCCGAAAAGCAGCTCGTGATGTTCCGGATGCTGGGGCAGGGGCCGGCCAACCCCGCGGCCGACGCGCTGCTGCCGCCGGAGGAGGCGCGCTACAACCCGGTGGACCCGGCCAACTTTGCCGTGCAGATCCCGCTCGACATGCCGTGGTACGAAGAAAACTACGGCCCCGCGCTGGATGAGTTCCTCAAGATCATCTCGGCCTGAGGAACCGCCGCCCCCGGGCCTTCCGGGGGCGGCCTTCGGACCCCGTGACATCGGACACCGGATGACCGCGCGCCACATCCTTCTTCTCGGGCCGCTGATGCTGCTGCTGGCGGTGGCCTACCTGCTGCCGTTCCTCGGCGTCATGCAGTGGAGCGTGACGCTGCCCGAACCGGGGCTCGGCCAGTATGCCGTGGCGCTGACCGATCCGCTGGTGCTCGGCGTGATCTGGCGCACGCTGCGCATCTGTGCGGTGGTGACCGTGCTTGCGGTCGCGGCGGCCTATGTGCTGACGCTGATCTGGGTGCGCGGCGGGCCGGTGGCGCGGGTGGCGATCGAGCTTTGCATCCTGATCCCGTTCTGGATTTCGGTGCTGACCCGTGCCTTCGGCTGGCTCGCGCTTCTGTCGAACAAGGGCATTCTCAACACCTGGCTGCAACACCTCGGCATCCTCTCGGAGCCCCTGACCCTGGTCAGGAACGAATTCGGCGTCGTCGTCGGGATGGTGCATTTCCTCATCCCCTTCGCGGTCTTCCCGCTCGCCTCGTCGATGCGGGCGGTGGACGAGCGCGTGCTGATGGCCGCGCGCGGCATGGGCGCCTCGCGCGCGCGCATCTTCTGGCAGGTCTTCGTGCCGATGACCAAGGGCGGCATCCTCGGCGCGGTGCTTCTGGTCTTCGTCTTCGCGCTCGGTTTCTTCATCACCCCGGCGATCCTCGGCGGCGGCCGCTCGGTGATGGTGGCGGAGCTGATCTACCTGCGCATCTTCCAGAGCCCGGACTGGGGTCTTGGCGCGGCGATCAGCGTGATCCTGATGGTGACGGTCGGCGCGCTGCTGGCGCTGATGCTGCGGCAGGTGCGGGGGACGGAGAGATGATCCAGTTGCGCCCCGGCCTGCTCGTGACGGTGCTGGCCGCGCTGATCGCGGTCTTCCTGCTGATGCCGCTTGTCGCGGTGATCCCGGTCAGCTTCACGCCGACCCGCTACCTTTCCGTCCCCGAGGGCGAATGGTCGCTGCGCCACTACCGTGCGCTGATCGAAAAGCCGGCCTGGGCCGAGGGGATATGGCTGTCGATCCGCATCGGCGTGGTGGCCTCGGTCGTCGCCACCACGCTCGCCACCGCCTTCGCGCTCGGCATCTGGATGATCCGGCCGCGCTTCGCGCCGGTGCTGATGGGGCTTGCGCTCTTGCCGATGGTGGCGCCGCCGGTGGTCTCGGCGCTGACGCTCTACTTCTTCCTGATCACGCTTTCCAAGCTGAACGGCTTCGTCGCCTATGACACCTGGGCCGGGGTGGCGCTCGCCCATGCGGTGATGATCGCGCCCTTCGCGGTGGTGCTGATCTCGGTGGCGCTGGCGCAGCTCGACCGGCGGATCGACCTCGCGGCGCGGTCGATGGGCGCAGGTGTGGGCACGCGGGTGTTCCGGGTGATACTTCCCAACATCCGCTTCACGCTCCTGACCGCGCTCTTCCTGACCTTCGTGCTGTCGTGGGAGGAAATCGGCGTGACGCTCTTCATCACCTCGGTCAATGCGGTTACGCTGCCGCGGCTGATGTGGATGGGGCTGCGCGACAACATCGACCCGGCGATCGCGGCGATCTCGGTGGTGCTGATCGTGATCGTGGTGACGGTGATCCTGGCCAAGACGGCCTGGCAGATGCGCAAGGGAGGCCGGGGCGCCTGATGACGACGGAAATCTCGACCGGGGTCTACCTGACCCATCTTCTGCGCGCCTGGGGGGTGGACACCGTCTTCGGCATCCCCGGGGTGCACACGATCGAGCTTTACCGCGGCCTTGCCGGCAGCGGCATCCGCCATGTCACGCCGCGCCACGAACAGGGCGCGGGCTTCATGGCCGACGGCTATGCGCGGGCGAGCGGCCGGCCCGGGGTCTGCTTCATCATCTCCGGCCCCGGCATGACCAACATCCTCACCGCGATGGGCCAGGCCTATGGCGATTCCGTGCCGATGCTGGTGATCTCCACCGTCAACGCGCATGGACGGATGGGCTCAGGCGAGGGCTGGCTGCACGAACTGCCGGACCAGCAGGCGACGGTCGC
>NZ_JAYRPN010000078.1:0-81612 GCF_041911175.1 Tabrizicola sp.
CACCGTGTAGGTCGAGTTGCACACCCGGATCTTCTGCTCCAGACCCGGGCTCAGATCCATCAGCTTCGACGCGCGGTTGAACATCAGGTCAACAGACTCGCGGAAACTGGGTTCGTTCAGGTGCTGCATGTCTGTTCTCCGGTTGTTGTCTGGTTGGTGTCCTGCCCCGCCCGGACCACTGCGGCGAGAAGAAGCCCGAGACGCCGCTGCTCCACCCCGTCGGCGCGCGAATTCAGCAGGACCGGCACCCGCGCACCCAGCACGATGCTTGCCGTGCGGGCCTGGCCGTGGAGCTTCCAGGCCTTGACCGTCGCGTTCCCGGCCTCGATCGAGGGGAAGAGGACCAGGTCGGCCCGTCCCGCCACCGGCGACGCGGCGAAACCCTTCTTTGCCGCCGCGGCTGGGGACAGGGCCACGTCATAGCCGAAGGGACCGTCGACCAGCACGGACCCGTCCCCCGCCGCCCATTCATCGCGCAAGGCGGCGGCGTCGACCGTCGCGGGCTGGGCGGGATGCACCTTTTCGGAGGCGGCGATGGCCGCAACACGCAGCGGCGCCACACCCAGGCCCCGGAACAGCGGCAGGGCGTTCAGCAGGATCGCGCGCTTCTGCTCCAGCGTCGGCAGGACGAGAATGCCGTTGTCCGTCGCCCCGATCAGGCGCGGGGCCGAGGGCATTTCGGCCAGCGTCAGGTTGGACAGCACCGGCGAGGCGCGCAGTCCGCTGTCGCGGGCGACCACGGCGCGCAAGTAAGCGGCGCTGTCGACGTTGCCCTTGACCAGTACGTCGGCCTCGGCCGCATGGATCGCAGCGACGGCCAGCACGGCGGCTTCGGCGGCGCTGGCGGCGGGGCGGATCTGGACATGCGGGGCGAGCGCAGGGGGAAGCAGCGCAGCGATCCGGGCGGCATCGCCCGCAAGGATGGCTCCGCAGATCAACCCTTCGGCCAGCGCCGCCGACAGCGCTTCCAGCGTGGCCGTGTCTTCGGCTCCTGCCACGGCGGGGCAGAGTGGCGGGCGGCTCTTCGCGGAGATTTCGAGATCGGAGAAGTTGCGGATCACCACGGCATCGGCTCCACCTCGGGCGTGACGGGCCAGCGCCGCGCGCTTTCGACCCCGGCAAGAACGCGGGCGGCCCCGGCGGCAAGGGCCTCGCTTTCATGGCTGCCAGGGAAGCAGGTGACCGGGGCGAAGCTGCCGATGCGGTCTGTCAGCGCCTTGCTCAGGCGCGGCGAGTGGACCATGCCGCCGGTCAGCACGATGGCGTCGGGGCGGAAGTCCAGGACGGCGGCCATGCTGCCGATGGCCTTGGCCACCTGGTAGACCATCGCCTCCCAGACCAGACGAGCCTTGTCGCCGCCGCCGTCGATCATCGTCTCGACCCGGCGCATGTCCTTGGTGCCGAGATAGGCGAAGACCCCGCCCTGCCCGTAGAGTCGCCGTTTCAGCTCGTCTTTGCTGAAGCGACCCGAATAGCACAGGTCGATCAGCGGCATCGGCGGCAGGCCCCCGGCGCGTTCGGGCGAGAAGGGCGAGGCCTCCATCCGGTTGGTGCTGTCGACGATGCGGCCGTCGCGGATCGCGGCCACGGAAATCCCCGCGCCCAAGTGGGCGACCACGGCGTCAAGGTCTTCGAACGGCTTGCCCAACTGCGCCGCCAGCTTCCTCCCGCAGGCGCGGATGTTCAGGGCGTGGACAAAGGAAAAGCGCGGGATGTCGGGGCAGCCCGAGATGCGGGCGACCGGGGGCAGCTCGTCGACCGACACCGGATCGACGACGAAGGCGGGACAACCTGCGGCCTTGGCAATCCGAAGCGCCAGCGGGGCGCCGAGGTTCGAGGCATGGTGATGCACCGGGCGGTGCAGGGCGAAATCGACCAGTGCTTCATTCACCGCGATCACCCCGGCGGGCACGGGCGAGAGCATGCCGCCGCGTCCGGCCACGGCCGCAAGGCGCACACCACCCGGTATGGCGTCGAGAAATGCCTGCACAGCCGCCGCGCGGAAGGGCAGTTGCGCGGCGATGCTGTCGAAGCGGGCCATAGCCGCCTCGTCATGGTCGATGGTTTCGTCCAGCACCGGGCGGACGCCACCGGCCTCGGGCAGGAACAGGCCGAGCCGCGAGGTGGTGGTGCCGGGATTGATCGTCAGGATCAGCGAACGGGACATGCCTAGCCCCCGAAACTGTAGGCGGTGCGGGTGGTGGTGTAGAACTCCACCGCCTGGCGGCCCTGTTCGCGGGACCCGTGCGAGCTGCCCTTCGTCCCGCCGAAGGGGACGTGGAAATCCACGCCGGCCGTGGGCAGATTGACCATGACCATGCCCGCGCGCGCGCCGTGGCGGAAGGCGCGGGCCTGTTTCAGAGACCCGGTACAGATGCCCGCCGACAGCCCGTAGTCGCTGTCATTGGCTTGAGCCAGCGCCTCGTCGAAGTCCCCGACCCGGATCACGGCGGCGCAGGGGCCGAAGATTTCCTCGCGCGCCACGCGCATGGCGTTGCGCGCGTTCAGGAACAGGGCCGGGCGCTGGAAGTAGCCGTCGGTCGGCCCGTCCACCCTCTCGCCGCCAATCACCTCGCAGCCCTCGGTGCGCGCAAGGGCGACGTAGTCGAGGTTGGACTGAAGCTGTGCCGCCGAAACGACCGGGCCGATCTGGCTGGCGGGGTCGAGCGCGGGGCCCACGCGCAGCGCCTGCATTTCGGCACTCAGCCGAGCGACGAAGGCGTCGTGGATGCCCGCCTGCACGATCAGCCGCGACGAGGCGGTGCAGCGCTGGCCGGTCGAGAAGAAGGCCCCGTTCAGGCAGGCGGCGACGGCGAGGTCCAGGTCGGCATCGTCCATCACCAGCATCGGGTTCTTGCCGCCCATTTCCAATTGCAGCTTCTTCATGCCTTCGGCCCCGGCGCGGGCGATCATGCGGCCGGTCTGGGCCGAGCCGGTGAAGGAGATCGCCGCAATGTCGGAATGGGCCACCATCGCGCGCCCGACCACCGAGCCCGGCCCCATGACCAGGTTGAAGATGCCGGGCGGGCAGCCTTCTTCATGAATGATGCGGGCCAGCAGATGTGCGGTGCCGGGGACCATTTCCGCAGGTTTCAGCAGGACGGCATTGCCGAAGGCCAGCGCCGGGGCCAGTTTCCAGGCCGGGATCGCGGCGGGGAAGTTCCAGGGGGTAATCAGGCCGATGACGCCGATCGGCTCGCGCGTCACTTCGATGTCGACGCCGGGGCGGACCGAGGCCAGCGCCTCGCCCGGGATGCGCAGCGCCTCGCCGCCGAAGAAGCGGAAGATCTGCGCGGCGCGGCGGGTTTCGGCGATGGCCTCGCTCAGGATCTTGCCCTCCTCGCGCGCCAGCATGCGACCGATCTCCTCGGCTTCGGCCTCGATGCGACGGGCGACGCGGTCCAGAAGGTCGGCGCGCGCGAGCGGCCCCTTTGCCTGCCAGGCTGGCAGAGCGGCACGCGCGGCCTGCACGGCGCGGTCCACATCCCCGGCGGTGGCGGCGGCGTAGTGGCCAACAAGGTCCGAGAGGTCAGAAGGGTTGCGGATTTCGGTCAGGTGATCGCCCGGCATCCAGGTGCCGTCGATCAGGTTCAGATGCGCGTCGGACATGGCGGCGGTCCTTTTGGTCAGCACGGGATTGCCCCCTGCCCGGGATTGGCGGGCAGGAGTGCGTTGCAGGCGATCGGAAGGGGATCAGGCGGCCAGTTTCATCACCGCCGCTTCCAGAGCGGCTTCCAGGATGTCGAGCGCCTCGTCCAGCTGCGCCATCGGGATGGTCAGCGGCGGCAGAAGGCGGATCACGTTGTAGCGGGTGCCGCAGGACAACAGGATCAGGCCGCGCGCCTCGGCCTCGGCCACGACGGCGGCGGTCAGGGCGGCGTCGGGGGCATTGGTGGTGCGGTCGGCAACAAGTTCCAGCGCGTTCATCGCCCCAAGGCCGCGCACGTCGCCGATGCATTCCATACCCTGCCGCGCCGCGATCTGGTGCAGGCGGGCGCGGATGACCTCGCCGATGGCCTCGGCCCTTGTGCAGAGGTCTTCGTCGGCGATCACGTCCAGCACGGCATGGGAAGCCGCCACCGCCAGCGGGTTGCCGGCATAGGTGCCGCCGACGCCGCCGGGGTTCGGGGCATCGACGATCTCGGCCCGCCCGGTGACGGCGGAGAGCGGGAAGCCCCCGGCAAGGCCCTTGGCCATCGTGACAAGGTCCGGGGCCACGCCGGAATGGTCGAAGCCGAACATCCGCCCGGTGCGCGCCATGCCTGCCTGCACCTCATCGGCGATCAGGACGATGCCGTGCCGGTCGCAAATCGCGCGCAGGGCGCGCAGGAAACCGAACGGGGCAATATTGAAACCGCCTTCGCCCTGCACCGGCTCGATGATGATCGCGGCTATGCGTTCGGGGTCGACGGAGGACGCGAAGAGCCGGTCGAGCTGGGCCAGCGCCTCGGCCTCGGTCACGCCGTGGAAGGCGTTCGGGAAGGGCGCATGGACGATTTCGGGCGGCATGGCACCGAAGCCCTTCTTGTAGGGCGCGACCTTGCCTGTCAGCGCCATGCCCAGGAGCGTGCGCCCGTGGAACGCGCCGGAGAACGAGATGACACCGGACCGCCCGGTATGGGCGCGGGCCATCTTTATCGCATTCTCCACCGCCTCGGCGCCCGTCGTTACCAGCATGGTTTTCTTGGCAAAATCGCCGGGAGTGGCGGCGTTCAACCGTTCGGCAAGCGCGATGTAGCCCTCATAGGGGGCGACGTGGAAGCAGGTGTGGGTGAAGGCCTGCGCCTGGTCCGCCACCGCCGCCATCACGCGGGGATGGCGGTGGCCGGTGTTGTTCACCGCGATGCCGGCGGCGAAATCCAGGAAGCGGCGGCCCTCGGCGTCCCAAAGCTCGGCGTTTTCCGCGCGGGTGGCGTAGATGCTGCGGGTGGCGACGCCACGGGCAACGGCGGCGGACTTGCGGGCGGAAAGCTGGGCGGTGGCGCTCATGACTCGGCTCCTGATCTGAGATGGTGTTTCGCTAGCATCGCTCAATATTTTGCGCAAATAGATTTATGATCCTGCGCACCGGAAGACAAAAGATTGTGCGCTGCCCACCCAAGGCTTATGGTCGCCGACAGGACAGGATGGCGGGCATGAGAGATTTCAGCGTCGGAGACAGGTTGCGGCAGATGCGGCAGACCGCAGGCCTGTCGCAGCGGCAGCTGGCCGAGGCATCGGGGGTGCCGCATGGCCAGATCTCGATGATCGAGACCAACCGTTCCAGCCCCTCGGTCGCATCCCTGCGCAAGATCCTGGGCGGGCTTTCGGTGACCATGTCGGAATTCTTCGAGCCCGACGCCCCGGTCAGCCAGTCGGTCTTCTTCAAACCGCAGGACTTGCGCGACCTGACGACACGGCTTTATTCGACGCTGGACGATCCGCGCGGCAAGATCACCCTGCAGCAGGTCGGCGATGCCAAGGCGCACAACCTGCAAATCCTGCACGAACGCTATGAGCCGGGCGCGGATACCGGCGCGCAGATGCTGGAACATGTCTCGCACGAGGGAGGGATCGTCATCGCGGGCGAGATCGAGGTGACAGTGGGCGAGCAGAGCGCAGTCTTGAAGGCGGGGGACAGCTACCTGTTCGATTCGACCCAGCCGCATCGGTTCCGCAACATCTCGGACCGCGAGGCGGTGGTGGTCTCGGCCTGCACGCCGCCGTATCTGTAGGGGGCGCGGGTCGACCCCGCGCCCCGCGACATCATTTCTTCATCAGCACGTCCAGCGGCACCGGCTCCGAGATGCGCCATTCGTCGACGCGGGCGGGCTTGCCGCCCGTGATCTCGATGATCTGCATCAGCGCGGTGTTCTGGTGGTGCAGTTCGGGGGTGAAGCTGCGGGGGCCGAAGGCCGTCGGTTCGTCGCGCATCTTTTCCAGTTCCGCCGTGACCGCCGCGCCATCGACCGTTCCGGCCCGCTCGACCGCCTTGGCCCAGAGGTCGATCAGCACATAGCCCGGATAGGCATACTGGCTGGCCGGACGGGCACCGGTCTTGGCCTCATAGGCCTTGTTGAAGGCCTCGACTTCCGGGCGCGGATCGTCGCCGTAGATCGAGCCCTGGACAGGGACGACGAAGCCAGACAGGTCCGGGGTCGCGTCCAGCCAATAGGAGCCGTCCACCGCCGATCCGTTCAGGATCAAGGAGTTGATCCCGGCCGCCCGCAACTGGCGCACCGCCGCAGCAGCCCCCGGCATGACCGAGCAGAGCATGATCACGTCGGGTTGTTCCGGCAGGTCCTTGATCCGGGTGATCTGGCTGGCGATCGAGGCATCGTCGTTCTTGAACGTGTCGCTGCCGACGATCTGGGCGCCTTCCAGCTGCGGGAACATCCAGTTGAAGCCGGTGCAGATGCCCTTGTTGTATTCGATGAAGGTGTCTTCCAGCACATAGGCGGTGCGGGCCTCGCGCTTGGCATGGGCCCATTCGGCCATCGTGGCACCCTGGACCGGGGCAAGGACGGAGGACGAGAAGCTATTCGGCCCGACGCCCTGGATCCCGGCCTTCACGTCCTCGGCGCAGAGAAAGAAGCTGTTCATCCCCTCGCCCTCCGCGACCAGCGCGGCGGGGGCGCCGAAGTCGTAGTCGCAGGACACGACCATCATCTCGGCGCCCTGGTCCAGCACGTCGAGGCCCGCCTTGGCGCTTTCGGCGCGGTCGGTGCGGGTGTCGGCCTCGACCACCTTGATCTGGCGGCCGAGAAGGCCCCCGGCGGCGTTGATCTCGTCGATGCGGATCATCGCGGCGGTGGCGGCGGGGGTGTCGTAGGCCTCCATCCAGCCGGATTTCGCTATGGCGAAGCCGATGGTCAGGTCGTCTTCGGCGGCAGCCGGGACGGCCAGCGCCGCCAGCGCCAGAAGGGGAAAGGCAAGTCTTTTCATGGGGTCTCTCCTGTGGGTTGGGTCGGTTCTCTGTTCGTTGCGTCCGGCCGCGCGACCCAGCGGGCGGGCAACATCACCTCGCGCCCGGCCATCAGGCCTGCGGGACGGAAGATCAGGATCAGGATCATGGCGATGGCGAGGATGATCTCCTGGCTGCCGGGGGGCAGGGAAAAGGTCACGGCGCCAAACGACACGCCCTTTTCCAGCCGAACCAGCCCCTCGACCGCGATGGAAAGCGCCAGCACCCCCACCACCGCCCCGGACAAGGAGCCGACGCCGCCGAGCACCAGCATGGCGAGCAGCAGGAAGGTCAGGCTCAGGTAGAAGCCGTCGGGATTGATGACGCCGATGAAATGCCCCATCAGTGCGCCGCCTGCGCCGCAGAAGAAGGCCGAGAGCGTGTAGGCCAGCAGCCGGTGGCGGTAGCGGTCGATGCCCGAGGCGGCGGCGGCGACCTCGTCCTCGCGCGTGGCCCGCAGGGCAAGGCCCGAGGCCGAAGCGGCATGGAGCGCGGCGATCAGGATGGCGGCCACGGCCCAGGCCAGCGCGACCCAGGGGGTGACATAGCGGTCAAGCCCCACGACCGAGGAGGTGCCGCCGGTGACAGGCGTCCAGTTCGCCCAGATCGTGTTGACCATCGCCAGGAAGGCGAAGGTCGCGATCGAGGCGGCGATCCCGGACAGGCGCAGAATGGCAGCCCCGGTCAGCAGCGCGACCAGCGCAGCAACGATCCCGCCTGCAACCGCTGCGGGCAGGACGTGCCAGTGTGCGGCGGTGATGGCGTCGGGGAGGCCGGGCAAGAGGGTGGCCTTCATCTCGGGCTTCAATGTCGCCCAGGCCGAGACATAGGCGCCGATGCAGGCAAAGGCGGCGTGGCCGAAGCTGACCACCCCGGAATTGCCGACGAAGATCCAGAACCCCACCACCAGCGTGACGCGGATCAGCGTCTCGGCGGCCATGCGGGCGATGGCGCGGTCACCCAGCGAAAGCGCCACCAGCACGAAGGCCAGCAGGAGAAGCGCCAGCACCAGCGGCGTCGTGGCGGCCATGCGGCGGCGGATCATGTGCGGACTGGCCATGCTCAGACCCTCGGCTTGCTGCCCACGGGGGCGAAAAGGCCCTGCGGCCGGAACAGGAGGACAAGGATGACGCCGCCGTAGAGGAAGGCGTCACGGAAGGGTCGCGCCTCGGCGGGCAGGCCGGCCTGAAGCAGGGCGGAGGCCGCGCCGATGGCAAGACCGGCAGCGACCGCCCCCGACAGGCTACCCATGCCGCCGACCACGGTGGCGATGAAGGCCACCAGCATGATCTGGCCGCCCATCCGCACATCGGCCACGCCGGTCTGCGCGACCAGCACCAGCGCCACCACAGCAGCCAGCGCACCGGACAGCGCGAAGGCGCCCGAGATCACCCGGTTCGACCGCACGCCCAGCATCCGGGCCATCGTGAAATCCTCGGCCGCCGCGCGCATTTCGAGCCCGATCCGGGTCTTGCGCAGCATGAGCGCGAGGCCCGCGAGGATCACGATCACCGTCGCAATGACGATCAGTTGCAACAGGGGCACCGACGCGCTGCCGATCTGCACCGGCTGGCCCAGTTCGGCCCAGAGGCTGACCGCCTTGGGCCTGCCGCCATAGAGCACCAGGAGCAGGTTTTGCAGCGCCACGCCCAGGGCGAAGCTGCCGACCATCAAGGCCACGGGCGAGGCATTGCGCATCGGGCGGAACACCAGCGCCTCGGCCAGGACGGCAAGCCCGGCGCCGAAGGCCAGCATCACGGGGATCAGGACCGGCGCGGGCAGGCGGCCCAGACCCAGCACCGCCATCGCGTCGGTCGAGGGCAGGATCAGCGCGAAGACCGCGCAGGCGATGAACTGGCCGTGGGCGAAGTTGACCAGTCGCATGACCCCGAAGATCAGCGCGATCCCCAGGGCGGCGATGGCATAGATCCCGCCAAGCGCAAGGGCGTCGAACAAGAGTTGCAGGCTCATGCCGCACCTCCGAAATAGGCTTCGGTCAGAAGGTCCTTCGCGGCAAAGTCGGTGGCATCGCCATCGGCCACGATCTTTCCGCCGCGCATCAGGAGCATCCGCCCGCCCACGCGCGCCGCCCGGGCCGAGGATTGCTCGACGATCACCAGCGTCAGCCCGCGCAGGGCCTGAAGCTGGCAGAGCCGGTCATAGACTTCGTCCACCACCTTGGGGGCGAGGCCGAGCGAGGGTTCGTCGACCAGCATCACCTTGGGGTTGGTCATCAGGGCGCGGGCGATGGCCAGCATCTGCTGTTGCCCGCCCGACAGCGCCCCGGCACCGGAGTGCGCACGGTCGCGCAGGATCGGGAAGGCGGTGAAGACGGTCTCCAGGTCATCGGCCACCGCGCTGCGGTCACGCCGCATCCCGGTGCCGACCATCAGGTTCTCCTGCACGCTCAGGCTGGGAAAGATCCGCCGCCCTTCCGGCACCATCGACAGCCCGCGCCGGGCGATGGCTTCGGGGCCGAGGCCGGAGAGGATCGCGCCATCCATCTCGATCCGGCCATGTGCGGCACGGACGGACCCGGCGATGGCGGAGAGAAGCGAGGATTTCCCCGCCCCGTTCGGGCCGGAGACGAAGACCCGCTCGCCCTCGGACACGGTGAAGGACAGGTCGGAGATGGCCGTCAGCTTGCCGTAGCGCACTGCAAGGTCGAAGACGCCGAGCTTCGCCATCACGCGGCCTCCGCATGGGCGCCGAGATAGGCTTCGCGCACCGCGGTGGAGCCGAGGATCGCCGCCCGGTCGCCGCGCTCGATGATCTTGCCGCCGTCCAGCACCACGACATCGGAACAGACCGACAGGACGAGGCCGACGTTGTGTTCGATGAGCAGGCAGCCGGTGCCGCGCTCAGAGGCGATGCGGCGGATCAGGGCGGCAAGGTCGGTGGCCTCGGGTTCCGACATCCCGGCGGCGGGTTCGTCGAGCAACAGATAGGCGGGTGCCCCCATCAGCGCACGGGCGATGGCGACGCGGCGTTCGTCGGTATAGGGCAGGCCCGCGGCAGGGCGGCTTTCCAGCGCAGCGATCCCCATCCAGCGCAGAAGCTCGCTGGCCTGGTGTTCGGCCTCGGACCGGCCGAGGCCAAGACCGACGCCGGTGCAGGTCAGGTTGTCCAGCACGTCGAGGCCCCCGAACAGCCGCCCGGCCTGGAAGGTCCGCGCCACCCCGGCCCGGCGCATGCGGTGGGCGGGCAGGGCCGAGACGTCCCGCCCCTCCAGCGCCACCCGCCCGGCCGTCGGGCGCTGGAACCCGGTCAGGACATTGACGCAGGTGGTCTTGCCCGCCCCGTTCGGGCCGATCAGCCCGACGATCTGCCCCGGCGCCACCGACAGCGAGACATCGGTCAGCGCGCGGAAGCCGCCGAAGGCGACCCCCACCTCAACCAGCGCCAGCGCCATCTCAGGCCACCTCGACCGTGCGGGCGGTGCGCTGCGGCTGGGCGGTGTCGGTGGCTGCCGTCACGACATAGACCGCCGAGGCGTCGAGTTCCGCCATCCAGCCGGGTTCGATCACGATGGTCGTGGTGACTTCCTGGATCACCGCAGGGCCGGTGATCCGGTCGCCCGCCCCAAGCTGTGCGCCCTCGTAGACCGGCGTCTCGTGCGGGATGCCGTCGGCAGTGAAGATCATCTCGCGCGTGCCTTTCAGCGCGGAATGCGCGCCCTTGCCGGGGGCTGAGGTCATGCGCGCAGGCTTGTCCACCGCGCCGGTGATGGCGCTTTCGACGTTGACGACTTCAACGGCGCTGTGCGGTTCGGAATAGGTGTACAGCTCCTCGTGGCGGGCGTGGAAAGCGGCCTTCAGCCGTTCCAGCGCGGCTTCGGTGATCTCGAACGGGTCGATGTCCACCGTGCATTCATGCACCTGCCCGACATAGCGCATGTCGAGGCTGCGGCGGATGCCGATACGCTCTTCGGTGAAGCCATCGGCCATCAGGTCGTTGCGACCCCGGCCTTCCAGCTCGCCGAACAGCCGGTTCAGGCGGCCCGCTGCCTCGGCGCCTTCCAGACGGGCGGCGACGGGGGCCATGTAGTTGTACTTCACGTCCGACAGGATCTGGCCGAAGGCGCAAAGCCCCGAGGCGAGCTTGGAGATCAGCACCTTGCGGATGCCCATCTCGCGGGCGAGCGCCGTGATATGCGCCGCCGTCGCCCCGCCCGCGCAGTTCAGCACGAAGTCGCGCGGGTCGTAGCCGCGTTCGACCGAGACGCGGCGGATGGCGTTGACCATGTTGTTGTTGACGATGGTGAACATGCCATAGGCCGCCTTTTCCACGCTGATCCCCAGCGGGTCGGCCAGATGGGTCTTGATCGCGCGGCGGGCCTTGGCGACGTTCAGCGGCAGGCGGCCGCCGACCAGGCCATCGGGGTTCAGGTAGCCCAGCACCAGGTTGGCGTCGGTCGTGGTCGGCTTCTCGCCGCCCTGGTCATAGCAGGCGGGACCGGGTTCTGACCCTGCCGATTGGGGTCCCATCTGCATCAGACCCATGCTGTCGATCCAGCCGATTGAGCCGCCGCCCGCGCCAAGCGTCTCGACCTGGATCATCGGGATGCCGATCCGGTAGCGCAGGAAGTCGATGTTCTTCGACACGTTCGCCCGCCCGTCGCGGGTCAGGGTGATGTCGAAAGAGGTGCCGCCCATGTCGACGGTGATGATGTCCTTCGTCCCCCAGGGCTCGCCCAGCCAGAGCGCGGCCTGCGGGGCCGAGGCGGGGCCGGAGTTGATGGCATAGACCGACTGGTCGCTGACGACATGCCCCAGCGCCAGCCCGCCGTTCGACTGGAAGTAGCGCACCGGGTGCCGCGCGCCGAGCGACTGGAAATAGGCGTCCACCGCCTCGACATAGCGTTGCAGGATCGGGGCGAGGTAGGCGTTGACGATGGCGGTCGAGGTGCGGGTGTATTCGCGCACCTGCGGGTAGAGCTGGCTGCCGACGGTCAGGCGGACATGCGGCATCATCTCGCGCACGATCCCGGCCGCGCGGGCTTCGTGGTCGGGGTGCAGGACCGACCAGACGAAGCTGATGGCGACCGATTCCACCCCTTCGCGCAGGAAGTGGCGGCAGGCGTCGCGGACCTGGTCTTCGTTCAGGGGGGTATGGACCCTGCCATTCGACAGCACGCGTTCCGCCACGCCGCGCCGCAGGTAACGCGGCACCAGCATGGTCGCGGGCGGATACTCCGGGTCGTAGCGGTAGCCGTCTTCCTTGTGCCCAAGGCGGATCTCGATGCTGTCTTCATGGCCCGCCGTGGCGATCAGCCCGGTCTTCGCACCATTGTGGGTGATCAGCGCGTTCAGCCCGACCGTGGTGCCGTTGATGCAGAGATCGGCATTCGAGACGATCTCCTCGGGCGACAGGCCGGTTTCCTCCTGGATCAGCCGAAGGCCGTTGCGGATCGCGGCGGTCGGGTCGTTCGGGGTGGACAGTGCCTTGAAGATGCGCACGCCCCCCTTGCGGTCGGCCAGGATGAAGTCGGTGAAGGTGCCGCCCGCGTCGATGCCAAGGCGATACTGGTTCTGCATGGGATGGGTCCTTTCGGGTGGCCGAGGTCGCACGGGGGGCCGCCTGCCCCCCGACCCCCGGGGATATTTTGGCAAAGATGAAGGGGATCAGGCTGCGCGGAGGCGGCGCGTGGCCTCGTGATCGACGGTCAGGCTGTCGCGGTCGGTGATGACGACGCCGTAGTCCAGCCGGGCGCCGTCGAGGCTGACCAGGCCGTTGCGGACATCTTCCACCACCTTCTGCACCTCGCGTTCAAACGGGTTGCCATAGCCGCCGCCGCCGGGGTTCTTGTTGGCCGCGCGCTCGCCGGGCTGGATGGTCTCGATCACGTTGTCGGTGATGATGGTGGTCGCACCATTCCGGGTGAGTTCCAGGCGACCGACCTTTTTCTCCACCATCGTCGATTTGGCCCCTGCCGCACCCATCGCCGGGATGCGGCGGCCCTCGCCGAAGGTGATCAGCGTCATCGGGGTGTCGAGCGGTTCCACCTCCCAGCAGGTGCCCGACCCGCCGCGGTTCCGGCCCGCGCCGCCCGAGTCCTCCATCAGCGAATAGCGGTGGATGATGATCGGATAGCTGTGTTCCAGCATCTCGATGTCACCCGAGGTCAGCGCACCGAAGCAGCATTCCGGGCCGACCGCGTGCCAGCCATCCGCCTGCGCCGTGGCCCCGGCGCCCGAGATGATCGAGGCCAGCACCATCGTCACATATTCCTCGTCGTGGCGCTTGTCCCAGCCGGCGATGTTGCAGCCGTTGGCATGGCCCCAGCTGGCCGAAACCTTGTGCGGGGCCGCCTGTTCGAAGGCCAGGCGCACCGCGTCGGTCAGCGTCTCCATCGGGGTCGTGGTGCAGTTCATGTGCGGTGCCGGGGACTTGGCGTTGCAGAGCGTGCCCTTCGGCCCCATGTCGGTGGTCACGCAGCGGTAAAGGCCCTCGTTGTAGGGCGGGGGCAGCTGCGCGAACATCATCAGGCCCAGGTAGACGCCAGAGTGGCTGTTCCCTTCGTAGCTGTTGATGAAATAGGGGATCTGCGGCGGCGAGGAGATGGCGATGTGGCAGCCGTCGCCCTTGATGGTCACGGTGGCCTCGATCTGGAAATCGCCATAGCCGTGGCCCGCGTCTTCCAGGATGGCGGTACCGGTGTAGGTGCCGTCCGGCACTTCGGAAATCAGCTTGCGCATATGCGCCTCGGCCATGTCCAGAAGCTCGGCGATGCAGTCCTGCACCGTTTCCTTGCCGTATTTCTTCATCAGGTTGACCAGGTTGCGCGCACCGACCTGGCAGGCCCCGATCAGCGCGTTGAAATCGCCCTCTTGGTCGCGACGGGCGCGCATGTTGGTGAGCAGCAGGTTCATCACGTCCTTGCGCGGGCGCCCCCGGTCCCAGAGCTTGACCGGCGGGATGCGCAGGCCTTCGGCGAAGATCTCGGTGGCGTTCGGGTTGTAGCCCGCGGGCACCGGCCCGCCGATATCGGTCAGGTGGCCCTTGCAGACCGTCCAGAACGCCAGCTCGCCCTCGTAGAAGACCGGCATGTACATGCAGGTGTCGATGATATGCGACCCGCCGTAGGCCGGATCGTTGTGCAGGATCAGGTCGCCCTCGTGGATGTCGCCCTCGAAGAACCGCGCCACCGACTTCATCGCCGGGATCAGGCTGCCGAGGTGGATCGGGATGTCCTGGCCTTGCAGGATCATCTCGGGCGTGTGGTTGAACAGCGCCGTCGAATAGTCATGCGCCAGGTTGAACACCGAAGACCGCGCCGTCTGTTCCAGCGTCAGGGTCATCTCGCGCTGGGTCGTCTCCAGCACGCCCCGCACCACCGACAGCGTGATCGGGTCCACATTGCGTTTGGTCATCCATTTCCTCCCCGGATGGGAAAACGGCACCGGACGGCTGCGGGTAGTCCTGATTTTCCTCCCGTCGCGTCCGGGCTGCTTTCCAGCCTCTCTCATTGCGCAAGACTGGCCGAAATCCGGGGGCCGATCTTGCAGCGCAGGGCACGATCCTTTGCATCTGCGTGCAGCTGGGCGGGTGCATTTGTCGCTGAGCGCACAATGCCTTGAACCTCAGCGCACGGCCCGGTGCCGCCCCAGCATTCGGGCTTGATGCAATGCGGTTTCGCGCCTATCGATTCTGGGACGGCGCTTTGGGGAGAGGGCGCATGGAATTCGTTGCTCACAGCACCGACCAGGTCATGCCGAGCCAGCGCTCTTCGCACTGGAACCGCGTGATTGCCGAGACATATTTTCCCTTGCAGCTTGCCTACCGCGATGCGGCCTCCTTCACCGGCACGCTGGAACGGCGCGAGATGGGCAGCGTCTCGCTTTCGCGCCTTGCCACGCAGCCGATGCAATACGAACGCAGGCCAACGCACATTTCGCATACCCGCGAGGAAGAATACCTGATCACGGTTCCCCGCCGCAGCCCGGTCGAGTTCAAGCAACTGGGACGCGAGGTCCGCTGCGACCCTGGCGGCTTCATCCTGGAACGCGGCGACGAGCCCTATCGCTTTGCCTATGCCGACCCGAACGAGCTGAGCGTGCTGAAGATCAGCAAGAAATCGCTGGCCGAGAAGGTCCGCGACCCCGACAGGTTCTGCGCCCATACCATCGACTCTCGCATGGGGCTGCCGTCCCTCTTCACCTCGATGATGGAGCAGATGCATTCCCTGCCGCTGACCGCCGGTCGCGCCGCCGAGGTGCTGGGGCGGCAAATGGTTGAGGTCCTGGCGCTGGTGCTGGACGAGGCGGCGGGCGAGGACAGCCAGGTCCGCACCGCCGTCCGCTCGGGGCATCTGCGCCGGGCCGAACAGGTGATCCGCAAGCACCTGTCCAATCCCGCGCTGTCGCCCGAATTCGTCGCCGACGCCTGCGGAATCTCCAAGCGCTACCTGCACGAGCTGTTCGGCGACACCAACCAGACGGTGTCGCAATTCATCCGTGACGAGCGGTTGATCGCGGCGCGGGATCTGATCGGATCGTCGCCCGCGCTGTCGATGGCCGAGATCGCCTATCGCTTCGGCTTCTGCGACCAGGCCCAGTTCTCGCGGCTGTTCAAGGCCAAGTTCGACCGGCCCCCGACCGAATGGCGCAAGCACGGTTCGGTTGCAGCCTAGGTCCGGGCCGGAGGGTGATTGTTGCATCCGCCGTCGCGGGCGCAGCGGGAATCGACTATCCTGCGCGAACAAAACCCGATTTGGCGCGTTGGGGCCAGGCCCCTGCCGTGTCTTCCGGTAGCTTGAGTTAGGTCAAGGCCCGCTCCGCAGCGCCGGACTAAGCAAGGGCCAACTTTTGGGGGCCCCATGAAAGCTCTTCTTCAACTACTTCTGGCACTTGCCCTGCTGCTGCCCCTTCCGGCCGCTGCAGAATCAGTCCTGGAAACCCTTCTGCCCAAGGTCACCGCGTCCGATCTGGTCGAGGGGGCCGAAGGGTTCGGGCCCGTCCGCAAGGATGCGCCTGCGGTTCCGGTGCTGAAAGGCGGAGAGACGATCGGCTGGGCCTTCGTCACCAGCGATTTCGTGTCGACCACGGGATATTCCGGCAAGCCCATCCACACGATGGTCGCGGTCGACAAGGACGCGAAGATCATCGGCGTCAAGCTATTGAAACATTCCGAGCCCATCGTGCTGATCGGGATTCCGCAGGCCAAGATCGACGCGCTGGCGAAAAGCTATGTCGGCGTCGACCTGGTGGCCGAGGCGAAATCGGGGGGCACATCGCATGACCTCGACATCATCTCGGGCGCGACGGTCACGGTGATGGTGATCGACGATTCCATCGTGCGGGCCGGGCTCAAGGCGGCGCGGGCGATGGGGCTGGGGGGCCTTGCGCCCGAGACGGCCAGCGCCGGCCCGGCTTTCGAGATGAACCCCGATGCGACGGCGGCCTCGGACTGGATGGCGCTGGAGGGCGACGGCACGCTGCGGCGGCTGTCGCTGGACGTGGGCCAGGTCAACGCGGCCTTCGCGGCGTTGGGTGATCCGCGCGCCACGGAAAAGGCGCTGAAAGAGCCGCCGGAGACCACCTTCATCGAGATGCAGGCCGCGCTGGTGTCGCAACCGGCCATCGCCAAGGCGGTGCTGGGCGAGGGCGAGGCGGCGAACCTGAAGACCTGGCTGCAGCCGGGCGAGAATGCCATCGTCATCGTCGGGCGCGGGCTCTACAGCTTCAAGGGGTCGGGCTATGTGCGCGGCGGCATCTTTGACCGGATCGTGCTGATCCAGGACGATGTCTCGGTCCGGTTCCACGACAAGATGCACAAGCGGGTGGTTGCGGTGCAGACCCCCGGCGCGCCGGAGTTCACCGAGGCCGACCTGTTCAAGATCCCCGCCGACGTGGGCTTCGACCCGACCAAGCCGTTCCGAATCCAGCTTCTGGTGCATCGCGAGGTGGGGCCGATCGAGAAGCTCTTCACCACCTTCGACCTGGGCTACCAGCTGCCCGAGAAGTACCTGCGCCCGGTTGCGGTGCCCGTTGCCACCGAGGATACCGGCCCGGCAGAAGCGGCGGCGGCTGAGGACGAGTCGGCGGCGCAGCAGGCGTTGTGGAAGCGGATCTGGGCGGACAAGCGGCCGCAGATCGCGGTCACCGCGGCGATGCTGGCGGTGCTGACGCTGGTCTTCTTCTTCCAGCATTTCGCCGTCCGCAATGCCCGCCGCTTCTACTGGTTCCGCATGGGCTTCCTGACAGTGACGCTGGTCTTCCTGGGCTGGTATGCCAATGCGCAGCTGTCGGTGGTGAACCTGATGGCGCTGTTCGGGGCGCTGGTCAGCGGGTTCAGCTGGCAGGCGTTCCTCCTCGACCCGTTGACCTTCATCCTGTGGTTCAGCGTGGCGGCCTCGCTGATCTTCTGGGGAAGGGGGGCCTATTGCGGCTGGCTCTGCCCCTTCGGCGCGCTGCAGGAACTGACGAACCAGATCGCCCGCAAGCTGCACATCCCGCAATGGACGCTGCCCTGGGGCCTGCATGAAAGGCTGTGGCCGATCAAGTACATGATCTTCCTGGGACTTTTCGGTGTGTCGCTGGCAAGCATCGAACAGGCCGAACATCTGGCCGAAGTGGAGCCGTTCAAGACCGCCATCATCCTGAAATTCGTCCGCGCCTGGCCCTTCGTGGCCTATGCGCTGGCGCTGCTGGCGGCGGGGCTGTTCGTCGAGCGCTTCTTTTGCCGCTATCTCTGCCCGCTGGGCGCAGCTCTGGCGATCCCGGCACGCATCCGCATGTTCGACTGGCTGAAGCGCTACAAGGAATGCGGCAACCCCTGTCAGACCTGCGCCATCGAATGCCCGGTCCAGTCGATCCACCCGACGGGCGAGATCAACCCGAACGAATGCATCGATTGCCTGCATTGCCAGGTCCTGTACCAGTCGACGACCAAGTGCCCGGTCGTGATCAAGAAGCTGAAGCGGCGCGAGACCGCTTCGGCAAGCCCGGCCCGCAACATCTCGGGCCATCCGAACCAACCGAAACCCCAACCTGCTGAATGAAAGGGACAGATCATGTCTGAACGACCCACCTCGGGGATCTCACGCCGCGGCCTTCTGGGGGCCACCGCCGGCGGCGCGGCGCTTGCGGGCGCCTTGGGCGGTCGCCTGGCGCTTGGCACCGGCGCAGGTGTCGGCGCGCTGGCGCTTGGCACCTCGGCCGCCGTCGCACAGGCGGCGGAAGGCTTCGAAGTTGCACCCGGCCAGCTTGACACGCATTACGGCTTCTGGTCCTCGGGCCAGACCGGCGAGATGCGCATCCTGGGCATCCCGTCGATGCGCGAGCTGATGCGGGTTCCGGTGTTCAACCGCTGCTCGGCCACCGGCTGGGGCGAGACCAACGAATCGATCCGCATCCACCAGCGGACGATGACCGAGAAGACCAAGAAGCAGCTGGCCGCCAACGGCAAGAAGATCCACGACAACGGTGACCTGCACCACGTCCACATGTCGTTCACTGACGGCAAGTACGACGGCAAGTACCTGTTCATGAACGACAAGGCGAACACCCGCGTCGCCCGGGTCCGTGCCGACGTGATGAAGTGCGACGCGATCCTGGAAATCCCGAACGCCAAGGCAATCCACGGGATGCGGCCGCAGAAGTTCCCCGGCACGAAGTACATCTTCTGCAACGGGGAGGACGAGGCTCCGCTGGTCAACGACGGCTCGACGATGACCGACGTGTCGACCTATGTGAACATCTTCACCGCAGTCGACGCCGAGCAGATGATGCCGGCATGGCAAGTGATGGTGTCGGGCAACCTTGACAACTGCGATGCGGACTATGAAGGCAAATGGGCCTTCTCGACCAGCTACAACAGCGAAATGGGCATGACGCTGGCCGACATGACCGCCGCCGAAGCCGACCACGTCGTCGTCTTCAACATCGCCGCGATCGAGGCTGCCATTGCCGCGGGCGAGGGCGAAGAGCTGAACGGGGTCCGTGTTCTGGACGGCCGCAAGGACGCGAAGAGCAAGTTCACCCGCTACATCCCGATCCCGAACAACCCGCACGGCTGCAACATGGCGCCGGACAAGGTTCACCTCTGCATCGGCGGCAAGCTTTCGCCCACCGTCACCGTGCTGGACGTGACCAGGTTCGATGCCCTCTTCGACGCCGATGCCGATCCGCAGACCGCCATCGTCGCGCAGCCGGAACTGGGCCTCGGCCCGCTGCACACCGCCTTCGACGGCAACGGCAACGCCTATACCTCGCTGTTCCTCGACAGCCAGGTGGTGAAGTGGAACATCGCCGACGCGGTGAAGGCCTATGCCGGTGAGAAGGTCGATCCGATCAAGGACAAGGTGGACGTGCAGTACCAGCCCGGCCACCTGAAGACCGTGATGGGCGAAACGCTGGAAGCGGAAAGCAAGTGGCTCGTCTGCCTCTGCAAATTCTCGAAGGACCGCTTCCTGAACGTGGGTCCGCTGAAACCCGAGAACGACCAGCTGATCGACATCTCGGGCGACAAGATGGTCGTGGTCCACGACGGCCCGAACTTCGCCGAACCGCATGACGCCATCGCCGTGGCGGCCTCGAGGGTGAACCCGCTGTCGGTCTGGAAGCGCGACGACAAGATGTGGGCCGAGACCCGCAAGCAGGCCGAGGCGGACGGGGTCAACCTGGACGACTGGCAGGACATGGTGATCCGCGACAAGGACGATCCGAAGAAGGTCCGCGTCTACATCTCCAGCCAGGCGCCCAGCTTCGCGCTGGAAAGCTTCACGGTGAAGGAAGGCGACGAGGTCACGGTGACGGTCACCAACCTGGACGACATCGACGACCTGACCCACGGCTTCACGATGGGCAACCACGGCGTCGCGATGGAGATCGGGCCGCAGGCGACTTCCTCCGTCACTTTCGTGGCGGCGAATGCCGGGGTCTACTGGTACTATTGCCAGTGGTTCTGCCACGCGCTGCACATGGAGATGCGCGGCCGGATGTTCGTGGAGCCGACCGGGGCCTGATGATGAAGCCTGTCCTTGCCCTTCTCATGCTGCTCTCCTCGCCGCTTCTGGCGGCGGAAGTGCAGGTCATGCCGGGCGAGGGCACTTTGGCCGCAGCCATCGCCGGGGCCGCTCCCGGCGATGTGCTGCTGCTTTCCGGCGGGGCCTATCTGGGCCCCGTCATCCTCGACCGCACGCTGACGCTGCAAGGCGACGGCAGCACGGTGGTCGACGGGCAGGGCAAGGGGACGGTGATCACCGTCACCGGCGACGGCGTCGTCCTGACCGGGCTGAAGGTCATCGGCTCGGGCAATGACAACCAGGCTATCGATTCCGGGATCAAGGTCGTGAAGGGTGCCGACGGCACGCGGATCGAGGGCAACCGGCTGGTCGAGAACATGCACGGCATCGATGTGCATGGCGGGCTCGACACCCTGGTCCTGAACAACGTGATCGAGGGCAGGCAGAACCTGCACATGAACGAACGCGGCAACGGGATCTATGTGTGGAACAGCCCCGGCACCGTGATCGAAGGCAACAATGTCCGCTGGGGCCGCGACGGGCTGTTCTCGAACGCGTCGAAGAAGGGCACCTACCGCAACAACATCTTCCGCGACCTGCGCTTCGCGGTCCACTACATGTACACCCATGACAGCGAGGTGTCGGGCAACGTCAGCATCGGCAACCACCTTGGCTACGCCATCATGTTCAGCGACCGGGTTGTGGTGAAGGACAACCTCTCGCTCGGCGACCGCGAGCATGGGGTGATGCTGAACTTCGCCAACAACGCCGACGTGGCGGGCAACCTGGTGCGGGGCGGCACCAAGAAGTGCCTGTTCATCTACAACGCCCACAAGAACCTGATCGCCAACAACCGCTTCGAGGGCTGCGGCATCGGCATCCACTTCACCGCCGGGTCGGAACGCAACATGCTGACCGGCAATGCTTTCATCGGCAACCAGGAACAGGTGAAATACGTCGGCACCCGCTTCATGGAGTGGAGCTTCGAGGGACGCGGCAACTACTGGTCCGACCATCCCGCCTTCGACCTGAACGGCGACGGCATCGCCGACGGGGTCTACCGCCCGAACGACCTGATGGACCATATCCTGTGGTCGCAACCCTCGGCTGCCCTGCTCACCGGCTCTCCCGCCGTGCAGCTGGTGCGCTGGTCGCAGTCTTCCTTCCCGGCGATCCTGCCGGGCGGCGTGACCGACAGCCACCCGCTGATGCAGCCGATCACCATCCCCGTCCCCGACGACATCGCGCTCATGGAAGCCGCCGTCGCCGGGCGCTGGACACAAGGCACCTACGATGACATCGACCCTGACGATCTCGGAACTCACTAAGCGCTTCGGCGAGGTGGCGGCGCTGACCGGCGTCAGCCTGTCCGTCGCGCCCGGCGAACGCGTGGCGCTCTTGGGCCACAACGGCGCGGGCAAGTCGACGCTGATGAAGATCATCCTCGGCCTGATCCCCGCGACCAGCGGCGCGGTCACGATCTGCGATGCCGCCCCCGGCTCGGCCGCGGCCCGTCGCGCGGTGGCCTACCTGCCCGAGAACGCCGCCTTCCACCCGGCGCTGACGGGCCTGGAGCAGACCCGCCACTACCTTGCCCTGCGCGGCGAGGACCAGTCGCAGGCGATGCCCCTTCTGGAGAAGGTCGGCCTCGGCCACGCCGCCCGGCGCCGGATCGGCACCTATTCCAAGGGCATGCGCCAGCGCGTCGGCCTGGCCCAGGCGCTGATCGGCCATCCCCGGCTTCTGGTGCTGGACGAGCCGACTTCGGGCCTCGACCCGGTGTCCCGGCGGGAATTCTACGCTCTCCTCGACGATCTGGCGGCGAAGGGGGCCTCGATCCTCCTCTCCTCGCACGCATTGACCGAGGTAGAGGCGCGGACCGACCGGATCGTGATCCTCTCGAAGGGCCGGATGGTGGCCGAGGGCTCGCTGCCCGATCTGCGTCGCCGCGCCGACCTGCCGGTCGCGCTGCATGTCACTGCGCGGAACGGCTATGCGCCCGACATCGCGAAGGCGCTGCCGGGTGCGATCATGGTCGACGGCGCGCTGCACCTGACCTGCCCGCAGGCCGAAAAGCTGGAGACGTTGGGCCGCATCGCGGGGCTCGGCGACAAGGTGGCCGACCTCGACGTGCTGCCGCCCAGCCTGGAAGACCTCTACGCCCATTTCAGCCAGGGGGGCCTGCAATGATCCGCATCCTCTCCACCGCCCGGACCGAGTTCCGCATCGCGCTCCGCAACCGCTGGGTCGCCATCGCGCTGGTGCTGATGGCGGTCTTCTCGCTGGTCCTCGCGCTGGCCGGGTCGGCCCCCACCGGCGGGCTGGGGGTGGACCGGCTGTCCGTCACCGTCGCCTCGCTCACCTCGCTCTCGGTCTACCTGATCCCGCTCCTCGCCCTCCTCATGAGCTTCGACGCCATCGCCGGGGAAACCGAACGCGGCACGCTGCCGCTTCTGCTCGCCTATCCCATCGCGCGGTGGGAGATCCTGCTGGGCAAGCTCCTCGCCCATCTCGCCATCCTGACGCTCGCCGTCCTCCTCGGCCACGGCCTCGCCGCCGCGGTCACCTTCTGGTCCGACCCGACCGCCGTGAAGGGCCTGCCCGCGCTCTGGCGGCTCTCGTGGTCTTCGGTCCTTCTGGGTGCCACTTTCCTCGGCGCGGGCTATGCGCTGTCGTCGCTGTCCCGGCGTCCGTCCGGGGCCGCAGGGCTGGCCATCGGGCTCTGGCTCGGCCTCGTCGTCCTCTACGATCTCGCGCTGCTGACGGCCATCGTCGCCGACAACGGCGGCTGGTTCACGACCGACGCTTTCCCGATCGCGCTCCTCGCCAACCCGGCCGATGCGTTCCGGCTGTTCAACCTCACCGCCTCGGGCGCCACCGCCGCCGCTGCCGGGGTGGGCGGGGCTGCCGATGCCATCCCGCTCTGGCAATCTTTGGCTTCGGTCCTGATCTGGCCCTTCGCCGCACTGGCCCTTGCCGCTGCGGCCTTCCGAAAGGTCACGCCATGAAACGCGCGCTTCTCTTCGCCCTCGCCCTTGCCGCCTGCAAGGAAGAGGTTGCGCAGAACACCGACCCGCTGCCGCTGGCGCCCGAGACGCTGGGCTATTTCTGCCAGATGAACCTCATGGAACATGAGGGGCCGAAGGGCCAGGTCCACCTTGACGGCCTGCCCGGCGCGCCCCTGTTCTTCAGCCAGGTCACCGACCTTGTCACCTACTTGCGCCTGCCCGAACAAAGCAACACCGTGCTTGCGATCTACGTCAGCGACATGGGGGCGGACGGCGCGACCTGGGCGCAACCCGGTGCGGCGAACTGGACCGATGCGAAGACCGCAACCTATGTCGTGGGCGCCGATGTGACCGGCGGCATGGGTGCGCCGGAACTTGCCCCCTTCGCCGACCCGGCCAAGGCCGAAGCCTTCGCGGCAGTGCACGGCGGCTCGGTCATGGGGCTGGAGGCGATCCCCGACAGCGCGCTTGCGCCGCTGACCCCCAATGTTGCGGAGGGCGATGACGACTACGCCCGCCGCCTGAAATCCCTGTCCGGAACCGAGGGCTGACCATGCTGACCCGTCGCCGCTTCATCGCCATTTCCGCCGCTCTCGCCCCCTCGATGGCGCTTGCGCAGAAGTCTGACCTGCATGTCGAGACCGGCATCGCGCTTGGCGCCAAGGTCACGCTGCGGCTGGAACACCCCGAAGCCCCCCGGCTGGCCGCGCTGGCTATGGCCGAAATCCGGCGGCTGGAGCAGGTCTTCTCGCTCTACCTGCCCGACAGCGATC
Organism: Tabrizicola sp.; assembly: GCF_041911175.1. Taxonomy (GTDB): domain Bacteria; phylum Pseudomonadota; class Alphaproteobacteria; order Rhodobacterales; family Rhodobacteraceae; genus Tabrizicola. The sequence continues at coordinate 23,692 of NZ_JAYRPN010000078.1, forward strand.
TGGTGCGGCTGAACCGCGATGGCCGACTTGCCGAGCCGCCGTTCGAGCTGCTGGAATGCCTGGCCCTGGCCGGTTCCGTCCATGCCGCCAGCGAGGGGCGCTTCGATCCGACGGTGCAACCGCTGTGGCGGGCCGAGGCATCCGCGCGCGAGGCCGGAGTGCCGCTGTCGGAGAGCGACCGTGCCAAGGCAAGCGCGCTGATCGGCTGGGCCTCGGTCAGGCTGGAGCCCGAGGCGATCACCCTGAACCCCGGCATGGCGCTGACCCTGAACGGCATCGCGCAGGGCTATGTCGCCGACCGGTTGGCGACGCTGCTGGCCGGGCATGGCCTGACCCGCGCGCTGATCGACACCGGCGAGATGGTGGCCCTGCCCGATGGCGACTGGCCGGTGCAGCTGGAAGCCGGGGGCAACCTGGCCCTGCGCAACCGGGCGCTGGCAACGTCCGCGCCCCTTGGGATGACCTTCGGCGGCGATGGCGTCACCAGCCACATCCTCGATCCGCGGACCGCACGGCCCGTCCTGTCGACCTGGCGCGTTGTGTCGGTTTCCGCGCCCTCGGCAGCCCTCGCCGATGCCCTGTCGACTGCGGCCTGCCTGACCGAGAACCGGGAGAGCATGGAAACCCTCTGCCGCGCCTTCCCCTCGGTGATCGTCGAGAATGCCGTCTCGGCCTGAGTGCTGGCTCGCGGGCTCCGAAACTCGCTAAAATCAGACGGGTTAAGCCGCCGTAAAGCCTGCGTCTGCTATCACTGGTCCCGGGTAGAAGACTTGGGTGATGTGGATGGCTGCGCAAGGCAATGCGGCGCCGGTCATCATCAAACGGAAGAAGGTTGTCAGTGGCGGGGGCCACCACGGCGGGGCATGGAAAGTGGCCTACGCCGACTTCGTGACCGCCATGATGGCGTTCTTCCTGTTGATGTGGCTGCTGAACGCGACGACGGAAAAGCAACGCAAGGGGATTTCGGATTACTTCAATCCGACGATCCCGGTGAACCGGATTTCGGGCGGGGGCGACGGCGCCTTCGGCGGCGACAGCGTCTTCGCCGAAGAGACGATGGCGCATGACGGGACCGGCGCGGTCGATCGCAAGACCGCCGCCAGCGCCGCGGATGCCAATGGGGACAATTCCGGCAAGGGGGCTGCGGGCGACGGCAAGGCGATGTCCGAGCTTCAGGATGTCGAAAAGGCCCTGATGGCCCGGGGCGGCGAAAGCAACACGATGGAACGGCTCTTGCGCCACATCGTCACCAAGGTGACCGACGAAGGCCTGGTGATCGAACTGTTCGATCTTCCCGGTGCCCCGCTCTTCGATGGCGAAACGGACGAACCAACGCCGGTGCTCCTGGCGCTGACCGACCTTCTGTCCGAGGTGCTGAACCTCACCACGAACGAGATCGCGGTCGCGGGCCATCTGCGTGCGCTTCCGGTGACGCTGATCGACAATCCGGTCTGGGACCTGTCGGCCCTGCGCGCCCAGACCACGCGCAAACGGCTGGAGGAGGCAGGGCTCGACCCCGCGCGGATGCAGCGGATTTCGGGCTATGCCGACCGGGTCCCGGCGGTGTCCGATCCCGCGGCGATGCGCAACAACCGGATCGAGGTGATCCTTCTGCGCAGGGACAGATAACCCTTCGAATTTTACCTGTTAGGCAGGTGTTAATCGACGCAGGTGCAGGGTCGGCCCTACAGGAGTCGAAGCTGCAGAAAGGCGCTTTCCATGACGATTTCCTCCTCGCTCAGCGCGGGCGTGGCCGGGCTGAACGCGAACGCCACCCGGCTGGCCTCGATTTCCGACAATATCGCGAATTCGGGCACCTATGGCTACAAGCGCGCCTCGACCGATTTCACCAGCATGGTGATCACCTCCTCGCGCGGGGCGGGCACCTATTCCGCCGGGGGCGTGCGGGCCTCGACCGTGCGGCTGATCGACGAACGCGGCGACCTCGTCGGCACCGGCAACCCGCTCGACCTGGCGATCGCCGGGCGCGGGATGCTGCCGGTGATCAACGAGGTGTCGCTTGGCAATGCCCTGTCCGACACGCCCTTGCTCATGACCCGCACCGGCAGCTTCCGCACCGATGCCGACGGCGTGCTCAAGACCGACTCGGGGCTGGTGCTGCTGGGTTGGCCCGCGAATGCCGACGGCACCATCCCGTCAAACCCGCGCGACACGATCTCTGGCCTGGTGCCGATCGTGATCAACACCAACCAGACGGCCGGTGACCCGACCACGACGATGAACCTCGGCGTCAACCTGCCCGCGACCTACACTGTTGCCGGATCGACGGCGACCCCGCCGCCGTTGTCGGTCGAATATTTCGGCAACCTCGGCACCTCGGAAGCGCTGGAGGTAACGTTTGTTCCCGTCGTGCCAGCCACAGGATCATCGAACCAGTGGACGATGCAGATCCGCGACAGCGCCGGTGGTGGCACGCTGATCGGCGAATACAACCTGACCTTCGACGATTCGCGCGGCGCGGGTGGCACGCTCGCTTCGGTCACCGTCGTGTCGGGCGGGGCCTACAACCCGGCCGACGGCACGCTTGACCTGACGGTCGCGGGCGGGCCGCTGACCGTGGGCATCGGCCGCCTGGGCGACCCGAACGGCCTGACCCAGCTGTCGGACAACTTCGCCCCAGTCTCGATCACCAAGAACGGCTCGCCCGTCGGCAACCTGACCACGATCGAGGTCGACGAGAAGGGCTATGTCAACGCCACCTACGACACCGGCTTCACCCGGCGGCTCTACCAGATTCCGCTCGTCGACGTGCCGAACCCGAATGGCCTTCTGTCCTTGTCGAACCAGACCTACCAGGTCTCGCCCGACTCGGGCTCGTTCTTCCTCTGGGACGCGGGATCGGGACCGACCGGATCGATCCAGGGCTATTCGCGCGAGGGGTCGAAGACCGATGTCGCGGCGGAACTGACCAGCCTGATCCAGACCCAGCGCGCCTATTCCTCGAACGCCAAGGTCATCCAGACGGTGGACGAGATGCTGCAGGAAACCACCAACATCAAGCGGTGATAGGCGATGAGCGTCACCTCCGCCCTTGCCGGCGCCCTGTCGGGTCTCTCGGCCACCTCGCGGCAGGCGGAAATCCTGTCGTCGAACGTGGCCAACGCCACGACACCGGGCTACGCGCGCCGCCAGGTCAGCCTTGGCTCGGCGGTGCTGGCCGGGCACGGCCAGGGCGTGCAGGTGCTGGGCGTGACGCGCGACGTGGACAAGCAGCTTTTGGGCGAGAGGCGGCTCGCGCAGGCCTCGGGCGGCGACCGCGACGCGCGGGCCGCGTTTCTGGCCCGGATGGAGCAGGCGCTTGGTACGCCCGACAGCGCGGGTTCGCTGGCCGCCCGGCTGGCGGCTTTCGATCAGGCGCTGGTGGAAGCGGCGGGCCGCCCGGACTCGCAGGCGCGGCTGACCGGCATCGCCACCACCGCGAAATCGCTGGCCGAGGGGCTGGCTTCGGCGACCAGGGACATCCAGTCCGCCCGCGCCACCGCCGACCGCCAGATCGGCGATCAGGTCGGCAGGCTGAACTCCACCCTTGCCCAGCTGCAGGACCTCAACGTCGAGCTGCGGTCCTTCACCGGGGCCGGGCGCGACATCTCGGCGCTTCTGGACCAGCGGCAGCAGCTGGTCGACCAGATCTCCTCGATCATTCCGGTGCGCGAAATCTCCCGCGATCTCAACCAGATCGCGCTTGTCACCACCGGCGGGGCGACGCTGCTTGACGGTTCGGCGGCGGTCATCGGCTTTTCACCCACCCACACCATCACGCCCGAGATGACCCAGGCCTCTGGCGGGCTGTCCGGCCTCAGCATCAACGGGCGACCCTATGATACGGCGGGTTCGGCCAGCCCGATCCTGGGCGGCAGCCTTGGCGCGCTTTTCGCGGTGCGCGACGATCTGGCTGTCAGCGCGCAGGGCAAGCTGGACGCGGTCGCGCGCGATCTGGTCGAACGCTTCGCCTCGCCCGCCGTCGACCCGACGCTTGCCCCCGGCGTGCCAGGCCTTTTCACCGATGCAGGCGCCGCCTTCGACCCGCTGGACGAGGCGGGCCTTGCCGGACGCCTCTCGCTCAACGCCGCCGCCGACCCGGCGCAGGGCGGAGCGCTGTTCCGGCTGCGCGACGGGCTGGGGGCCGTCACGGAAGGTCCGGCGGGCAACGGCACGCTGATCACCGCCCTCCACACCGCGCTGACCGGGACGCGGCCGCTGTCTTCCACCGGCTTCGCAGCCGGCAGCCGCAGCTTCGCCGCCCTGACTGGCGACCTGATGAGCGATGCCTCGGCGCTGCGGCTGTCCGCGCAGTCCGAGCAGAGCTTCGCCGCAGCCAAGCTGACCGCCCTGACCGATCTTGAGGCGCAGAACGGCATCGATACAGATCAGGAGATGCAGGACCTGCTGGTGATCGAGAAGAACTATGCCGCGAATGCCAAGGTGATTCAGGCGGTGGCCGACATGATCGACACCCTCATAAGGCTGGACGGATGACACGGATTTCAGTTGGCGACGCAAGCCTCACGAACATCCTGGCGCGGCAGGGTGCTGATCTGCGCGGTCAGGTGCAGCGCGCCTCGCAAGAGGTGGCAACCGGCCGGCATGCCGACATTGGCGCGGCATTGCGCGGCGATTTCTCGCCGCTTCTCGCCGTCGACGCAAGCCTCGCGCGGCTGGCGGCCTACAAGTCGAACACCGCCGACGCCGCCTTCCAGACCGCCGCGCAGCAGGCCGCGATTTCCGGGCTGTCGGACCTGACCTCGGGGATTTCGACCACCCTTCTGGGGGCGAAGAATTCCACACCCGTGCAGATCGACACGCTGGCCGCCGATGCCAAGGGACGTCTCGCCTCGGCCATCGGGCTGCTGAACACGCAGGCCTCGGGCCGCGCGGTGTTCTCTGGGGTGGCAACCGGCTCGGTCCCGCTCGGCCCGGTCGAGGACATGCTGGCTGCCCTGCAAACCGCCGCTACCGGGGCCACGACCGCCGGACAGGTTTCGGCGGCGGTGAGCGGCTGGTTCGCCGACCCGCTGGGGTTCGGGGCGTTCTACCAGGGGGGCGGCCCGCTCTCCGCCACCCCCATCACGCAGGGGGAGGCCGCAGAGATCTCGACCACCGCGACGGACCCGGCCCTGCGCGATACGCTTGCGGGCTTTGCGATGGCGGCGCTGCTCGACAGGGGCGTCCTCGCGGGTGACGCGACCGAACGCGGGCGGCTGGCGCAGCAGGCGGGGCAACAGCTGGTCTCGACCGAGGATGCGCGGACGACGCTCGCGGCGCGCATCGGTACCGTCGAGGCGCAGATCGAAGCGGCGCGCAGCCGAAACTCGGCCGAGGAAACCTCGCTTGGCATCCTGCGGTCCGACATCGGCTCGGTCGATCCCTACGAGGCCGGCACCCGGCTGGAGGTGCTCCGGTCGCAACTCGAATCCCTCTATCTCGTCACCGCCCGCGTCGCGCGGCTGAGCCTTGCGGAGTACCTCAGATGATCCGTTTCCTGCTGGCCTTCCTTCTGTTGGCAAGCGCAGCCCTGGCCGAGCCGATCCGCATCAAGGACCTGGTGGAGTTCGACGGGGTGCGCGGCAACGACCTGGTGGGCTACGGTCTGGTCGTGGGCCTGAATGGCACCGGCGACGGGTTGCGGAACGCGCCCTTCACCGAGGAAATCATGGCCAATCTCCTGGAGCGGCTGGGGGCCAACGTCACCGGCGAGGAGTTCCGTCCGAAGAACGTGGCGGCCGTCTTCGTGACCGCGCAACTGCCGCCCTTCGCGCGGGCGGGGGGGCGGATCGACGTGACGGTCTCGGCCATCGGAGATGCGAAGAGCCTTCTGGGCGGGACGCTGGTGATGACGCCGCTGAATGGCGCCGACGGTCAGATCTATGCGGTGGCGCAGGGGACGATCATCGCGGGCGGGGTCGCCGCCGAGGGGCAGGGGGCGAAAGTGACGCAAGGAGTGCCGACGGCGGGGGTCATCCCCTCGGGCGCGCGGGTGGAGCGGGAGGTGGAGTTCGACTTCGCGGGCCTGCCGGTGCTGCGGCTGGCGCTGAAGGCGGCCGATTTCACGACGGCGGCGCGGATCGAGCAGGCGGTGAACGCGGAATTCGGCGCGCGGGTCGCCGAGATGCAGGATGCGGGGACGGTCGCGGTGGACATCGACGCGACGGGGATGCGGTCCCCCGCGCATGTGCTGGCCCGGATCGAGGGCATTCTGGTGGAACCTGAAACGCGGGCGCGGGTGGTGGTCGACCAGCGGTCGGGAACCATCGTGATGGGGGCCGACGTGCGGATCAGCCGGGTCGCGGTGGCGCAGGGCAACCTGACGCTGCGGGTCGAGGAGAGCCCTCTCGTCGTCCAGCCGAACCCCTTTGCCGAGGGGGAGACGGTGGTGGTGCCCCGGACCAGCGCCTCGATAGGCAAGGACGGGACGGGGCTGGCCGAGGTGCAGGGCAACACGGATCTGGCCGAGGTGGTGGCCGGTCTGAACGCGCTGGGGGTGGCCCCGCATGACATGATCGACATCCTGAAAAGCATCAATGCGGCGGGGGCGCTGCATGCGGAATTCGTCGTGAACTGACGGGCTGTCCACGGTGGACAGAAAATCGGGACGTTTGATATCAACGGCTTGCTTGCGGGCGTTAGGGATTTCGTAACACTTCCGTGGCCGGAGACTGCTGACGCCAACCCTCTTGCTCCGGCGGGGAGACGGGACGCGGGTCTTGCTAGAGGTGGCCGGGGTTCGGGTGGGCGCCGGGTGAAAGTGTGGCCGCGAGACGAGTTGGGTCAAGCGCGGCGAGCCTTTGGGTCCCCGCTTTCGCGGGGATGACAGGGGGCGGGAGGTCTTGCGAGCGGTCGCGTACCCCCAAGGAGTTCAGGGACACCCGAAGGCGCTGAGCGGAAGGAGAGTTGGCACACCACGCCATGCCGGACCCCGAGCGAGGAGTGCATGACATGCTCGACGAGCGGCCCGGCGCAAGGGCGGGCGGCCCGCAGTTGACCCTGCGGGGGCGCGGGCGTAATCCGGGGATGATCCATGAAAGAGCATTCCCTTGACCATCCACCTGCACCAATCCGACCTTCCCGACGGCCTGACCCTCGGCCCAGTCGTCGCCATCGACACCGAGACGATGGGCCTTGATCCCCGCCGCGACCGGCTGTGCGTGGTGCAGCTGTCGGACGGCAACGGCGACGCGCATCTGGTGCAGATCGCCAAGGGCCAAACCCGCGCGCCGAACCTGGAGCGACTGCTGGCCGACCCCGCGACATTGAAGCTCTTCCACTATGGCCGCTTCGACATTGCGGTGATGAAGAAGGCGTTCGGCGTCACCACCGCCCCGGTCTGGTGCACCAAGATCGCCTCGAAGCTGATCCGCACCTTCACCGACCGGCACGGGCTGAAATACCTGCTGGCCGATCTGGTCGGCGTCGATGTCTCGAAACAGCAGCAGACGAGCGACTGGGGGGCGGAAACCCTTTCTGACGCGCAGAAGGACTATGCCGCGTCGGACGTGCTCTACCTGCACGCGCTCAAGGCGGAACTGGAGGCGCGGCTGATCCGCGAGGACCGGCTCGACCTGGCGCAGCGGCTGTTCGCCTTCCTGCCGACCCGGGCCGAGCTGGACCTTCTGGGCTGGGAAGACACCAATGACATCTTCCTCCACTGACCTGCTTGCCACCGGCCAAAGGGTGATCCGCCGCGAGGCGGGTGCCCTGGAAACGCTGGCCGGGGGGCTGGATGGCAATTTCAGCAAGGCCGTCACCTTGCTGATGGCCGCCAAGGGGCGGGTGATCGTCTCGGGCATGGGGAAATCCGGCCACGTTGCCCGCAAGATCGCCGCCACCTTCGCCAGCACCGGAACACCGGCGCATTTCGTCCACCCGGCGGAGGCGAGCCACGGCGACCTGGGCATGGTGGCCGAGGGCGACGTTCTGCTGATCCTGTCGAACTCCGGCGAGACGCCGGAACTGGCCGACATCCTCGCCCATGCCAAGCGCTTTGGCATTCCGCTGATCGGGGTGGCCAGTCGCGAGGGGTCCACCCTGATGCGGCAGGCGACGGTCGGCATCCTGCTGCCGCAGGTGCCGGAGGCCTGCGAGACCGGGATCGTGCCCACCACCTCGACCACCATGACGCTGGCTTTGGGCGATGCGCTGGCGATTGCGCTGATGGAGCACCGGGCCTTCACGCCCGAGCATTTCCGCATGTTCCACCCCGGCGGCAAGCTGGGCGCGCGGCCGTTGAAGGTGGCCGACCTGATGCATGACGACCCGCCGCTGGTGGCCGAAACCCTGGCGATGGGCGAGGTGCTGCTGGAGATCACCCGGCGCGGCTATGGCGTCGTGGGGGTGACGGATGCCAATGGCGACCTGGCCGGGATCATCACCGATGGCGACCTTCGGCGGCATCTGGAAGGGCTGATGCTGCACAAGGCGGGCGAGGTGATGACGCCGAACCCGCGTACCATCGGGCCGGAGGCGCTGGCGGGCGAGGCTTTGGCCCTGATGAACGACCGCAAGATCACCTGCCTGCTGGTCACCGCGCCGGACAGCCGCACGGCGATCGGCATCCTGCATGTACATGACTGCCTGCGCGCGGGTGTCGCCTGATCATGGCCCGGGTCGACCGGCATACGCGGCTGGTGGGCTGGCTGAAGGTGGCCCTGCCGCTGGCCGCGCTGGCGATCCTGTCGACGCTGTTCCTTGTTGCGCGCCGGATCGACCCCGAGGCGGCGCTGCCCTATGCCGAGGTCGATGTCGAGGACCTTGCCCGCGAGCCCCGGATGACCGCGCCGACCTATGCCGGGACGACCCAGGACGGCGCGGCGCTGACCCTTTCCGCCACCGAGGCCCGGCCCGAAGCGGAAGGCACCCCGGCCAAAGCGGCGGGGCTTCGGCTGGAGCTTGCCACCCCGGACGGCGGGCGGACGGAACTGCTTGCGGCTTCCGCGGTGATGGACGATGCCTCGCGGCAGGTGCTGCTGTCGGGCGGCGTCACGCTGACCACCGCCACCGGCTACCGGCTGGAGACGGCGGAGGTCGCGGCCAAGCTGGACCGGACCGGGCTGGAAAGCCGGACGCCGGTGGTAGCGACGGGGCCGGCGGGGGAAATCCGTGCCGATGGCATGGTTCTAAGTCAGGACAACCAGACCCCCGGGGCCTATGTTCTGGTTTTCAAGGGTGGCGTCCGGCTGGTATACCAACCGGGCAGCTGAGACGGCTGCAGAGGTTCGACGCATGGCATTTCGGCTTGGTTTTCTGGTCCTGACCCTGGCGCTGGCGGCGGCGGGCGCCGAGGCGCAGCAGAAGATCGCCTTCGGCGAGTTGAAGCAGGACACTTCGCTGCCGGTGCAGGTGCAGGCCGACCAACTGGCGGTGAACAATGCCGACGGGACGGCGGTGTTCAGCGGCAATGTGGTGGTGACGCAGGGCGAGATGAAGCTGGCGGCGGGTGAGGTGAAGGTCAGCTACGGCGCCGACAAGAAGAGCATCGAGACGCTGGTCGCCTCGGGCGGGGTGACGGTGACGAACCTCGGCGATGCGGCCGAGGCGAAGGAAGCGGTCTACACCATCGCCAGCGGGGTGATCGTGTTGTCGGGCGACGTGCTTCTGACGCAAGGCGGCTCGGCGATGGCGGGGCAAAAGCTGTCGATCAACCTCAAGGACGGGACCGGGGTGATGGAAGGCCGGGTCACGACCACCTTCGTGCCGGGGGGCAACTGATGGCCCGGCCCGACCTGACCGTGACCGATGGCAATGCCGGGCTGCAGATCCGCAGCTTGCGGAAGAGCTACAACAAGCGCCCGGTGATCCGCGACGTCAGCATGGACCTGCACCGGGGCGAGGTGGTGGCGCTGCTGGGGCCGAACGGGTCGGGCAAGACGACCTGTTTCTACTCGATCGCGGGCCTCGTGATGCCGGAAGGCGGCCAGGTGCTGATCGACGGCAAGGACGTGACCGCGCTGCCAATGTATCGCCGCGCCCGGCTGGGGATCGGCTACCTGCCGCAGGAAGTGTCGATCTTCCGGGGGCTGTCGGCGGAAGACAACATCCTCGCCGTGCTTGAGATCGCGCAGCCCGACCGCCACAAGCGGCGCGAGCGGCTGGAGGAGCTGCTGAGCGAGTTCTCGATCACCCACCTGCGGCGGACGCCCGCGCTGGCGTTGTCGGGGGGCGAGCGGCGGCGGGTCGAGATCGCGCGCTGTCTGGCGGCGGACCCGAAGTATCTGCTTCTCGACGAACCCTTCGCGGGGGTGGACCCGATTGCGGTGGGGGAAATCCGCCACCTTGTCCATGACCTGAAGGCGCGGGGGATCGGCGTCCTGATCACCGACCACAACGTCCGCGAGACGCTGGAGATCGTCGACCGCGCCTATATCCTGCACGACGGCAAGGTGCTGATGTCGGGCACCACGGACGAGGTCGTCCGGGACGAGAACGTGCGCCGGGTCTATCTGGGCGAGAACTTCCGCATCGTCTGAAACCGCGCATCGATTCTGTTGACAAGCGGGCTGCGCGGTGTGCCAAATACCCGTAATGCGAGCGATACTTGCCCCTGCCCCGGCCCGGTTTCTCGCGGTCACTCCAACCGCCAGATGCGGCGTGACGCAACGTTTTTTCCGACCAGAACCAGAAAGACCGGACGGTACGGCCTAGGGGCCGGAACGCTCTGGCAGCATGCAAAAGGAGAGATCATGCGCTACCAGATCAGTGGAAAACAGATCGACGTTGGTGAGGCTCTTCAGACCCATGTGAAAGCCGAACTGGGCGAAGTGGTGGAGAAATACGCCCAGCGGCCGACCGAATGCGTGGTGGTTTTCTCGAAGGTTGCGCATGAATTCGTCTGCGAGTCGGTGATCCACCTGTCCACCGGGCTGACCGCACAGGCGAAGGGGCATGCCGCCGAGATCTACGCGGCGTTCGAATCCTGCCGCGAGAAGCTGGACAAGCAGCTTCGCCGCTACAAGCGGCGCATCCGCAACCACCATTCGAACCGAACGGGCCCTGTTGAATTTGGCGGGGCGTCCTCGTATATCCTCGCCGCAACCGAGGACGCCGAGGAAGCCGAGCCTGACAGCCTGCAGCCGGTGGTCATCGCCGAGATGGAGACGAAGATTCCTTCGATCACCGTCGGCGAGGCCGTGATGCAGATGGAACTGGCGGGGCAGAAGATGCTGGTGTTCCGGAACGAAGGACATGGGGGCGTGAACGTCGTGTATCGCCGGGAAGACGGCAACATCGGCTGGATCGACCCTCGCAACAGCAAGTAGAGCGTCCGACCGACGCGGGACCAACGTCGACTCATGGAACTTTCCAAGCTACTTACCCCGGGGGCCGTTCGGGTCGTGGGGCAGTTCACCTCGAAGAAGCGGCTGTTCCAGGAGCTGGGCGAGATCGCGGCGCAGGCCTATGGGCTGTCGGGCGCTGCGGCGATCGACGGCTTGCAGGAACGCGAGTCGCTGGGTCCGACCGGCGTGGGACATGGCATCGCCCTGCCCCATGCCCGGCTGGAGGACCTGAAGGGGATCATCGGGGTCTTCCTGCGGCTGGAAAAGCCCCTGGACTATGACAGCGTCGACCGGCAGCCGGTGGATCTGGTCTTCGGGCTGTTCGCCCCGAAGGATTCCGGGGTCGACCATCTGAAGGCGCTCGCCCTCGTCAGCCGGACGATGCGCGACCCGGCGGTGGTGGCGAAGCTTCGGGCCAATTCGGACCCGGCGAAACTGTATGCGATCCTGACCGAAGCGCGGGCACCGCAGGCGGCGTGATCCTGTCCACGGTGGACAATCCCTGATATTCACGCAAAATCAATGGGTTGGTCGCGGGCGTCAGGGGTTTCTTAACCCAGGCCCTTGGGGCCGCTCGTCGTCGACTTCGTCGCTCCTCGCCGGGTTGCGACGAGAAGCCGAAGGCGCACGAGGAGCGGTCATTTGCGCCAGCGGGTAAACCCGAAGCCCATGTAGTCGCGCTGGTACGCCTCGGCGGCGGCGGCTTCCAGGGTTTCGTCCCAGATCGAGAGAAGCGCCGCTTCGGCAGGGTTGGGCGAAGTGACGGGCGCCTTCACCGTCGCCTCGGCGGCAATCGCGGCAAGGCCTTCGGCAAGCCGGTCTTCCCGCAACAGGTGGTCGAGCGGCTGGAAGCCCGCGAAGCCCTGCACCAGCGCGGTCTGGCTGGCGAGGCTGGGGTCGACCCGTGCGCCGGTCTGGCCGCCGGTGGCGAGGCGGCAGTAATTGAGAAAGATCAGGAAGGCGGCGCGTTCGGCCTCCGGGGTTGCAAAGGGCTCACCCGGGGGCTGCAGCTCGGCCAGGAAGCCGTTGATCAGGATGCGACGCAGGTCCTGCGCCTCGCCCGTCACGATCTTGCGGCGAAAGGCGGCATGGGCGCGCAAAAGCGGGTGGCGCAGGACGGTGAAGCTGCGATGGCCGGGATGCCTGCGCTTCCACTGGCGGAGCGATTTCTGCTCGAAGCCTTCGCTCACCTCACCCAGCGCGGCGAACCAGTCGCGGATCGCCACCTCGGGGCCGGAGCGGATCGGGAAGAACAGGAGACCCGCTTCGGAGGCCAGCGCCGTCGGCACCCCGGCGGCGCGACGGGGCTCGAAACTGGGGGTGCGACCAAGGTTGAAGACATCCACGGCGGCGAAGGCTTCGGCCAGTGCCTCGGGGTTTTCCAGCTTGTCTTCCAGCGGGCCGGGGTTCTGCTTTTTCAGCGTGTCGTCCAGCGCCTTCAGCCGCGCCTCGACCCCAAGGAACGCGGCAAGACCGTTGATCACCTCCAGCGAGCCGAGGTCTTCATAGTCGAGGTAGAAGGCCGTCTGCCCGCTGGTTTGCAGGGCCTGCATCAGCAGAAGCTGGAAAGCCTGGATGTCCCGCAGATGTTGCAGGAATTCCGGCACGTCGAAGCGGACCTTCGCGGTCTTCAGCCGCCGGGCATTGGTCAGCTTCCACTGGTCGGTCGCCTGCGCGATCTTCCAGCTGACATAGCTTTCCAGCGGGTTGCGGGTCAGGATGATCTTGGCGCAGCCGGGGTCGGGCAGCACGTCATCAAGGATGCGCAGATCGTGGTCGTGGAAGAAGCGGAAGCCGGGCAGGCCCTCGGTTTCCTCCCGCAGTTTGCGGAGAAGCGGACGCGGGTCGCGGTCGCGCTCTTCCATCGTGATGCCGAAAAGCTCCGTCCGGTCTTTCTTGCCGAGGATGTAGCGGTTGAAGACCTCGCCGTGGCTGGTGACGCCGGGCAGGGCGTTGAGGTTCGCCTCCAGGAGGTTCGACCCGGTGCGCATCTCGGCGAAGACGACGAAGGAGTGGAAGCGCGGCATCTCAGCGGACGATCCGGGGGCGGAAGGGCTGGTCCGGCCGGGCAAGCTCGGCATCCGAGGGGAAATCGCCCATCAGGACCGGGGCCATGCCCTGATTGCGCAGGTCCTGCAGGAAGCTGCCGAAGCCCTGCAGCGGGATCAGCTGCGGCAGGTCGGTCACGCGATGCGCGGCGCGGGGGTTCAGGAGGTCGACCAGTTGCTCCAAGGGCTCGGCGGGGTTCTCGATGAAATCGGCCAGCGACCAGAGGCGGACAGTGGCCTTGGTTTCGGGGCCGTTCAGCTCATGCAGGAAGTCGGATTCCATCTTTTGCAGGCGCGCGGCTTCCGGGCGGACCTCGGCGGCGCTGCGACCGGACAGCCAGAGCGGCACGGCGAAGGCGCCGGTGACGGCAAAGATGGTGGCGTTGGGGTCGGAGGCGAGGAAGGGGGCGATGGCCTGTTCGTCGGCGGGGCCGAACTGGAAGCATTGCGTCTCGCCCCGCGTGTTCCAGATCAGGTTGGTCAGGAAGCTTTTCGGGTTGTAGTCGCGCAAGGTCGGGCTGTCGGAGAGGCCGCCCTTGAAGACGCTTTCACCTCCGGCGAATTCCGCCCGGTCGAAGGCGAAGAGATGGCCGTGGACGCGGGCGTCGAGCGCGCGGGCAAGCCAGGGCTGGAAGTCGTGGAACAGCTCGGCGAAGCCGGAGAACACGCCATAGGGCGCGGCGGAGAGGGTGCCGCCGCGGGCGCGGATCGGGAAGCGGCTTTGCATATAAAGGCCGGGTCGGCCCTTGACGCGACGCTCGACCGCCTTGGCGAAGAGGCGGTTGATCTTGCCGGGGTTGGGCTCCAGCGTCCGGTCGCCATCGGGCGTGAGGAAGGTGCGGTAGAGCAGCTCGGCCTGGGGCCAGATCTTGCGGGCGAGGAAGGCGTCGGTCTGGCGCAGCAAGTGCAGGTGGTCATCGTAGAAGGTGTAGGGGCGGCCCTGGTAGTCGAATTTCGACAGGGTCAGCGAGCGGCTTTCGATGCGGGTGGAGACCTGACGGACGAGGCTTTGGAAGTAGCTTTCGTCTGGAATCCAGACGCGCTTGAAATAGCGGTCCAGCGTGGGGCGGTCGGGGTGGTTCAGGATGGCTTGCAGGGTGGGGCGGGTCAGGCACCACCACTGGCTGCCGAGATGGGGGATCAGGCCTTTCGGCAGGCGGCGGCGGAAGCGAAAGAAGCGCTGAAGGGTGACGTAGCCGTCGAAAAGCCTGCGCTGGCGTTTCCACGAGAAGGGGAAGCGCAGGGTGAAGCGTTCCTCGTTGAGGCCGCCGATGGTCCAGCCGACATCCGCCGTGGTGACGCTTTCGATGAAGTCGGTGTCGGGGTGCTGGCCAAGGTGGGCTTGCAGCGCGCGGACGGGGCGGATCGGCAGGCAGGAGCCGGAGGCGAGGAGGATGTGGCTGGCTTGCGGGAAGTCGGCGAGCATCTGGGCAGAAGCGTCGAGCGTGGCTTGCACGATGCCGAAGCTGCCCCATTCGCAAGGCGAGCGGGGGGAGAAGCGGATGTCGGGGAGGTCCTGCAGGGCGGTCTTCAGCGTGTCGAATTGCGCTTGCGGGGTGCGGGCGTCGACGTGGATCACCACCGGGCAGCCGTGCTGCGCCCAGTGCCGGGCCAGTTGCGCCGCGCGGTCGAGGGCGGCGTGGCAGAGCATGACAACCCCGAGAGTCACGCCCAGTTTCCTTTCGACATCAGGCCCAGCACCTCTAGCTGGCGCCAGTTGACATATTTCTCGCTCCAATTGCACCAGAGATCGCGCTCGCGGGCGATGCCTTCGCGGTAGGCGCGGTATTCGTGGCTTTCGGCATAGTGCTGGCCGCGGGCCAGTTCCTCGGCAGCCTTGGCGGCGAAAGTGTCGAGGAACTTGGCGTGGAGAAGGACGCCGGAGGGACGTTCGCCGCCCTGGTCCTCGTAGGTGAGGTTCAGCGCGCGGGGCAGGAGCATGTGGGTCGAGGAGACATAGGCGTAGGCGCGGTGCCACTTGACGAGCGGGGTCTTGTTCATCGCCGGGGCGTGTTTCGGGCGGTCAGGGAAAAACAAGCGCGCGCGGGGGCCGCCCTGGATCCAGAGGTTGCGATACAGGGGATTGCGGGCGATCAGGTAGTTGCCGCTGTCGAAATAGGGGGCGATTTCAAAGGGGTTCTGGCCCTCTCGGTAGGGCTGTTCGTGCATCGCGCCCTTGGGATACATGTCCAGCATCATCGCCCCGAATGAGGGGGTTTCGGCACTGTCGAGCCAGTCGGTGAGGGCGCGGAGGGGGCGGGTCTCGCAGAAGGGGTAGACGAGGAATTCGTCGACGTCGACGGTCAGGCACCAGCGGCCGTGGCCGTGGCGGCGCAGGAGATGCATCATCCAGTCCATGCCGAAGCGCGACTGTTTGTAACCGGCGGTGGCGGACCAGATCGAGACGTCGGGCTGGTCGGCAAGGTAGTCGCGGGTGCCGTCGTCGGAGCCGTTGTCGACGATCAGGAAGTGGTCCACCCCGAGGCGGCGGTAGTAGGTCAGGAAATACGGCAGCCGGATGCGTTCGTTGCGCATGGTGGAGAAGAGGAGGATCGGCTGGGCGGGCAGGCTGGCGGTGCAGTCCTGCACCGGGGTCAGCTGACGGCGGCGGCGCCAGGCGCGGGCCAGGAGATACTTGCGGCGGGTGCGCAGACGGATCAGCGAGATCAGTCCCATGTCGGCCCCGCATTCTGGGGAAATCCCGTCATATCCAGCCGCCCCGCGACATCAGGCCCAGCGCCTCCAGCTGCCGCCAGCCGGTGTAGCGGGTGGAGGCGGGCGTGTGCAAGACCGGGTCGGCGGTGAGGCGGTCGTAGTAGGCGGCATACTGGCTGGCGTCGGCGAAATGTTCGGCGCGGGCTTTCTCCTCGGCGGAACGGTCGGTGATGCCGGGCAGGAACTTGGTGTGGAGAAGGACGCCGGAGGTCAGTTCGCCGCCATCTGTCGCATAGACCTGGTTCAGGCGGGGGGGCAGCAGGGCGTGAGTGGAGTTGACGTAGGCGTTGCGCCAGTGCCAGCGGACCAGCGGGGTCTTGTTCAGCGTCGGCGCGCGGCGGGGGTCGGTGGCGAAGAAGGCCCGCGCACGGGCACCGCCCTGGACCCAGAGGTTGCGCATCCTTGGCTGGACCTGCACCTGATAATTCCCGGCGTCGAACCATGCGAGATGGCGGATCGGGTCATCCTCTGGCTCGACCCGGCCCTCTGACACCGGGCCTTCGGGATACATGTCCAGCGTCAGCGCGCCGAAGCTGTCGCGCCCCTGCATTTCCAGCCAGCCGGTCAGGGCGGACAGGGGTCGGGTCTGCCAGTGGGGGTAGACAAGGAGTTCATCGGCATCAAGCGTCAGGCACCAGTGGCCATGCCCGTGGCGCATCTGCAGCCAGGTCAGCCAGTCCATCCCGAAGCGGCTGGCCTTGTAGCTGGCGGAGGTCTGCCAGAGCGAGACATCGGGCTGGTCGGCGAGCAGGCGGGCGGGGCCGTCGGTACTGGCATTGTCGACGGCCAGAAAATGCCGGACCCCAAGCGCGCGGTGATGCGCCAGGAAATGCGGCAGGCGCTGCGCCTCGTTGCGGAGGCAGAGGAAGCAGAGCACGTCACCGGGGGCGATCTGCGCGGTGCGGTCCTGCACGGGGGCAAGCTCCCGGCGCTTCCGCATCGCGCGCAACAGAAGGCGCTGGCGGCGGAGGCGCAGTTTCAGCGCCAGAAGCGCGCCGGTCAGGCCGGTGAGGGGCGGAACAAGCTCGCCGACGGCGCAGGCATGGGGCAGGCGCCGGGGAAAGCTGCTGGTCGCGCCCCGGCTGCCCAAACCTATTGCGCGGCCTTCTGCATGGCCGTCAGGTCGTGCAGGAAATCGGCGAATTCCTCGCCGAACTCGGGGCGCGACAGGCCGAAGGCGACGGTGGCCTGCAGGAAGCCGATCTTCGAGCCACAGTCGTAGCGCTGGCCCCGGAAGCGCAGGCCGAAGACGCCGCCCGGCTTTTTCGTTTCCTGCGCGATGGCGTCGGTCAGCTGGATTTCCCCGCCCGCGCCCTGCTTGATCTTGTTGAGGTTGGTCAGGACCTTGGGCGTCAGGATATAGCGCCCGATCACCGCGAGGTTCGACGGCGCGTCCTCGGGTTTCGGCTTTTCCACCATCCCCTTGACCTTGACGATCAACCCGTTGTCCTCGGCGATGTCCAGCACGCCGTAGCTGGAGGTCTTCTTCGGCGCGACTTCCATCGCCGCGACCATGCAGCCGCCGGTTTCGGCATGGGCCTCGACCATCTGTTGCAGGCAGGGCGTCTCCGCCGCGATCACGTCATCGGGGAGGAGGACGGCGAAGGGCTCGTTCCCGATCAGGCGGCGGGCGCACCAGACGGCATGGCCGAGGCCCATCGGGCGGTTCTGCCGGACATAGGCGATGGCCCCCGAATCCATGTTGGTGTCCTTGAGGATTTCCAAGAGGTCGGTCTTGTTCTTGCGGCGCAGCTCGGATTCCAGCTCCGGCGCATTGTCGAAGTAATCCTCCAACGCGGATTTCCCGCGCGAGGTCACGAAGATGAACTCCTTGATCCCGGCGGCACGGGCTTCGTCGATGGCATACTGGATCAGCGGCCGGTCGACGAGGGTCATGATCTCTTTCGGAATCGACTTGGTGGCGGGCAGGAAGCGGGTGCCGAGCCCAGCCACGGGAAATACTGCCTTGGTGATCTTTCTGGTCTTCATGGACTCGTCCTAACCCCGTCCGGTACTGGGAATATTTCAGGCTCAATCGTGGTTCGCAGCCGAATCTGACCTTATGCGGGCAGTGGCGCGGCAATATTCGTAAACTGCCTCAGTCGGGGAAGTTTCGCATCAAAAAACGGCGGCAAGACGACAATCCCTACCCGGCGCGATTGCTTTTCAAGCAGGGGTTGTGGCGAGCATGGCCTCGATGATCGGGACGTCCGACGGGTTGTTCAGCTCCCAGAACTGGCGACCGTGCGATTCGACCTGGACGCACAGCACGGGGCGGCCCTGTTCCAGAAAGCGGAGCTGTTCCAGGCCTTCCAGCGTCTCCAGCGGGCCGACGGGCCAGGACGGATAGGCGGCCAGCGCGGCGGGGCGGTAGGCGTAGACGCCGACATGGTGGAAGACGGGGGTGGGTTCGTCCGGGGCATAGTCGCGGCCAGTGTAGGGGATGACTTCCTTGGAGAAGTAGAGCGCGCGTCCGCCTTCGCCGAAGACGGCAGTGGTGCCGCCGACGCGACCGTTGCGGCGGTCGTTCAGGAAGCCCGCGACCGCCCGGCCGTCACAGCGCAGGACGGGCGTGGCGATGTCGGCCTGCGGGTCTTTCGCCATGCCCGCGACCAGATGCTCGACGAACCAGGCGGGGGTGAGGGGGGCGTCGCCTTGCAGGTTGACGATCACGTCGTAACCGGGGAGTTTGGCGGCCACCTCGGCGCAGCGTTCGGTGCCGTTGCGGGCGTCGGACGAGGTCATCACCACCTCGGCGCCGAAGCCTGACGCATGGTCGGCAATACGGCTGTCGTCGGTGGCGACAACGACGCGGTCGATGCCTTTCACCGCAATTGCCGCCTCCCAGCTGCGGCGGATCAGGGTCTTCTCGCCGTCGGGGCCGCGCAGGGTGACGAGGGGTTTGCCGGGGTAGCGGGTGGAGGCATAGCGGGCGGGGATGGCGATCAGGGTCTTCATTTCAGCACGACCCCCGGCGCGTAGGCGATGAAGAAGGGGTTGTCCCAGCCGGGCTTGCCATAGGCCAGCGTCTGGTGGTCGTCGAAGCGCACGGTCAGGCCCCCTGCCCCGCGCAGGACGGCGTCGCCGGCGGCGGTGTCCCATTCCATCGTGCGGCCAAGGCGGGGGTAGAGGTTGGCCTCGCCCGTCGCCAGCAGGCAGAACTTCAGGCTGGACCCCGCGCTGGTCATGTCGCGGACGGCGTAGCGCGAGATGTAGTCGTCTGTCGCCTGGTCGCGGTGGGATTTCGAGGCGACGACCATCAGCGCCGCGTTGTCGGGGGTGGAGACGCGCAGCGGTTTCAGCGGGCCGGGTTCGGGACCGAAGGGGCCGGTTTCCTCGACCGCGCTGCCGTCGGGCAGGGTGTAGAACAGGCGTCCCTTGGCGGGGGCATAGACGACGCCGTGGGTGGGAATGCCGTCTTGCACGAAGGCGATGTTGACGGTGAAATCGCCGCGGCGCTGGACGAATTCCTTGGTGCCGTCCAGCGGATCGACAATCAGGAAGGTGCGCGCGGTCAGCGAATGGGAGGCGGCCTGCTCCTCGGTGATCAGCGGCACCTGCGGGAAGGCGGCGCGCAGACCGGCGGAAATGACGGCATCGGCGGCGAGGTCGGCCTCGGTCACCGGCGAAGCATCGCCCTTGGCGCGGACCTCGAAATCGGGGCGGCGATAGATTTCCATGATCCGGTCGCCCGCTTCCAGCGCCAACCGGCGGAAAAGCGGCATCAGTTCGGCAAAGTCCATCGTGGCCCCTGGTGGTAATTGATCAACGGTCCGGGGGCCCTTATCCTTCGCCGTCAACAAAACGGCAAGATTTCCCGGTACAGGATGCCGACCGGAAGGGAAGACGCATGTTCCGACACAAGCCCGTTGCGCGGTCCTGGTTCAGCCTGGCGTTCGAAACGCTGGAGCTGATCTACCACGTCGCCGTGCGCAACCTGCGCAGGTCGCACAACAATGCGATGCTTGGCCTGTTGATGTCGATCGTGCAGTCGCTGATGATGCTGCTGATCATGTTCTTCATGATGCAGCTGTTCGGCATGCGCCGGATCGCCGTGCGCGGCGACTTCATGCTGTACGTCATGTCCGGCGTCTTCATGTTCATGACGCACATCAAGGCCATCGGCGCGGTATCCGGGGCGGACGGGCCGACCTCGGCGATGATGATGCACGCACCGATGAACCCGATCATCTCGATCATGGGGGCCGCGCTCGGCTCGCTCTATCAGCAGACGCTGTCGGCGGGGGTGATCCTGTTCATCTACCACGCGGCCTGGAGCCCGATCACCATCGACGAACCGATCGGGATGCTGGGGATGTTCCTTCTGTCCTGGTTCAGCGGCGTCGGCATCGGCATGGTGTTCCTGTCGGCGAAACCCTGGCAGCCCGAGCTGATGGGGATCCTGGTGATGATCTACCAGCGGGCCAACATGATCGCCTCGGGCAAGATGGTGCTGGCCAACAACCTGGCACCCAAGCGGCGCGACCTGTTCGACTGGAATCCACTGTTCCACACCATCGACCAGGCGCGCGGGTTCATCTTCCTGAACTACACGCCACGCTATACCGACTATCATTATGCGATCAAATATGCCCTGGTCTGCATCCTGATCGGGCTGATGGCGGAATTCTTCACCCGGCAGCATGCCTCGGCCAGCTGGAACAAGCGGCGATGATCCGGCTCTGTCTTCTGTTTCTGGCGCTTGCGCTTCCCCTGCGGGCCGAGGTCTTTCCGGCGCTGCATAAGGTGACCGGGGTCGCGGCGGATGATGTGCTGAACATCCGCGCCGCACCGGATGCCGGGGCCGAGGTGATCGGGGTGCTGGCGCCCGATGCGACCGGGGTCGAGGTCTTGTCCGAGGCGGGCGGCTGGGGTCAGGTGAACACGGACGAACGCAGCGGCTATGTCGCGATGCGGTTTCTGAAGCGGGCAGACGGGCCGGACTGGAACGCGCTGGAAACCCCGCTGACCTGTCTCGGGACCGAGCCGTTCTGGTCGCTCCGGATCGATGCGGCGAAGGGCGAAACCCGGTTCCAGACGCCTGAGGACGAGGAGGCCCGTATCGCCCCGATCACCGCAAGCTGGCCCGCGCTGCCCTGGTCACCAAGCGCCGCCCTCGCCCTGCCCGACGGTATTGCCGTGCTTGCGCCTGCCGAATGCTCGGATGGCATGTCGGACCGCGGCTATGGCATTGCCGCCGATCTTTTCCTGACCGGACCGGACCGGACACGGCTGTCCGGCTGCTGCTGCCTGGACCCGCCGTGAGGCCCGGCAAACCGTGAACCCAAAGTTTGACGGATTTCCGCGCATCAGCGGCCAAGATTCGCGCAGCCGCCCGCGCGGCAACCGTTGCAGGCCCGAAAACGCCTGCCTATATACGCCACACACGGGCGCCGGGCCGCCAGACCCGACGTCTATTCGCAAGGTGGGGATGCCTGCTTCCTTAGGGTCCTTGCCGGAACATCGCCTGAAGTAAAGGGATACATACATGGCCAAAGTCATCGGTATTGACCTCGGGACCACCAACTCCTGCGTTGCCATCATGGATGGTTCGCAACCTCGGGTCATCGAGAATTCGGAAGGCGCGCGCACGACGCCCTCCATCGTCGGCTTCACGGAAAGCGAACGCCTGGTCGGCCAGCCCGCCAAGCGCCAGGCCGTGACCAACCCCACCAACACCGTCTTCGCGGTCAAGCGCCTGATCGGCCGCCGCCTGGGTGATGCCGAGGTGGAAAAGGACAAGAAGCTTGTCCCCTATCACATCGTCGACGGCGGCAACGGCGACGCCTGGGTCGAGGTGCGCGGCGAGAAATATTCGCCCTCGCAGGTGTCCGCCTTCATCCTGCAGAAGATGAAGGAAACGGCTGAATCCTACCTGGGTGAAAGCGTCACCCAGGCGGTGATCACCGTCCCCGCCTATTTCAACGACGCCCAGCGCCAGGCCACCAAGGATGCGGGCAAGATCGCCGGTCTTGAGGTGCTGCGCATCATCAACGAACCGACCGCGGCCGCGCTGGCCTATGGCCTCGACAAGAAGGAATCGAAGACGATTGCCGTCTACGACCTTGGCGGCGGCACCTTCGACATCACCATCCTGGAAATCGACGACGGCCTCTTCGAGGTGAAGTCGACGAACGGCGACACCTTCCTTGGCGGTGAAGACTTCGACATGCGCATCGTCCAGTACCTCGCGGACGAGTTCAAGAAAGAGCATGGCGTCGACCTCACGCTGGACAAGATGGCGCTGCAGCGGCTGAAGGAGGCCTCGGAAAAGGCCAAGATCGAGCTGTCGTCCGCGAGCCAAACCGAAATCAACCAGCCGTTCATCAGCATGGACAAGAACACCGGGCAGCCCCTGCACCTGGTGGTCAAGCTGACGCGGTCCAAGCTGGAAAGCCTGGTCGAAGACCTGATCAAGAAGTCGATCAAGCCCTGCATGGCCGCGCTGAAGGATGCGGGCGTGTCGAAGGACGACATCGACGAGGTCGTGCTGGTCGGCGGGATGACCCGGATGCCGCGCGTCGTGGAAGAAGTGACCAAGTTCTTCGGCAAGGAACCCCATAAGGGCGTGAACCCCGATGAAGTCGTGGCCTTGGGCGCGGCGATCCAGGCGGGCGTTCTGCAGGGCGACGTCAAGGACGTGGTGCTTCTGGACGTGACGCCGCTGTCCCTGGGGATCGAGACGCTGGGCGGTGTCTTCACCCGCCTGATCGACCGCAACACGACGATCCCGACCAAGAAGTCTCAGGTGTTCAGCACCGCCGAGGACAACCAGAACGCGGTGACGATCCGCGTGTTCCAGGGCGAGCGGGAAATG
This sequence comes from Tabrizicola sp., assembly GCF_041911175.1. Classification (GTDB taxonomy): domain Bacteria; phylum Pseudomonadota; class Alphaproteobacteria; order Rhodobacterales; family Rhodobacteraceae; genus Tabrizicola. The sequence goes on from NZ_JAYRPN010000078.1 coordinate 46,560, forward strand.
GCCGCCGACAACAAGATGCTGGGCCAGTTCAACCTGGAACAGATCCCCCCCGCCCCGCGTGGGGTGCCGCAGATCGAGGTGACCTTCGACATCGACGCCAACGGCATCGTGTCGGTGAAAGCCAAGGACAAGGGCACCAACAAGGAGCAGGCGATCACCATCCAGGCTTCGGGCGGGCTGTCGGACAGCGACATCGAACAGATGATCAAGGACGCCGAGGCGAATGCCGAAGCCGACAAGGAACGTCGCGAGCTGGTGGAGACCAAGAACCAGGGCGAAAGCCTGCTGCACTCGACGAAGAAGTCGCTGGCCGAGCATGGCGACAAGGTCGATCCCTCCACGGTCGAGGCGATCGAGCTGGCGATGGGTCCGCTGGAAGACGCGCTGAAGGGCGAGGATGCCGGCAAGATCAAGAGCGGTATCCAGAACCTGACCGAAGCCGCGATGAAGCTGGGCGAGGCGATCTACAAGGCCAGCCAGGCGGAAGGTGGCAGCGCCGAGGACGAGCCGCGGCCGGTGGATGACGACGACATCGTCGACGCCGACTTCGAGGACCTGGGCAACAACCAGCGGAAGTAAGTCCGCGGGAATCGGAAAAGGGGCGGTCTGGCAACGGGCCGCCCTTCGCCGGTTCCACATGGGGGTTTTGCCGTGGCAAAGCGCGACTATTACGAGGTTCTGGGGGCGAAGAAGGGCGCTTCGGCGGATGAGCTGAAGAAGGCCTATCGGGCGAAGGCGAAAGAGCTGCACCCCGACCGCAACTCCGACAACCCGCAGGCCGAGGCCCAGTTCAAGGAAGTGAACGAGGCCTATGAGGTCCTGAAGGACGACCAGAAGAAGGCGGCCTATGACCGCTTCGGCCATGCGGCCTTCGAGGGCGGCATGGGCGGCGGCCCGCGTCCGGGCGGCTATGGCCAGCAGGGCGATTTCGCGTCTGCGTTCTCGGACGTGTTCGAGGACCTGTTCGGCGATTTCATGGGCCGGGGTGGCGGGGGCGGCGGAGGCCGGTCACGCGCCCAGCGCGGCTCGGACCTGCGCTACAACATGCGGGTCTCGCTGGAAGAGGCCTATACCGGCAGCCAGAAGTCGATCACCGTGCCCACCTCGGTCACCTGCGACATCTGTCACGGGTCGGGGGCGGAAGGCGGGGCGGAGCCCGTCACCTGCCCGACCTGCAACGGCATGGGCAAGGTCCGGGCGCAGCAGGGTTTCTTCACCATCGAACGGACCTGCCACCAGTGCAACGGCATGGGCCAGATCATCAAGAATCCCTGCCGGACCTGCGGTGGCCAGGGCCGGGTGCAGAAGGATAAGCAGCTGTCGGTCAACATCCCGCTGGGGGTGGAGACGGGCACGCGGATCCGGCTGGCCGGCGAGGGCGAGGCCGGTCTGCGCGGCGGGCCGAATGGCGATCTCTACATCTTCATCGAGGTGAAGGAGCACGCGCTCTTCCAGCGCGACGGGGTGCATCTCTTCTGCCGGGTGCCGGTCTCGATGCCCACCGCCGCGATGGGCGGCGAGATCGAGGTACCGACGATCGACGGCGGCAAGGCGCGGGTCAAGGTGCCTGCGGGTGCGCAGTCGGGCAAGCAGATGCGCCTTCGGTCCAAGGGGATGCCGGCGCTGCGGTCGTCGAACACCGGGGACATGGTGATCGAACTGGCGGTGGAAACCCCGGTGAACCTGACCTCGCGGCAAAGGGAGCTGCTGCGCGAGTTCGAGAAGCTGAGCGAGGAGAACAACCCGGAAGGGTCGTCGTTCTTTTCCAAGGTGAAAAGCTTCTGGGAGGGGATGAAGGGATAACCCTCCGGTGTCATCCCCGCGAAAGCGGGGACCCAGCGTCTCATGGATCCCCGCCTGCGCGGGGATGACAGGTGGCTTGGTGTTCCGCGCCGCTTAACCTTTTCTCAACCATGACACGGCAATCTTCGTGTCATGGCCCAGTCCTTCAACGAACCCTTCCTTCCCCTCGTCGCCCCCTCGGGCGATGAGGATGAGGCGCAGCCGTCCGTGATCACCGGGCGGCTGCCCTCCTATATCGCCGACCACCGCCAGCGCCTGCGCGACCGCTTCACGCAGGGCGGCGGCGCGGCGCTCCCGGATTACGAACTTCTGGAACTGGTCCTCTTCCGTGCCATCCCCCGGCAGGACGTGAAGCCCTTGGCCCGGCTGCTGCTGGACACGTTCGGCGATTTCAACCGGGTCGTCACTGCCTCTCCCGCCCGGCTGCAGATGATCAAGGGCGCAGGCCCCGCCGTGGTGCTGGAGCTGAAACTGGTGGAAGCCGCCGCGCAACGGATGATGCGGGCGCGGGTGATGCAGAAGCCGGTGTTGTCCTCGTGGGACGCGCTTCTGGACCATTGCCACACCACGATGGCGCATCGCGAGACCGAGCAGTTCCGCGTTTTGTTCCTCGATCGCAAGAACGTGCTGATCGCGGATGAGGAACAGGCCCGGGGCACGGTCGACCATGTCCCCGTCTACCCGCGCGAGATCGTGAAGCGGGCGCTGGAGCTGAACGCCTCGGCGCTGATCCTTGTCCACAACCACCCTTCGGGCGACCCCACGCCCTCGGACGCGGATATTTCGATGACCCATCAGGTCAAGGATGCCTGCGAGGCGCTGGGGCTCAAGCTGCATGACCACCTGATCATCGGCAAGTCGCGCGAGTTGAGCTTTCGCTCACAGGGCTACCTTTAGCCCGGCCCTTGCGCTAGGCATGGGCGCATGAGCGAGTTCGACCTTGTCATCTTCGACTGCGACGGCGTGCTGATCGACAGCGAGATCATCAGCGCCCGGATGCTGGTCACCGAGCTTGCGCGCCTTGGGCTGGCCATCGACCTCACCTATGTCGAGCGCAACTTCCTGGGCCGCAGCTATCCCGTGGTGATGGAGGTGATCCGGCGGGAATTCGGCCTCGACCTGCCGCCGGATTTCGAGCAGCGCTACCGCGAGAACCTGCTGGCCGTGTTCCAGACCGAGCTGAGGATCGTGCCGCATGTGCATGGGGTGATCGCGGCGATGGGCGTGCCGTTCTGCGTCGCCACCTCCTCCTCCCCCCGCCGGGCGGAAATGTCGCTGGGACTGGTCGGCCTCGCGCCACTGATTGGCGACCGGGTGTTCACCTCGACGATGGTGGCACGGGGCAAGCCCGCGCCGGACCTGTTCCTGTTCGCCGCCGCGCAGATGGGGGCCGATCCGGCCCGGACGCTGGTGATCGAGGACAGCCTGACCGGCATTCGCGCAGGGCTGGCGGCGGGCATGACGGTCTGGCGCTTTGTCGGTGGCAGCCATCTGGGGCCGGAAACGCCAGAGGAACCCGAGGACGCCCGCCCGCACCGCAGGCTTGTCAGCTTCGGCGATTTTTTCCAGATTGCCCCCGGTCTGAAATCCGCGCGGCAACCGGCATGAGCAACGAACCCACCCTTCAGGACGAGGCGGCCCGCGCGGGCTGGCTTTACTATGTCGCGGGCATGACGCAGGACCAGATCGCGTCGGAGCTGGGGGTCAGCCGCCAGCGGGCGCAGCGGCTGGTCAGCCGGGCGATGGCGGAGGGACTGATCCATGTCCGGCTCAACCACCGGATCGGTGCCTGCCTGGACCTGGAGGCAAGCCTGCGCGACCGATTCGGGCTGGACCGCGTGCGGGTGGCGCCGGGCCTTGGCGCGGGGGCCGACCCGGTGCGTGCGATCGCCCCGGCGGCGGCGGCCGAGCTGGAACGCTTCCTGCGGATGCCGGAGCCGCTGGTCGTGGCGCTGGGAACCGGCCGGGCGCTGCGGGGCATGGTGGATGCGATGGTCGAGATCGACGCGCCGCAGCACCGCCTCGTCAGCCTGATCGGTAACATCGCCCCGGACGGCTCGGCCAGCTTCTTCGACGTGGTGATGCGGATCGCCGACAAGGTGCGCGCGCCGCATTACCCGATGCCCGTCCCGGTGATCAGCCCGACGCCGGAAGAGAATGCCGCCTTCCATGCGCTTGCCCCGGTGCAGAAGGTGGTGGCGCTGGCCGAGGCGGCGGATGTGGTTTTCGTCGGCGTCGGCCAGATGTCGCTGGATGCGCCGCTGCTGGCCGATGGCTTCGTCACGCGAGAGGAGCTGGACGAGATGCAGGCCGCCGGGGCTTCGGGCGAAGTGGCGGGCTGGGTTTTCGACTCGGAGGGGCGTTACCTGGACCTTGGCACCAACCGCAGGACCGGCGGGGTGCGGGTTGCACCGGCGCTGTCGCGGCCCTCGATCGGGATTGCTGCGGGTGCATCCAAGGTTCCCGCCATCTACGGCGCGATGAAATCCCGGATCATCAACGGCTTGGTGACAGACGAGCCTACCGCACAGGCCCTTCTGGCCCGCGCCTGAACCATGCAGTTGCGGCGGAAGAGGGGGCTTGACGACTCTGGTCAATGTGTGAGCATTTACCCATCAGGCGATGATTTGCTCATACGCTGATCCAGGGAGGATTACATGACCAAGACGCTTCGCGCCCTGATGGGTGCAACGGCTTTGATCACGCTTTCGGGTGTGGCAATGGCCGAAACGACCATTACTGTCGCGACCGTGAACAATGGCGACATGGTCCGCATGCAGGGCCTGATGGACGACTTCAACGCCAAGCACCCCGACATCAAGGTGGAATGGGTGACGCTGGAAGAGAACGTCCTGCGCCAGAACGTGACGACCGACATCGCCACCGGCGGCGGCCAGTACGACGTGATCACCATCGGCACCTACGAAGTCCCGATCTGGGGCAAGCAGGGCTGGCTGGAAAGCCTGGACGACCTTCCCGCCGAATATGACGTGAACGACCTGCTCCCGCCGATCCGCGGCGGCCTGACTGTCGATGGCAAGCTGATGGCCTCGCCCTTCTACGGCGAAAGCTCGATGGTGATGTACCGCAAGGACCTGATGGAAGCCGCCGGGCTGACCATGCCCGACGCGCCGACCTGGGCCGACATCGAGAAGGCCGCGGCCGCGATGACCGACAAGTCCAAGGAACAGTACGGCATCTGCCTGCGCGGCAAGGCCGGCTGGGGCGAGAACATGGCCTTCCTCACCGCCATGTCCAACAGCTATGGCGCGCGCTGGTTCGACGAGAACTGGAAGCCGCAGTTCGACCAGCCGGAGTGGAAGGCGACGCTGGACAGCTACCTGCACCTGATGACCGAATACGGGCCTCCCGGCGCGTCGAACAACGGGTTCAACGAAAACCTGACGCTGTTCCAGCAGGGCCATTGCGGCATGTGGATCGACGCCACGGTTGCGGCGTCCTTCGTGACCGGCAAGGATTCGACCGTCGCCGACAAGGTGGGCTTCGCCCTTGCCCCCGACAACGGACTTGGCAAGCGCGGCAACTGGCTCTGGGCGTGGTCGCTGGCGATCCCGTCGTCGTCGGATGCCAAGGATGCCGCCAAGGTCTTCATCGACTGGGCGACCAACAAGGACTACCTGGCGCTCGTCGCGTCGAAGGAAGGCTGGGCCAACGTTCCTCCGGGCACACGCACCTCGCTCTATTCGAACGAGGAATACGCCAAGGTGCCCTTCGCCAAGATGACGATCGACAGCATCAACTCGGCTGACCCGAATGCCCCGACCGTGAAGCCGGTGCCTTACGTCGGCGTCCAGTTCGTCGCCATCCCGGAGTTCCAGGGCCTTGGCACGACGGTCGGCGAGATCTTCTCTGCCGCGCTGGCCGGCCAGAAGACCGCGGACGAGGCGCTGGCCGAAGCGCAGACCGCCGTGACCGACGAGATGACGGCTGCGGGCTACATCAAGTAGCAAAGACCCCGGGGGGACCCTCCCGAGACCCCCGGGGATCACCCGGCTTGCAGCGCCATCGGCCTGCAAGCCGACCCTTCCAAAGCCGAAAACCCCTCTTCTTGCTTGCGTGGTGCCTTTGGGCCCGCCCCATTGCGCCATCGGTCGCTGACCCCCGGACCCATCGGAGACCTGCCCCATGTCCACGCAATCCAGCCGCTTTGCCGCCCGCCTGATGGTCGCGCCCTCGGTCGCGCTTCTGTTGATCTGGATGATCGTGCCGCTGGCGATGACGCTGTACTATTCCTTCCGGCTCTATCGCCTGCTCTCGCCCGACCGGACCGGCTGGGTCGGGTTCACCAACTATACCTGGTTCGTGAAATCGCCCGATTTCTGGCTGGCCATGTTCAACACGCTGGCGCTGGTTGGTGGCGTGCTGGTCATCACCGTCGTGCTGGGAATGCTGATCGCGCTGCTGATCGACCAGCCGGTGAAGGGACAGGGCGTGCTGCGCATCCTGGTGATCGCGCCCTTCTTCGTGATGCCCCCCGTTGCCGCCTCGATCTGGGAAAACCTCTTCATGCATCCCCAGAACGGCCTTTTCGCCGCCGTCGCCCGGGGTTTCGGGGCCGAGCCGATCCTGTTCCTGGAGAACTACCCGATGCTGTCGGTGATCGGCATCGTCAGCTGGGAATGGCTGCCCTTCGCGACGCTGATCCTGCTGACCGCGCTGCAATCGCTGTCGTCCGAGCAGCTTGAGGCCGCCGAGATGGACGGCGCGTCCGCGCTTTCCCGCTTCCGCTACATCATCCTGCCGCATGCCACCCGGGCGATCACCGTGGTCATCCTGATCCAAACGATCTTCCTTCTGGGCATCTTCGGCGAAATCTTCACCACCACGCAAGGCGGCCCCGGATCGGCCAGCACCACCCTGCCCTACATGATCTTCAAGCAGGCCATCGCCGCCAAGGACATCGGCCGCGCCGCCGCCGGGGGGATCATCGCGGTGATCCTGGCCAACATCGTCGCCTATTTCCTGATGCGCAGCATCGGCAAGCATCTCGACGCGTAAGGAGACATCATGGCCCGCGCTGTCACCCCCCGCCGCAAGCTGATCACCACCATCGCCGCCTGGGCGGTCGCGCTGATCATCTTCTTCCCCGTCCTCTGGATGATCCTCACCAGCTTCAAGACCGAAGCCTCTGCCGTCGCCAACCCGCCGGAGCTTTTCTCGGCCGACTGGACGCTGGAGAACTATGCCGAGGTCTGGGCCCGGTCGGACTATCCCCGGTTCTTCTGGAACTCGGTCGTGATCTCGGTCGGGTCCACGCTGCTGGGCCTCCTGGTCGCGGTGCCTTCGGCCTGGGCGATGGCCTTCGTGCCGGGCAAGAAGACCAAGGACCTCTTGATGTGGATGCTGTCGACCAAGATGATGCCCGCGGTTGCGGTCATGATCCCGCTGTACCTTCTGTTCCAGCGGCTTGGGCTGATCGACACCAAGACCGGTCTCGTCTTCGCGCTGATGCTGATGAACCTGCCGATCATCATCTGGATGCTCTACACCTACTTCAAGGAAATCCCCGGCGAGATCCTTGAGGCGTCCCGCATGGACGGCGCGAGCCTCTGGGGCGAGATCGTGCATGTGCTGACGCCGATGGCGCTGCCCGGCATCGCCTCGACCATGCTTCTGAACATCATCCTCGCCTGGAACGAGGCGTTCTGGACCATCGTCCTGACCACCACCAAGGCGGCGCCCCTGTCGGCCTTCATCGCCAGCTTCTCGGCGCCGCAGGGCCTGTTTTACGCGAAACTCTCGGCGGCATCGGCGATGGCCATCATGCCGATCCTTATCCTTGGCTGGTTCAGCCAGAAGCAACTCGTGCGCGGCCTGACCTTCGGCGCGGTGAAGTGAGGAAATCATGGGCAAGATCGAACTGACCAAGGTCCGCAAGAGCTTCGGCGACGTGCATGTCATCCCGGGGATCGACCTGCAGATCAACGACGGCGAATTCGTCGTCTTCGTCGGCCCCTCGGGCTGCGGCAAGTCCACCCTGCTGCGGCTGATCGCCGGGCTGGAGGATACCTCGTCCGGCACGATCGAGATCGACGGCAAGGATGCGACGAACCTGCCGCCCGCCAAGCGGGGACTGGCGATGGTGTTCCAGAGCTATGCGCTGTATCCGCACATGACGGTGCGCAAGAACATCGCCTTCCCGCTGAAGATGGCGGGGATGGACCAGGCGGAGCAGGACAAGCGGGTGGAACGCGCCGCCAAGGTGCTGAACCTGGCGAACTACCTCGACCGCCGCCCCGGCCAGCTTTCGGGCGGGCAGCGCCAGCGGGTCGCCATCGGGCGGGCCATCGTGCGCGAACCGGCGGCTTTCCTGTTCGACGAGCCCTTGTCGAACCTCGACGCCGCGCTGCGGGTGGGGATGCGGCAGGAAATCAGCGAACTGCACCAGTCGCTGAAGACCACGATGATCTATGTGACACACGATCAGGTGGAAGCCATGACGATGGCCGACAAGATCGTCGTGCTGAACGCGGGCAACATCGAGCAGGTCGGCGCGCCGCTGGAACTCTACAACAACCCCCGCAATCTGTTCGTCGCGGGGTTCATCGGCTCGCCGCGGATGAACTTCATCGAGGGGGCGGAGGCCGCCAAGCACAACGCCCACACTATCGGCGTCCGCCCCGAGCATATCACCGTGGGTCAAGGCCCGTGGGAGGGCGTGGTGGGCCTGTCGGAACACCTCGGCTCCGACAGCTTCCTGAAGGTCGCAGTCGATGGCATCGGCACCCTGACCGTCCGCGCGCCGGGCGAGATCCATGCCCATCACGGCGACCGCATCAAGCTGGCCCCCGGCGGCAAGATCCACCGCTTCGACGCGAACGGGCTGGCGCTATGAGACTGACCGGCAAGACCGCCCTGATCACCGGCGCGGCGCGCGGCATCGGCCTGGCCTTTGCCCGCGCCTATCTGGCCGAAGGGGCAGAGGTGGCGATTGCCGACATCAACCTGGCAGCGGCTGAGAAGGCGGCAAAGGCGTTGGGTCCCAAGGCCCATGCCATCGCGCTGGACGTGACCCGGCAGGAAAGCATCGACGCAGGCTTCGCCGAAGCCGTGGCGAAGATGGGCAAGCTGGACATCCTGATCAACAACGCGGCGCTGTTCAGCGCTGCGCCCATCGCCGGGATCACGCGCGCCGACTATGACAAGCTGTTCGCCGTCAACGTCGCGGGGACGCTTTTCTGCCTTCAGGCGGCGGCGAAACACATGATCCCGCGTGGCGAGGGGACGATCATCAACATGGCCTCGCAGGCGGGGCGGCGGGGCGAAGGCCTTGTCGCGGTCTACTGCGCGACGAAGGCGGCGGTGATCAGCCTGACGCAATCGGCGGGGCTGGGCCTCATCCAGCACGGGATCAACGTGAACGCCATCGCGCCCGGCGTGGTGGATGGCGAGCATTGGGACGGGGTCGATGCCTTCTTCGCCAAATACGAAGGCAAGCCTTTGGGGCAGAAGAAGAAAGAAGTCGGCGCGGCCGTGCCCTTCGGGCGCATGGGCACCGCCGAGGACCTGACAGGCATGGCGATTTTCCTTGCCACGCCGGAAGCGAAATACATCGTCGCCCAGTGCTTCGGCGTGGACGGCGGCAACTGGATGGCCTGACATGCAAGCGCAACTCCCCGCCTATGACCGCAGCAAGCTGACCCCCGGCATCGTCCATATCGGGCTGGGGAATTTCCACCGCGCGCATATGGCCGTCTACCTGGACGACCTCTTCGCCATGGGGCAAAGCCACGACTGGGCGATCCTCGGCGCCGGGGTGCGCGAGGGCGACGCCAGGATGCGCGACGCATTGAAGGGGCAGGACTGCCTGTCCACGGTGATCGAGCTGGACCCCAAGGGCAAATCCGCCCGCCGGATCGGCAGCATGATCGACTTCCTGCCGGTGGAGCCTGACAACGCCGCCCTGATCGCGGCAATGGCCCGTCCCGAAATCCGCATCGTCAGCCTGACCGTGACCGAGGGCGGCTATTTCATCAACCCGGCGACCGGGCAGTTCGACCCGGCGCACCCGGAAATCATGGCCGACGCCGCCTACCCGCACCGCACCGCCTTCGGCGCGATCATCGCCGCCTTGAAGGCGCGGCGCGCGGCGGGGGTTCCGCCCTTCACGGTGATGTCCTGCGACAACCTGCCCGGCAACGGCCATGTCACGCAGAATGCGGTGATCGGCCTCGCCCGGCTGTCCGATCCGGCGCTGGCCGACTGGATCGCCGCGAACGTCGCCTTCCCGAACGGCATGGTCGACCGCATCACCCCCGCCACCGGCCCGCGCGAGCGTGAGATGGCGGCAAGCTTCGGCCTGGGCGACGATCCGGTGCCAGTGACCTGCGAGCCCTTCCGGCAATGGGTGCTGGAGGACAACTTCCCCCAGGGCCGCCCGGCCTTCGAGAGGGTGGGGGTCACGCTGACGCCCCACGTCCACAATTTCGAGATGATGAAGATCCGCATCCTGAACGGCGGCCACGCGACCATCGCCTATCCCGGCGGGCTGATGGACATCGAGTATGTCCACGAGGCGATGGCCAACCCGCTGATCAAGGGGCTCCTCGACAAGGTCGAGATGGACGAGATCGTCCCCTACATCCCCCCGGTCCCCGACACCAACCTCGGCGACTACTACCGCCTGATCGTCGAGCGTTTCTCGAACCCCGAGGTCGCCGATACCGAACGCCGCCTCTGCCTTGACGGCTCAAACCGGCAGCCGAAGTTCATCGTCCCCTCGATCCGCGACGCGCTGGCCGCGGGCGGGTCGGTCGAGGGGCTGGCGCTGGTTTCCGCGATGTGGTGCCGCTACTGCTACGGCGAGACCGACAGCGGCACCCCGATCCCGCCGAACGACCCCGACTGGGATGCGCTGGTCGCGCGGTCGAAGGCGGCGAAGTCTCGCCCGGCGGCCTGGCTGGAGATGGTGGCGGTCTATGGCGACCTTGGGCAGGATGCCCGCTTCGCCGGGGCTTTCGCGCGGCATCTGAACCGGCTCTGGGCCGTGGGCACCAGGCAGGTCCTGACCGAATACCTGGCCTAGGGCGCAGGCGCCAGCACCGGCGGGGTGCCAGTGGGGGAGAAGTCCGGCACCACCCACAGCTCCACCCGGCGGTTCAGCTGGCGACCGATGGCGGTTTCGTCACAGGCCATCGGCAGCGCCTCGCCGAAGCCCTCGACCACCGGCATCTGCGCGGGTGACAGGTCGGGCGCCACCGCCGCCAGCTCCTGCGCCACCTTCGCCGCCCGGTCCACCGACAGCGCCAGGTTCGCCTCGGCGGCGCCCGATCCATCGGAGAACCCCGCCAGCACCAGCTTCTGGTCGCGGAACTGCCCCGCCGCAATCAGTTGCGCAAGGTCCGCCAGATTGTCCTGCGACTGCGCATCCAGCGTGGACGAGCCGTCCTCGAAGCGGAAGGTCAGGCTGATCCGGTCCGCCCCGTCCATGATCCCCGCCAGCCGCTTCAGGTCGTCCAGCGTCACATCCTCGCCCGCACCCTGGATCGCGTTGATCAGCCGCAAGCCATCGGCCGTCATCGGCTGGCGGCTGACCGAACGGTCGACGAACCCCGCCGCCGCCACGGCCGCCTGCGCCGCCGGTGTGCGCAGGAAATCCAGGAACTCACGCGTCAGCAAGGGCAAGCGGCGCTTGGCGGCCAGAAGCATCACCGGCAGCGCCAGGGGATAGTCCTCGGCCTTGATCGCCAGCGCCGTCGGCAAGAGCGGGAAGCCGCAACTGTCGGTCAGGGGCATCCTTCGCGCCGGGGCAATCGCCGACCGGCCCGAGATCGCGATGGCCCAGGGGTCCTTCGCCACCGCCTGCGCCAGGGACGCGAGGTCGGGGTGCAGCTCCACTGCCCCCTCCTTCGCGCCAAGCCGGTCGGCCAGCGCCTGCTGGATGTCCGTGTCCCCGGCCAGCGCATGCAGCACCACCGGCATGTCCGGTCCGCCGATTTCAGACCAGTTCGTGACCTTGCCCGCCAGAACCGAAGCCAGCTCGACGGTGGAAATCTCGGGCGTCGGGTTGTCGGGTGCGACGATCGCCACCAGCGCATCCATCGCGACGGCATGGCTGCTGAACCCCGCCTCGGCCCGGTAGGCCAGCTTCAGGTCCGCCGCCCCGGCTTCAAGCGCGGCGGTCGCCTGATCGGGCGGAAGGGCAGCGAAGGAAATCTCCGCCAGGTCCTTGCGGCTTTCGGGGTCGAGGATGCGCGCGGCATAGTCCCCGCTCTCGGCCGCCTCGTAGACCAGCCCGCGTTCGCTTGCGAAGGCCTGGAACAGGACCGGCAACAGCGCCGCCGCATCGGGCGAACCGACGACGCGCATCACCGCCTTGGGCGCGGTCAGCTCCGGGCAGGCGGGGCCTTCGCAGATCACCCCCTGACCGTCCACCGTCAGTAGCCCGTAAGAAGTTGAAATCCGGTAGAATTCCCCGTCATAACCCTGAAGCGTGCCATTGAGGACAATGCCCCCTTCACGCGCGACGAGCGTCACGTCCTGGGCAGCGGCAGACCCCCAAATGCACAGGGCAGCGCCAAGCGCCGCCAGTCCTGCCTTCACACCCATACCCTGCCAATCCGCACCTACTTCGGGGCGGCGAGTTTCGGGGCAGGCGCAAGATTCTTCAACACCAGAATATCGCCGGCGGTGCCGCATAGCGGAACCCTGATCGCCTGGTCGGCAGTGGTGGCGATGCCGCGGGAAGAGTAGACCGTGTCCACCCGCAGAGTCCGCCCGCATGAGGCGGGTGTGATCCTGAGTTCTCCGGTGATGTCGGCATCGCCCAATGTCTGGCTGCGAACGGAATAGACCCGCGCCAGGACAGGAGACTGCACTGCGGTGGAGCCCAGCGCGATCACCCCCTGGTCACCATCGGAAGCCGAGGTGCCGCTGCCGACCAGAACCTTCGTGCCATCGGTGACGCGCAGGTCCAGATCGGCAGGAAGTTCCCAGACGATGGCAAAGCGCGAATAGGCGCTGACATCAGGGACCGCGATCTTGCCCAGCACCAGACGGGAATCCTGCAGATAGACCGGCGACCAGCGCATCGGCGCGCAGGGCAGGCAGGGTCACGGTCGCGAAGCCGTCGGCTTGGGTCCGCGCCGAAAAGGCCAGACCGGCGTGCCGCACGATGAACCGTTCGCCCCGGTTGCAGGGCGCTGCAAGGGACAGGCGGATCATCGCGCCGGGTTGGGTGGAAAGCTGAAGCTCGGGGCGACAACGGTCACCGCCTGCGGGCGGAGTCGTGGCCGCCACCGGGGTGATGCCGGTCAGATCGCCGACCCGCTTTTCCACCGGGCTGCTGAGCGAGGCGGATTGCGGCACCGCCGACTCGGTCGAGGGATCGGGCGAAGCGTCGGAGGTCGCAAGCCGGGCAGCGGAGACCAGAACCGACTGTTCGACGGCAGGCGCCTTCAGCCGCTCAGCCGTATGGGCCGCTGCTGCCGCAACGGCCACTGCTGCGGTGATCCGCAGAACCTTTTTGCCCAAAAGCATGGCAGCGCCCCGGCACGAGAATCGTACTCAGGTCGGGGTAGACCCCAATACTGGCGGAGAAATGGCATTATTGGGGAAGGTCGCGCCGCAACCCCCCGATTGACGCCAAGGCAAGAACAAAGCACCCCGGCCACATCCGGCCGGGGTCAGCAGCTCTGCCTCAGGCGAGGCGCCCGTGGCAATGCTTGAACTTCTCGCCCGAGCCGCAGGGGCAGGCGTCATTGCGGCCGGGGTTGCCCCAGGTCGTCGGGTCGGTTTCGTCGAACCCGGCCAGGCGGGTTGCGGCGGCGGCGGCAGGCGCGGCGACCAGGACGGCCGGACCGGCGGCAGCCTCGACCGCTTTGGCCTGCTCGGCTGCGGCGGCCTGCTGGGCGGCCAGCATCTGCCGCATCATGGCGTCCTGTTCCTCTTGCGACACCGGACGGATGCGCGACAACTGTTGCGTGGTCTGCTCGCGCAGCGAGTTCAGCAGCCCCTCGAACAGCTGGAAGGCTTCGGTCTTGTATTCGTTCAGCGGGTCGCGCTGCGCATAGCCGCGGAAGTTCACCACCGAGCGCAGGTGTTCCAGCCGAAGCAGGTGTTCGCGCCACTTGCTGTCGATGGCTTGCAGCAGGACCTGCTTCTCGATGGTCTGCATCGTGGTTTCGCCGAAGGCCGTGGTCTTCTCGGCCATCATCTTGTCCGAAGCTTCGATGATGCGCTGCATGATGTCGTTCTGGTCGACGCCTTCCTCGGCGGCCCAGGCGGCAATCGGCAGGTCGATGTTCAGCATGTCGCGGCAGCCGGTGACCAGTCCATCGACGTCCCAGCTGTCGGAATAGGATTTGGGCGGCATGGTCAGGTCGACGAGATCTTCGACAACCTGATGCCGCATGTCGGCAGCAACGTCGGCGACGTGGTCGGCCTGCAGGATTTCAAGGCGCTGGCTGAAGATCGCCTTGCGCTGGTCGTTCATCACGTCGTCGAATTTCAGAAGCTGCTTGCGGATGTCGAAGTTGCGCCCCTCGACCTTGGCCTGCGCTTTCTCCAGGCTCTTGTTGACCCAGGGGTGAACGATGGATTCGCCTTCCTGCATCCCGAGCGTGGACAGGATCTTGTCCAGCCGTTCCGACCCGAAGATGCGCATCAGGTCGTCTTCCAGCGACAGGAAGAAGGCCGAACGGCCCGGGTCGCCCTGACGGCCCGAGCGACCGCGCAGCTGGTTGTCGATCCGGCGGCTTTCGTGGCGTTCGGTGCCCAGCACGAACAGGCCCCCGGCCTGCTTGACGGCCTCTTCCTCGCCCGTATGCGCGGCCTCGATCCGGGCGCGGATGGCGACGTGGTCGCCCTCGGGGTCGGCGGCGATGGCCTCCATGATCTTGAACTCGACGTTGCCGCCCAGCTTGATGTCGGTCCCCCGCCCCGCCATGTTCGTCGCGATGGTGACAGAGCCCAGCTTGCCCGCGTCGGCAACGATCTTGGCTTCCATCTCGTGCTGGCGCGCGTTCAGCACCGAATGCGGGATGCCGTCCTTCTTCAACAGGTCCGACAGCTGCTCCGACTTCTCGATCGAGGTGGTGCCGACCAGGATCGGCTGCCCCTTCTCGTGCGCTTCCTTGATCGCCTTCAGGATGCCGTCGTATTTCTCGCGGGCAGAGCGGAACACCTGGTCATGCTCGTCCAGGCGGGCGACATGACGGTTGGTCGGCACCTCGACCACACCCAGACCGTAGATCTCGCGGAATTCCTCGGCCTCGGTCGCCGCCGTGCCGGTCATGCCGCCCAGCTTGTCATAAAGCCGGAAGTAGTTCTGGAAGGTGACGCTGGCATAGGTCACGTTCTCGGGGTTGATCTTCACCCCCTCCTTGGCCTCGATCGCCTGGTGCAGACCGTCCGAGAGCCGCCGCCCCTTCATCATCCGCCCGGTGAATTCGTCGATCAGCATCACCTCGTCGTCGCGGACGATGTATTGCTGGTCCTTGAAGAACAGCTTGTGCGCCCGCAGCGCCTGGTTGACATGGTGGACGATGGTGGTGCTTTCCGCCGCATACAGGTTCTGCCCCTCCGGCAGGATCCCCGCCTGGTGCAGCAGCGCCTCGATGGCATCGTTGCCCTCTTCCGTCAGCGTCACGCCGCGGGTCTTTTCGTCGACCGCATAATGCTCGGGCGTCAGCTGCGGGATCACCGCATCCACCGCCGTGTACAGCGGGCTGCGGTCCTGGCTTGGGCCCGAGATGATCAAGGGCGTCCGCGCCTCGTCGATCAGGATACTGTCCACCTCGTCGACGATGGCATAGTTGTGCCCGCGCTGCGCCATGTCCTCCAAGGAGCCCTTCATGTTGTCGCGCAGGTAGTCGAAGCCCAGCTCGTTGTTGGTGGCATAGGTGATGTCGGCGCGGTAGGCCGCCATCTTCTCGGCGTCGGGCTGGTGCGAATAGACCACCCCCGTCGTCATCCCCAGCTGGGCATAGACCTTGCCCATCCATTCCGAGTCGCGCCTGGCCAGGTAGTCGTTCACCGTGACGACATGCACCCCCTTGCCGGTCAGCGCATTCAGGTAGGCCGCGAAAGCGGCGACCAGCGTCTTGCCCTCGCCCGTCTTCATCTCGGAGATGTTGCCCTGGTGCAGGAACATCGCGCCCTTCAGCTGCACGTCGAAGGCCCGCAGCCCCAGCGCCCGGCGCGCGCCCTCGCGGCAGTTGGCGAAGGCTTCCGGCAGGATGCTGTCCAGATCTTCCCCGCCCTCCTGCACCCGCTTCTGGAACTCGCGCGTCTTGGCGATGATCCCTTCGTCGGTCAGCGCCTGGTATTCCGGCTCCAGCGCATTGATCTGCGCCACGACCGGACGGACGGACTTTACCTTGCGGTCGTTCGGGGTCCCGAACACCTTGCGCGCAAGCGATCCAAATCCCAGCATGTTCTCTCCGTCCAGCGGCTTCTGACAGCATCGTGTGGCACTTTGACTTGCCCGGCTCCGACACCTTCCCTAGAAGGGCCAGTGAATGACCGGAGGGCCCCGTTCCACGCGACTGTCGCGATGTAAGGGGGAAGGCCGGGATAGTCAACTTGGGCAGGCGGATCGCGCCGATCAGGAGATGGTGAAAATGACGAAACGTTCAGGATTCTGGTCGGTTCTGGCGCTGGGTGCGCTGCTGGCCGGTCCGGTGCTGGCCGAAGGCGAAACCGCCGATACCGTGGTGGCCACGGTCAACGGTGCCAAGATCACCCTTGGCCAGATGATCGCGATGAAGGAAACCCTGCCGCCGGAATACCAGTCCTTGCCCGATGACGTCCTGTTCAAGGGCATCTACGACCAGCTGATCCAGCAGGAAGTCCTGGCGCAGTCGATCAAGGACCTCGGCCCCCGCGCCGTCGCCACCATCGACAATGAGAAGCGCGGCTATGTCTCGGGTCTTGCCATCGAAGGCATCGTCAAGGAAGCCGTCACCGACGCGGCGCTGCAGAAGGCCTATGACGACCGCTTCAAGGACGCCAAGCCGCAGACCGAATACCATGCCGCGCATATCCTGGTCGCCACCCAGGAAGAGGCCGACGCGCTGAAGACCGAACTCGCCGGCGGGGCCGATTTCGCCGAACTGGCCAAGGCCAAGTCCACCGACACCGGATCGGGCGCCAATGGCGGCGACCTCGGGTGGTTCGGCCTCGGCATGATGGTCAAGCCCTTCGAGGATGCCGTCGTCGGCGCCAAGGTCGGCGAAGTGACCGGCCCGGTGCAGACCGATTTCGGCTACCACCTGATCCTGGTCAAGGAAACCCGCATCGCCGAAAAGCCGACGCTGGACCAGATGCGCGACGAACTTGCCTCCGAGGTTGAACGCGCTGCAGTAACTGCGAAGATCGACGAGCTGAGCAAGGGCGCCACGATCACCCGCGATGGCGAAGGGCTGGACCCGGCGATCCTGAAGAACTCGGCCCTGATCGACTGACGGAACCGGCAACAAGAGGGACGGGACATGGCGAAGACCGACTGGAAGGCCGAAGCGAAGGCGCTGAAGAAGAAAGTGCGCAAGCTGAAGGACAACCTGACCGCGGCGGCAGCCCCGGTGGCCGAAGCGGTGACGGAAGCCGTGTCTGGCGCGGTCAACGACGTGGTCGCGGCGGCGAAGAAGGCGCTGAAGCCGGTCTCGCCCTTGGCCCCCGCCAGCTTCCCGGTGCTGCCCGCCATCCCCGGCGCCGAATTCGCGGCGGTGGAGGCGGGCGTGCGCTACCAGAACCGCAAGGACGTGATGCTCGTCCGCCTTGCCCCCGGCACGACGATGGCCGGGGTCTTCACCCGCTCCTCCACCCGGTCGGGTTGCGTCCGCGACTGCCAGGCCAAGCTTGCGATGAAGGTTTCGGCGGATGCAGGGGCGGCGATCATCGTGAACTCCGGCAATTCCAACGCCTTCACCGGTCGCGTCGGGGATGAGGCTGTCGCCGCCGTCACCGGCGCGGTCGCCGAGGCTTTGGGGATGCCCGCCTCGCGTGTCTTCTCCTCCTCGACCGGCGTGATCGGCGAGCCGCTGCCGTTCGAGAAGATCACCGCCAAGGTGCCCGCCCTTGTCGCCGCGTTGAAGGAAGACGCGGTGGAAATGGCCGCGCAGGCGATCATGACCACCGACACCTTCCCGAAGGGCGCCGCCGCGACGGTGCAGGGCGAGGGCGGGGTGATCCACATCTCCGGCATCGCAAAGGGTTCGGGCATGATCGCGCCCGACATGGCGACCATGCTGGTCTACATCTTCACCGACGCGAAGATCGGCGCGAACCAGCTGCAGAAGATGCTCGCGCGCAACGTCGACGCCACCTTCAACTCGATCACGGTGGACAGCGACACCTCCACCTCCGACACGCTGCTCATCGCCGCGACCGGCCAGTCGAAGGCCGCCGAGTTGAAAGGCCCGGCACTGAAAGCCTTCGAGACCGCGTTGGCGGGCGTCATGCGCGACCTTGCACTGCAGGTGGTGCGCGACGGCGAGGGCGCGACCAAGCTGGTCGAAGTGCGCGTCACCGGCGCCGCCTCCGACGAAGACGCGGCGAAAGTCGCCTTCGCCATCGCCAACTCGCCCTTGGTGAAGACCGCCGTCGCCGGGCAGGACCCGAACTGGGGCCGCATCGTCGCCGCCATCGGCAAGTCGGGGGCCGCAGCCGACCGCGACAAGCTGACCATCCGCTTCGGCGACATCCTCGTCGCCCAAAACGGCTGGCGGAACCCCGATTACAAGGAAGAGGACGGCGCGGCCTACATGCAGGGGCAGGACCTGGTCTTCGCCGTCGACCTCGGGCTTGGCAAGGCCAGGCGGAGCGTCTGGACCTGCGACCTCACCGCGCGCTACGTCGAGATCAACGCCGACTACCGCTCCTGATATTTTCTGTCCCCAAATATCCCGGGGGGTCCGGGGGGCTGGCCCCCCGGCGGTCCCCACCAAGGACCCCGCATGAGAATCATCCTCGCCTCTGCTGTCGCCCTGATCGACCCCGACGGCCGCGTCCTTCTGGCCCAGCGCCCCGAGGGCAAGTCGCTTGCGGGTCTCTGGGAATTCCCCGGCGGCAAGGTCGAACCCGGTGAAACCCCCGAAGCCGCGCTGATCCGCGAGCTGAAGGAAGAACTCGACATCGACACCTGGACCAGCTGCCTCGCGCCCTTGACCTTCGCCAGCCACACCTACGAAGACTTCCACCTGCTGATGCCGCTCTACGCCTGCCGCCGCTGGCAGGGCACGGTCCGCTCGCTCGAAGGGCAGCAGCTTGCCTGGGTCGCGCCCAACCGGCTGCGCGACTATCCGATGCCCCCCGCCGACCTGCCGCTGATTCCGATCCTGCGCGACTGGCTCTGACAACCGCTCGTCGAAGCCCTTCGGGCACTCCTCGCTCCGCCCCGCGAGGAGAAGCCGAAGGCGCACGACGAGCCGTCCGGAAAAGAAAAACGCCGGACCCGAAAGCCCGGCGCAATTCCTAATATTTCCTGAACGTCCGCAGCCAACCCCTTGAAAAGACTGGTCGCGAAAATCTGTCCACCGTGGACAGGATCAGTCCAGCGTGCGCTGGACCTCTTCCCGCTCGAAGATCTCGATGACGTCGTTCTGCCGGATATCCTCGTAGTTCTCGAAGGCCATCCCGCATTCCTGGCCCGAGATGACTTCCTTCACCTCGTCCTTGAAGCGTTTCAGTGTCTTCAGCGTGCCCTCGTGGATCACCACGTTGTCCCGCAGGAGACGGACGCCCGCCGACCGCCGCGCGACCCCCTCGGTGATCAGGCAGCCCGCGACCTTGCCGACGCCCGAGACCTTGAAGACCTCCAGGATCTTGGCATAGCCGATGAAATGCTCGCGCACCTCGGCCTTCAACAGGCCCGACGCGGCGGCTTTGATATCGTCGACCAGATCGTAGATGATCGAGTAGTAGCGGATCTCCACGCCCTTCTGCGTCGCCGAAGCCCGCGCCGTCGCGTTGGCGCGGACGTTGAAGCCGATGATCGGCGCCTTCGACGCCTCGGCCAGCGCCACGTCGGTATCGGTGATCGCCCCCACGCCGGAATGCAGCACCCGGACACGGACTTCCTCGTTGCCGATCTTCTCCATCGCCTGAACGATAGCCTCGGCAGAGCCCTGCACGTCGGCCTTGATCAGGATCGGCAGTTCCGCGACCGACTGGTCAGCCTTGGCCTTGGCCATCAGCTGTTCCAGCGTGGTCGCAGCGCCCGCCGCAGCCCGCTTGTCCTTGGCGGTCTTGATCCGGTAATCCGCGATCTCCCGCGCCTGGGCTTCGGTCTCGACCACGTTCAGCGTGTCGCCCGCCGAGGGCGTGCCGCTGAGGCCCAGCACCTCGACCGGAACCGAAGGCCCGGCTTCGGCGATGGTTTCGCCCTTGTCGTTGATCAGCGCGCGGACCTTGCCCCACTGTTCGCCGACGACGAAGATGTCGCCCTTGCGCAGCGTGCCGTTCTGGACCAGCACCGTCGCGACCGGACCCCGGCCCACGTCGAGCTTGGCTTCGATCACCGCGCCAGACGCCGCCCGGTTCGGGTTGGCGCGCAGTTCCAGCACCTCGGCCTGCAGCGCGATGGCTTCCAGAAGGTCGTCCAGCCCCAGCCCGGTCTTGGCCGACACTTCCACGTCCTGCACGTCGCCGGACATGGCTTCGACCACGACCTCGTGCTGGAGCAGGTCCGTGCGGACCTTGGTCGGGTTCGCCTCGTGCTTGTCGATCTTGTTGATCGCCACGATCATCGGAACCTTGGCGGCCTTGGCGTGATTGATCGCCTCGACCGTCTGCGGCATCACGGCGTCATCCGCAGCGACCACCAGCACCACGATGTCCGTCACCTGGGCCCCGCGCGAACGCATGGAGGTGAAGGCCGCGTGGCCCGGCGTGTCGAGGAAGGTCACCAGCTGGCCGTTCGGGGTTTTCACCTGATAGGCGCCGATGTGCTGGGTGATCCCGCCGGCTTCGCCCGACACGACGTTGGCATGGCGGATCGCGTCCAGGAGCGAGGTCTTGCCGTGGTCGACGTGGCCCATGATCGTGACGATCGGGGGACGCGATTGCAGGCTTTCGTCGGTGTCCTTGACGGTGTCGATGACCTGTTCCACGTCGGCATCCGACACGCGGACGGCCTTGTGGCCGAATTCCTCGATCACCAGTTCGGCGGTGTCGGCGTCGATGGCCTGGTTCATCGTGACCATCATGCCCATTTTCATCAGGGCCTTGACCACGTCGGCGGCACGTTCGGCCATCCGGTTCGCCAGTTCGCTGACGACGATGGTTTCCGGCAGCTGCACATCGCGCACCTGCTTTTCGGCCTTGTGGCCCAGGCCAAGCGCCTTGGCGCGGGCCTTTTCCTGCTTGCGCTTGATCGCGGCCAGGCTGCGCTGGCGGCCACCCTCGTCCGAGATGGCGTCCGAGAGCGTCAGCTTGCCCGAACGGCGACCCTCGTCGCCACCACCACGCTTGGCGCCGCGGTCGGCGCGGTCGTCCTTCTCGCGGTCGGTCTTGCGGGGCGTCGGCAGGCCGGGCTTGGCCGAGGCCGGGCCGCGCGCATCCTCGGTCGCCGCAGGCGAGGCCGGGGCAGCACGGTCAGCCGGTTTGGCGGCAGCAGGCGGCGGAGTGGCCGAACGGGCGCGGGTGCCCAGAACATCGGCCTTGCGGGCTTCGGCTGCCGCGATCTTGGCGGCTGCTTCGGCCTTGGCGGCGCGCTCCTCTTCCTCGGCCTTCAGGCGCAGGGCTTCGGCGCGTTCGCGATCCTCGCGCTCCTTCGCCTCGATCTCGGCGCGGCGGAGGGCACGCTCTTCCTCGCGGGCGCGGTCTTCCTCGGCCCGGCGGGCGGCATCCTCGGCCTCACGCGCCTTGGCAGCACGGAGGGCGGCAAGGCGACGCTCCATCTCGGCATCGGTGATTCCGGCAGGACGCTTGGACGGATCGCCAAGCCCGGTCGCGGTCGACGGCGCGCCAGCGCCGGGCGCCCCCGGCTTGACCGGAGTGGGCACCACCACGCGCTTGCGTTTGGTTTCGACCACGACGCTTTTGGTCCGGCCGTGGCTGAAGCTTTGCTTCACCTGTCCGGAACGGGGGGCGCCGCCAAGGCCAAGAGGTTTCTTGCCGTCAGTATCGGTCATTCGTTCTTCGTATCCTTCATGGCGGTCTCGCCGCCGTCATCCCCACCGGCCTGCCCACGCAGGCCCGCGAGTTTTGCCGCTTCCTCTACAACACGGGACCTGAGTCCACCAGCGGCAAGCGCGGCGTGTATCGCACGTTCGCGCCCGAATGCCAAACCGATTTCCCCAGCCGTCAGACAGCCGACGAAGCCCTTTTCGCCTTCCGGCGCATGCAGCTTCGTCTTGCCCCGTTCCGACCCGTCGCTGGCCTGGATCAGCGTTGCCGCCGTGCCCTTGACCAGCCAGTCCTTCACCTTCTCGTAGCCGGTGACAGCCTCACCCGCCTTGCGCGCCATCGACAGAAGATCGACGGTCCGCTGGGCGATCAGAGCCTCGACCAGATCGGCCAGACCTTCCGGCACTTTCACCGGCTGGCGGGCCGCGCGGGTGAAGAGATTCTTCTTCACCGCCTTCTCAAGCGCCGCCCGGTCGGCCGAGACGTAGATGCCCCGCCCCGGCAGCTTGCCCAGCACGTCCGGGACGATCTGCCCGTCAGGACCTGCGCAAAAGCGGATCAGACCCGCCTTCGGCTGGCTTTCCCCGGTCGCAATGCACTTGCGTTCCGGGTCGTCCCTGTCTTTTTCCCGGCCGCCGCGCGTCAACGCGTGTCCCCGAGGCCTGAAATCAGGCCTCGGCCTCCTCGTCGTCGGCAACCTCTTCTTCCGGTTGCTCGAGTTCGGTCGGGTCGACCCAGCCCAGCATCACGCGGGCGGTCATGATCAGGGTCTGCGCTTCCTCAAGCGACATGTCGAACTTTTCGAGGACCCCTTCGTCCTTCTTGCGCTGGCCGTTTTCCGTGGTCCAGCCGCCCGCCAGTTCCCAATCGGCGCAGGTGGCGAAGTCTTCCAGCGTCTTGATCCCGTCCTGGGCCAGGGCTTCCAGCATCTGCGGGGTCAGGCCTTCGAAGTTGACCAGGCTGTCTTCCACGCCCATCGCACGGGCGTTTTCCATCGCCTTGGCATTGGCCGCTTCCAGATAGTCGCGGGCGCGGGCCTGAAGCTCGGCGGCGGTATCCTCATCGAAACCGTCGATGGACAGAAGCTCGTCCAGCTCAACGTAGGCGACTTCTTCCAGGTTGGTGAAGCCCTCGGCGACCAGAAGTTGCGCCATCATCTCGTCGACATCGAGCGCGTCCATGAATAGCTTGGTGCGTTCGGCGAATTCGGCCTGGCGACGCTGCGATTCCTCGGCTTCGGTCAGGATGTCGATGTCCAGCGCAGTCAGCTGGCTGGCCAGGCGGACGTTCTGGCCGCGACGGCCGATGGCGAGCGAAAGCTGCTCATCAGGGACCACGACTTCGATCTTCCCGGCCTCTTCGTCGAAGACCACCTTCGAGACTTCGGCGGGTTGCAGGGCGTTGACCAGGAAGGTCGCGGTGTCCTGGTTCCACGGGATGATGTCGATCTTTTCACCCTGAAGCTCGTTCACCACGGCCTGCACGCGGCTGCCGCGCATCCCGACGCAGGCGCCGACCGGGTCGATGGAGTTGTCGTAGCTGATCACGGCGATCTTGGCGCGGGAGCCCGGATCGCGGGCCACAGCCTTGATCTCGATGATGCCGTCATAGATTTCCGGCACTTCCATCTTGAACAGCTCGGCCATGAACTGCGGGTCGGTGCGCGACAGGAAGACCTGCGGCCCGCGCGGCTCGCGGCGGACGTCCTTGATGTAGCAGCGGATGCGGTCGCCGATGCGGTAGGCTTCGCGACCGATCTTCTCGTTCCGGCGCAGGATGCCCTCGCCCCGACCGATATCGACGATGACGTTGCCGTATTCCTCGCGCTTGACGGCGCCGTTGATGATGGTGCCCTTGCGGTCCTTGAATTCCTCGAACTGGCGGTCACGCTCGGCCTCGCGGACCTTCTGCAGGATCACCTGCTTGGCCGATTGCGCGGCGATCCGGCCCAGGTCGACCGGGGGGACGTCGTCGATGACTTCGTCGCCGATCTGCGGGTCGGCGAGGTAGCTCTTCGCCTGTTTGACCGTGATCTGGGCGTGGTGGTTCTCGATCAGGTCGTCTTCGGTGACGGTGCGGACGCGGGTGAAGCTGGCACGCCCGGTCTTGCGGTCGATCTTGACGCGGATGTCCATTTCCGCGCCGTAGCGCGACTTGGCGGCGCGGGCGAGGCTGTCCTCCATCGCCTGGATCACCAGGTCCGGGTCGATCATCTTTTCGCGCGCAACGGCTTCGGCGGTCTGCAGAAGCTCAAGCTGGTTGGCCGAGGTGATTGCCATCGGGGTCTCTCCGCTCAGTGTTTCGTCTCGGGGGCAGGCTCGTCGTCCTCGTCCCCGTCAATTTCCTCGATCTCGTCGAACTGGCCATCGGTGGGCTCGGCCACCTTCTTCTGGCGCAGCATTTCGGTGATCAGCGCGTCGCTCAGGATCAGCTTGGCATCGGACAGCCAGTCGAACTGCAGCCCAATGGTGACCTCCTCGCCGCCTTCCTCGATGGTGATCAGCACCTCGTCGCCCTCGACCCCCGCCAGATCGCCCTTGAAGCGGCGGCGGCCGTCGATCAGCTCGGTCGTCTCGACCCGGGCTTCCCAGCCCTTCCACATCTCGAAATC
Organism: Tabrizicola sp.; assembly: GCF_041911175.1. Lineage (GTDB taxonomy): Bacteria > Pseudomonadota > Alphaproteobacteria > Rhodobacterales > Rhodobacteraceae > Tabrizicola. Next base: position 71,062 of record NZ_JAYRPN010000078.1, read on the forward strand.
CTTCAGCCGGGTCAGCGGCCGGTCGATGCCGGGCGAGGAGACTTCGAGGACATAGTTGTCCTCCAGCGGGTCTTCCACGTCGAGGACTGCAGAGACGGCGGTAGAGATGTCGCCGCATTCGTCGACGCCGATCCCGCCATCGGGACGGTCGGCCATGATCTGCAGCACGCGCGTCTTGCCGCCCATCAGCCGCAGGCGGATGAGTTCGAAGCCGAGGCCTTCGATCACCGGCTGGACGATGTCAGCCAGGCGACGGTCGATGGCGGTTTTCGCGACAAGATCGGTCATGCTGTCCAGAAACAAAAAAGCGGACCCAGCGGCCCGCCCGTGACTTTCGGTAGCGTCAGGTTTGGACCCTGAAGCAGCTGTTGAGGTGCATATAGGCCGATGCGGGTGAGTCTGCAAGGGACTTGGCGCCGCCTGCGCGGGAACCCAACTCCGCCCATGCGGTTTCCCCGGATTGAAGGGGCCGATGCAAGCTGCAATAGTCCGGGGATGTGGTGTCGATGAGGTGTTTGACGTGAGTGCCGGTCGCAATCTCTTGCGGGCCAAGGGGGCTGCCGTTGCCGTTCTTTTGGCGCTGGCGGCTTCGTCGGCGCAGGCGCTGGACCGGCTGGACATAGTCGTGGCGGGCGGGTCGAAGGACCTGCAGCAGGCGGTCGAGGGGGCCTCGCAACTGCGCACCCTGCAGTCCGAAGGACAGACCGATCCGCAGGATCTTCTGGCCGCAGCACGGGCCGACTATGCCCGGATTTTGTCGGCGATGTATGCCAAGGGGCACTACTCGGTCGATATCCGCATCCTGATCGACGGGCGCGAGGCGGCGGCGATTCCGGTGCTGGAGGCTCCCCGCGCGATTTCCGTGATCCGTATCGCGGTGGACCCCGGCGATCCCTTCCGGTTCGGCCTGGCGCGGGTGCAGCCGCTGGCGCGGGGGACCGAGCTGCCGAAGGAGTTCCACACCGGCGCCGTCGCGGAAAGCGGAGCGGTGGCCTCGGCGGTGGACGTGGCGATCAAGAGCTGGCGGGAGGCGGGCTATGCCAAATCAAAAGTCGCCTCGCAGGATGTGGTGGCCGACCACGCGGCGCGGCGGCTGGATGCGGACATCGCCCTGGCCCCCGGCCCGCGCCTGCGCTTCGGGCACCTGGAGATCGTGGGCGAGGACAGGATGCGCGAGCGTCGCATCCGCAAGATCGCAGGCCTGCCCGAGGGCGACACCTTCAGCGAGTCCGAGTTGCGGCTGGCGGAAACCCGGCTCCGGCGGACGGGCATCTTCGCGTCGGTAGCGCTGACCGAAGACGAGAGGATCACCGCGCCCGACCTGCTGGGCATCACCGCCACGGTGGTGGAGCAGAAGCCGCGCCGCTATTCCTTCGGGGCCGAGATCGCCAGTCTGGACGGGGTGTCGCTTTCGGCGTCCTGGCTGCACCGGAACCTGCTGGGCGGCGGCGAGAGACTGGGCATCAAGGCCGGGGTGACGAACATCGGGTCGGGGCAAAGCGGCGTCGACTACGGGCTGGACATCACCTTGGACCGCCCGGCGACGCTGTCCCCGGACACGACGGCGGGGCTGGTGCTGGGCTATTCGCATGAAGACGAGATCGACTACAATCTCGACTCGGTGACCTTCGGGCTGAAGTTCTCGCATATCTTTTCCGAAACGCTGACGGCCCATGCCGGGCTGACCTACGACTACCTGGATGGCCGCGACCCCGGCGGTTCCTTCCATTTCCGCAACCTCTCACTGCCCTTCGGCGTGACCTGGGACAAGCGGGACGTGGCGAACAACCCGACCAAGGGCTTCTACCTGGACGCCACCGCCAAGCCCTTTGCCGGGTTCGGCACCACGGGATCGGGCCTGCGCACGACGGTGGACGGGCGCGCCTTTCGCAGCCTGGGCGAGCCGGGGAAATTCGTGGTCGCGGCCCGGGTTCAGGCCGGGGCGATCTTCGGTTCGGACCTGCTGGAAACCCCGCGCGACGACCTGTTCTTCTCGGGCGGGGGCGGCACGGTGCGCGGGCAACCTTACCGCTCGCTGGGAATCGCGGTGACGCGGGGCTTCGGGCCGCAGTTCCTGATCGGTGGCAAGTATTTCCTGGCCGGATCGCTGGAATTGCGCGCCAAGGTCAGCGACAAGATCGGCGTCGTGGGCTTCGTCGACTGGGGCAGCATCGGGCTGGACAGCTTCACCGGAGCAACTGCGGAAAGCCATGCCGGGGCGGGCCTGGGCCTGCGCTATGACACCGGGCTGGGGCCGATCCGGCTGGACGTGGCCGCGCCGATCAGCGGCACCACCGGCGAGGGCGTGCAGATCTACGTCGGCCTGGGGCAGTCGTTCTGATGCGGCGGCTCCTGCTCATCGCCGCCTGCCTGATCCCCGGACTGGCCTGGGCGCAGGAAGATGACCGCGACTACCTGACCGCCTTCCTGGAGGACACCTTGTCCGATGCCGGGCGGCAGGTGACGGTGACAGGCTTCGAGGGCGCCCTGTCCTCGCGCGCGACGATGGCGTCGCTGACCATCGCCGACGACAAGGGTGTCTGGATCACCCTGAACGGGGTGGTGCTGGACTGGAGCCGCTCGGCGCTGCTGTCGGGCGAGTTGAACATCAACGAGCTTTCGGCGCAGGAAATCATCATCGCACGCCTGCCCGAGACGCAGGCCGGGTCCCCCTCGCCGGAAGCCTCGGGCTTCAGCCTGCCGGACCTGCCGGTTTCGGTGAACATCGACCGGGTGGCGGCAGAGCGGATCGAACTGGCGCCAGAGGTGCTGGGCCAGGCGGTGACGGGGACGCTGGACGCCTCGATGGAGCTTGTAGGGGGCGAGGGGCAGGCCAAGCTGGACCTGATCCGCACCGGCGAGGGGCCGGGGGGCGAGATCACGCTGGACGCCTCCTATTCCAACGCGACGCGGCAACTGGGGCTGGAGCTGGTGGCCGAGGAGGACGCGAAGGGGATCGTGGTCAGCCTGCTGGACATACCCGGCGCGCCCTCGGCCTCGCTGAAGGTGACGGGAACCGGGCCGGTCGACGACTATGCGGCGCAGATCGCGCTGGCGACCGACGGGGCCGAACGGTTGCAGGGCACGGTGACGGTCCGGGGCGAAAACGGCGGCTATCGCTTCCTTGCCGACGTGGCGGGCGACCTGGCGCCGATCCTTGCCCCCGAGCAGGTGGATTTCTTCGGCACCGAGGTGGCCCTGAAAGCCGATGCGCTGCGGTCCCCGGCGGGGCGGCTCCTGCTGGATCACTTCGACCTGTCCGCCCGATCGCTGAGCCTGAGCGGCAAGGCCGAGATCGCGGCGGATGGCCTGCCAGAATGGTTCGACGTGACGGGCACACTCGCCTCGCCCGACAACGCTCCGGTCATCCTGCCCTTTGGCGAGAGTATCCGCCTCAGCCGGGCCGAATTCCATCTGGCGACGAAACCGGGCGACAAGGACAGCTGGTCGGGCGAAGTGTCGGTGGACGGGTTCGACCAACCCGACATGAAGATCGCCCGGATGCGGCTGGACGGGTCGGGCCGGGTGGGGCGGACCCCGGCGGGCAACAGCTTTGGCGGAACGCTCAACCTGCTGGCTTCGGGCATCGCGCCTATGGACCCGGCGCTGGCCGAGGCGCTGGGACCGGAGATCAGCGGCCAGGTGCGGATGCATATGCTGGAAGGCTCGGGCGCCTTGCAGCTTTCGGACATCAGGTTCCAGGGCGCGGGCCTGACCGGCACCGGGGCGCTGAAGATCGAAGGGTTGAGCGACGCTTTCCTGACCACGGGCCGGCTGGCGGTGGACGCGACCGATTTCTCGCGCTTTTCGGGAATCGCGGGCCGCAAGCTGGGCGGGTCGGGCCGGCTGGAGCTGACCGGCTCGGCCAGTCGGTTGTCGGGGTTCTTCGACGCCGACATCGCCTTCAAGGGCAGCGACCTGCGCGTGGACATTCCGCAGGCTGATCGCCTTCTGGCCGGACCGTCGACCCTGACCGCCTCGATCCGCCGGGACGAGGCGGGGACCGTCCTGCGGTCGATGGAGGTTGCGGCGGACGGGCTTCTGGCGCGGGCGAACGGCAAGCTGTCGTCGCTCGGGTCGGACCTGGCCGGATCGATCACGCTGGAGAACCTGGCGGTGCTGGGGCCGGGCTATGGCGGCAAGATCGCGCTGGACGGACGCTTCAGCGGAACGCCGGAAGACGGACAGGTCACGCTGACGGGAACCGGCCAGTCGCTGCGGATCGGCAACCCGGAAGCGGACAAGCTTCTGGCCGGAAAAAGCCTGCTCGACGTGGCGCTCGCGCTGAAGGATGGCGTCGTGCAGGTGCAGTCGGCCAAGCTGTCGAACCCGCAGCTTTCGGCGACGGCCAGCGGCACGGTCGACGGCGGCCAGCGCAATATCAAGCTGGAGGCGCGGCTGGCGAACCTTGAGCTGATCGTGCCCGAGGCGCCGGGCCCGCTGACCATTTCCGGCACGGCGACGCAGGACGACAAGGGCTATGGCCTGGACATTTCCGCCAAAGGGCCGGGTCAGATCAACGCCGCGGTTGTCGGGCGCATTGCCAACGGCTTCGGTTCGGCGGACCTGACGATCAAGGGTGCGGGCGAGGCGGGGCTGGCGAACCTGATCCTCTCGCCCCGGTCGATCTCGGGCCGCGTCGGCTATGACCTGCGCCTGAACGGCCCGCTTGCGCTGCGCTCGCTGTCGGGGCGGGTGACGCTGGCCGACGGGCGGATTTCCGATCCCGGTCTGGGGCTGTCGCTGCAGCAGGTCGAGGCCATCGGGCAGTTGCAGGACGGGACACTGCGGCTTGCGGCGACCTCCGGCCTGTCGACAGGCGGGAAGCTGCGGGTCGACGGGCCCATCGGGCTTTCCAGCCCGCAGACCGCCGACCTGATGATCGCGCTGGATGCCTTGCGGCTGTACGACCCCGAACTTTACGACACCCGAGTCAGCGGCGGTCTGTCGCTGAAAGGCCCGCTGACCGGCGGCGCGCGACTGGCGGGGAACCTCGCCCTATCGGAAACCGAAGTGCGGGTGCCCTCTTCGGGCTTCAGTTCGGCGGCGGCGCTGCTGGATATCCGCCACCTGCGCGAACCGCGCGACGTGCGGGACACCCGGCGCAAGGCGGGACTGCTGGGCGATGGCAGCGCGACTGCTGGCGGCGGCGGCTCTGCACGGCCCATCGCGCTGGACCTGGTCATCTCGGCCCCAAGCCAGGTCTTCATCCGCGGTCGGGGGATCGACGCCGAACTGGGCGGCGAGTTGCGGCTGCAAGGCACGACGGCGGACATGCGGCCCTCGGGTGGCTTCCACCTGATCCGGGGGCGGATGGATATCCTCGGTCGCCGCCTGGTCCTGTCGCGGGCAGACATGGTTCTGGAGGGCAGTCTTGTCCCCGACATCGGTATCGAGGCCTCGACCGAAAGCGACGGGATCACCAGCACCGTCACCGTGGAAGGCCCGGCGGACGACCCGGTGGTCAGCTTCATCTCATCGCCCGAACTGCCGCAGGAAGAGGTGCTGGCCCGCCTTCTGTTCGGGCGAGGGCTGGACAAGATCTCGGCCCTGCAAGCCGCGCAACTGGCGAATGCCGTCGCCGTGCTGGCCGGGCGCGGCGGCGTCGGCATCGTCGGCAACCTGCGCCGCAGCTTCGGGCTGGATGACCTGGACGTGACCACGGACGAAAACGGCAGCGCCGCTCTGAAGGCGGGCAAGTACATCTCGGAGAACGTCTATACCGAGATCGAGGTCGATCAGGAGGGCAAGAGCCGGATCAACCTGAACCTCGACCTGCGCGAGGGGGTGACGGTCAAGGGCCGCCTGGGTGCCGATGGGCAGACCGGGATCGGGGTCTATCTGGAAAAGGACTACTGAAACGGCACCGCGATCAGGGCGGCGGTGTGTTGTCGTCCGGCCCGCACATCACGATGCACAGGATCAGCGGCACAGCCAGCCAGGGCAGCATTCCGGCGCTGGAGGCAGGTTTTTCCTCGACCACGGGGGGTTCTTCCTCGACCACGACGACAGGACCGCCAGCAAGGGCAGACGACGCAGCCAGGGCGGCGGACAGCGTCAACGCAATCAGGGTCTTCATGGCGGCCCTCCTGCTGTGGTCCGTAGCGCCAGATTACCAGCGGACCGACGAAAGCCAGCCGATCTTCACGGCTTGGATGAAAGAATAGCCGAAACTGAGCGATTCTTGCATCAGATTCGCCGGGCCTCGGGCTGCCGAGCGGCTTCAGTCGATCACGCGCTGGAACTCGATATAGCCGATCGCGCCGCTGACCCATTGCCGTGATTGCCGAATCGACGCGCCTTCGATCCAGTAGTCGTTGGTCAGCTTGCCCAGGGGACGTTCACAGGTCTCGCTCACATGGGTCGCGCTGTGGCTGCGGCCAAGGACCTCGATGCTTTCCTTGCCGACGATGGTGATCGTGCAGTCATAGGTCCGCCGCGTCCCCTGGTCGTCATCGCCGAGAAAATAGTAGATGCGCTGGTAGCTGGCACCCGGATGCAGCAACTGGCCGACCGAAGGCGCCTCTGCCGACATCAGGTCGGCCCCGAGGCCGCGTGTCTGGATCAACACGCCATTGCGCTGCGAGAACGTCGCCCCGTCTGGGGTCGTCCAGGTCAGGACATCGCCCTTGGCATCCAGGATGGACAGGAACCCCGTCTGGCCCAGGGTCTTGGAGGAGGCGAGGAGAACGGGCTTGCCCGCTGCCTCCAGCTGGGTGCGAAGCTCGGCAGGCGTCGCAGCCTTGGCAGTGGATTTGCCGCCGGACTTCTTCGCCGCGACCTTGGCAACGCCGTCCTTCGCCATTGCGCCAATAGCCGAAACCATCGGGTTCGGCCCGGATTTCTCGTTGCCGCAGGCCGCGAGAACGGCAAGCAGGGCCACGCCTGCCACAAGCTTCATGGCTGACCTCACCGCCAGACCCTGCCCCAATCGGGGTCAAGCCCGTTGGTGTGATACTCGCGCAGGGAATCGTAGAGCCGGTCGTCGACATCCACCCGCGCGCCGCCGTCCCCGGTTTTCGGTCGCAGCGTCATGCCGATGCCACGACGCGAGTCGGTGCCCAGCGCCCAGTTGAACGGGATGGTGAAGCGGATGCCCTTGTCGAAGCCGCCCTCGCCGAAGTCGGCCGCGCTGACATCGGTCACGGTGGCAAAGGCGCCGACACGCCAGCCATTCGCGAAGACCCGGTCCAGCGAGATCGTTGCGCCGACATCGCCTGCCAGGTAGCGGCCCACGTCAAGCTGCCCAAGGTAGCCGTTGCCGAAGTCGTAGTAGGCCGAGACGTAGCCCGTCACCACGTCATAGTCGTACTCGTCGAAGCCCAGCCCGCCGTCGGTGTCGCGCTGCTTGGTGTAGTTCAGCTCCACACCCAGGGCGAGCTGGCTGTCCACCGGCATCCAAAGCACCTCGCCGGAGATCCCGGCATGCATCCGCTCCAGATAGCCGAGGGTGACGCGGGAATAGATGTTCTCAGCCGGATGCGCGTACCAGGCCAGGGTCAGCTTCTCCAGCGCCGGGTCGCCGAATTCGTTGTAAAGCCCACTGTCGGTGCGCACATGCGGCAAGACGGATGTCGAGGGCGTGGCACTGTCGCGGTTGCTGGCGACCGGCTTGTAGATCGAGCCGGACAGCACAAGTCCCGGCGCCAGGTCATAGGTGCCGGACAACCGCAGCCCGATATCGCCCTTTGCCGGTTCCGCAAGCCGGATCGCAGGCTTCAGGCTCCAGCGGAACTTCGGATACAGGTCTTCGTCGCCCAGGGAGAAGGCCGGAGCTGCCCCCGCATCGGTGACGGTGATCCGCTCGCGCAGCAGTGTGGCGTTGTCGGCGGCATATTCCAGCTCTTCCAGGTCGCTGCGCCGGATGGTGACCTTCGAAGCGCCGATCCCGTTGACCACCGGCACGATCTCGAACACCTCGACCGAGGCGGGCATGACATGGCTGAGCGCGCGGGCGGTGCGGCCGATGGCCTGCGATCCGGCGTCAATCCGGCCATTGCGGATGCGCACCTGGACGGTCGTCGCGGTATAGGCCAAGTCCTCGACGGCGATGCCGTCGGCCGCCAGCCGCTTGGCCAGATTCTCGCGCAGGATCGGGCCGGCATCGGCTTGCGTGACCCAGCCGCCGTCATAGGCGTCGGGGTCGACCGCGCGGGCGGGTCGCGCCTTGACCGGCACCGGCGCCGCCCCGACGATCCCGCCGGTCGCCCGGCTTTTCGGGTCAAGGATGATGTGGAAGGCCAGGCCCACTTCGGATCCATAAAGCGAATAGACGCCGAAGCGCAGGTTCGGGCCGCGCTGGTATTCCAGTCCGAAATTGAACGGGCTGTCACGCTCGATCAGCCCCCGTTCGCCGTCCTCCATCAGGTAGGCGTCCGAGGAATACTCGCCCTTGAGCGTCCAACTGTCGTTGATCTTGTATTCCACCCCGAAGAAGGGCGCGGCCTCGCCCCGGAACCACTGGTCGGCATTCGGGGTGCCTGCAGGATCGACCGGAGGGCGGCTGCCAAAGGGCGCGCCGATGCCCTGGTAGCTGCCCAGCCGCCCCCAGCCCAGGCCCGCCGTCACCTTCAGCCGGTCGCCGAAGGTCTTGGTGGCGGCAATATACTCCGACGCGAACATCCCTCGGCTGGTCAGGTCGATAAGACCGATGGTCACGGCAGGGGCGATCTTGCCCTCTTTCAGGATCTGGTAGCGCAGGTCGATGCTGCGGTCGGATTCTTCGGCGTCGCCGGGAATGACCGCGTCCCAATCGCGCCAGGTCTGGAACCGGAACGAGGCCGACAGCCGTTCCGTCGCCTGGAAACTGAGCGTGGTGCGGGTGATCGGCCCGATATTGCCGACGCTGAACGAGAAGGTCGCATCTGGCTGCGCATCACCCGACGGCATGTCGATCAGGCCGGGCATGCCGTTCAGGTTTGGCGAAACCGTCATCTCGGCCAGCGCGGGCGAACTGCACAGCGCAGTGCCGAGGGCAAGCGACGAAAGGACGTGGCGAGGCGAAAGCAGCATGGCGACCGGAACCCTGGAGATACCCCGAATCTATGCGAAGATATCGCTGGCAGGGCAAGGGCTATCGGTTCGGCGGCAGGAGGAACCGGGGGCGGTATGGCATTTCGGACATGACCCGAAGGGTCAGCCGTCCTCCAGCTTGACCCGCAACTCGCGCAGCACGGGCAGAAGCGCCCGCACCCGGTCGGCGCCGATGGCCTGCACCACCTCGGCGATCAGCGGCACCACGCCCGCCAGCGCAGCCTCGCGCGCCGCCCTGCCGCTGGGGCTGATCGCGACGAACTTCTGCCGCGCATCCTCCCAGTCCGGGCGGATATGCACATGGCCCGCCCATTCCAGCTTGGCCAGCGTGTTCGTCATTGCGCCCCGCGTCACATGGAACGACTTCGCCAGCTGCGCCGGGGTGCGTTCGTCGCCCACCCGCGCCAGGTGGTTCAGCACGCTGAAATGCGACAGCTCCATCCCCTTCGGCAGCACCTTGGAAATCCGGTTCCGCGCCAGCTGGTCGGCCATGAACAGCTCGCCGAAGAGGGCAACCGCGATGTCCTCAGCCTTTTCGGTGCTCATGGCCCGTCAAAGCCCCGGTCATGGCTAAGCGAGGGCACCCTGCCCCGCGCCTTCGCGACTTCAGTCAGGTCAAGATCGACCAGAGTCACCCCCGGCTCGACCCCCGCATCGGCCAGCACTTCCCCCCAGGGCGCGATGGCCAGCGAATGCCCATGCGTCCTGCGCCCCTTGCCGTTGGCTTCCGCGTGGAACCCGGTCTGCGCGGGTGCCAGCAGGAAACAGCCCGTCTCGATCGCCCGCGCCCGCAACAGGGTCTCCCAATGCGCCGCGCCGGTGATGTGGTTGAAGGCCGCGGGTACGGTGATCACCTGCGCGCCGCCCTGCGCCAGCCCACGGTACAGCGCCGGGAAGCGCACATCGTAGCAGACGGTCATCCCGATCTTCGCGAAGGGCGTCTCGGCTACCACGGCGCGGGTGCCGGGCCGGTAGCCCTCGCTTTCCCGGTAGACCTCGGTCGCCGAGACGTTCACGTCGAACATGTGGATCTTGTCGTAACGCGCCGCCACGCTGCCATCCGGGGCGATCAGGAAACTGCGGTTGGCGAAGCGCCCGTCCGCGTCATGCGTCAACAGCCCCAGCGAGCCGACCAGCAGCCAGATGCCCGCCGCCTTCGCCTCGGCCCGCAGCGCAGCCAGGGTCGGATCGTCCTCCTCATGCCGGAACACGCTGCGTTGATGCGCGCGGCTGGAGGACAGCCCGTTGGTCAGCTCGGGTGTCAGCACGAAGCCCGCGCCAGCCGCCACCGCCTGCCGGATGTACCCCACTGTCACCGGCAGGTTCGCCGCCGGATCGTCCGTCACCGTCAGCTGGACCAGCGCCGCCCGCATCATTCGGCCAGCATCGGGTCAAGCTTGCCCTGATGGTCAAGCAGGTGGATGTCATCGCAGCCGCCGACATGGGTGCCGCCGATGAAGATCTGCGGCACGGTGCGGCGACCGTGGGCGCGGTCCATCATCGCCATGCGCAGGGCGG
>NZ_JAYRPN010000079.1:0-144881 GCF_041911175.1 Tabrizicola sp.
CGACCACTTCTGCGGCTTCGAGGATCGCCAGCTGCGCCTCCACCGCGTCCCAGGTCGGCTGGCCGGAGCGGCCGTAGTAATGCGAGGCCCCCTGCGCCTCGGGCAGGTGGAAGGTCGTCGCGACCGAGATCGGGGGGACGACGGGGTCGCCGAGGGCAAGGCCCGCCTTGCGGTGATGGAGCAGGCGGGCGATGCGGGCGTCGGTGTCGGCGGTCATGGCGGCTCCTTCTGTCCACAGTGGACAAGATTCGGACCCGCAATGAAATCAAAGGCTTGGTCGCGGGCGTTTACCGAAGCTTAACCCGCGTCCCCGGGCCTCTCAAGCCGTCACTCCAGCCGCGCCGGGAAGCCTTCGGCGCGAAGGTCGGTGTGCAGAAGGTCCTCCAGCAACTTGGCGATCATCGGCGACTGCGCCTCGCCGCCGAAGGCCGCCCTGGCCGCGATATAGGTCTGCTGCGTGATCGAGGCGAGGTCGAGCGGCACGCCGAATTCCTTGCCGAAGCCAAGCGCGAAACCCAGGTCCTTCAGCGCAAGGTCGATGTTGAAGGCGATGTCGTAGGAGCCGTTCAGGATCAGCGCGCCTTCGGTTTCATGGACGAAACTGTTTCCAGAACTTGCTGCAATCGCGTGCCATGCCTGGCCGAGGTCCAGCCCGCCCCGCTTCGCCAGCATCAGCGCTTCCGAGGTCGCCTTGAGGTGGATGAAGGCCAGCATGTTGGTGATGACCTTGATGATCGCCGCCGAGCCGAGCGGCCCCATGTGGAAGAGCCGCTTGCCGATCACCGACAGCGCCGGGCGGTGCAGGTCGACCAGATCCTGGTCGCCGCCCAGAAGCACGGTGATCTCGCCCCGCGCGGCCAGATGGACGCCGCCAGTCACCGGAGCCTCCAAGAGGCGCACCTCGCCGATCCGGGCAAGGCCCGCAAGGCGCAGCACGTCATCGCGGCCGAGGGTGGAATTCTCGATCCAGGTCGCACCCGCTTTGAGCCCGGTCATCAGTTCGGCCAGCACGGCTTCGGACACGGCGGGATTGGGCAGGCAGGTGAAGACATGGTCCACCGTTTCGGCCAGCGCCGAAACCGAGGGCGCGACTGTCGCCCCCAGCGCGGCGTGGCGCTCGGCGAGCTTGGCGTTGCGGTCATAGACGGTGACGCGGTGGCCCGCTTGCAGAAGGCTTGCCGCCAGATGGCCGCCAAGGTTGCCGAGGCCGATATAGCCGTAGTGCATTTCCTGCGTCTTTCCCGTGCGTTGCGCGCGCTACCTGAAGTAGATGTTGAACCGCTTTCGGATCATCGCGTCAAGCTCTGGCTCGATCCGGCAGCCCGCCTTGCCCAGGATCGCGTTCTTCCGGGCGATGGCGGTGTCAAGGAGCAGCGGCTTGCCGGCCTCGTTCCATTCCTTCGGCGACATGCGGTTGCCGACGTTGGGGTAGATGTATTCGGTCTGCATCAGCTTCAGCGTCTGGTCGCTGCCGAGATAGTGTCCCGGCCCGCCGAGGCAAACCTGCTTCATCGCGTCGAGGGAGGTGCTGTCCGGCGTCACGTCGATGCCGCGCACCAGCCGCATGGCCTGGCCAAGAAGGTCGTCGCCGAGGACGAGGCTTTCGAGGCAGAAGCCGAGGAGCGAGGCGTGCATGCCGACCGCCTCGTAGCACATGTTCAGGCCAGCCAACCCGGCAAGCGCGTTGGTGATCCCCTGTTCCCAGCCCGCCTGCATGTCGGGGAGCTTGCTGTCGCTGATACCGCTCGCCGCGCCGCCCGGCAGGTCGTAGAACCGGTGCATCTGGGCGCAACCGGCGGTGAGCAGAGCCTGTTCCGCGCTGCCGCCGGACATGGCGCCTGTTCGCAGATCGGAAACGAAGGGCCAGGTGCCGAAGATCGCCGGGGCGCCGGGCTTGATCGCGTTGACATAGACCACGCCCGCGAGGCATTCGGCCACCGCCTGCACGATGGTCAGCGCGATCGGCGCGGGCGAGGTGGCCCCGGCCTGACCGGCGCTCAGCAGAAGCATCGGCATGCCGCGCCGGATGCAATCCTCCATCGTGATGCAGGATTCCTCGGCGAATTTCATCGGCGGCACGACGAAGCAGTTCGAGTTCGAGACGAAGGGCCGTTCCAGCCATTTCTCCTCGCCACCCGCAACCATGTGCAGCATTTCGAAACAATCGGCGACGTGGGACGGGTCGGAGAAGCTGGTGCCGACGTGCTTGGTGGTGCCTGCAAGACAGCCGTACAGCGTGTTGAGGTCCATCTCCTTGTTGTCGGTGACATCCCGGCACACCATCGTGCGCTGGTAGAAATGGATGTTGTCGAGGTTGTCGACGAGACGGGCCGCGTCATAGAGGTCCTGCGCAGTCGACTCGCGGTAGTCCAGCGTGACGGGGTCGACGATATGGACCGCCGCGCCTGCCGTGCCGTAGTGGACATTGGTCCCGGTCAGATGCAGGTCGTGCTTCGGGTCACGGGCGTGCAGGGTGATGTTGCGCGCGGCCTTGGTGAGCATGTCCTCGACCAGCGCGCGGGGGAAGCGGATGCGGCCGTCGTCGCCTTGGATGGCGCCCGCCTCGGTCAGCAGCTTCACGCCGGAGGGCGGGGCCTGGGAGAGGCCGATCTGCTCCAGCGCATCCAGCGCAGCGGCGTGGATCTGCTGGACCGCGACTTCGGTCAGCGGCTTGTACTGGCCGCCGGGCAGGCCCGCGCGGACGGGTTTCACGTCGTCGGCCAGGGGGGCGGCGCGCAGGGCAACGCGGGCCTGACGACCGCCGGAGCGGCGGGCGCGGGTGGGTTCGCAGGTTTCGCCGATGTCGGGCATGTCGGTCATTGGGAGGCTCCTTTCAGGAGAAGCGCGTCGATTTCGTCACCACTGGCAGTGCCGGCAAGGGGGGCAAAGCTGCCGTGATCGAGCATGGCGGTGGTGGCATCGCGGATCGCGGCGTGGGTCAGCCGGGCAATCTGGCTGCCGGTGGAGATGCGGCGGACGCCGATTGTTGCGAGTTCTGCGACGGTGAGTTGTTTGAGCGGTCCGGCGGCGAGGGCGTTCACCGGCTTGGTCACGGAGGCGACGATCTGCCTCAGTTCTGCGGGTCCGGGGGGCACGGGGATGTAGAGGAGGTCGGCCCCGGCGGCCTCGAAGGCCTGCAGGCGGCGAATGGCTTCCTTGAGATCGTAGGTGCCGTGCATGACGCCGTCGGCGCGGGCGCAGAAGATGAAGGGGCGGTTCAGCGCGCGGGCGGCGGCGGCCCCGGCCTTGATGCGTTCCACCGCCAGATCGAAGGCGTAGGGCGGATTGCCGGAGATCATCCGGGTGTCCTCGACGCTGATGCCCGACAGGCCCGCCTCACCCGACAGGCGGACGGTTTCGGCGACATCCTCGGGCGCGTCGCCGAAGCCGTTCTCGAAATCGCCGGAGACGGGGAGCGGCGTGGCGGAGATCAGGTCCTGCGCATGGGCCAGCGCCTCGTCGCGGCTGACGGTGCCGCCGTCGGCGCGACCGAGGGTGAAGGCATGGGCGGCGGAACTGGTGGCCAGCGCCTTGGCCCCCAGCGCCGCCATCATCTGCGCGCTGCCCCGGTCCCAGGGATTCGGGATCACGAAGCAGCCCTGCTGATGCAGGTCGTGGAAGGTCTGGTGGCGGGCGGCCAGTGTCATGCGCGGATCCTTTCGGATTTCGGGTCGTACAGCGGGGCGAGGCTGGCGATGGCCTCATGCCGCTGGCCCGCGACCTCGATTTCATAGCGCGCGCCAAGGATGTCGTCGTCCGACTGACCCTTGGCCGGGACATAGCCCATGCCGATGGCGCCGCCGAGATGGTGGCCATAGGCGCCGGAGGTGACGGGGCCGACGATTTTCCCATCGCGGACAATGGCTTCGTTGTGGAAGAGGAGCGGTTCGGGGTCCTTGAGGCGGAACTGCAGGAGCTTGCGGTCGAGGCCCTGCTGTTCGCGGCGCAGCACCGCCTCGCGCCCGATGAAGGCGGGTTTCTTGCGGCTGACGGTGAAGCCGAGGCCCGCTTCCAGCACATGATCCTCATCGGTGATGTCATGGCCCCAGTGGCGGTAGGCTTTCTCGATCCGGCAGGAGTCGAGGGTATGGAGGCCACAAAGCTTGAGGTCGGGCGCGGCCTCCATGATCGCCTCGAAGACATGGGCAGTCTGGTCGGCGCTGACGTAAAGCTCCCAGCCCAGCTCGCCGACGTAAGTGACACGATGCGCGCGGGCGAGGCCCATGCCGATCTCGATTTCCGCAGCATGGCCAAAGGGATGTCCGGCATTGCTGAAGTCGTTCGGTGAGACTTTCGCCAGCACCTCGCGCGACTGCGGGCCCATCAGGCAGAGGACGCTTTCGGCGGCGGTGACATCGGTGATGACGGCGAAGTCGTCGCCGAGGTTGGCCCGCATCCAGGCGAGGTTGCGTTGCAGGGTGGCACCGGGGACCACAGCGAGGAAAGCGGTCTCGGAGAGCCGCGTCACGGTAAGATCGGCCTCTATCCCCCCGCGATCATTGAGGAACATGGTGTAGACGATCCGCCCCGGCGCCACATCCATCTGGGCCGAGGAAATCCGGTTCAGGAAGGCGCAGGCGTCGCGGCCCTCGATGCGGATTTTCCCGAAGCTGGTCATGTCGAAGAGGCCCGCCGCTTCCCGCACCGCCATGTGTTCGGCCTTCTGGTTGTCGAACCAGTTCTGCCGCTTCCAGCTGTAGCGATATTCCCGCTCCTGCCCTTCGTTCGCGAACCAGTTGGCGCGTTCCCAACCGGCGACCTCGCCAAAGACCGCGCCACGGGCGGCAAGCTGATCATGGATCGGCGAGCGCCGGACGCCTCGGGAGGTGACGACCTGCCGGTAGGGGAAATGATCAGCGTAGAGGAGGCCCAGCGTCTCGCTGACCCGGTCCTTCAGATACTTGCGGTTCTTCTGGAACGGCTGCGCCCGGCGGATGTCGACTTCCCAGAGGTCGAAGGGCGGCTCGCCTTCGGTGATCCAATGCGCCAGCGCCTGCCCCGCGCCGCCCGACGAGACGATGCCGATGGAATTGTATCCGGCGGCGATCCAATAGCCTTTCACCTCGGGCGCCTCGCCCAGGTAGTAGCGGTCGTCGGGGGTGAAGGACTCCGGCCCGTTGAAGAAGGTGTGGATGCCTGCGGTCTGGAAGAGCGGCATCCGGTGCATCGCATGTTCCAGGATGGGCATGAAATGGTCCCAGTCCTCGGGCAGCGTGTCGAACTCGAAGTCCTTGCGGATGCCGTCCATGCCCCAGGGCTTTGCCTTCGGCTCGAAGGCCCCCAGCATCATCTTCCCCGCGTCCTGCTTGTAATAGGCGCATTCGTCGGGGACGCGCAGCACCGGGGTCATCGGGTCAAGGCCCGCGACGGGTTCGGTGATCAGGTAGAAATGCTCGCAGGCATGGAGCGGCAGGGTGACGCCGTTCTGCAAGGCAAGGTCCCTGCCCCACATGCCGCCGCAGTTGACGATCACGTCGGCCTGAATATGCCCCGGCCCCTCCGCCGTCTCATAATCCACTCCGGTGACGCGCCCCCCGGCGGTGGTGACACCCGTGACCAGCGTGTTCTCGAAGATCTTCGCGCCCCGCATCCGGGCGCCCTTGGCCAAGGCCATCGCGATGTTGGCCGGGTCGCACTGGCCGTCCAAGGGCAGTGCCACCGCGCCGACCACGCCGTCGATGTTCAGGTGGGGGTATTTCGCCTTGGCCTCGGACGGGCTGATCTCATGCACCTCCACATCGAAGATGCGCGCGACGGTGGCCTGTCGCAGCAACTCTTCATGGCGCTCCTTGGTCAAGGCCACAGAAATCGAGCCGACCTGCTTCATGCCGGTGGCAACCCCGGTCTCCGCCTCCAACCCGCGATACAAATCCGCCGAATACTTGGCGAGCCGCGTCATGTTCGCCGACCCGCGCAGCTGGCCGATCAACCCCGCCGCGTGCCAGGTGGTGCCGGAGGTGAGCTTGCGGCGTTCCAAGAGCACCACATCGCTCCATCCTGCCTTGGCCAGATGATAGGCCACCGAACAGCCCGAGACCCCGCCCCCGATGACAACTGCGCGTGCTTTGGTAGGAATCTCAGCCATTCATCCGGTCTTTCATACTGGTCCAAATATCCCGGGGGTCCGGGGGCTGGCCCCCGGTCCACCCTCCGTCATGCGCGGATGCGTTCGTTCCTAGCGTCCCAGGCCGGGCCATCCGCCAGCACCGTGGCCTTCACCCGGTCGCCGAAGATTTCCACCTCGACTTCGGTTCCCGGCACGGCGAGGTCCGCCCGCAACATGCCCAGCGCCAGCGAATGCCCGACCCGGTAGCCCCAGGCGCCCGAGGTCGTCTCGCCCACCACCTGACCACCGTGCCAGAGCGTCGACATGTAGGGCGCATCACACTCCCCCGCCTCGACCTTCAGCGAGACGAAGCGCTTCTTCACGCCGCGCTGTTTCTCGGCCTGCAAAGCCGCCTTGCCGGGGAAGTCGTGGGTCCAGTCGATGAACCGTTCCAGCCCGCCTTCCAGCAACGAATAATCGGTGGAAAGGTCGCCCTTCCAGGCGCGATAGCCCTTTTCAATCCGCATCGCATTCAGCGCGCGCATCCCGAAGGGCTTCGCGCCCCCCGCCAGCAGCGCCTCGTAAATGGCCGGGGCGTCCCCCCGGTCGCAGTGGATCTCCCAGCCGAGTTCCCCGGCGAAGGAGACGCGGAGCAGGGCCACATCCTTGCCCGCAACCTTGGCGAAATACTGGACGGACAGCCAGGGCAGCGTCAGGTCGGCCTCGGCGATCCCCGCCAGCAGGTCGCGCGCCTTGGGGCCGGTGACGATGAAGCAGTGGATCTTGTCGGTCCAGTCCTCCAGCACCACGCCCTCGGGCAGCCCCTTCCGCAAGATGTCGGCGTCATGGCCCTGCGCGACGGCGGCGGTGATGACGCCCACGTCCTCGTCCGAGAACGGCAGGCAGGTCATTTCGGTGACGATGCGGCCCCTGTCGTCGGCGAAATAGAGGAGGCCGGTGCGCCCCGGCTGCGGCAGTTTCGACGCCGTGAGGCTTGCGAGATGCGCCCGCGCGCCCGGTCCCGTCAGGCGCAGGCGGGTGAAGCCCGGCAGGTCCAGGACGCCCACGCCATCGCGCACCGCCTCCACCTCGGCGTGGATGCGCGGTTCCCACGGACCGGCGCGGCCCCAGGTCTGGGTCGCCTCCCAGGAGGTGTCGTCCCCGGCTTGGGCGAACCATTCCGCGCGCTCCCAGCCGTTGTAGGGCGCGAACTGGGCGCCGAGGGCTTTCAGCCTGTCATGCACTGGCGACAGTTTGCGGTCGGGGGCGGCGGGCCAGCGGGCCATCGGGAAATGCATGCCGTATTCGTGGCCGTAGACTTCCTTGCCCTTGGCGACCAGATAGTCGTGATCCTCCCAGCCCGTGAACCGGCGGGGATCGCAGGACCACATGTCCCATTCGGTGCCGCCTTCGGTCACCCATTCCGCCAGCACCTTGCCCGCGCCGCCCGCCTGACAGATGCCGAAGGTGAAGACGCAGGCCTCGAAGGCGTTGGGCACTCCGGGCATCGGGCCGATCAGGGGGTTGCCGTCGGGGGTGTAAGGGATCGGGCCGTTGATCACCTTGGTCAGCGCCGCCTTCTGCAACAAGGGCACCCGGGCCATGGCGTCCTCGATGTGCCATTCCAGCCGTTCCAGGTCGTCGGGGAAGAGCTGGAAGCTGAAATCCTCCGGCATCGGGTCGTCGGGCGTCGCCCAATGCGCGCGGCAGGTTTCCTCGTAGGGGCCGAGGTTGAAGCCCATCTTCTCCTGCCGCAGGTAGTAGCTGGAGTCGACATCGCGCAGCAAAGGCAGCTTGTGGCCGACCTCCTTGGTCCAGGCCTCCAGTTCCGGGATGGTGTCGAACAGCATGTACTGGTGGCTCATCACCATCATCGGGACGCGCCGCCCGAACATCGCCCCCACCTGCGCCGCGTAATAGCCGCCCGCGTTGACGACATATTCGGCGCGAACCTCGCCCTTGGGGGTGCTGAGGATCCATTCCGCCCCGGTCCAGCGCGCCGCCGTCACCGGGCAGAAGCGCTCGATCCGCGCCCCCAGCTTGCGGGCGCCCGCCGCCAGCGCCTGGGTCAGCTGCGCCGGGTCGATGTCGCCGTCATAGGGATCATAGAGCGCACCGGTCAGGTCGTGGGTCTCGACGAAGGGGTATTTCGAGCGGATCTCGTCCGGCGACAGGATCGTCAGGTCCATCCCCTGATAGCGCCCCATGCCGACGACGCGCTTGAATTCCTGCAACCGTTCCTTCGAATGGCCCAGCCGCACCGAGCCGGTGACATGGTAGTTCATCGGATAGTCCACCGCCTGCCCGAGGCCCCGGTAGAGGTTGGCCGAATAGCGCTGCACGTTCATGATCGACCAGCTGGCGGAGAAGGTCGGCACGTTCCCCGCCGCGTGCCAGGTCGACCCGGCGGTCAGCTCGTTCTTCTCCAGGAGCAGGCAGTCGGTCCAGCCCGCCTTCGCCAGATGGTACAGCGCCGAGGCCCCGACCGCCCCGCCCCCGATGATCACCACCCGCGCTTGCGCAAATTCCGCCATGACCGCCCTCCCGAAGCTTGCGCCACTATCTGCCGCCAAGCGCCCGCTTTCAATTCGGGCGGAACCGGGCTATTGATCGACAAACCCGATCACGCCTTTCACATTTGCCCAAATATCCTCGGGGGGTCCGGGGGGCGAAGCGCCCCCGGGGCCTGCCACCAGCGCAGCGGCGACCCATGCAGATCGACCTCCTCGACACCTTCCTCGACCTTGCCGAGACCCGCAGCTTCCACCGCACGGCCGAGCGTCTCAGGATCACCCAGTCCACCGTCTCGGCCCGGGTCACCGCGCTGGAACAGGCGGTGGGGTCCCGGCTCTTCGACCGCTCGCGCGCAGGCACCGACCTGACCCCGGAAGGCAAGCGCTTCGAGCCCCATGCCCGCGCGCTGCGCCATGAATGGAATGAGGCGCGGCGCCGCATCCAGATCCCGCAGGGCGCGTCGCAGCTTCTGCGCCTCGGCATCCAGAACGACCTGGCGGCGGTCTATCTGGGCGACTGGGTGGCGCGGTTTCGGGCGGCGGTCCCGGAGACCGCCTTCTACATCGAACCCGATTATTCCAACCAGATGTGCGCCGACCTCTTGACTGGCATCCTCGACTTCGCGGTGATGTTCAGCCCCAAGCCCCACCCCGACCTGCATTTCGAAAGCGTGGGCGAGGTGAGCTACCGGATGATCTCGACCGATACCCCGCGCCTTGCCGAAGTGACCCCAGGCCGTTTCGTCTTTGCGCATTTCTCCCCCGCCTTCGAGGAGATGCACCGCCAGCTGACCCCCGACCTTGCCACGGCTGCGGTGTCGGTCGGGCAATCCGGCTCGGTCGTCTCGCTGCTGATGGCGATGGGCGGGTCGGGCTATGTGCTGGAGAAAACCGCCGCCGATCTGGTCGCCGGGGGCCGCTTCATGGCGGTGGAGGACGCCCCCGACCTGCGCCAGCCGGTCTTCGCCGCGATCCATATCCGGCACCGGACGCTGCCGCTGCACCGCAAGCTGACGCAGCTGGTCGCCCGGCATTTCGGGTAGTGACCGGGCCATCGGCAACGTCGGCCGTGCCGTCAATCCGCGCGCCCCGCGCGTATGGTCTTCCGATGCGGACAGCCGCCCGCCCTGCGGCTTGACTTGCGGAGAATGACTCTGCTACGCCAAGGCCTGCATCAAATGGATAAGTGCGCATTGCCAATGCGGAATATTCCGTTCAACAAACCATCTATCGTAGGTTGCGAACTCGACAATCTGCTCAAGGCCGTTGATTTAGGCCAGCTATCGGGAGACGGCAAGTTCACCCGCCAGTGCAACCGCCGGATCTCGGAGATGACCGGGGGGGCGACCGCACTTATCACGCATTCCTGCACCGCGGCACTTGAGATGGCGGCCCTTCTGTGTGATCTCGCGCCGGGGGACGAGGTCATCATGCCCTCGTTCACTTTCGTTTCCACCGCCAATGCCGTGGCCCTGCGCGGCGCGGTTCCGGTGTTCGTGGACATCGACCGCGCGACGCTGAACATCAGCCCCGAAGCCGCTGCCCGCGCGGTGACGGCCCGGACGAAAGCCATCTTTGCCGTGCATTACGCGGGTTTCCCCGCCGCGATGGACCGGCTGGCCGAGACCGCCCGCGACCACGGGCTGCTTCTTGTCGAGGATGCGGCGCAGGCCCTGGGATCGTCCTTGAACGGCAGGCCGGCCGGGTCGCTGGGCGACATGGCTGCCTTCAGCTTCCACGAGACCAAGAACATCATCAGCGGCGAAGGCGGCGCGCTGACCCTGACACGTCCCGAACTGGTGGAGCGCGCCGAGATCATTCGCGAGAAGGGCACCAACCGCTCGCGCTTCCTGCGGGGACAGGTGGACAAGTATACCTGGGTCGACC
Source organism: Tabrizicola sp. (assembly GCF_041911175.1). Classification (GTDB taxonomy): domain Bacteria; phylum Pseudomonadota; class Alphaproteobacteria; order Rhodobacterales; family Rhodobacteraceae; genus Tabrizicola. The sequence goes on from NZ_JAYRPN010000079.1 coordinate 10,447, forward strand.
TCGGGTCCTCCATGCTGCCCGGTGAACTGATCGCCGCCTTCCTCGCCGGGCAGTTGGACCATGCAGATGCCATCCGCGACCGGCGGCTTGCGATATTCGACCGCTATGCGACCGGCTTCGCCGATCTGGAGGATGCAGGCCGGGTGGGCTTGCCCCATGCGGCGCAAGGCGTGACGGGCAACGGGCACATGTTCTACCTGCTGCTGCGCGACATCGACGACCGGGACGCCTTCATCGCCCATATGCGGAACGCGGGGATCGTGACACCGTTCCACTATGTTCCGCTGCACTCCGCCCCGGCGGGACTGCGCTATGGTCGCGCCGATGGCGCCCTGCCGGTCACCGACGACATCTCGGCCCGCCTCGCGCGGCTGCCGATGTTCTGGGCGCTGGAGGACAGCGCGGTGGATGAGATCATCGCTACGGCCAGAACCTGGCTTCTGCAAAACTGAGGTCGCAAGGCATGGGATATTTCAGCCTGTATGCGTTTGAAGCGAGTGCGGGTGCCCTGCCTGGAAAGATTGTGCCGGCCGCGGACGACGCTTCGATCCGGGCCTGCCTTTCGGCGCTGGCACGGGAGTCAGATGAATGAACCTGAGCTACGTTGTGGTTGCCCCGCCCTACAACCCCGATGGCGGGGGCGCGATCTTTCTTCACGAACTGGCCTATGCGCTGGACGACCTGGGCGCGAAAGTAAAGATGTGGCCGGTGCACAATCCCGCCCCGGGGCATCCGGTCGCCTGGGTCAAAGCGGCCTTCCAGCATCCGTCGCTGCTGTGGCGGGGGCCGTGGTTCGCGTTTGCCCCAGGCCGGAAACTGCCACTGGCCAAGCCGGACGATCTGCGCAAGAGCGTGGTGATCTATCCGGAAATCGTGCTCGGAAACCCACTGAAGGCGCAGAAGGTGGTCCGCTGGCTGATGTATCGACCGGGCCTGCTGTATCCCTACGAGTTCGGCCCGGACGAGATGTTCTTCCGGGTCGGCGAAATGTTCGACCTTCCCGAGGTCACAGGCGGTGCACCTGATCTCTTCCTCTGGAAGGTCAACCCGATCTATCGCAACGAAGGCCGCAAGGATCGGAGCGGGGCGTGTTTCATGGTCCGCAAAGGGTTGGAGAAGCCAAGGATCGCGGAAACGGCGGATGCCATCCAGATCGACGACCTGTCGCATCAAGAGATCGCAAGCATCTTCAACCGCTGCGAGACCTTCTACTCCTACGACGAGGCCACCTTCTATTCGCAATATGCCGCGATCTGCGGCTGCCTCAGCGTGGTGATTCCGGGTCTCTACCCGTCTCGCGAGGCTTGGGTGTCCGAGCATGAGCTTGCCCGATACGGGGTGGCCTATGGGTTGGACGACCTCGACCATGCCCGCGCGACGCAAGACCGCGTGCTTCCGCTCTTGCAGGCGAAAGAGGCCGCTGGGCTCGATACGGTGCGGAACTTTATCGCCCTTACCGAAGCCAGGTTCGGCGGGGGTGAGGGTCGCACGGATATCGCCGCAAAGACCTAGAACAGCATCTGCACCCGGTGCCCTGGTGCATGGGCGAGGCGGACCAGCGTCACCGGGCCATTGGTCCCGTGGGTGGTCCGTTCCGCCACCAGAAGTGCGGTGCCGGGGGGGGTGCCCATCACCTCGGCTTCGCGGGGGCTGGCCGGTTCGGCGGTGAAGGCGATGTCGCCGGAGACGAGGCTGACATGCGTCACCAGCCATTCGTTCGCGCTGACCGCAGTGAAATCCGGCAGGGGCGCGGGCAGGCAGGCGGGGTTCAGCCAGCGGGTTTCCAGCATGAAAGGCCGCCCGCCTGCCAGATGCAGGGTTTCCAGATAGCGCATCGCCGTGCCTTCCGGCAGGCCGAGGCGCGCGGTGACGGGGACCGGGGCGGGCTGGGTGCGATCGGCCAGAAGCTTGAAATCGTAGGCGAGGCCGCGCCCCATCACATCCAGCCGGATCACCGGGATCTCCAGCCGCGCGCGACGCACCGGAAGCTCGGCCACCCGCGTCCCGGCGCGTTTCTTGCGTTCCACCACGCCGGCCTCGGCCAGCGCGGTCAGCGCGCGGTTGACAGTCGCACGGGCGACCCCGAATTCCTCGGCCAGCGCCTCCTCTCCCGGAATCAGCGCTCCGGGAGGCCAGTCGCGGGCGCGGATGCGGCGCAGGACTTCGGCGCGGATGTCCTCCCAGCCGAGGGTCACAGCGCCTCGCGCAAGCGGCGCATGGTGGCGCGGAAGCGGTGGGCGATGGCGTCGCGGGCGATGTGCTGGCCGTTCTGGACGATGTGCCGACCAGCGGACCAGAGATCGGTGACAAGGCCGTCGCGGCCCGCGAAGACGAAGGCGTCGAGAAGCTGGTCGCCGCCCAGCCCCTGCAAGCGCAGATCGTCGGTGTCGAGCGCCAGAAGATCGGCCCATTCGCCGACCGCAATCGCCCCCGCCCCGCGCCCCGCCGCCTGAGCGCCGCCCCTCGCCGCGCCCTGCCACAGCAAGCGCCCGGTCGAGCGGCTGTCGGCCATCACCGCGCGGGCCTTCAGGTTCAGCCGCTGGGAATATTCCAGCAGCCGCAATTCCTCGGGCAAGGAAATGCGGACGTTGCTGTCGCTGCCGACGCCGAAGGCGCCCCCGGCGGCCAGCCAGCCGGGCGCGTCGAAGATGCCGTCGCCGAGGTTCGCCTCGGTGATCGGGCATAGCCCCGCGACCGCGCCGGTTTTCGCCAGCGCCGCCGTTTCGGCGGGCGTCATCTGGGTGGCGTGGATCATGCACCACCGGGCGTCCAGCGGCAGGTTCGCGACAGCCCAGTCGACGGGACGTGCGCCCCAGGCGGCCTGAACCTCTGTCACTTCGGCGACCTGCTCGGCGATGTGGATGTGCACCGGCCCGCCCGGCACCATGCCCGCGACCCGGTCCAGCGTCGCCCGGCTGACTGCCCGCAGCGAATGCGGCGCGACGCCCAGCACGGCATCCGGCATCGCGGAGAGCGCCCGCCCTGCCCCCTCCAGCAGGGCCGCATAGACCTCGGGCGAGGAGCCGAAGCGCAGCTGCCCCCCGGCCAGCGCGCGGCCATCGACCCCGCCCTGTTCGTAGATCACCGGCAGATGGGTCAGGCCCAGCCCGGTCTCGGACGCCGCCGCCGCGATCCGCAGCGACAGTTCCGCCGGGTCGGCATAGGTGCCGCCGCCGACCGGATGATGCAGGTAGTGGAATTCGCAATCGGCGGAAAAGCCGCTTTCCGCCATCTCGACCATCGCCTGCGCGGCAATCGCCTGCACGTCCTCGGGGCTCAGGCGGTCGAGGAAGCGGTACATCAGCGTCCGCCAGGTCCAGAAACTGTCCTGCCCCGCCGTCCGCGCCTCGGTCAGGCCCGCCATCGCGCGCTGGAAGGTGTGGGAATGCAGGTTGACCGGCGCGGGCAACAGGCAGCCGTGGGCCAGGCCTTCGGGCGCGTGGCCGGGACTGATCGAGGCGATGCGGCCATCCTCGATCACGATGCGGACGTCCCTGGCCCAGCCCTCCGGCAGCAGTGCGGTTTCAGCGTGCAGGATCATGGCGACTCACTTGACTTGCATTATGTCTAGACATATTAGCCAATACACCACGCATAAGGCAAGCCGATGCTCCTGACCCATGCCACCCTTGCGACGATGACGAATGGCTACGGCCTGATCCCCGACGCTGCCGTGGCGCTGGAGGGCGAGCGGATTGTCTGGGCGGGGCCGATGGCCGACCTGCCTGCCGCCTATCGGTCGCTTCCCGGGCATGACGCGGAAGGTCGCCTCGTCACCCCCGGGCTGATCGACTGCCACACCCATGCGGTCTTCGGCGGCCACCGGGCGGTGGAGTTCGAGCTGCGGTTGAAGGGGGCGAGCTATGAGGAGGTCGCCCGCGCCGGGGGCGGGATTCTCTCGACCGTGACGGCGACGCGGGCGGCGTCGGAGGCGGAGCTGCTGGCCCGCGCCCTGCCCCGCGTCGACCAGCTGATCGCCAGCGGAGCCACGACCATCGAGGTGAAGTCGGGCTATGGGCTGACCATCGCGGACGAGCTGAAGATGCTGCGCGTCGCGCGCAGGATCGGGCAGTCGCGCGCGGTGACAGTGAAGACGACGCATCTTGCCGCCCATGCCATTCCGCCGGAATTCAAAGGCAATGCAAAGGGTTATATTGCCGAGGTGGCGATCCCCTCGCTGCGGGTGGCGCAGGCCGAGGGGCTGGTCGATGCCGTCGATGCCTTCTGCGAAAACATCGCCTTCTCGGTCGAGGAACTGGCACCGCTGTTCGCCGAGGCGCGGGCGCTTGGCCTGGCCGTAAAGCTGCATGCCGAACAACTGACCGACCAGGGTGGGGCCGCCTTTGCGGCGCGGCACGGGGCGTTGTCGGCGGACCATCTGGAATATCTTTCGCCCGAAGGCATCGCCGCGATGAAAGCGGCGGGCACCGTCGCCGTGATCCTGCCCGGCGCCTTCTACACCCTGCGCGAGACGCAGGCCCCCCCCATCGCCGCCCTACGCGCCGCCGGAGTGCCGATGGCGGTCGCGACCGACCTCAACCCCGGTTCCTCGCCGATGGCTTCGCTGACGCTGGCGATGAACATGGCCTGCACCCTCTTCCGCCTGACGCCCGAAGAGGCGCTGCTGGGCACCACCGCCCACGCTGCGAACGCCTTGGGCCTTGCCGACCGCGGCCGCATCGCCCCCGGCCTGCGCGCCGATCTCTGTATCTGGGACGCCGATCACCCGGCGGAGCTTGCCTACCGCATCGGCGCCACGCCGCTTCACCAACGCATTTTCGGAGGCCGTCTTGACGCCTGAAATCCTGATCCCCGGCCAGGTCACGCTGGCGCAACTTGAGCGCATCTTCCGCCTGGGCCTGCCCGCCCGGCTGGCCGACAGCGCCCGTCCCGGCATCGAACGCGCGGCGAGCCATATCGCGGCGGCGGCGAATGGCGGAACGGCGGTCTATGGGGTGAACACCGGCTTCGGCAAGCTGGCCAGCATCAAGATCGCCCCGCAAGACACGGCCACGCTTCAGAAAAACCTGATCCTCAGCCATTGTTGCGGCGTGGGCGCGCCGATGCCGGAGGACGTGGCCCGGCTGATGATGGTGCTGAAGCTTCTGTCGCTGGGCCGCGGGGCTTCGGGCGTTCGCCCCGACGTGGTGGCCTGCATCGAAGGGATGCTGGCCCAGGGCGTGACCCCCGTGATCCCCGACCAAGGCTCGGTGGGTGCTTCGGGCGACCTTGCACCGCTGGCCCACATGACTGCCGTGATGATCGGACATGGCGAGGCACTGGTCGACGGCCAGGTGAAGACCGGCGCGGAAGCACTTGCGATAAAAGGGCTTTCGCCGATCACTCTTGGCGCGAAGGAAGGCCTTGCGCTGATCAACGGCACCCAGTTTTCCACCGCCTATGCGCTCGCCGGCCTCTTCCAGGGCTGGCAGGCCGCGCGCGAGGCGCTGGTGATCTCGGCGCTCTCGACCGATGCGATCATGGGCTCGACCGCGCCCCTGGAGCCGGAAATCCATGCGCTTCGCGGCCAGCCCGGACAGATCGACGCGGCGGCCACGATGCGGGCGCTGCTGGCGGGATCGGAGATCCGCGACAGCCACCGCGAGGGCGATACCCGGGTGCAGGACCCCTATTGCATCCGCTGCCAGCCGCAGGTGACCGGCGCGGCGATGGATGTGCTGCGGATGGCGGCGCGCACCCTGCAGACCGAGGCCAATGCCGCGACCGACAACCCGCTGGTGCTGTCGGACGGGCAGATCGTCAGTGGCGGCAACTTCCATGCCGAGCCGGTGGGCTTTGCCGCCGACATGATCGCGATGGCGCTGGCCGAGATCGGGGCGATTGCCCAGCGGCGGGTGGCGCTGATGGTCGACCCTACGCTGAGCTTCGACCTGCCCGCTTTCCTGACGCCGAAGCCCGGTCTCAACTCCGGCCTGATGATCGCAGAAGTCACCACCGCCGCCTTGATGAGCGAAAACAAGCATCTGGCGCATCCGACAGTGATTGATTCCACCCCCACCAGCGCGAACCAGGAGGACCATGTCAGCATGGCCGCCCACGGTGCCCGCCGCCTGCGCCGGATGGTCAAGAACCTGAACGTGATCCTCGGGGTCGAGGCGATGTGCGCCGCGCAAGGGGTGGAGTTCCGCGCGCCGCTGAAGACCTCCGCCCCGCTGCAAGCCGCCGTGCGCGCGCTCCGCACCGAGGTTCGCGCGCTGGAGGACGACCGCTACCTTGCCCCCGACCTTGCGAAAGCCGCCGCGCTGGTGGCTGCCGGTGCCCTGTCCACCGCCACCGGCATTCAGATGCCCGCCCTGGCCTGAGCGATGAAACCGCTTCACGGCCTGCGCATCCTGGACCTGACCCGCGTGCTGGCGGGGCCGTTCTGCACGGCGCTGCTGGCTGATCTCGGGGCCGAGGTGATCAAGCTGGAACCGCCGCAGGGTGACGATTACCGCCATATCGGCCCGTTCCTGCAGGGGGAATCGGCGCTGTTCACGCTGATGAACCGGGGCAAGCAGTCGATCGTGCTGGACCTGAAGGACCCCGCCGCACAGGCGGTCGCCCGGCAGATCGCGCTGGCCTGCGACGTGGTGGTGGAAAATTTCCGCCCCGGCGTCGCCAGCCGTCTGGGACTGGGCCCGGAACTGCGGGAGGAAAAGCCGTCGCTCATCCATGCCGCGATTTCGGGCTTCGGCCAGTCCGGCCCTGCGGCGCATCTGCCGGCCTATGATCTGGTCGCGCAGGCGATGTCGGGGCTGATGGCGGTGACGGGGGAAGAGGGTGGCGCGCCATTGAAGGTGGGGGAAAGCTACGGCGACCTGATGGCGGGGCTTTATGCCAGCTGGGCGATCCTTGCGGCGCTGTACCGGCGACAGGCGACCGGCGAGGGCGCGACCATCGACGTTGCCATGTTCGACGCGCTGTTCTCGCTTTTGCCGACCGCCCATGCGGTGCAGTTCTACGCCGGGGCCGAGCCGCGCCGGGTGGGCAACCGCCATCCGCTGTCCACCCCCTTCGGCTGCTTTGCCTGCGCCGATGGTCCGGTGGTGATCGCCGTACTGGGCGACCGGCAGTGGCAGGCTTTGTGCGCGCTGATCGAACGCGGGGATCTGGCCTCCGACCCTGCCCTTGCCACCGACGAAGGCCGCACCTTGCAGGAACCCCGCATCCGCACCGCGATTGAGGGCTGGAGCGGCACGCATCCGGCTGCCGAAGCCGCCGAGGCGCTGGCGGCGGCGGGGATTCCGACCGCCGTGGTGCAAAGCCTGGCCGAAGCCGCCGCCAGCCCGCATGCCCGGGCCCGGGGTCTGGTGGCCGACCTGCCGCATCCGGTGCTGGGCCATGCGCCGACCGTGGGCCAGCCGGTGCGCTTTGACGGCGCGAAGCTGGTTGCCGCCTCCTCGGCCCCCGCTCTGGGAGCCGACGGTGCCGCCATCCTGCATCGTCTGGGGATCCATCATGGCTGACCTCTTCCACATGCTGCCCGAAGAGGAACGCGCCTTCCTCGACATACTCGACCGGTTGTGCGCGACGAAGATCGCCCCGGAAGCCGCTGAAACCGATGAGGAATCGCACTTCGTCCGCCGTCAGCTCGCGCAGCTTGCCGAAGCCGGGATGCTGGGCGCCAACCTGCCGGAGCCTTTCGGGCCGGGCATCTCGGCTGAGTGCCTGCTTGGCGCGGTGGAGATCGTGGCGGGGGCCTGTGCCTCTACCGCCTCGGCCTTGACGGCGCATTATCTGGCGACGGATTCGCTGCATCTCGGCGGCGATGCGGCCTTGCAGGCGCGCTACCTGCCCGCTGCTGCCGAGGGCCGCAGCCTTGGCGCCTTTGCCCTGACCGAGCGCAACGCGGGCTCCGACCCCGCCGACATGAAGACCCGCGCGGTGCGCGAGGGGGCGGGCTACCGGCTGAAGGGCGCGAAATGCTTCATCTCGAATGGCGGGGTGGCGGATTTCATCGTGGTCTATGCGGTGACCGATCCTGCGGCGGGGCATCGCGGCATCTCGGCCTTCGTGGTCGACAAGGGCACGCCGGGGCTGGTGCCGGGGCGGGCGGAACGGACGATGGGCCTGCGCGGCGGCCATGTCTGGGAACTGGATTTCGACTGCTGGCTGCCCGAGGCGAACCGCCTTGGCCCGGAAGGCACCGGCTTTCGCACCGCGATGAAAGTGCTGGACAACGGCCGGGTCGAGGTTGCCGCGATGGCGATCGGCATCGCGCAGGCGGCGCTGTCTGCGGCGACCACTTGGGCGAAGACCCGGATCATCGGTGGCGTGCCGCTGGCCGACCGCCAGGGCATCCGCTGGCAGCTGGCCGACATGGCGACCGACCTTTCCGCCGCCCGCCTGCTGGCGCTGGAAGCCGCGCGGCAGCGCCAGGCCGGTCAGCGCTTCACCAGTGCCGCGTCGATGGCCAAGCTCTACGCCTCGGAAATGCGCCACCGCGTCACCGACGGCGCCCTGCAACTGCATGGCGGCTACGGCTTCACCCGTGACATGCCGCTTGAACGTTACGCCCGCGATTGCCGCATCCTGCGGATCTACGAGGGCTCTTCCGAAATCCAGCGCACGATCATCGCTGGCCACCTTCTTGCCTGAGAGGTTCCCATGACCAACCCCCGTCACAACCTGCGCGACATCTACCCGCCGACCGGCCCGGAGAAGACCGCGAAGACCTGGGCCGGCGAGGCCGCGATGCGGATGCTGATGAACAACCTGCATCCCGACGTGGCCGAAAACCCGCATGAGCTGGTGGTCTATGGCGGCATCGGCCGGGCCGCCCGCACCTGGGAGGATTTCGACCGTATCGTCGCGGGGTTGAAAGACCTGGAGGCCGACGAGACGCTGGTGGTGCAGTCCGGCAAGCCCATCGCCATCGTCCGCACCCATGTGGACGCGCCGCGGGTGTTGATCGCGAACTCGAACCTCGTGCCGCACTGGGCGACCTGGGCGCATTTCAACGAGTTGGATAAGAAGGGCCTGATGATGTACGGCCAGATGACCGCCGGGTCCTGGATCTACATCGGCACGCAGGGCATCGTGCAGGGCACCTACGAGACCTTCGCCGAAGCGGGCCGCCAGCACTATGGCGGCAATCTGAAGGGGAAATGGATTCTCACCGGCGGTCTGGGTGGCATGGGCGGGGCGCAGCCCTTGGCCGCTGTGATGGCCGGGGCCTGCTGCCTGGCGGTCGAGGTCGACGAGACGCGGATCGATTTCCGCCTGCGCACCCGTTACGTCGACGCAAAGGCGAAGACGCTGGACGAGGCGCTGGCGATGATCGCGGACTGGACCGCGAAGGGCGAGGCGAAGTCGGTGGGCCTGCTGGGCAACGCGGCGGAGGTCTTCCCGGAACTGCTGAAGCGGATGCAGGCCGGGGGGATGCGACCCGACATCGTGACCGACCAGACCTCGGCGCATGATCCGCTGCACGGCTATTGCCCGGCGGGCTGGTCGGTGGCCGAATGGCGGGCGAAGCAGGAAACGGACCCGGCGGCGGTGGAAAAGGCCGCGCGCCATTCGATGCGGACCCATGTCGAGGCGATGGTCGGCTTCTGGAACGCAGGCGTTCCGACGCTGGATTACGGCAACAACATCCGGCAGGTGGCGAAGGATGAAGGCTTCGAGAATGCCTTCGCCTTCCCCGGCTTCGTGCCCGCCTATATCCGGCCCTTGTTCTGCAAGGGGATCGGGCCGTTCCGCTGGTGTGCGCTGTCCGGCGACCCGGAGGATATCGCCAAGACCGACGCGGCGATGAAGCGGCTTTTCCCCGAGAACCAGCACCTGCACCGCTGGCTGGACATGGCGGGCGAGCGGATCGCGTTTCAGGGGCTGCCCGCGCGCATCTGCTGGATCGGGCTTGGCGACCGGCACCGGGCGGGGCTGATGTTCAACGAGATGGTGGCCTCGGGTGAGTTGAAGGCGCCGATCGTGATCGGGCGGGATCATCTGGATTCGGGGTCGGTCGCAAGCCCGAACCGGGAGACGGAGGCGATGCGGGATGGGTCGGATGCGGTTTCCGACTGGCCGCTCCTGAACGCGCTGGTCAACACCGCGAGCGGCGCGACCTGGGTGTCGCTGCATCACGGCGGCGGGGTCGGCATGGGGTTCAGCCAGCATGCCGGGGTGGTGATCCTGGCGGACGGGACGCCGGAGGCGGCGAAGCGGCTGGAGCGGGTCTTGTGGAACGACCCGGCCTCGGGGGTCTGGCGGCACGCGGATGCAGGCTATGAGACGGCCATCGCCTGCGCGAAGGAGCATGGGTTGCGGCTGCCGGGGATCTTGGGGAACTGATGGGTCCACGCTTGGCAGGCCGTTGGTTCCCTGTGGACTCAAGGGGTTGCCTGTGGGCGTCTACGCTGGGTTCACCAAGGGGAGTCGGGCTGAAGCCCGACCTACGTCAGTACTCCGTGGCACCTTTCCCGGCCATCATCTTCGCGCGGCCCTTCTCGATACGCGAAAGGCGCGTGGCCGGGGTCTTTGAGCTGGTCAGATGCAGCGCCCAGCTTTTCTGCCGCCCGGGGGTGAGGGCGGCGAAGGCCTCGGCCAGTTCGGGATCGGCATCCAGCACTTCAACCAGTTCGTCGGGGAGATCAATCTCGGTCGGTTCCTTCGGCGGCAGGAGGCCCTGCTCGGCGTAGCCCATCGCCTCGGCCAGATAGGCACGGATCACCGGTTCCAGCCGGGCCGGACCATCGTTGTCGGTGAAGCGGAGGCAGTCGGGGTGTTTCGTGTTCGGTCCCTGCCTCTCCAGCACACCCTCGGGGTCCCGCATCAGGGCGGCGTTGAAGAAGGTCAGGCGGAAATCGCCCCGGAAGGCGCCGATGATGGCGATGTTGCGACCGGCGTGCATGTAGCAGGGATGGCCCCATTTCGCGGTTTCGGTCAGGCCCGCTTCGGTCAGGATGCGGCGCAGGGTGAGCAGACCCGCAAGCCACAGGCGGGTGGAGCAATCGGGCGTCGCGAAACGGTCGCAGCGGCCGCAGCCTTGGGCGAAATAGGTGTCGGGATCGGCGATCATCGCGCGGTCGGGCATTCGGGGCCTCCTTCCCGGGGACAGTTTCGGCGTTGGGCGGCATCGGCGCAAGGCTGGACAGGAAACGACGCCCCTCGTCGTGCAACAACGCGGCGGATTTCATCCGATCGTTCGAGATCGCGCCCCTTTCCACGAAGTCGCCATCATCTTTCCCGGATTTTCCTTGGATCGGCCATTCGCGGCACAACTTATGCGTGCGAAATCCATTAACCAACACCGCCAAGGGGAGAAGGCCATGACCCGTTCGAAATCAGTGCTGACCTGGTGCCTGCGGGCGGTGTGGCGCGAAGATCCGGCGCTGCGGCGGATCGAACGGCTGAAAAGCTACCGGACCAACCCGGTGAAAGCCGCCGTTCCGGTGTTCTTCACCCAGAAGGTGACGCTGGGCTGACCCTGCGGCCCCCAAACAAGGCAAGCTGACCGACCGGGTGCGCGGGGGTCTACAGGATGCGGGGGTTCCGGCCCGCCTCGCGCCAGATCGGGTTTGACCAAGCGCGTTTCCCGGCGGCGTCGATCACCGAGATGCGCACCCAGGGCGAGCCGAGCAGACGGTCAAGCGGCACTTCGCAGCGCGTCATGGAATGGCCGTGGACGCCCCTGGCCCCCGTGCCCCAACCCATCGCCACCACCGAAACCGCGGCAGAGCATTCGACCACCACCTTGTCGCCGTCGAGATGCACGTCATGGATCTGCGGGCCCTGCGAGGAATAGAAATCGCCGCGCTTCAGGGCAGCCAGCAGCGCCTCGGGCGTGTTCTCGGTGGCCTTCACCATCACCCAGCCGCCGAAATGGTCGGGCTCGTGGAAATGCGCGTCGTCGGTGGCGATGAGGGAAAGCCTGCGGCCTTCGGTCAGAAGAAGGTCGGCGATCCCTGCCCCGTCCGGCCGGTCGCAGCCGGTGGCGCAACCGTGGTTGTAGATCTCGACCGCATGGGCGGCCTCGATGGTGCGGGCGTCGGCCAGCGTCAGGCCGGACCATTGCGGGTGGGCGATGGCGACGAAGGCCCCGGCGGCGACGGCGCGGGCGGCAATGGCTGGGCCCGACTCCTGCCCCGGCTCGGCGATGAAGCTGGTGGTCGTGGGCGGCGCGAAGTCATCGGGAAGACCCACGGCGAGGATGTGCCACAGCTCGCCGTTCGACTGCGCGCCGGAGTGAAGCTCGGCGCCGATCAGGGTGGTGAAGCCTTCGCTGCGGAAGGGGCGCGTGTCGACCATCGGATAGCCGTAGATGCCGATGAAATGGTCGGTGAGCGCAAGGAAATCATAGCCTTCGGCCCGGTAGCGGCGGCAGACCTCTTCCGGCGAGAGCACGCCGTCGGAGCGGGTGGAATGGGTGTGCAGGTTGCCGCGCCAGAAGCGGCCGGGGGCGGTGAAGGCAGAGGGGCGCATCGCGAGGATCCTTCGGGCAAGCGGTTTCGCAGGGGTATGCGCCCCGGGGGCGCAGGGTGGCCCCGGCGTTCGGCGGAACCTTGCCCGGTGGCGGCGGGCACGGCAAGTGCCTGTCGTGACGGGCCGGGAAACATGGTATCAGCCTGCAATGTGAAGTTGTGCAGGACCGAGTGATGAAGATGGATCGTGTCAATCCGCGCCCTGGCCCCGACGGGCTTTCGGCAGGCGAGGATCAGGACATTGCCACCTGGATGGCGAGTCGGGCCGATGGAATTGCCAGTTTTTTCAAGGCGATGAGCCACGAAGGCCGACTGATGATCCTGTGCCACCTTGCAGCGGGCGAGAAATCGGTAACCGAGCTGGAAGGGCTTCTGGGCCAGCGCCAGGCCGCCGTCAGCCAGCAGCTTGCCCGGTTGCGGCTGGAGGGGCTGGTCAGCACGCGGCGCGAGGGCAAGGCGATCTTCTACGCGCTGCAGGACAAGCGGGTGATGGGTCTTCTGCGCGAGCTTCCGGCGCAGTTCGACTAGCCGCGCCCGATATAGGGCATGTCGCGGGCCATGATCGTCACGAAGGGCGTGTTCACGTCCAGGGGCAGGCTCGCCATGTGCAGGACCATGCGGGCGACGTGATCCACATCCATCACCGGCTCCACCCGCGTCGCGCCATCGGCCTGGGGCACGCCCTTGGTGAAGGCGGCGGCCATGTCGGTCAGGGCATTGCCGATGTCGATCTGCGCACAGGCGATGTCGAAGGCGCGGCCATCGAGGCCAAGGGTGCGGGTCAGGCCGGTCACGGCATGTTTCGACATGGTGTAGGGGGTGCTGCCGGGGCGCGGCACATGGGCCGAGATCGAGCCGTTGTTGATGATCCGGCCCCCCTGCGGCGACTGGCGGCGCATCAGGCCGAAGGCGGCGCGGGCGCAGAGGAACATGCCGGTGATGTTGGTGCGGCTGAGGTCCAGCCAGGTCTCCACCGGGATTTCGTCGATCGGCGCGGCGGGGGCGGAGATGCCGGCGTTGTTGAAGAGAACGTCGAGGCGGGGAAGCTCGGCAAAGGCCGCATCGACCTGGGCCGGGTCGCCCACGTCGGCAGTCAGGATACGGGCCTTGTGCGCGCCTGCGGTTTCCTCCAGCGCGGCGCGGCGGCGGCCGAGGAGCGTGACCTCCCAGCCTTCGGCGAGGAACAGGCGGGCGGTGGCGCGGCCGATGCCCGCCCCGGCGCCGGTGATCAGGATCGAACGGGTCATGCGGGCACCTGCTGCAGGTAGTGGTACTTGAAGAGCCAGAGCGAGACGCGCGCGATCGTCGCGGCGGGCAGTCGGGTGGCGGCGGCGATCTCGGCCTCGGTCGCGCCATTGGCGCCGGTCGCAGCATAGGCGGCAAGCACCGTCTCGATCCGGGCGGGGTCTTCCAGCAGGCGGCGGCGGGCGGCGTAGTTCCGAAGCGTGAAGGTCTCGGTCGCCGAGGGGCGGTCCGGGGCGGACGTGGCGGCGAGGCGGCGGTCGGCGGGGGCAAAGCGGGTCGGATAGGCCGCGAACATCTGGTCGACGGCGGGACCGACAGGGATGCGGCCGGGGTCGCGCCGGGCGATGGCCGGGCCGCCTTTCGCGCGGGCATGCGCCAGCATCGCCGCCTGTTCACCCCAGAGCGCCTGCATCTGCGGGATCACCGCCGACCAGTCGAAGAGCCGCCGCACCCGGTCGCGCGCGGCAGCCCCCATCCGCGCGCGCAGGGCGGGGTCGCGGGCCAGCGTCCCAAGGGCTTCGGCCATCGCCCGGACATCCAGCGGGGTCATCGAGGAGATCTGGCTGAGGTACTGCAGATAATTGTCGGTCCCGCCGAGGTAGCGATGGCTGACATAGGTCGACAGCCCGCCGCGCGGCAGTTCGGTCGGGATGCGGAAGCCCACGTCCGGCGTGACGGTGTCCTTCATCCCGTCCCAGTCCGAGACGATGACCGGCAGGCCCGCCGCCATCGCCTCGATCGGCGCCAGGCCGAAGGTTTCCTGCAGGTTGTCGATGGGAAAGACGAAGACATCGCCGCCCGAAAGCGTGGCCTTGCGGTCGTCCGCGTTGGCCCCGTCGAGGACATGGTAGCTGCAGGAGGGCATCAGCCGGGCGGCGGCGGTGGCATAGGTCGCCTGCCAGAACGGTTCGGAGAACTGGCCGCAGAAGACGAGGTGCAGTCTGGTGCCATCCGCGCGCAACGCGGTCGCGGCAAGCTCCATCGCGAGGAAGAGCGGCAGCGGGTCGAACTTCTCGTCCGGGGTCAGCCGCGCAATGGTGACGGCGACCAGATCGCCCGGGGCGGCGCCGATGCGGGCGCGCAGGCCCTCGCCAAGCGCCGGGTCGGGCTGGAACGCGGCGCAGTCGACCCCGAGCGGGATCACCGGCAGCAGCGGGCGGGCGGGCAGGACGGCGCCGGGGAAACGTTGGGAGAGATGCGCCTCGGCCAGTTCCATCAACCGGCGGACCGAGGCCTGCACGGAGCGCGACGTGCAGATCATCGCGTCCCAGGGCATCTGCGGGGCGGAGCGCAGGTCGAAGAGCGCCTGCATCACGTTGCGTGTGGCGGTGGTGTGGGTGATGCCGCAAAGCGCCCAGGCCGCCGCACCGTACGGGGCGCGACGCCAAAGCTCGGTCGAGACAAGGGGCGCAGGGTATTGCACGACATCGACCGGGGCAAGCGCCTGTGGCGCGTCCAGCCGGACGGCGCGCAGGGGGCGGGTCACGCCCATGCCGTGCGCAAGGTCGGCGAAGGCGGCATGGTCCGCCTGGGTATGGGCCAGCGAGACGAATTCCGTGACATCGCCGTGCGCGAAGAAGCCGCGCAGGAAGCTTTCCCCCGCGACGCGGCGACCGTTGATACCTTTCTTCGTCGGGTCGAAGCCATCGGAGGCATACCAGATTGCGGCAGTCGTTGCAGGCATCAGCGGCGTTCCATCCAGAGCCAGGGGGTCGGTGTCGCCCGCCATTCCCAGAGCAGGAGCAGGCGGTCGAGGTCGGAGAGCGCCTCGCTCCAGTCGGGCAGGAGATCGGGGCGGAGGGCGCGGTCGATCCGGGTCACGCGGTGCGTGGGTGCGAAACGCTGCGTCAGCGTGGCAAGGAGGCCGGGGCGCAGGGCTTCATGCACCTCGACGAGGATGTCGGCCTCGGTCAGGGCCGGGGCGCTGGCGGGATCAAGCAAGCGGTCCTCGGCACCCTCGATATCGCAGAGAAGGAAGGTCGGGGCGGCGGCGCAGAGCGCGAGGTCCTGATGCGTGACCTCGGGGCCGATGACGACTTGCGCCTCGACGCCGTTCGCGCGGGCGAGATCAGCGCAGAGGTCGCGGGCGCGCGGATCGCTGTCGCGGGCATGGACGGTCGCCTGCGGCATCCGGCGGGCAAGGCCGACGGCGTAGTAGCCTTCGGCGCAGCCGATATCTAGGATCTGTGGATAGGCGCGGGCGATGACCGTCTCGATCACGGGGTGCAGCGAGGCCTCGTAGCAGCCCAGAAGCCGGGCCGCGCGACCGCCTTCCGAGGCGGGGACCGGGTAGGACATGCCGGCGAAGGGTCCGGCGGCGACCTCGGCCCTGCCCCTTGCGGCCAGCGTGTTCGCCAGCACGATCGAACGCCATTTCGCCAGTTGGCGCAGCTGCGCCGCGAGCCGCGCCGGGCCGGGCGGCGCGCTGGCGATCCGGGCCAGGCTTGCGTCGATGGCATCGGTCAGGGCGGTCGGGCCTTGGGTCATGGCCCATCGGTAAGGGCTTGGCCGCGTCGCGTAAAGCCGGTTCAGGCGCGCCGGGTCTGGATCACCCGGCGCAGGAAGGCCGCAAGGAACGTCGCGGTGAGGATCAGGATGATCGTCGGCGCGGGGGCCGAGTCGAGGTGGAAGCTGGCCCAGAGCCCGGTGAGCATGGCGAGAAGGCAGACCAGCGTGGCGGTGATCAGCATGGCGCCGAAGCTGCGGGTGGTCAGGAAGGCGATGGCCCCGGGCGCGATCAGGAGGCCGATGGCGAGGATCAGTCCGACCGAGGACAGCGTGGCGACGATGGTCAGCGCGAGGATGGCGAGAAGGCCGTAGTGCAGGAGCTTCACCGGCAGGCCCGAGACCTGCGCCTGCGCCGGGTCGAAGGCGTGCAGCATCAGGTCGCGCCAATTCAGGGTGAGGATCAGGGTGACGGGCAGGGCGATGAGGGCGGCGGTGATCAGGTCCCCCTGCCCCACGCCCAGCATGTTGCCGAAGAGGATGTGGTCGAGGTGGATGTCGGTCGGGAAGGCGGTGATCAGCACCACTCCGCTGGCGAACATGGCCGAGAAGACCACGCCCATCACCGTGTCGCGCTTGATCCGGCTGTTGTCGGCCAGGTAGCCGGTCAGGAGCGCCGAGCCGAGGCCCGCGACGAAGGCCCCGACCAGCAGGGGCGCGCCCGCCATATAGGCCAGCACGATGCCGGGCAGGACGGCGTGGCTGACGGCGTCGCCCATCAGCGCCCAGCCCTTCAGGACCAGGAAGCAGGAGAGGAGCGCACAGGGCGGGGCGACGATCAGCGCGATCCAGAAGGCGTTCTGCATGAACGGGAACTGGAAGGGTTGCAGCAGCGCGTCGATCATGCCCGCGCCCTCAGTTTTGCGGCGAGTATCCCGTGTTTCGGGGCGAAGACGAAGGCCAGGGCGAAGAGCGTGGTCTGCAGGAGGACGATGATGCCGCCGGTGGCGCCGTCGAGGAAATAGCTGAGATAGGCTCCGGCGAAGCCGCTGGCGGCGCCGATGCTGGCGGCGAGGGCCAGGAGCCGGGGAAAGCGGTCGGTCAGGAGGTAAGCGGTGGCCCCCGGCGTGACGACCATCGCGACGACGAGGAAGGCCCCCACGGTCTGCATCGCGGCGACGGTCGAGGCGGAGAGGAGGGTGAAGAAGACCACTTTCAGGAGGTCGGGCTTGAGACCGATGGTGCGGGCATGCGCCTCGTCGAAGAAGGTGACCATCAGGTCCTTCCAGAGGAGGAGGAGCACGGCGGCGGAGACCCCGCCGATGATGACGAGTTGCAAGGTGTCGCCGGGGGAGATGGCGAGGATGTTGCCCATCGTGATGGTCTGGATCGAGACGGAGGTCGGGTAGATCGAGATCAGGAACAGGCCGAGGCCGAAGAAGCTGGTGAAGATCAGGCCGATCACGGTGTCGGTCTTGAGGCCCGTGCGGTTGGAGAGGACCAGCATGGCGGCAGCGGCGAGGCCGCCGGAGAGGAAGGCGCCGAGGGCGAAGGGGAGGCCGAGGATATAGGCCCCCGCCACGCCGGGGACGACGGAATGCGAGAGCGCGTCGCCGATGAGGGACCAGCCTTTCAGCATGAGATAGGCGGAGAGGAAGCCGCAGACGCCGCCGACGAGGGCGGAGACCCACATGGCGTTGGTCATGTAGCCGTAGGCGAAGGGTTCAAGCATGGGGGCGCTTCCTTGGCCACATACCCCCCCACCCCGGCCCTCCCCCACGGAGGGGGGAGGGAGGCGCGGAACAGGATGCGTTGGCGCCGAAGAGTCGGACGGGGCGGCAGGTGCGGGTGTCAGCGTCGGCGCTGAGCGGGTTCGGGCGGGTTTCGAATCGAGCGCTGGCGCGCAAGTCTTTTGTCTCGCCGTTTTGCGTGAAGAACGCAAAACGGCTCGGATGATTGCCTCCGGCGGGGATATTTGGGCAAATGTGAAAGGCAAAGGTCATTCGTCGCCCTTCCGGCCGTAGTGCACAAAGGGGCGTTCGTCGTCGGTGAGGATGGAGATCTCGCGGGCGTCGTCGTCCTCGTGCAGGTCGGGGCCGCCGAGGGTGAAGTGGCGCAAGACGCCGCCGAAGGCGCGTTCCAGGTTCGCGCGGGTGAAGGTGGTTTCCGTAGGGCCATAGGCGAGGACGGTGCCCTTGACCAGCACGGTGCGGTCGCAGAAGTCGGGGACCGAGCCGAGGTTGTGGGTGGAGACCAGCATCACATGGCCCTCGTCGCGGAGGCTGCGGAGAAGGGCGATGATCTGCTCCTCGGTCTTCACGTCGACGCCGGTGAAGGGCTCGTCGAGAAGGATGATCCGGCCCTCCTGCGCCAGCGCCCGGGCGAGGAAGACGCGCTTCTTCTGGCCGCCGGAGAGTTCTCCGATCTGGCGGTGGCGGAGGTCGGTCAGGCCGACGCGGGCGAGCGCTTCGTCCACCTTGGCGCGGTCGGTGGCGGAGGGGCGGCGGAGCATCCCCATATGGCCGTAGCGGCCCATCATCACCACGTCTTCCACCAGCACCGGGAAGGACCAGTCCACCTCCTCGGCCTGGGGGACATAGGCCACGAGGTTCCGGCGCAGCGCCTCGCGGACCGGCATCCCGAGCAGGCGGATGGTGCCGCGCGCGACGGGGACGAAGCCCATGATCGCCTTGAAGAGGGTGGATTTGCCCGCCCCGTTCACGCCGACGAGCGCGGTGATGGTGCCGGTGGGGATCTGGAAGCTGGCGTCGGTGAGGGCGGTCAACCCGTTCCTGTAGGTGACGGTGACGCCTTCGGCAAAGATGCCCTCGGTGGTCGGGGTGTCGCGCATGGGGCGCCCTCAATTTGCCGGCGCAAGGCCCTTGGCGATGGTTTCGGTGGTGACTTTCAGGAGGTCGAGATAGGTCGGGACCGGGCCGTCGGGCTCGGACAGGCTGTCGACGTAAAGGATGCCTCCGAAGGCCGCGCCGGTCTCGCGGGCGACCTGTTCGGCGGGTTTCGAGGAGACCGTGCTTTCGCAGAAGACCGCCGGGATCCGGTGTTCGCGCACGCCGTCGATCACCGCCTGGACCTGGCGGGGGCTGCCCTGCTGGTCGGCGTTGATCGGCCAGAGATAGAGTTCCGACAGGCCGAGGTCGCGGGCCAGGTAGCTGAACGCACCCTCGCAGGTGGCGAGCCAGCGGTGGCCTTCCGGCAGGGCGGCGATCTCGGCTTTCAGCGGGTCGAGCGCGGCGGCGAGCGTCGCCTTGTAGGCCTCGGCATTGGCGGCATAGGTCGCGGCATTGGCGGGATCGGCGGCGGAGAGCGCGGCCGCGATGTTGTCGACGTAGATCGCGGCGTTCGACAGGCTCATCCAGGCATGGGGGTTGGGTTTGCCGTCATAATCGCCGCCGGTGATCGAGATCGGCGCGATTCCGTCGGTCAGCGTGGCCGAGGGCACCTCGCCCAGGTTCGCCAGGAACTGCTCGAACCAGCGTTCGAGGCCGAGGCCGTTCCACAGGATCAGGTCGGCGTCGGAGGCGGCGACGATGTCCTGCGGGGTGGGCTCGTAGCCGTGGATTTCCGCGCCCGGCTTGGTGACGGAGACGACATCGACCCCCTCGCCCGCCACGTTGCGCGCCATGTCGGCGATCACGGTGAAGGTGGTGACGACCTTGAGCCGGTCCTGCGCCTGCGCGGCAAACGGCAAGGCGAGAAGGCTGGCGATCAGCAGGGCACGGCGGCGAAGGCGCATGGGCGCTCCTTGGGTTGCGACGAGTAGAATGTAAATGAGAAGCATTTGCAAGAAGGCAAGGATGATGGCGCAGGAATTCCTGCCTTGCCGCCCTGCCCCGCCTGCGCCAGACCGGCGGCGAGGTGCCCCCATGACAGAAGACCGCCACCCCTTTTCCGAACCCTGGACCGAGGCCGAGCGCCGGGAGAAGGGCCGATACTTCCTGATCGGGCCAAGCTTCTGGCCCGCGGGCGGTTTCCCGAAGATCGACTTCGCCAATCGGGACCGGCTGCGGCGGCCCGGCTCCTACACCATCGAGCCGCCGAACGGCGATCCCGACCAATACCCCGAACGACCGCATCTGGTGCACGAGCCGAAGGGCGGCAAGACCAACGGGTTGCCGCGTGACTTCGAGATGCTGGCGTCGCTGTGGATCATCTCCGAACCGCTGAAGCAGGTGTTCCAGGCGGTCGACCCGGAGGCCTTCGCCTTTGCCGCCTGCGACTTTACCCTGTGGGACGGGACGCCGGGGCCGCAGCTTCACCTTTGCAACGTGGTGCGCGAGCTGGACGCGCTGGACGAGGCGGGTTCGCGGCTGAGGATCAAGACCGGCGACTATGTGAACGGCAAGTACTACAGCCGGTCGGGCGGGGCTGCGCTGCGGTTCCGGCCCGAGGTGGTGGGCCGGGCGCATATCTTCGCCTCACCCTATTCGATGGACGTGTTCTGCGACCGGGTGCTGCGCGACGCGCTGGTTCGGGCCGGGCTGAAAGGGGTGCGCCTGCAGGATGCGACGCAGCTTTAGCGCTGGACGAGCCGCACCAGGATTGGCGCGAGAACGATCACCACCAGGATGCGCACGACATGGTGCAGGGCCACGAAGGCCACGTCGGCGTGGATGGCCAGCGCGATGAGGCCCATCTCGGTCAGCCCTCCCGGCGCGAGCGCGAGCATCGCCTGGTCGATGGCCACACCGGCGGCGGCCTGCAGGGTGAAAGCGCCGAGAAGCGCGAGGCAAAGGGTCAGCGCGGTGGCCCCGAGGCTGTAGAGCCCGGCGCGGAACAGCATCCGCGTGTCGATGCCAAGGAAGCGGCAGCCGAGGATGGTGCCAAGCGCCACCTGCGCCGCGTTGATCAGCATGCCGGGCGGTGCGCTTTCGGTGATCCCGGCCATGTGGATCGCCGCCGACAGGATCAAGGGGCCGAGGAAGGTCGGCGCGGGCAGGTGCAGCCTTGGGCCAAGGACGGCCCCCAGCACGGCGCAGGCGACGAGGATGGCCGCGTCCTGCACCTCGAGCGCCGTCCCGGCGACCGCGCCGCCCGCCGCCCCCACGTTATAGCCAAGGACAAGACGGAAGAGCACCGCCATCAGCCCGATGGTCAGAACGATGCGCAGGGAATGGGCCAGCACGATGGCGGGCACGTCGGCGCCCTTGGCCTCGCCAAGCTCCACCATCTCGGACAGGCCGCCGGGCATTCCCGCGAAATAGGCGGTGGTCCAGTCCTGCCTTGCGACGAAGCGATACCAGGGCACGACCACGGCGGCGACGGCAGCAAGGTAGACGATCAGGATCGAGATCGTCACCAGCGCCTCGCCCGCCTGGCCGATGACGGCGGGGGTGAAGCGTGAGCCTAGGAGCACGCCGATCACCGCGACGATGGCGGGTCGCAGGCGCATCGGCCCAAGGACCGGCAGGCCTGCGACGGCTGCGGTCATGGTAACGAAAAGTGCGCCGAGCATCCAGGGCAGGGGCAGCGAGAGGGCGTAGAAAGTGAACCCGCCCAGGGTTCCGAGGGCAAGACCGGCGGCGATGCGGGCCAGTGGCGGCAAGGATTCGTCCAGGGTCAGGCAGGCCCGGCGATGGACCAGCGACGGGTCGGAGCGGGCGGGAGGGGCTGGCGCACCCAGCACGATTCGAACGTGCGACCTTTGCCTTCGGAGGGCAACGCTCTATCCAGCTGAGCTATGGGTGCCTGCGGCTGTCCTTAGCCGAAGGCCGCGGGGGTTTCAATGCCGGAAGCGCGTCAGGCGAAGAGATCGTGCGCCAGCTCCAGCGCGCTGATCAGGGCGTCAACTTCCCCAGGGGTGTTGTAGAGCCCGAAAGAGGCCCGGCAGGAAGCGGTGATCCCGTACTGCGCCAGCAGCGGCATGGCGCAATGGGTGCCGGCGCGGACGGCGATGCCGCGCTTGTCAAGGATGGTGGAGATGTCATGCGCATGGGCCGCGCCCTGCATGGTGAAGGAGAAGATCGCCCCCTTCCCCGCCGAATTCCCCTGCACCGTCAGCCAGTTGAGACCCTTGAGCCGGTCGCGGGCATAGTCCCGCAGGGTGCGTTCATGCGCCGCGACATTCGCCATGCCGAGGCCCATCAGATAGTCGAGCGCCACGCCAAGCCCGATTTGTTGGACGATGCCGGGGGTTCCGGCCTCGAACTTCATCGGCGGGTCGTTCCAGGTGACGGTGTCGCGCGTGACCTCGCGGATCATGTCGCCGCCGCCCAGGAAGGGCCGCATCTCGGCCTGGCGTTCGGCGCGGATGTAGATGCCGCCGGACCCCGAGGGGCCGTAGAGCTTGTGCCCGGTGATCGCGTAGAAATCGCAGCCGATGGCCTGTACGTCGACGGGCATATGGACGGCGGCCTGCGAGCCGTCGACCAGCACCGGCACGCCCTTTTCCCGCGCGCCCCGGCAGATCGCGGCCACATCGACCACGGTGCCCAGCACGTTCGACATATGCGTCACGGCCACCAGCTTCGTCTTCGGCCCGATCGCATCCAGCACCGCCTGCGGGTCAAGATCGCCGATCGCGTCCACCTCCACCCATTTCAGCACCACCCCCTGCCGTTCGCGCAGGAAATGCCAGGGCACGATGTTGGCGTGATGCTCCATGATCGACAGCACGATCTCGTCGCCGGGTTGCAGGCGCGGGGCGGCCCAGGCGTAGGAGACAAGGTTGATGCCCTCGGTCGCGCCGGTGGTGAAGACGATCTCCGCCTCGGACGCGGCGTTCAGGAAGCGGGCGATCACGGATCGGGTGGATTCGTATTTCTCGGTCGCGAGGTTCGACAGGAAATGCAGGCCGCGGTGGACGTTGGCATATTCCTCGGAATAGCCGCGGGTGATGGCATCGATCACCACTTGCGGCTTCTGCGCCGAGGCGCCGTTGTCGAGGTAGACCAGCGGCTTGCCGTTCACCTGACGGCCAAGGATCGGGAAATCGGCGCGGATCTTCTGGACGTCATACATCGGCAAAGGCCTCCGGGCCGAGGATCAGGACAGTCGCGGTGCCAAGGATCAGTCCGGCGGCAAGCCCGGTCAGCACCAGCCCCAGAAGCACCTTCCCGCGTGAGCGGAAGCCGTGCAGTTCGGCGGTGAAGACAGTCATCAGCCAGACGAAAAGCGCAAAGCCGGCAAGGCCGATGATCCCGGCCAAGGGCGGGGCGATCAGCGTCGCCACCAGCTGCACGACCTGCAGCGCCAGCATCAGCAGTTGCAGCCAGACCACGACCAGCAGCGCATCGGGGAAGCTGCCGTGTCCGCCGAAGGCCCGCCCGACACGGTGAACCAGCACAACGGTCAGCGCCAGGAACAGCCACTGGAAGACCGCCGCGCGGAAGGGGCTGGCCAGCATGAAACGGCTGAACGGGTCAAGTCCGCCAAGGTCCGAGCCGACCTGAAGGCTGGCCAGCAGCGACGAGACGACCGCGACCAGCAGCAGCCCCGCCGTCCGCGCGCGGATCGGCACGTCCTCGGCCAGAAGCACGCGGGCGGCCTGCCGGGGCTCTTGCAGCGTCAGTTGCGCCAAAGCGCCAATGCGGTGGGAAAGCGTCATCCGTGCTCGGCCTCGTGCAGAAGCGTGGCCCAGAGCCAGAGGAACGCCACCCCCGCCAGCAGCGTCACGGCGGTCAGGCCCGGGCCGGGCCCGATCATCCCAGCGACCAGGCCTTGCAGAAGCATCAGCGGCCCGATGCAGGCCAGCGCCCAGAAGAGCGCGATCCGCGCGCCGTACCATGTGCCCTGCCCGCCCATCGCCCGCGCCGCCAGGTGGCCGAGTGCGGCCAGCCCGTACCAGACCGGAATGGTCGCCAGCACGGCAAAGGCCCGCGCCATGATGCGGGGCGTCGCCGAAGGTTCACCGGAAAGGAACGCCTCGCGCGCGGCGACAGGCCATTGTCCGACGAAGGCCAGCGCCAGGAAGATCAGCAGGAACGACAGCGCAAACGGCTCGGACACCCCGCGCGCAAGGTGCTGGCGCAGGATGGCGCGCGGTCGCGCCCAGGTGGCGACAAGGTCGGTGGTGACGCTCATGCCCCCAGACTCACCCCTTCGTCCCGTGCCGCGCCAGCCAGCGTTCCAGCCGGGCGCGGATGTCCTCGGCGAACTCCTCGTCGGCGATCTCCTGGATGGCTTCGGCAAGGAAGGCGAGGACCAGCAGCGCCTGCGCCGTCCGCCGGGGCACCCCGCGCGATTGCAGGTAGAAGAGCGCGGTCTCGTCGATGGCGCCGGAGGTGGAGCCGTGGCTGCACTTCACGTCATCGGCGTAGATTTCCAGCTCGGGCTTGGCGAGGAACTGGCTGTCCTCGTCCAGCAGCAGCGACTGGCTGATCTGGTAGCCATCGGTCTTCTGCGCGCCGGGCTTCACCAGGATCTTGCCCTGGAATACTCCCGTCGCGCCGTTCATCAGCACCTTCTTGAACACCTGCCGGCTTTCGCAGGCAACGGCGGCATGAGTGATGAAAACCGTGTCGTCGTGATGGAACTCGCCGTCACCGACGGTGGCCCCGGCCAGATGCGCGCGGCCCTCGTCGCCGGTCAGCTCGACCACCGCCTCGTTGCGGGTCAGGCGGCCGTTGGCAGTCAGCGTAAAGGACCGCAGCTCGGACTTCGCCCCAAGGCGGGCGAAGACATGCGTCACCGCGCGGCGTTCATGGTCGCGGCCCTGCAAGCGGATATGGTGGAAGCTGGCGCCGTCTGCCACCTCGACCTCCAGCACCTTGGAGAAGCGCGCGGCGGCGGGGCCGTTTTCCAGCAGCGTCAGCTCCGCCCCCGGCTCCAGCTTCACGCAGTGGTGCAGGATCGCGTCCGAAGTCTCTGAGTCGTGGACATAAATCAGCGACACGGGTTTCGTCGCCCTGCCAGTGACATGGATCAGCACGCCATCCGTCGCATGGGCGGTGTTCAACGCCGCGAAGGGCCGCGCGACCGGGGACTGGCCGCGCGCTTCCAGCACACCGTACAAGCCCTGCGCCCAGTGGATGTCCTTCGCCCCGGCCTCTGCCAGCCGTTCGATGGTCACGCCGGAGAGCGTCAGGTCGTCCGAGGCCGCCGGGTCGAAAACCCCATCGACGAAGACGATCTTCAGCCGGTCCATGCCGTCGAAGGGCGCGGCCTCGTCGCTGGCATCGAAGCGATGCGCGACCGGGGCCTCCGGGGCGTTCAGGCTCGCCGGGTCGGTGTAGCGCCAGTATTCATCACGCCGCGCGGGCAGGCCCATCGCGGTCAGCCGGGTCAGAGCCTCGGTCCGCGCGCCCACCAGCCAGCCCTTGCCCGAAACGGCAGGAAGGGCCGCAAGACGCGCCGCCAGCGCGTCTTCCTTCGTCTTCGGCAGTGCCATCAGCCCACCTCGTTCAGGATGTCGGCATAGCCGTTGGTCTCGACCTCCAGCGCCAGCTCCGGCCCGCCGGTCTTCACGATCCGGCCCGCCGCCATGATGTGCACCACGTCCGGCTTGATATGGTCCAGAAGCCGCTGGTAATGGGTGATCACCAGGAAGGACCGGCCTTCGCTACGGAGCGCATTGACCCCATCGGCGACAAGCTTCATCGCGTCGACGTCCAACCCCGAATCGGTTTCGTCCAGGATGCACATCCGGGGTTCCAGCATCGCCATCTGCAGGATTTCGTTGCGCTTCTTCTCGCCGCCGGAAAAGCCCACGTTGACCGGGCGCTTCAGCATCTCGGCGTCGATCTTCAGCGTCTTGGCCTTCGCCCGCACGAGTTTCAGGAAATCGCCCGCGCTGAGTTCTTCTTCACCGCGCGCCTTCCGCTGCGCGTTCACCGCCGTCCGCAGGAAGGTCATGTTGCCGACGCCGGGAATCTCCACCGGATACTGGAAGGCCAGGAAGAGGCCCGCCGCCGCACGCTCTTCCGGCTCCATTTCCAGCAGTTCCTTGCCGTCCAGCGTCGCCGAGCCTTCCGTCACCTCATAGCCGTCGCGGCCGGACAGGACATAGCTGAGTGTCGACTTGCCCGACCCGTTCGGCCCCATGATCGCATGCACCTCGCCCGCGCCGATCTTCAGATCGACGCCGCGGAGGATCACCTTGTCCTCTTCCTCAAGTTTGACGTGCAGATTGTTGATTTCAAGCATGTTTTTTCCTTTGTCGTCAGCGCGGATCAGTGAACCAGCCGATGGCCTGGGTGACCATCTCGGGCGGGATCGCGCCGGGGGTGACGGTAAAGCGGGCCATGCGGCCGACCATTTCTTCCTTGCGGGCCAGGCGCTCGACGCCGTGGTAGTAGCGCCGCTTGGCATAGTCATCGAAAAGCACCGTAGTAGGGCGCTTGGCACGTAGCAGGACTGCGACAAGGCAGGAGGCGCGGAAGCGACCGTCGATCAGCACGAGATCGGGCTCCTCGAAGTCCGGGCGATCCCAGACGGACAGGGCGTAGGACGGGAACTTGGCGTAAGCGTTGGCTTTCAATGGCGTGCCCCAAGCGCCGGTCGGGCCGATGTCGGCATGGTGAACAGACGCACGGGAGGAGATCGCCGCAAGATGGTCTGCCAGACGTTCCGCCCAAGCCCTGTCGCTTTCAACGCTCATGACCCGGCATCCGGCTTCCGCTGCGAGTACGGTGGAGCCGCCACTGCCATATTCCAGGATGACGCGAGCCTTTGGATAGGTCTCCCGGACATATGCGCTTTCGGCTGCCGGGAAGGTCAGTTCGAAAACGGGTTCGGACGGTTTGGCCGGATCGTCGGCAGGCTCCGCTACTGCGGGTGCGGACGGGGATTCGGGGTTGGCCATGATGTCCTTCACAAGCATGGCGGATCGAGCAGAGGCTGCCGCGACCGCCGGATTGGCCAATAGCCGCTCGATCCCCGCGGTGACGGCATCCTGCCAATGCAGAATCGTCCGGTCCTCCGCCTCGTTGCGGTCATTTGTCTCGAAGAACTCGGGTGTATGCCGCAGGTTCGCGCCACCCACGGCGTCAGGCTTGTAACCGCGACCGCGATTGCGCTTCAGAGCGAAGAAATCCGGGGTCCGCACCATGTAGTGATTGATCTGGGCAAGCGCCCAACCAAGTTCTCCATCGGCGACCCGCGCGGTCCCGCCCGAATCCACACCTTTCAACCAACGCAAATGCATCCTGTAAGCGTCGCTTGCGGTGGCGCCAGTGCCGACCAAGACGTCATCAAGTCGCAGATCAGTATTGCGGGCTACAAGCGGGCGATGGATTCCGAAACGTGCAAAGCCACGGAAGTTCTTTGAATGGTGGTATAGGGTCTTCACCTGGTCATTTCCGGCAAAGCCTTCTGCCGATGCACCAACGAAATCGGCACTTACGAAACGACCGGGAAACGTTTCGTTCCCATTTGCGCCGAAGATGCGCCAGTTGACCAAGGCACACTGCTGGCTTCCAATGGCAGCTACCAAGGCGCCTACGGTGCGATCACCCGTGTGAACGTTCAGAAACTCATCCGCATCAAGCCAAAGATACCAATCGCCATCCCGATATCCGCACTGTTGCGAGAATGCGATCGAAGCAAGCTGTTGTGCGGATCGCCCGTGAACCGGCAGGCTCCGAATATGCGTAACTTGCGCCGCCTCTCCCAGCGCCACCAGCAATTCCTCTGTTCCGTCGTTTGAAGGGTTGGAACAGATGACGATCTCATCGAAGCCAATGGCCTTGTGGTAGGCGATCCATTCGAGAAGGAAGGGTGCTTCGTTCTTCATTGCCGAGAACAGCACCTTCCGGCCCGTCCCTTGGGGACGTGCCGCCACTGGGGCTTTGGCCTGCACAGCCTCAGCCTCTGCCCGACCCTCCATCACCCGACCGAGCCTTCCAGCGAAATCGCGACCAGGCTCTGCGCCTCCATCGCGAATTCCATCGGCAGGGCCTGCAGGACCTCCTTGCAGAAGCCGTTCACCACCAGGGCGACCGCCTCTTCCTCGTCCATCCCGCGCGAGCGGCAATAGAACAGCTGGTCGTCATCCACCTTGGACGTGGTCGCCTCATGCTCCACGCGCGAGGAATTGTTGCGCACTTCGATGTAAGGCACGGTATGCGCGCCGCATTTGTCGCCGATCAGCAAACTGTCGCACTGGGTGTAGTTGCGGCTGTCCTTGGCCTTCGGATGCATGCTGACCAGCCCGCGATAGGTGTTCTGCGCCCGGCCCGCGCTGATCCCCTTGGACACGATCCGCGACTTGGTGCGCTTGCCCAGATGGACCATCTTGGTCCCGGTATCGGCCTGCTGGGCGTTGTTGGCGATGGCGATCGAATAGAACTCGCCCTGCGCATCGTCGCCGCGCAGGATGCAGGACGGGTATTTCCAGGTGATCGCCGACCCGGTCTCAACCTGGGTCCACATCACCTTGGCCCTATCGCCCCGGCAATCGGCGCGCTTCGTCACGAAGTTGTAGATCCCACCAACCCCGTTCTCGTCGCCCGGATACCAGTTCTGCACCGTGGAATATTTCACCTCGGCATCCTTCAGGATCACGATCTCCACCACCGCCGCGTGCAGCTGGTTGGTGTCGCGCTTCGGCGCGGTGCAGCCTTCCAGGTAGCTGACATAGGCACCCTCGTCGCAGACGATCAGCGTGCGTTCGAACTGGCCGGTGTTTTCGGCGTTGATGCGGAAATAGGTCGACAGCTCCATCGGGCAGCGCACGCCCTTGGGGATGTAGACGAAGGAACCGTCCGAGAAGACGGCGGAGTTGAGGGTAGCAAAGAAGTTGTCGGTCGGCGGCACCACCGAACCCAGATACTGCTTCACCAGCTCGGGATGTTCGCGCACGGCCTCGGAGATGGAGCAGAAGATCACCCCGGCCTTGGCCAGTTCCGCCTTGAAGGTCGTCCCCACCGAAACGCTGTCAAAGACCGCGTCCACCGCCACTTTGCGCGGTTCCGCCTCACCTTCAACACCGGCCAGAAGCATCTGTTCCTTCAAGGGAATCCCAAGCTTCGCATAGGTCGCCAGCAGCTTGGGATCTACCTCGTCCAGGGACTTCGGCTTTTTCGCCATGCTCTTCGGCTTGGCGTAGTAATACTGGTCCTGATAGTCGATCTCGGGGTAGTTCAGCATTGCCCAGCGGGGCTCTTCCATCTTCAGCCAGCGCTGGTAGGCCGCCAGACGCCAGTCCAGCAGCCACTCCGGCTCGCCGTTCTTCTGGCTGATCAGGCGGACGATGTCTTCGGACAGGCCCTTCGGGGCATATTCCGTCTCGATCTCGGTTTCCCAGCCGTATTTGTACTTGCCGG
Source organism: Tabrizicola sp. (assembly GCF_041911175.1). Taxonomy (GTDB): domain Bacteria; phylum Pseudomonadota; class Alphaproteobacteria; order Rhodobacterales; family Rhodobacteraceae; genus Tabrizicola. The sequence continues at coordinate 39,782 of NZ_JAYRPN010000079.1, forward strand.
CCATCGCCTGCACGGTCTCGATCGTCTCGCGGTCGACGCCGTCGCGGACATCCGGGGTGGTTTCGAGAATCGCGGTCATCGGCGTTTCCTTTCAGGCAGCCCGCGCGCGGGCCTTGGCATAGGCGGCGGTCCAGGCGCTCCCGAACCGCAGCACGTCGTCTTGTCTCACCCCGGGCCCGATCGAGACCCGGATCGCCTGCCCGGCCAGGGCTTCGCTGTAGCCCATCGCGGTCAGGACACGGCTGGCCCGCACCTTGCCCGAGGAACAGGCCGAGCCTGCGGACACCGCAAACCCGGCAAGATCCATCGCCATCACCTGCGTCTCGCCCTTCCAGCCGGGCGCGATCAGGCAAAGGGTGTTCGGCAATCTAGGCGAACCATTCCCGACGGAAATAGTCTCAATTGCCGCAGCCGACAACTGCGATTCTAGAATATTTCTAAGTTCGGCGACTTCGTCCCAGACCCCATTCGCCAGATCGCGCGCGGCGGCCTCGGCGGCGGCGGCGAACCCGGCGATGCCGATCAGGTTCTCGGTCCCCGCCCGGCGCCCCATCTCCTGCCCGCCACCTTTCAGCTGCGGCGGCACTTCGATGCCCTGCCGCACCACCAAGGCGCCAATCCCCTTCGGCCCGCCCAGCTTGTGCGCCGAGATGAGCCCCATCTCGCAGCCCAGCCAGTTGAAGGCGAAGGGCACCTTGCCGAAGGCTTGTGTCAGGTCGCTGACCGCAAGACCCTGCGGCAGATCCTGCATCACTCCGGTTTCGCTGTTCGCCAGTTGCAGCGCGGTCCGGGCGGGATCGGCCACTGCCACCCTGCCCTGCTCGTCGACTGGAAGGCTCGCCTCGCACCAGGCCGCCACCGCATCATGCTCCACGCCTGCGCAGGCGAGGCCGCGCCCTGCACAGGCCAGCGCCGCCGCCTCGGTCGCGCCGCTGGTAAAGACGATGTCCGCCCCTTCGGCCCCCAGCGCCGCCGCGATCTTCGCACGGCTCCGTTCCATCAGCGCCTTCGCCGCCCGCCCCTCGGCATGGACCGAGGACGGGTTGCCCACCACCTCCATCGCCGCGACCATCGCCGCCTTCGCCTCGGGGCGCAGCGCGGTCGTCGCGTTCCAGTCGAGGTAGAGCCTCGTCATTCCTCATCCACCACGCGGAACAGCGAGGGCACCGCAGGGCATGGGGTCAGGTCGTTCTTCACCACGTCCGAAAGCCGCACTTGATGCAGGAAGACATAGACATTGGCCGACAGGCTTTCCCACAGCCGGTTGGTCAGGGACTGCGCCCGGCTGCCCGAAACGGCCCCGCTCGCCCCTGCCCCGGTGTGCATGGCATCGACGGTTTCCTCCACCGCCTGCATGACGTCGGAAATGCGGATCTGGTCCGGCGACCGCGCCAGCTTGTAGCCGCCGCCCGGGCCACGCACCGCCTCGACCAGCCCCGCACGGCGCAGCTTGACGAACAACTGCTCCAGGTAGGGCAGGCTGATGTCCTGCCGCTTCGAGATCGCGGCCAGCGAGACCAGGTCGTCGCCGCCCGATTTCGCCTCGGCCAGCGCCAGGTCGGCCAGTGCCACCATCGCGTAGCGTCCCTTGGTCGAAAGCTTCATGCCACCCTCCTGCCCCCGGCTTCGGGGAATCGCAACCGCATTGACGCCGCGCGCAGGCGGCATTACCTCAGTCAAGCCCCGAAAAGTCGGCCGGGATCGGTTCCGGCCCACTTTAGAACGGTTCTAGTTTAGCCGAGCGAAAGCGTCAAGAAATCGCTCCCGCATGAGAAGTAAGCAATGCCCGAAGTCATCTTCGCCGGCCCCGATGGACGCCTTGAGGGCCGCTACCATCCGCAAAAGGACCGCGACGCCCCGATTGCCATCGTACTGCATCCGCACCCCGCCTATGGCGGAACGATGAACAACAAGGTCGTCTACAACCTGCATTACGCCTTCTACAATCTGGGCTTTACCGTGCTGCGCTTCAACTTCCGCGGCGTCGGAAGGTCGCAGGGCGAATATGACCAGGGGATCGGCGAGCTCAGCGATGCCGCCAGCGCGCTCGACTACCTCCAGGCGATGAACCAGAACTCCAAGCAGTGCTGGGTCGCAGGCTTCAGCTTCGGCGCCTGGATCGGCATGCAGCTTCTGATGCGGCGGCCGGAAATTACCGGCTTCGTCTCGGTCGCCCCGCCCGCCAACCTCTACGACTTCTCCTTCCTCGCCCCCTGCCCGTCCTCGGGCCTGATCATCAACGGCACCGCCGACAAGGTGGCCCCGCCGAAAGACACCAAGACGCTGGTCGGCAAGCTGCACGAGCAGAAGGGGATCACCATCACCCACACCGAGATCGAGGGCGCGGACCACTTCTTCAAGGACGAAGAGGCGCATATGAAGCCGATGATCCAGACGGTTTCCGACTATGTCCGCCGGAGGATGACCGAGGCGACACGCTGATGGCGACCCTGCAGGAAATGGCCGACCAGCTGGCCGAGGACGTGCTCGCCGCCGAGGTGGAGCTTGAGGACGACCGCTTCTACGAGAAGGTCGCCAAGGTGCTGATGGCAGCCTCGCCGACCTTCCAGGAGGCCTATATCACCTCGGTGCGGGTGCGGCTGGCCGAGCGTCGGGGCCGGGTCTTCCTGGAGCAGGCGCTGGCCGCGAAACGCGGCGAGATCCAGGAAGCACCGGAAGCCCCGATCGACATGGGCGGCATGGGCCATTGAGCAACCGGCTTGAGCGCCAGTTCGCCTTCCTGAACGAGGCCGACCGGCTGAAATCCATCCTGCGCGCGACGACGCTGGTCGACGGCTCGCGCCCCGAAAACTCCGGCGAGCATTCCTGGCATCTGGCGCTTTACGCGCTGGTGCTGGCCGACCAGGCCGCGCCGGGGGTGGACATCAACCGGGTGATCCGCATGCTCTTGATCCACGACCTGGTGGAGATCGACGTCGGCGACGTGCCGATCCATTCGCAGAACGGCACCGCGCATTCCAGCACCGAGACACAGGCCGCCGAGGCGAAAGCCGCCGACCGGATTTTCGGCCTGCTTCCCGATGACCTGCGCGATGATCTTCGCGCGCTCTGGGAGGAGTTCGAGGCCGCCGAGACCCCCGACGCCCGCTTCGCAAAATCGCTCGACCGCGTGCAGCCGGTGATGGCCAACCTGATGTCCGGCGGCGGGACCTGGAAGACCTATGACGTGACCTTCGCCCAGCTGGAAGCGCGGGTCGGCGTGAAGATCGCCAAAGGCGCGCCGGGATTGTGGGAGTGGGTCCGATCCCGCGCATTCGCCTGGTTTGCGGCCAAGAAAGACTGCTGACATGGAACCCTGCTACCCCCCATTCGACATCGAAGACTGGAGAGCCATCCCGGTGATCGAAGAGCGTGTCGCGACACTGGATGACGTGAACTACTGCAACGCGGTGTTCGCGGCAGGCCAAGGCCAATCCGAGGTCGTGGCGACGCCCGGTCTGCCGGCGCTCGCCGTCGTGAAAAACGCCAATGGCAGCAAGACCAAGGTCGTCATCGTCCAGATCGAAAAGCAGATCGGCGGCGGGATGACCGTGGTCGGCTACGTTCTGCCGGAAGGCGGGAACGGGATGGGAACACTCTCTGACTTCGACATTGTCGAATATTCCCGGTAGCTCGGCGACCGCATCAACCAGTACGGTATACAATCGCATACCGCCCTTCCCAAGCCTATGCTTTTCCGCTATGCAGCCCGCAACCGAATCCCCTGACCGGAGTGACCCATGTCGAAGATCAAGGTAGCCAACCCCGTTGTCGAACTCGACGGCGACGAGATGACCCGGATCATCTGGGACTTCATCAAGAAGAAGCTGATCCTGCCCTACCTCGACATCGACCTGAAATACTACGACCTCGGGATCGAGGAGCGTGACCGGACCGAGGACAAGATCACCGTCGACGCGGCCCATGCGATCCAGAAATACGGCGTCGGCGTCAAATGCGCGACGATCACCCCGGACGAGCAGCGGGTCGAGGAATTCGGCCTGAAGCAGATGTGGAAATCGCCGAACGGCACGATCCGCAACATCCTGGGCGGCGTGATCTTCCGCGAGCCGATCATCTGCAAGAACGTCCCCCGCCTGGTGCCGCACTGGACCCAGCCCATCGTCGTCGGCCGCCACGCCTTTGGCGACCAGTACCGCGCGACCGACTTCCGCTTCCCGGGCAAGGGCAAGCTCACGATGAAATACGTCGGCGACGACGGCACGGTGATCGAGCGCGACGTCTACTCCGCCCCCTCCGCCGGGGTCTACATGGGGATGTACAACCTCGACGACAGCATCACCGACTTCGCCCGCGCCTCGCTGAACTATGGCCTGGTGCGGAACGTGCCGGTCTACCTCAGCACCAAGAACACCATCCTCAAGGCCTATGACGGGCGCTTCAAGGACATCTTCCAGCAGGTCTTCGACGCGGAATTCGCCGAGGAGTTCAAGAAGCGCGGCCTGACCTACGAACACCGGCTGATCGACGACATGGTGGCCTCGGCGCTGAAATGGTCGGGCGGCTATGTCTGGGCCTGCAAGAACTATGACGGCGACGTGCAGTCCGACATCGTGGCGCAGGGCTTCGGCTCGCTGGGCCTGATGACCTCCGTGCTGATGACGCCCGATGGCAAGATCGTGGAAGCGGAAGCCGCCCACGGCACCGTGACCCGCCACTACCGCGAGCACCAGAAGGGCAAGCAGACCTCGACCAACTCCATCGCCTCGATCTACGCCTGGACCGGAGGCCTGAAGCACCGTGCCAAGCTCGACAACAACGAGGCGCTGATGCGCTTCGCCACCACGCTGGAGAAGGTGACCGTCGACGCGGTGGAAGACGGCTACATGACCAAGGACCTGGCGCTTCTTGTCGGGCCGGACCAGAAATGGCTGACCACGATGGGCTATCTCGAAAAGGTGGACGAGTATCTGAACAAGGCGCTTAAGGGATAAGCGCAGGCTCGGTGCCAACCCACCATCCATCGCGCGGGCCGGAGGGAAACTTCCGGCCCTTTTTCTTCGCCACGACATTATAGGTCAGTCTTATTGACTTTAAATGCGGCAGAAGGTATGACCTTCCTGCCCGCGAGGAGTCCCCCATGCCCGACCGTCCCGACCAGATCACCGACCGCCCGCGCCACAGTGCGGTGGACGACGCCCAGGGCATCGCCTTCGGGGTGACAATGGCCGCACTCGGGATGCATATCCTGACCCATATGGGCTTCGTCACCGGCCAGACCACCGGCCTTGCCGTGCTGATCGCGCATCTGACCGGCCTGCCCTTCCCTGCCGTGTACTTCGCCGTCACCCTGCCCTTCCTCGGCCTCGCCTGGCGACGGATGGGCGCACGCTTCGCGCTGAAGACGCTGGCGACGACCGCCGCCCTCTCGGGCCTGGTGGCTGTCCTGCCGGGCTGGATCGAACTGGGCCGGATCGAGCCCACCGTGGCCGCCGTGCTCTTCGGCCTTCTCTTCGGCATCGCCGGGCTGGCGGCGATCCGGCATGGCGGCAGCTTCGGCGGCCTTTCGGTGCTCTGGATCGAGTTGCAGGACCGCACCGGCTTTCCTGCCGGCCATGCGCAGCTTCTGTCCGACGTGGTGATCTTCGGCCTTGCCGCGCTGGTGATGCCGCTGGATACGCTGGCCCACAGCTTCCTCGGCGCGGCGGTCTTTTCGCTGTTCCTCGCGGTCAATCACCGTCGCGACCGCTATATCGCCGCCTGACCCTAGGCGCACCTGCGGCATTGCTGCACTTGCGGTCGGTTGCCGCCCCGGATAGCCGGGCGGCATGACCGACCCCGAAAAGCACAGCCTGATCGAGGATGCCCAGGGCATCGCCTATGGCGCCACGATGGCGGCCTTCGGCATCACCATCCTCACCCATCTCGGCCTTGTCACCGGCCAGACTGCGGGCCTTGCGGTGCTGATCGCCTATGCCACCGGCTGGGGCTTCGGCCCGGTGTTCTTCGCGGTGAACCTGCCCTTCTACCTTCTGGGCTACCTGCGCATGGGGCTGCGCTTCACCGTCAAGACCTTCGCGGCGGTGGCGCTGCTCTCCGCCCTGTCGGTCTGGATGCCGGGGCAGGTCAGCTTCGCCACGCTGAACCCCTGGCTTGGCGCGGTGCTGTTCGGCTTCCTCTCCGGCTCGGCGCTTCTCGCGCTCTTCCGCCACGGGGCGAGCCTGGGCGGGGTGGGCATCCTGGCGCTGATATTGCAGGACCGGCTCGGCTGGCGCGCGGGCTGGGTGCAGCTGGGCTTCGACGCCGTGCTTTTCGCGCTGGCCTTCCTGGTGGTGCCGCCCAAAACCGTGGCGATCAGCTTCGCAGGCGCGCTGGTGGTGAACCTGGTCATCGCCGTCAACCACCGCCGCGACCGCTATATCGCAGCCTGATGTGGTGTAACCAATTCTCCCGGAATGTTACCAATTAAGCCGGAAGAGCCGGGGGAGGGCGGTGAATTCCGGGATCAGCTGATGACAGCCGGTATCAGCCGATTGAGACTCCTGCCCGAGGTTCGCGCTGCCGTCGGAACCAGCGGCTGAGAGACGAACGCGAGGTGCGCTGGTCTGGCGGGAACGCCGCCTCGACGGCCTGCACGATCTGATCGTATGTCAGGGTTTCGATCAGATTCAGTACGAAGGCTCGCAACTCGGCATCGGTGTCGAGCTTCGACGGGGTGCCGGAACGATGTGCGGCCCGCCATGCGGCCAGATCGGTGCCAGTGTTCAATGGGTCGTTGAACGCGGCCTTAACACCGCCTTCAAGCTCGGACGAAAGCAGCTCAACCGACCGCCGCGCCCGGTCCAGATCGGCCAGGGCCGAGGCGGCAAGGCACTTGGCATTGGCTCGGCTCGGTCTCACCTGCGGCTCTTTCTACATGGCCTCACGCGATGCGCCCCTCGTTGATGTAGTTCCGTACCGTCACATCGGTTGTGCGAAGGGTGCGGGCGATCTGGGCGACGGAATGGCCCTGCCAGTGCAGCATGAGGGCCAGCCAACGCCGGGCGAGGGGGACGCGCCGGACATGTTGGCCGATGCGATGGTGACTGGCCATGCGGGCTGCCGCTTCCGCGCCGACTAGGGCGCAAAGCGCAGAGGCCGCGCCCCCATTTGCCGGGATATAGAGTTCCGCACCTCCGAAACGCAGCAGGAACTGCACTGCCAGCTCGGCGCCGAGGCATTCGACATAGGGCGCGACCTGGGCAGAGGCGCGGGGCATCGGGCGGGCAGGAAGCGTGGAGGGCATCGGCGGAACCTCGTGGCAGAGATGGGTTGCGCCCGCTTCCGACCAGGCACGGAAGCGGGCGCGGGTTTCGGCCCTGCGGGTAGACGCGAGGGCCGAAGGCGGCTGTCCAACCGCCAGGAACGACCGGGGCTCGTGACCTCCCGACCGATTTCAGGACAGCAATGCGCCGGGTTTCAGGCCGAGCTGGGCGCAGATGGCGGCCTCTTCCACCGTATCGGCAGCGGCGCGTCCGGCAGGATGCGGCGGGATGCCCGCAGCGTGGGATTCACGGAGCAGATGCGCAAAGGGCGCGGGCGACTTCGAGATGAAGGTATCGAAGCTCTCGACATCCTGCATGCAAAGCGCGGTTGCCCAGGAGCGCATAGCAGGCGTGATATGACCGGCACGAAGCGCCGCCTCCACCTTCGCGGTGGCCTCGGATTCGCGCATGGTCGCGATGCGGGTATTGCGGTCGGACAGCAGTTCCCTGACTGCGTCCACCGGCACAAATCGGGTCGGATCGGACTGTTCCCTGGCCAGCGCCGTGCCGGGCAGCAAAGCGGCGAGGATGGCAGAGAGGACCGCCGCCGCGTCGCTGTCAGGCGCAAGGCCCAAAGCCTCGGCCAGTCGGGGCAGGAGCTGCGGATCGGGCTGTGCGGGCTTGCGCTCTTCGGGTGCAGGCATGTCGGGTTCCTCATGCGCAAGGGCGGTCAGGAGAAGGTTGGGGTTGTGGACGAGGCCCGCACCCTTGAGCCGCACGACCTGCCGCGTCTGGGGATGGAACATGAAGGACGGGCTGAGGTAGCGGTATTCCCGCCGCCCGATCAGCTCCCGCGCGGTGGCCGTCCATTCGACGCGACCCCAGAGGCCCGTGTCGTCAGCCCTCAACTCCTTGATCCAGCCCGCAGCGGGAACCGGGCCTTTGAGCTTTGCTTCGGGCCGGTCGTTCTGGTGTTCGTAGTCAATAGGCAGATCGACACCCCGCGACTGGAAATCCAGCATCAGGGCCGCAGGGTCCGCCAGATCGAAACGGCGCCCGTCGCGACCGGTCATGTCACCCGCGGGAAGAAGATGAACCCATTCCGGGGCACCACCAGGCGCAAGAGCGCGGTCGCAGACCGCTAGCGACAGGCCCGCCATCAGATCGCGCTCCGCGTCACCTCCTCTTCCAGCCGGACCCAGACCTTGCTGCCTTCGATCCCATCCACGATCCCTGCGGGCGAGCGGGTCGCGGAACCGTTGGTCTTCGCAACGGTCTGATCATCGACGATGTAGCAGAGCTTGCCGATATCGGCCTGCGTGATGGCATCGGCGGCCGCCGAATTGGCGAAGTCGAAGATGCCGGTACGATACTCGACCGAGGCCGCCCCGGCTGCGCCCTCGCTGTTGTCCACCGTCGCTTCGGAGCGACCGATGCCGATGCAGCCGGTTGCCGTGGCCCCCTTGGTGACATAGCCCGCCGCGTTGCGCATGACGATCCCGCCCTTCCAGACCTTGACGGCGGCGGCCGCCGGCTGCACGCGGGTATCGCCGCGCAGCTGGGTGGTGTTGCGTTCTGAAGTCAGCACGGTCATGGCTCAGCCCTTCACGTAAGGAGTGACGATCAACTGGGCCGTGTTGGCCCAGACGTTAGAACCGCCGTCCTCGGTCAGCAGGGCGTTCAGGATTTGCAGCGCCGCAGCCTCAAGTGCAGGCGGCACGACCAGGACGGTCGGCTTCACACCCAGAATGCGACCACCATCGGCGCGGAAGTCCATCATCGCAGCTCGCGCGGCGGCGTAGCTGGTCATGTTCAGCGTGGCTTTCGATCCATAGGCCAGCTGCCACAGACCGAAGCCTGCATTTACCCGCGCCCGCACCCCGTAGAGATACTGGTCGTTCATGAACACATGCGGATCGTTGCTGTCGGTGATCGACTGGAATTCGTAGCCTGACCGCTCCTGCCAGATGATCGGGCGCAGGGCGCGGGAAGTGTCCAGGAGGAACCACGCCGGGCCGGACCCGGCATCCATGTTGCTGACCTCGACCTTCTCGCCGTCGATTTCCAGCTCGTGGTCTGCGGCAAAGAAGGTGCTGCCGTCGAAGCTGGGCGCGGTGAAGCCGTCCTTCAGAAGGCTGAACACCAGCTCCTCCGGATGACGCCGGGCAAAGGTGCCCATCTCGGCGAACATCGGCTTGAAGATGCCCAGCCGGTCATCCTCGACATCCGACCGTTTCACCGCAACCGTGCTTTCGAAGGTGCGGTTGGTGATGGTGAAGCCGTGCGCGGCAAGGTTCTTCACATGGCGCGGCCCGACCCATTCGCGCAGTTGCGGGAACTGTCCGATCCAGCCATAGGACTCGTCCCGCGACGAGCTGGGCACGGTCATGGCGATCTTGTCGTAGTGGGTTTCGGCCTGGTCGAATGCCTCGGTGTAGACGGTCTTGAAACCCCGGAAGGCAAGGTCAAGCGTCTGGCCGTTGATGATCATGCGCGCAGTCCCTGGCTGTCGGATGCGCCGGTCGCACCCCTCGGGACAAGGCGTAACATGCCGGGAAATGGCGAGATCACCCACAAGCGCTTGTGGGTAGGTCCCTGGGAAATCGAAAGAGGGAAATCATGGGCCGCGCGGGGTCAGACTCGAACTGACATCAGTTCCCTGCCAAGCAGGCGAACCCCCTTGCCCATCGGGGTACACCGCGCGGTCGACGTGTCCCCGCCCATTACGTCCAGGGCGTGCATACGGCCGATCCGCAGCGGGCGATGCCCCACGTCAGTCGCAAGATTACAGGTCTTCGGGCCGAATGCAAAGCAGCTCGTGCCTTCGGACTTGTCGCAGATGCAGGCGGCAGGGCCCCGCGCCCGGTTTCCCGGAAACCCTGCATGGCGCTCCGATCAGAAGATCGTGCTACGGCCGCGAGAATATTACCGTGTCACGCCCGCCCCGACAGGATGCCGGATCGGATGCCTTTGCGCAACGGTGAGAAGCGGGATGAAGGAGGGGCGGGCCTCCCTCATTCGCGGCACCTCGCGGTGGCGGACCGGACCCCGGCTTTCCGATGTCTTCATCCTGGTCGAAAGGTGCCATCACGCTCGTTTTGGGTCACCCGGCGACAGGGGTGATCCGGGATTGCAAAATTAAACGCCAAAGAGAGAAAATTAAACGGGTCTACGAGTTTCCGAGGGGTGAGGGGGCCGAAAAGAGAAGAGGGCCTTTCTCGGCCCTCCTACGCAATGTCAAGGGGCGAACCCTTCGGGCCGCCCCTTGTTGCTTTCAGGTTCGCCCGTGCCTATGATCCGTCCGAGGCCGTGTACCCCGATGGGCAAGGGGGTGCGTCGCAAGCGACGGATTGATGTTGGTTCGAGTCCAACCCGGCCTTCTCACCCTACCTTGACGCCGTGCCTGGGCCGGGCCTTCCAGGCTTTCAGGGCGACGATTGCCTTGCGGGCCGCCTCCAGGGTCAGGAAGCGCATGGAGCTGACCTTGTGGTATTTCAGAAGCCAGCCGGTCAGGGCCTCATCGTCGCACGTCGCCTGGTCGTGCAGCTCGCGCCAAAGCTCGCGGATCAGCTCAAGCTGCGCGAAGGTCGCCATGCCCGGCCGGTCGCCATAGCGGGGCCCGCCCTTTTCCAGCGGACGGAACCCGCAGTATTCAGCGAAGCCCATCACGACGGTGAAGCCGTCCTGGTCAAGGTCCTTGGACGTGGTGACGCCCGCGATCCGGACCAAAACCATGCGATAGGTCTCATCGTCCCAAAGCAGCTTGGACTTCGCGACGTGCAGGATAGCCTTCTGGGAATTGGAAAGGGTCATTTCGGTTTCTCCTCTCCGCCCTCGGCAGAGGCGCGGTGTTGCAGGTTCTGTGCGAGCTGCATCAGGTGCTCACCCTCATTTTCAGCGAGGGATTTGAAGTGCGCCGCGCAGATGTTGGTCAGGCTGATCACACCCGGATCGTTCCGGGCGAAGAGGCCGGTCGAAAGGTCTTCACTGAGCAGCTTGAAGACAGCGGCGGCGTCGTGAAGGGCATAGGGCACCGTCTCGGTTGCCCGTAGTCCCCGCTTCTGCTCGGCTTCATACATGCGGATGGAGACGGGCCGGGTCCGATCATCCTGCGGAATGTAGATCGTCCGCGCCTCGATCTCTTCGGGGGTGAGGCGCTTGCTCATTGCACCGGCCCCCCGTCGATCCGCACCGGCTCGCACATGCCGATCAACGTAGCGACCCCGTTTCCAATGATGACGGTCGACTCGGAGTTGGCAATTACACGAGCCAGGATTTGCAGCACGGCCGGACGGTCGATTTCATCGCACCTTATCAGGGTTTCGATTTCTCGCGCATCTGACAAGGTGACGTTCGGATACTCCACACAGACCCGAGCCACGGCGCGGCCGAATTCGTTCATGGACTCGCCGTCAAGGTGAAGGCTCATTCGAAACATGTCCCCCATCACACGTTTCCCCCAGAGAAGAGCATTGCCTTTTCCAGGTGAATCGGGCTGATCGGCCCACCGCCCGCATAGTGCCGCGCCAAGGCGTGAGCCTCGGCCATCTCGCGCAAGTTGCCCCGCTTGGCCCCGTGCTTTGCCAGCGCGCCGCGCAGCGCGTCGTTTTCCGGGAAGAGCCCTTCGGCAAGTGCCCGATATTCGGCCGGTTCCGGCCGGGACAGTTCCACGTTGATCGGGCACCGCGAAAGCAGGGCATCGAAAGTCAGCGCCACGGCCCGACCGCCCTTGGTCAGGAAGTGATGGTTGCCGACCAGCAGAATGCCGAAGGCGGGCTCTTCCGTCATGCCGTCTCGCGCGAGCTGGCCAGCGTCATAGGCATGTCGAAGGGTTTCCAGGATGTTTGGGGCAAGGCGCTGGCATTCATCCACGATCAGAAGAACGCGCTTGCGCCGGCCAGCCCGCCGGAAGGGGTAGCTGCGCAGCATGTAGCCGGTGAACACGTCGAACGGATCGGCCCCACCGTGCCCATAGGCCCCAAGGTCGTAGAGGGCGGATTGATAGAACCGCCGAACCGCCTTGGACTTGTCGGAAGGCGCTTCGATCAGGAAAACATCATCATCGCCCTGCGAAAGCTCTTCCGCGATCTGCCGCAAGGCGAAGGTCTTGCCGATCCCGACCGGGCCGCGCACGATGCCGAGCCGCGCGGTTTCCAGCGCCGCGCGGGCAACGTCCCGCAGGATTGAATAGGCCCCCGTTCGGATGATAGGGGTAATGGGGTGCATCGCAGACATGTGACCTCCTTCGGGTCTTGGGTTGCACATGGGCAGTCAGCGGCGGCCACCGCTGACTGCCCGCTCTTCGGGGGCGTTTGCCCCTTCGATCATCGCCAAGAGCTTCCTTTGCCGCTCGGCGCGTTTTTCCTCTGCAAGCTCTTCCTCGGTCTTCCGGGGCGCGGTCTTGTCGATCACGCGCGGGCCGGTCCACAGGTCCGGCGCGGGTGCCCTTGGCGGCGTCATGTCCGCCGCGCGCTTCTGGTGTTCGAAGGTGGAAACGCTCGGGTCCAGGTCGCGTGCAAGGTCCCGCACGAACTGGTTGGACGCTGCCTCAAGCTGCGCCTGGTACCGCGCCCCAGCCCGGTCGCCATAGGCGAAAGTCGGGGCCAGCTCGATCCGCTCCGGCGCGCGGCCGCGCAGGTTGACCCACGCATAGCCCCGGTCTTTCCGCAGAGGTAGCAGGACCTCGATCTTCTCGCCCGGCATCATCCGGTGCAGGACGGGCCCGTGATACACGCGGTTGTCGATCTTGACCGCGCTTTGGTTGACAGTGCGGGTTTCCGGGCGGCTGAAAATCAGGTCGAAGACCTCTTCCGAAGGCATCCGGGCGGTGAAGTCCGTAGCCTCGATCTTCATTTCCAGCGCCTCTTTCGGAGACAGGCCCGCAAGCCGACTGCCCGCGCCCTGGGGGCGGCTGTTGTAGATTGCAACGCAGGCTTCGATATCCTGCACCAGCTGCCCAAGGCCCAGCGCATAGGGTGCGACGGTCTGCCCCTTGTTCGCGGTCTTCTTGTTGTCCCGCCGCCCGCCAATCCAGCCCGGCAGGCCCTTGAAGACCTGTTCCAGGATGTTGAAGAGCCCTTCGATCGATCCCTTGGACGTAGGGCTGTAGGGCTTGGCGAGGGTCAGGCCGAACTGATCTTGCGCGAGGTAGGACAGCCGCCCCATCGCCGCTGCAAGGGCCGAGTATTCGCCGCCGTTGTCCAAGTAGAAGTGTTCCGGGATGCCCCCATGCGGGGACATGGTGACGTGGGCCAGCGCCTCGGCCACATCGGCCTGCACGATGCCCTGCCCCTTTGAAAGCAGGACCGGCGTCACCCACAGGAAGAGGCTCGACATATCCAGCCAGGCAATCAGGCGCAGACGGATCGGCTCGGCCTGGTCCTGCACCGCGATATCGGCATAGTGCACGTCACCTTGTAGAAGGCTCATCGGTCGGTCGGCAAGGGCAAGGCTCGCCCGGCCCACCGCCCGGTCCTGATAGGTCTTGTGATCCTTCCGCGCGCGGTAGTGCAGCCGGTAGCGTTCAAGGTCGATCCGCTCGGCCCACTTGATATTGAGCTGGCACAAGCCCCGAAGGTCGCGCACCAGGATGGCCGACCCGGCCTCGGTCGAGCGACGGCACAGGATATCGCTGCACAGGCGCAACGTCTCGCGGATCGACGTGCCGTCGATCCCGACCATGCTGCGGGCTTCCCTGATCAACCGCGCCGCGATGGCCGCGCGACGGTCGAAGGGCAGGTCAATGCCCGCATCCCATTCCCTGGTGAAAAGCACCCGCGCCTTGCCCTTGTCGCCACGCGTTTCGGGGATCAGCGCACCGGGGCCGTGCAGCTCATGCGCGCGCACCCAGTCCCGCAAGGTCTTCTCGGAAATGAGGGTAGGAACGCCCCGAATGAAGTGCCGCATGGCGGCAACGGCGCGGAAGGCCTCCGCCCGCTCCGGTGCTCGCTTTTCCAGCCCGATCATCGGCGCGATGATCCGCAACCGGTCCTGTTGCTCTTGCCACTGCCACGGCTCAAGACGCCCGTTCAACGTGTCTTGAACCGAGGCTTCAAAGGGGCTTTCAAAGATGCCAAGCTTCGCCTTCAATTCGGGCGGGCAGCGGTCCACCGCCAGGCCCCAGACCTTACCGCCAGCGCCGCCACGGTTGCCCGGAAGGGCAACGACCGGCAGAGTGATGCCCTTCCACGGTTTGCCTTCAGCCGCCTTCTGGAAAGCCACCTGTGCCGCGCGCGGGCCGATGCCCATCGAAGACGCGAAGATTGCCGGGGACAGATACGTCATGCTGTCTCGCGCAACTTTGCGAGAAAGGACTCTACCAACATCGTGGCCCTTGGTCCCTTACGCCTGCCGGAGACCACCTGCCCCACATGCTGCCGAACAAAGCCATGCTGTTCGCAGAATGCCTTTAATGACGTTCCACGTCTCACCAGTTCGGCCCGAATCTCTTTCAAGAGTTCATCTGAAGGTGTAGACATCGTGACGCGGCCTTGCTCATGTGGAGCCGTTGTTCACAATGAACATACATGCTCACAATGGGACGGTCAACATGGCAGACGCTGCTCAGATCATTGATAAGCTCAAGGCACGTTTTCGTGTCGAGACGGACTCAGATTTGGCTATGCGCCTTCTGATCAGCCGAAGCTCGGTTGCGAACTGGCGCAACCGCGACAGCGTCCCTGAACGCTATCGGCGGATAGCGGAGGGGGAGGTCAATTGGGCAGCGTGGTCGACGCCTTACCCCGAAATGTCGGATATCGAGCGAGCCGCGATGCGTATTGCGATCATGCGCCTGGTCCGTGACTTTGCCGGGGTGGGATCGGACTATCGCAGCTTCCTGGAGGACTCCATGAGGGCAGCTTCCTCGTGGCAGAGTTATTGGGCGCAGGCTTGCCTGGACGTTTACCAGGAGATGGAAACGCGCGATGCAGACAACGCACACCACACTGCCGATCTATTGGCCTACCGCGAACTTTCCAACCCGAAGTGAGTTTCGCCAATCGTTTCGCTATCTCTATGTAATATCAATAAAATCAATAGCTTAACCTTCCAGCCCTGTGTTACCAATTGCGCCGGAAGAGGAAACGCTAACCACCTGAAATCAAACGCTTTCGCGGGTCCGCCATCGTTCGGCAATCCACTCGGCCGTCTTCCGGCGCAATTCGTCGCGCGTCACTGACCGGCGCGGGCAGGTGTGAAGATTTCCTGAACGCCCGCAAGCAACCCATTGATTTTCTTGTGTCGGAAAATCTGTCCACCGTGGACAGCCCTGCCCCTCTGGCCAGCACCCGGAAAACCCTGTAAGGCCCCGCCAACCTCATAGGACCCGGACCCCAATGGAACTGCGCAACATCGCGATCATCGCCCACGTCGACCACGGCAAGACCACGCTGGTGGACGAGCTTCTGAAACAGTCCGGCGCCTTCCGCGAGAACCAGGCCCTGACCGAACGGGCGATGGATTCCAACGACATCGAACGCGAGCGCGGGATCACCATCCTGGCCAAGGCGACGTCGGTCGAATGGCACGGCACCCGGATCAACATCGTCGACACCCCCGGCCACGCCGATTTCGGCGGCGAGGTGGAGCGGATCCTCTCGATGGTCGACGGCGTCTGCCTGCTGGTCGACGCCGCCGAAGGCCCGATGCCGCAGACCAAGTTCGTGCTGACCAAGGCGCTGGCCCTTGGCCTGCGTCCCATCGTGGTGCTGAACAAGGTCGACAAGCCCGACGCCGAACCTGACCGCGCGCTGAACGAGGTCTTCGACCTTTTCGCCAACCTCGGGGCCAGCGACGACCAGCTCGACTTCCCCCATGTCTACGCCTCGGGCCGCGCCGGCTGGGCGGATGCCGAGCTGGACGGTCCGCGCAAGGACCTGAGCGCCCTTTTCGACCTCATCGTCCGCCACGTTCCCGCGCCGAAGCAGCTTGCCCGGCAGGACGAGCCCTTCTCGATGCTGGCGACCACGCTGTCCGCCGACCCCTACCTCGGCCGCATCCTGACCGGCCGGGTCGAGACCGGAAAGATCACCACCGGCACCTCGCTGAAGGCCCTGTCGCGCGACGGCGAGCGGCTGGAGCAGTTCCGGGTCACCAAGATCCTTGCCTTCCGGGGCCTGAGCCAGACCCAGATCGACGAGGCCGTCGCGGGTGACATCGTCACGCTGGCGGGCATGACCAAGGCGACTGTCGCCGATACCCTCTGCGCGCTGGAGCTGGATACCGCGCTTCCGGCCCAGCCGATCGACCCGCCGACGATCACCGTGACCTTCGGCATCAACGACTCGCCCTTGGCGGGCCGCGACGGCAACAAGGTGCAGTCCCGCGTCATCCGCGACCGGCTGATGAAGGAATCCGAGGTCAACGTCGCGATCAAGGTCGCCGACACCCCCGGCGGCGAGGCTTTCGAAGTCTCCGGTCGCGGCGAACTCCAGATGGGCGTGCTGATCGAGAACATGCGCCGCGAAGGGTTCGAGCTGTCGATCTCGCGTCCGCGCGTGATCATGCAGGAGATCGACGGCGCGCGGAACGAGCCGATCGAGGAAGTCATCGTCGACGTCGATGACGAATACTCGGGCGCCGTCATCGACAAGCTGACCGGCGAGCGCAAGGGCGACCTGGTCGAGATGAAGCCCGCAGGCGTCGGCAAGACCCGGATCATCGCCCATGTCCCCTCGCGCGGGCTGATCGGCTATCAGGGCCAGTTCCTGACCGACACGCGCGGTACCGGCGTCTTGAACCGCATCTTCCACGGCTGGGCGCCGCACAAGGGCCCGATCCAGGGCCGTCGGCAGGGCGTGCTGATCTCGACCGAGGCCGGGGTTTCGGTCGCCTATGCTTTGTGGAACCTGGAGGACCGCGGCCGGATGTTCATCGGCCCGCAGGAAGCGGTCTATACCGGCATGGTCATCGGCGAGCATTCGCGCGACAACGACCTGGAAGTGAACCCGCTCAAGGGCAAGAAGCTGACCAACGTGCGCGCCTCGGGCACGGACGAGGCGGTGCGGCTGACCCCGCATATCAAGATGAGCCTGGAAGAGGCGATTGCCTATATCGACGACGATGAACTGGTGGAAGTGACACCGAAGGTCATCCGGCTTCGGAAGCGGGAACTCGACCCGAACGAGCGCAAGCGGGCGTCGCGGAAGGAGTGAGTTGTCAGGCCAAGCGCAAGAATTTTAAGTAAAATTCTTGGCAAATTCCTTGCTTAAGGAATTTGGGCCCGCTCAGGCGGCAGCGGCGAGGCGGCAGGGCAGGAAATCCTCCACCATCGCCGTTTCGCCGTCAAAGGTGCAGAAGCTGTAGGGCGGGACCTCTTCCCAGCCGCCCTCTTCCGCCTCCAGCGGTTCCGACACCACGGCGCGGCCCTGCCTCGTGTCCGACCAGCGATGATAGAGCGACGGTGCGGCGTCATCGGTGGAATAGCGCACCGCATAGAGCCGCTGCCCGTCCGACAAGGCCGCCGTCATCCGCAGATGCGGCCCCTGCCCCTTGTCCCGCGCGAGCCGGATGAACCGCGCCGCCGCGCGTTCCAGCGCCCCGCGCGGGTCGTCGTCCAGCCCTTCGGCCAAGGCCACCAGGAACAGCGCCTCGCTGTCGGTGGCGCCATTGCGGTGGGGATAAAGGCCTTCCGGGATCATCATGTCGGCGTCGCGGCGGAAGGCGTCATAGCCGCCGACCTGGCCATTGTGCATGAAGCTCCACCGACCATGCGTGAAGGGGTGGCAGTTGTTGCGGCTGGTTGCGGTGCCGGTGGACGCGCGGACATGGGCGAGGAAGAGGTGTGACTGCACCTGTGCCGTCAGGCTTTTCAGGTTCGGGTCCGACCAGGCGGGCAGCACGTCGCGGAAAAGGCCCGGTTCGGGCCTTGCACCATACCAGGCGATCCCGAAGCCGTCGGCGTTGATCGCACTGTGGCACTGGGTGGCGCAATGGCTTTGGTGGATGAGGCTGTGACCGGGGCGGCTGACGATCTCCTCCAGGAAGATCGGCGCGCCGGTATAGGCGGCCCAGCGGCACATCAGCGTGCCCTCGTCTGCAAGATCATGCTCTGCCTCGTTTTCTTTCAGCATAGCCGATACCGTCCGGCGATGCGAGGCGGGATTTCCGGACAATTCTTCTATTGGGACAGCAAGGCAGTCTAAAATTTTTCGCGAAAAATTTTAGACTGCGGGTAGCACTACTCGACCTCCTCCACCACCATCAGGTCGCGGACGCTTGCCCCTTTCGCATGGGCCAGCGCTGCCTGATAGGCGGGCGAGTTGTAGCATTCCACCGCCTTCTCCAGACTGGGGAAACGGGCGACCACGTTGCGGGGCCGGTCGTTGCCTTCCAGCTGCACATAGCGGCCGCCGCGGGCGAGGAATACCCCGCCGTGGGCCGCGATGGCCTCGGTCGCGCCCTTCGCATAGCGGCCATAGGCTTCGGCATCGGTGACGTGGACATGGGCGATCCAGAGGGCGGTCGGCATCTCAGGCTCCTATCGCGGCTTCGGCCGCCTTGATCGCTGCATCGGCCTGGGTGATGTCGGCGCCCCCGGCCTGGGCCATGTCGGGACGACCGCCGCCGCCCTTGCCGCCAAGCGCTTCGGCTGCGGCCTTGACCAGCGTCACGGCGGAAAGCTTCGCGGTCAGGTCCTGCGTCACGCCCGCCGCCACCGCCGGTTTCGCGCCGGTGTCGGCGATGAGCAGCACCGCGCCAGAGCCGAGGCGGGCCTTCATCTCGTCGATCAGCGCGGGAAGATCCTTGCCAGAGACGCCGGAAAGCACTTGAGCGACGAACTTCACCCCGTTGATTTCCTTGGCTTCCGGGCCAGAGGCCTTGCCGCCCATCGCCACCTCGCGGCGCAGTTGCGCGACCTCGTTCGCCAGCGCCTTCCTCTCGTCGAAGAGCGCCCGGATGCGGTCGGCAAGCTCGCCCGCCGGGGCCTTGACGATCGCCGCGATGTCGTTCAGCCGGGCGTCCTGCTGGCGCAGGTGGTCGAGCGCCTGCTGCCCGGTCAGTGCCTCGATCCGGCGGACGCCGGCGGACGACGCGCTTTCGGACAGGAGCACCATCGCCCCGATATCGCCGGTGCGGCCGACATGGGTGCCACCGCACAGCTCCAGCGAATAGGTCTTGCCGTCCGCGCCCTTGCCCGAGCCGTCGAGCGTGCCCATCGACACCACCCGCACCTCGTCGCCGTATTTCTCGCCGAACAAGGCCTGCGCGCCGATGGCCCGGGCGTCGTCGGGGGTCATGATCCGGGTCTCGACGGGCGCGTTCTGGCGGATGAAGGCGTTGACCTCGGCTTCGATGGTTTGCAGGTCCGGTGCCGAGATTGCCGCCGAATGACTGAAGTCGAAGCGCAACCGGTCGGCGGCATTCAGGCTGCCCCGCTGGGCGACGTGATCCCCCAGCGTCCGCCGCAGCGCCTCATGCAACAAGTGCGTCGCCGAATGGTTGGCGCGGATCGCCAGGCGGCGGCTGTGCGCCACCTCCAGCTTCGCGGGCTGGCCCTTGATGACAGTGCCTTCCATGACATGGCCGATGTGGATGAAGACCCCGGCGGCCTTTTTCACATCGCTGACCTGCACCATGCCGGTATCGGTGCGGATGAACCCGGCATCGCCGACCTGGCCGCCGGATTCGGCATAGAACGGGGTCTGGTTGACCACGATCTGCACCGCCTCGCCCTCGGAGGCCTGGCCGATGGCCGCCCCGTCGCGGACCAGCGCGGTGATCACGCCCTCGGCCGTTTCGGTGTCATAGCCGAGGAATTCGGTCACCCCGTGCTCTTCCGCCAGGTCGAACCAGATCTTCGCGTCGCCCGCCGCCCCGGTGCCGGACCAGGCCGCGCGCGCCTTGGCCTTCTGCTCGTCCATCGCGGCGTCGAAGCCCTGCACGTCGACCTCGCGGCCCTTCTCGCGCAAGGCATCCTGCGTCAGGTCGAGCGGGAAGCCGTAGGTGTCATAGAGCTTGAAGGCCGCAGCCCCCGGCAGCGCCGCGCCTTCGGCCAGGCCGGAAAGCTCGTCGTCCAGCAGCCGCAACCCGCGGTCAAGGGTCTGCTTGAACTTCGTCTCTTCCGTCCGCAGCGTTTCCTCGATCAAGGCTTGTGCGCGGGACAGCTCGGGGTAGGCGCCGCCCATCTGCCGCACCAGCGCCGGGACCAGGCGGAACATCACCGGGTCCTGCGCGCCGAGCATGTGGGCATGACGCATCGCCCGGCGCATGATCCGGCGCAGGACATAGCCCCGGCCTTCGTTCGACGGCATCACCCCGTCGGCGATCAGGAAGGAGGTTGAGCGCAGGTGGTCGGCGATGACCCGATGGTGAATTTTCCCCGGCCCGTCAGGGTCTTGCGAGGTGACATTCGCGCTGGCCTCGATCAGGCTGCGCATCAGGTCGGTGTCATAGTTGTCGTGCTTGCCCTGCAGCAACGCGCCGATCCGCTCCAGCCCCATGCCGGTGTCGATCGACTGCATCGCCAGCGGAACCAGCCGCCCGTCGGCGAACTGTTCGTTCTGCATGAAGACGTTGTTCCAGATTTCGATGAAGCGGTCGCCGTCTTCCTCGGCGCTGCCGGGCGGGCCGCCCCAGATCGAGGGCCCGTGGTCGTAGAAGATTTCCGTGCAGGGGCCGCAGGGGCCAGTCGGGCCCATGCGCCAGAAGTTGTCGTCGCTGGCGATGCGGATGATGCGGTCGTCGGTCAGACCGGAAACCTTCTTCCAGATCGAAGCGGCCTCGTCATCGGTGTGGTAGACGGTGACCAGAAGCTTGTCCTTGGCCAGGCCGAAGTCCTTGGTCAGCAACTCCCAGGCGAAAGCGATGGCCTGGTCCTTGAAATAGTCGCCGAAGCTGAAATTCCCCAGCATTTCGAAGAAGGTATGGTGCCGCGCGGTGTAGCCCACGTTGTCGAGATCGTTGTGCTTGCCCCCGGCGCGAACGCATTTCTGCGCGGTGGTGGCGCGCTTGTAGTCACGCGTCTCGACCCCGGTGAAGAGGTTCTTGAACTGCACCATGCCCGAGTTGGTGAACATCAGCGTCGGGTCGTTGCGCGGCACCAGCGGAGAGCTGTCCACCACCCGGTGATCGTTGCGGCGGAAAAAGTCGAGGTAGGTGGAGCGGATGTCGTTCAGCGAAGCCATCGTGGGGCGGTCCTTGGCGAGATCGGGGGCGAAAGCGGAAATTCGGCCCGCCCCGTGTAGCCCCCTGCCGGGGGCCTGTCCACAGTCGGGCTTTCGCAGATGCAAAAAACCCCTTGCGACGCCCGTCGAAGGGGTCAGCGCAGGACCCGAACCCCGTCGCCAAGCCGGATCACGCCGTCCTGCTCGATGCTGCACAGGATGCCGCGCAGGCGCAGGTGCTTGTGCCCGGGCGCACGCGCCCAGTCGTAGGCGTCGGCCCCGTAGCGGACCTTCCATTTGGCGCAGCTGCCGTTGAACACCTCGGAGACGCGGAGAACCGCTGTGCCGACAGAGAGGAGTTGGCCTTCGGGCAGGTTCGCTTCGGTCATGTCGAGGTCGCAGACGAAGGTATCCCCGGGGGAAACGGTGGTCTCGCGGTCGCGCCAGACAAGGTCGAGCACGCGGCGCGGCAGGATCGAGACCTGGATGCCGGGATGGCCGGAGCCATCCGGCAGTTTCAACCACGGCGCCACGCCCCAGCGTTCGCCCGGGATGCCATCAGCCTTCGTCACGGACATCTCCTCGACGAAGCGCC
Source organism: Tabrizicola sp. (assembly GCF_041911175.1). Lineage (GTDB taxonomy): Bacteria > Pseudomonadota > Alphaproteobacteria > Rhodobacterales > Rhodobacteraceae > Tabrizicola. The sequence goes on from NZ_JAYRPN010000079.1 coordinate 61,687, forward strand.
GCTCACCGAAGCCGGGCCGGAAGCACAAATATTCGACCGCGCTGTCTGTCTTGGGCGCAGAAAGCACCCCCGGCAGCGCGGCCATCAACTCGTCGGTGGTGGCGTGGCTTATCACTCGTCCAGCACGTCCCCGCTGTCCTCACCGGCCATCGTGAAGTCGAGCCCATTGGCGGCGCGAATCTTGTCCTCGATCTCCAGCGCGACGGAGGGGTTCTGCTTCAGGAAGGCCTTGGCATTCTCGCGGCCCTGGCCGATGCGTTCGTCCTTGAAGGAATACCAGGCGCCCGATTTCTCCACCACGCCGGCCTTGACGCCGATGTCGATCAACTCCCCGGTCTTGGAGATGCCCTCGCCATACATGATGTCGAATTCCACCTGCTTGAAGGGCGGCGCGACCTTGTTCTTCACCACCTTGACGCGGGTGGTGTTGCCCACCACCTCGTCCCGGTCCTTGATCGCGCCGATGCGGCGGATATCCAGACGGACGGAGGCGTAGAATTTCAAGGCGTTGCCGCCGGTCGTCGTCTCCGGGGAGCCGAACATCACGCCGATCTTCATCCGGATCTGGTTGATGAAGATCACCATGCAGTTCGACCGCCCGATGGAGGCGGTCAGCTTGCGCATCGCCTGGCTCATCAACCGGGCCTGCGATCCCATCTGCATGTCGCCCATGTCGCCCTCGATCTCGGCCTTGGGCACCAGGGCGGCGACCGAGTCGACCACCACCAGATTGACCGCGCCGGAGCGGACCAGGGTATCGACGATCTCCAGCGCCTGTTCGCCGGTGTCGGGCTGCGAGATCAGCAGCTCGTCGAGGTTGACGCCCAGCTTCTTGGCATATTGCGGGTCGAGCGCGTGTTCGGCGTCCACGAAGGCGCAGACGCCGCCCTTTTTTTGTTCCTCGGCAACCACATGCAGGGTCAGTGTGGTCTTGCCCGAGCTTTCCGGCCCATAGATCTCGATGATGCGGCCCTTGGGCAAACCACCGATCCCCAACGCGATGTCGAGGCCGAGCGAGCCGGTGGAGGTCGCCTCGATCTCCATCGCCGGGCTGTCGGCGCCAAGGCGCATGATCGAGCCCTTGCCGAACTGCCGTTCAATCTGCGCGAGTGCGCTTTCCAGCGCCTTCGACTTGTCCATATCCCGCTTCCCACCAAGATCGAGGAGGTTTGCCACCGCCATGTCGTTCTCCTTATTTCATAGCCGCCGGGGGGCGGCAATCCTTGCCCGTGTTCCCCAAGTGTTCTTGCACTTATGCAAACAAAGCGGGAACAATTCAACCTGTTTCTCGTGGTGGCAGTTTGGACGCGCTTTGGTTAAGGGAGTGTTGACGAAAGCCGGTCAAGAACGCGGCGGTGCAGGAAAGAAGGGCCAAGATGCTGGTGTTCTTTGAGCAGAGGCTCGCGTTTCTGGCCACGCCGAAGACGGGATCGACGGCGATTGCCGCTGCGCTCGAATCGCTGGCGGCGGTGTCGATCCAGCGCCCGCCGCTCTTGAAGCACACCACGGTCCACCGCTATCGGCGGTTCATCGGGCCCTATCTGGAAGCGGCGTCGAAGGACAGCTTCACCCTGGTTGCCCTGATGCGAGAGCCGAAGGACTGGCTGGGGTCCTGGTATCGGTTCCGGCAACGCGAGGAGACCGAGGCGGGGAAGTCGACGAAGGGCATGAGTTTCGACGCCTTCGTCCGGGCCTGGTGCCAGGACCCGCGGCCGGATTTCGCGGACGTGGGCAGCCAGGCCAGGTTCCTGCGGCCGCGGCAGGGTCAGGGGGTGGACCGGCTGTTCCGCTATGAGGAGATCGACAGCTTCGTTCATTTCCTGGAGGAGCGGTTGGGCTGCGAGATCATCCTGCCCCGGCTGAATGTCTCGCCCCCCGGTGCGACCGAGTTGTCGGAGGAGACGGAGGCCCTGCTGCGCGAGGTGGCGGCGGAGGACTTCGCCCTCTATGCGACGCTGACCCCCTAGGCACGGGCTTGCCGGTCGGGCTTTCCGGGCATGACAGGCGGGCGGAAAGCGGCTACCGTGCAGGGCAAGGGGGGCGCGAGACCCCATGAGGCATGAAAGGGCGGACAAGATGAGCGAGATGATGTTCACGCGGCGCGGGCTGATGGTCGGCGCGGGGGCGGTTGCGGCGAGCGGTGTCCTGGCGGGGTGCGACAACGGGATCGGCTCGAACGGGGCCGGGCAGATCGAGGCGCGGGTCAGCGCGACGCAGGAGTTCCTGTTCACCCAATATCCCGGCACGCGGGACCTGGCCTCCCGGGCGGCGGGCGTCCTCTACATGCCGTTGATGACCGAGGCGGGGCTGGGCTTCGGCGGGGCTTTCGGACGGGGCGCGCTGCGGATCCAGGGGGTCACGGTCGACTACTACTCGGCCACCAAGGGCTCGTTCGGGTTGCAGATCGGGGCGCAGCAGTATGCCCACGCCCTGTTCTTCATGACCCAGGAAGGGCTGGAGAAGTTCCGGCGGTCCTCGGGTTGGGCGGTCGGCGGGGACATCCGCTATGCCAGCCCGGAGGAAGGAGCCTCGATCGGCAAGGAGACGACCGAGCTGGACGAGGTGATCGCGCTGGTCTTCGGACAGCAGGGGCTGATCGCCGGGGCGACGTTGTCGGGGATCAAGTACACCCGGATCATCCCCTGACCCTGTCCACAGTGGACAAACCGTGAGCCTCCAATGATTTCAATGGATTGCTCGCGGACGTTCAGGATTTCTTAACCTCTGCCCCCTGCCCTTCGGGTCCGGTTTTCCGTGCGTGGACCGATGGGCGCAACTGGAGTATCCTGCGGCTTTCAAGTCATTTTCAGGAAGGGGCTTTGCGATGGCAGTTCCGGCTTCCGTATTGAAGGGCTCGGTCGGTTTTGGCGGTCGGAACCAGCGGTCCGATGTGCAGCTTGTGCAGGCGTTGCTGAACGCGGTTCCCGCCAGTCGGGGCGGGGCGGCCCCGGGCCTTGCGACCGACGGCATCTGCGGCTCGATGACCAATGGCGCGATCAAGCGGTTCCAGGCCGCCAACCAGTGCTATGCCGACAGCCGGATCGACGCGGGCGGCAAGACCGAGAGGACGCTGCTCGACCTCCTGGACCAGTTGGGCAAGCTGCTGGCGCTTCTGGGCGGAGCCGCCACGTCAGCCCCTGCCCCGACGGGGCCGACAACGCCGGGACCGAATTCACCGGTGCGGCGGAAATATGTGCAGACCGCGCGAATGCTGGTGCCACCGACCGGGCTGACCACCGGCGGCAGCGGTCCGTCCGGCGCCACCGGCTGCGGCGAGTTTCCCGGCCGCGTCTTCACCAAGCTGCCGGTGATCCCGCCGGGCCAGCCGGGGGCGTTCAAGGTGCATGTGTCGGGGGCGGGGACCATGTACCTGACCTCGCCGACGACCTGGTGGGAGCAACTGGCTCAGGCGGTGGACAAGCAGTACGCGCCCGCGAAGAAATGCTGGGTGCCTTTCGGCGGCGGCAACCGTCCACTGCCGGGCGACATCTACCTGCTGGCGCAATATGACAAGCCGGCGCAGTTCCAGCATGTCGGAGTGATCCTCGACGCCTCGGGCAGCGAATGGAGCACCTGCGACGGCGGCCAGGGGAACGGCTGGCAATCGGGCGCTGTCAAGCGACAGTTCCAGTCGGATGGCGTGATTACGGGTGAGTTTGGAAACAAGGCGCGGGTGAAGGGCTGGGTCGATCTGGACAACCTCTATGCCGTGGCGCAGGCGAGTTTTCCGGCGTTGAGTTGAGGGGCGGTGGCGGTCGGGTGAAAAGAGTCGGGGCAAGCCCCGACCTACGGGTGGTGCGTCGTGGCGCGCCCCACCCTACCTTAACCGCCGGATCAGGCTGGAGGTATCGTTCCTGCCGCCGCCCATCAGTTGCACGTCCTTGTAGAACTGGTCCACCAGGGCGGTCACCGGCAGGCGGGCGCCGATCTCGTCGGCGGTCTGCAGGCAGATGTGAAGGTCCTTGCGCATCCAGTCCACCGCGAAGCCGAAGTCGAACGTGTCGGCCAGCATGGTCTTGTGGCGGTTGACCATCTGCCATGACCCCGCCGCGCCCTGGGAAATGACCTCGACCACCTTCTCGCCGTCAAGTCCCGCCTTCTGGCCGAAGGCGAGCGCTTCGGACAGGCCCTGCATCAGGCCCGCGATGCAGATCTGGTTCATCATCTTGGCAAGCTGACCCGCGCCCTGCGGCCCGATCAGGCGGCAGATGCGGGCGTAGGCCGCCATCACCGGCTCGGCGCGCGCGTAGTCTTCGGGCGTGCCGCCGCACATGATGGAAAGCTGGCCGTTCTCCGCCCCCGCCTGCCCGCCGGAAACCGGCGCGTCGACGAAATGCAGGCCGACGGATGCAGCCTTTTCCCCCAGCGTGCGGGTGATCTGCGCGGAAACCGTGGTGTGGTCGACGAAGACCGCGCCCTTCGACATGCCGGAAAACGCGCCGTCCGGGCCGGTGCAGACCTCGTCGAGGTCGTGGTCGTTGCCGACGCAGGCCATGACGAACTCGGCCCCTTCGGCGGCCAAAGCCGGGGTGGCCGCCGCCCTGCCCTTGTGCTGCGCGGTCCAGGCCTCGGCCTTCGCGGGCGAGCGGTTGTAGACCGTGACCTCATGCCCCCTGGCGGCGAGATGCCCGGCCATCGGGAACCCCATGACTCCCAAGCCAAGAAATGCCACTTTCGCCATCTGCGCCCCCTGATCATTGCCCTTCACCGGCGCATGGACTAGGAACCGATCCCGTTCCCGCCGTCAAGGACAGCACAGATGTTGACCGCCTTTCGCTGGCTGATCCGTATCGTCACCGGCCTGATCGCCCTGGGGGTGATCGTGACCGCGCTGGCCTATTACATCCTGTCGCGGTCGCTGGTCGACTATGACGAGGATTTCACCGTGGCGGGCATCACCGCGCCGGTGGAGATCGTGCGCAACAACGACAACGTGCCGCATATCTTCGGCAAGACCGACAAGGACGTGTTCTTCGCGCTGGGGTTTGCGCACGCGCAGGATCGCCTCTGGCAGATGACGATGCTGCGGCGGACGGCGCAGGGGCGGCTGTCCGAAATCTTCGGCCAGTCGACGGTGAAGGTGGACGAGCTGATGCGGCGCTATGACCTTTACGGGCTGGCGCTGGAGTCGGTGAAGGCGCAGGACCCCGAGACTCTGGCGGCGCTGGAGGCCTATTCGGCCGGGGTGAACGCCTGGATCGAGGAGGTGAACAAGGGGGCGCGGGGCCGTGGCGCGCCGGAGTTCTTCCTGTTCGAGCCGGAGATTTCCGCCTGGGCCCCGGCGGATTCGATCGCGATCCTGAAGCTGATGGCCTTGCAGCTGTCGAGCGCCCTGCAGACCGAGGTGTTGCGGGCGCGGGTGTCGCTGCTGCTGTCGCCCGAGCGGTTGGCGGACATCCTGCCCGACGATCCGGGGCAGGCGATTGCGGCGCTGCCGGACTATGCCAGCCTGGTGCCGGGGGTGGTGCCGTCCTCGAAGCCGGTCGAGTTTGCCGAGGGGCCGTTCTCGCCGGTGGCCGAGCCGGGGATGGCGGGGGCGTCGAATGCCTGGGCGGCCAGCCCGGCACGGTCGGCAGCGGGGGGCAGCCTTCTGGCCAACGACCCGCACCTGGACCTGACGGCGCCGACGATCTGGTACCTGGCGCGGCTGGAGCTGACCTCGGGCGGGGTGATCGGGGGGACGATCCCCGGCGTGCCGCTGGTGCTGGTCGGGCGGTCGGAGAAGCTGGGCTGGGGGCTGACCACGGCCTATGTCGACGATCAGGATGTGGTGATCGAAGAGCTGAACCCGGAGAACAAGGAAGAATACAAGACGCCGGAGGGCTGGGCGAAGTTCGAGAGCCGCCAGTCGATCATCAAGGTCAAGGACGGCGAGCCGGTGACGGTGACGCTGCGCTGGTCGCGGAACGGGCCGATCCTGCCGGGGACGCATTATGACCTCGGCTCGATCACGCCTCCGGGGCATGTGGCGGCGATCAGCTGGACGGCCTTGTCGGGGGCGGACACCTCGCTGTCGGGGGCGATGGCGATGATGCGGGCGGGAGGCGTGGACGAGGCGATCGAGGCGGGGCGAAAGGTGATCGCCCCGGCGCAGAACGTGATGCTGGCGGACGGCAAGGGCATTGCGATGCAGGTGATGGGGGCGATCCCGGCGCGGGATGCGGAGCACCCGTCGCAGGGGCGGCTGCCCGCGCTCGGGTCGGATGCGCGGGTCGGGTTCAAGGGGGTGCTGCCTTACGAGGAGAACCCGGTTTTCCGAGACCCGGCCTCGGGGCTGTTGGGGAACACCAACAACAAGACGGTGGACCGGCCCTTCCCGCACCATGTCAGCTTCGACTGGGGCGACACGCAGCGCATCCAGCGCTGGCTGACGCTGATGAAGGCGCGCGAGGTGCATACGCGGGAAAGCTTCATCGAGGCGCAGCTGGATACGGTGAACCCGACGGCACGGTCGCTGCTGCCCTTGATCGGGGCGGACCTGTGGTTCACCGGCGAGGCGGCGCCGGAGGGCACGCCGGAACGGCTGCGGCAGCGCGCGCTGGTGCTGCTGGCCGAATGGAACGGCGAGATGAACGAGCATCTGCCGGAGCCCTTGATCGCGGAGGCCTGGCTGCGCGCGCTGCAGAAGCGGCTGATCCAGGATGAACTCGGGGCGATGTCGGAGAACTTCACCCATATCTCGCCGGTCTTCATCGAGCGGGTGTATCGCAATGTCGGCGGGGCGAGCGTCTGGTGCGACGTGATCCAGTCGGCGGCGGTGGAAAGCTGCACCGACATCGCCCGGATCGCGCTGGACGAGGCGCTGCTGGAGCTGACCGAGAAGTATGGCGACAACCTGGAAAGCTGGCGCTGGGGCGATGCGCACCAGGCCACGCATGACCATCCGGTGCTGGGCGAGGTGCCGTTCCTGAAGTATTTCGTCAACATCCGGCAATCGACCAGCGGTGGCGACGACACGCTGATGCGGGGGGTCACCCGGGGCGAGGGGCCGGAGCCCTATCAGAACGTGCATTCGGCAGGGTATCGCGGGGTCTATGACTTCGCCGACCCGGATTCGTCGGTGTTCATCATCGCCACCGGGCAGTCGGGGCATCCGCTGTCGCGGCACTATGACGACCTGGGCGAGTTGTGGCGGCGGGGGGAGTATATCCCGATGTCGCTGGACCCGGAGCTGGCGCATGCGGCGGCGGCGGGGGTGATGGTGTTGACGCCGGAGGGGCAATGATCCGCACCGAACGGCTGCTGCTGCGCCGGGCGGTCTGGGATGACCTGGACGCCGTGCATCGGTTGCTTTCCGACCCGCGGGTGATGCGCTACTGGTCGCGGCCGGAACATGAGACGCTGGAAGAAACGCGGCACTGGCTGCGGTTTCTGGTCGAGCCTGCGGCGGACAGTCTGGACCTGCTGGTCGAGAAGGACGGCGAAGTGATCGGCAAGGCGGGCGCCTGGCAACTGCCGGAGGTCGGGTTCCTGCTGCATCCCGATTTCTGGGGACAGGGGCTGGCCTTCGAGGCGATGACGGCGGTGATCGCCCATGTCGAGGCGGAGCACCCTGCCCTGCCGGAACTGACCGCCGAGGTCGACCCGCGCAATGTGGCCTCTCTGCGGCTGCTGGACCGGCTGGGGTTCCACGAGACGCACCGGGCGGAGCGGACGCTTCTGTGGAAGGACGAGTGGTGCGACAGCGTGTATCTGGCGCGGGTGCGTGGCGGGCCCGCGGTCTGAGCGGGTTGGGGCGGTTTTCGAATTGAGCGCCGGAGGCGCGAAGACTCCTTGTCTCGCGCTTTTGGGTGAAGGACGCAAAAGCGCTCGGGATTGCGCTCCGCGCGGGGATATTTGGGCAAAGATGAAAGGCGGAGGTTACGCGGGTGCCGACCGGCGGATGCCTCCGGCGGGGATATTTGGGCCAGTCTGAAAGGGCTGGCGGCTTGCCTGCGTGGCGCGGTTACAGTTCGCGATAGCGTCTTTCCTGCCGCGCGGTCCAGCGGACGGCGATGCGGTGGCCATCCTCGGTTTCCGTCTCGGACTGGACCACGCCCTCCTGGTGCAGCCAGGCGCGCTTGCGGCCCTCGGTAAAGCCCAAGGTGAGCACACGCTCGGATTTCTCTTCGTCGAAGGCCTGGGAGATGGCGGCGAGGAGGTCGTCGATCCCCTCGCCGGTCAGGGCGGAGATCGGGAAGACATTGGTCCGGGCTTCGGCATTCACGGAGAGGGCGGCGCGCGCTGCAGGGTCGACGAGGTCGAGCTTGTTCCAGACCTCGAACTGCGGGACCGAAGGCTTGACGCCGAGCGAGGCGAGGATTTCGGCCACGTCCTGCGCCTGTTCGGCAGACTCGGGATGGCTGATGTCGCGGACATGAAGGATCAGGTCGGCCTCCAGCACTTCCTCCAGCGTGGCGCGGAAGGCGGCGACAAGCTGGGTGGGGAGGTCGGAGATGAAGCCCACGGTGTCGGAGGCGATGATCTTGCGGCCGGACGGCAGGACGATCCCGCGCATGGTGGGATCGAGCGTGGCGAAAAGCATGTCCTTGGCCAGCACCTCGGCCCCGGTCATCCGGTTGAAGAGGGTGGACTTGCCGGCGTTGGTGTAGCCAACCAGCGCCACGAGGGGGAACGGGACCTTGCGCCGCGCGGCGCGGTGCAGCTCGCGGGTGCGGACCACGCGGTCGAGCTGGCGTTTCAGGCGGACGACCTGGTCGTCGATCGCGCGGCGGTCGGATTCGATCTGGGTCTCGCCGGGGCCGCCGACGAAGCCGAAGCCGCCGCGCTGGCGTTCGAGGTGGGTCCAGGCGCGGACGAGGCGGGTGCGCTGGTAGGAAAGCGCCGCGAGTTCGACTTGCAGCACGCCCTCGTTGGTGCGGGCGCGGTCGGCGAAGATTTCCAGGATCAGCGAGGTGCGGTCGAGGAGCTTGACCCCCCATTCCTTTTCCAGGTTGCGCTGCTGGACCGGGGAGACGGAGCCGTCGACGAGGACGAGGTCGATCTTCAGCGCGTGAAAGCGGTCCTTCAGTTCCGCCACCTTGCCGGAGCCGAGGAGCGTGCCGGGATGGACGCGCGACAGGCGGACGACTTCGGAGCCCTGCACGTCAAGCTCCGGCAGGGCGGCGGCCAGCGCCACCGCCTCGGCCAGCCCGTGTTCGGGCAGGCGGCGGGATTTCGCGGATTTCAGCGCCGGGTGCAGGACATAGGCGCGCGTCGCCGCTGCCGCCGTGTCGCGCAGGCGCTGGCCATCGCGGGGGGCGAGAACGTCGTCGTCGTCGTGGTAGTCGCGGGTGATCAGTCTTCCCCTTCGTAGAGGCTGATCGGCGCGCCCGGCATGATGGTGGAGATCGCATGCTTGTAGACGAGTTGCGATTGGCCATCGCGGCGCAAGAGCACGCAGAAGTTGTCGAACCAGGTGATCACACCCTGCAGCTTGACGCCGTTGATCAGGAAGATCGTCACCGGAACCTTGGCTTTGCGAACGTGGTTGAGAAAGGCGTCCTGCAGGTTTTGCTTGTCAGCGGCCATCGTTGTCGTGCCTTGTTTTTCTAGCGCTTCACTGTCGCGTCGTGGTCGTTGTTGTTTAGCCCTGTCTTACCGCCCGTGACGGCTGGCCCGAGTATGAAGGGACCGCGCGGGAGTTTCCAGCGCAAAAATCAGGCTGTTAGGCGAGTGCCTTGAGGCGGCGCGAACCGGGTCTAGCGGCGACCCCGGCCCGGCAGGACAAGGACGAGGAGCGCCAGGGTTTCGAGCCGCCCCACCACCATCGCAATGCCGAGGATCACCTTCACCGGACTGGCAAGGTCGCCGTAGAGGATGGGCTGGGCCCCGCCGACATCGGCCAGTTGCCCGGTGGTGGTGAGCGACGCGATGGCGAGGACGAGGGCGGGTTCGAAATCGACGCCGACGAGGAGGAGGAGCGCCAGCACCGCGGCGATCGAGGTGGCGAAGAGCATGAAGAAGACCCAGGCGAACTGCGCGCCTTCGCGGCGGAGCCGACGAGCCTCGGACCCGCCCCGGCCGATGGAACTGGGGTGGATGATCTTTTCCAGCTCGCGCTCGCCGTGGCGCAGGAGCGCGTAGACCCGCAGCAGCTTGACCCCCCCGGCGGTGGTCGCCGTGCCGCCGCCGATGATCGCGAGGCCGAGGAGGATCAGCCCGTGCGTGCCGATCCCCGACCAGAGCGATGCGCTTTGCCAGTCGGCCGAGACATAGCCGGTGGTGGTCAGGAAGGAGGCCACCGTGAAGAGGATGCCCCAGAGCGAAGAGAAGGCCTGGCCGGTCGGCGTCAGATCGGCCTGGCCTGCGACGAACCAGTGACGCAGGAAGAGGATCAGCGTCACGGCAAGGATGATCAGCGCGGCAAGGCGAAGCTCGGGGTCCTGCAGCAGCGGGCGGCGGTTCTCGGTCAGGCGGATGCCGGGCAGCGCGCGGCGGGTGAGTGCGAAGGCGAAACAGAGGAAGACCAGCAACTCGCCCGCGACGCCGGCGCCGGAGGCCTGGAAGGCGGTGCGCCCGGTGATGCCGGAGGTGGAAAGCGTGCCCATTGCATGCAGAAGCGCGGAGATGCCGCGCTCGCCAAGGATCAGGAGGCCGCACCAAAGGAGGACAGTCAGCGCGGCATAGGCGGGAAAGAGCATCAGGGCGAAGCGGGTCAGGCGCTGGCCGGGATCGACGCTGCGGCCGACCTGGGCGCTGCCGATCCCGCTGCGGCCGGGGGGGCGGCCGGAGGAGACCTCGGTCCCGCCGAGGTTCAGCGGCGCAAGGATGGCATAGGCGGCCAGAAGGATCAGGAAGCCGCCGAACCAGCCCACGGTCGCGCGCCAGAGATGGACGGAATCGGCAAGGCGCTCGGGGTCGTAGGCGCTGGCGCCGGTGGTGGTGAAGGCGGAGATCATCTCGAACCAGGCGTTCGTGAGCGTGGTGTCGGGCAGCGCCTCGGTCAGCGGCAGGGCCAGGGCGAAGGGCAGGACGGCATAGGCGAGGACGAGGGCGGCAAGGTGGCTGCGGGCCGGGTCGCGGGGCGTGTAGGCGGCGGTGGCGATGCCAAGCATCACGGTCAGGACCAGAAGGATCAGCGCGGAGTAGAGGAAGTCGCGGGCGTGCTGGTGGTCGTTCGCGCCAAGCGCGTAAAGGGCGGGCACCAGCGAGATCGCGCCGCAAAGGCCCAAAAGGACCACGAGAAGCGGCAGTTCGGCGAGGCGCGCCAGCATCAGAAGAAGTCGATCGAGACTTGCAGGAGGCGTTCGACTTCCGGTACGTCCTTGGCCATCGCGAAGAGCGCGATGACGTCGCCCGCCTCGACCCGGAGGTCGCCGGTGGGTTTCAGGACCTTGTCGCCCTTCATCACCGCGCCGACGAGGACGCCTTCAGGAAACGCGATGTCGCGCACCAGGCGACCGGCCAGCGGCGAGGTGGTGAGGACCTGCGCCTCGATCATCTCGGCCTCGGCGTCGCCGATGGAATAGACGGCGCGCACCCGGCCGTGGCGGATGTGGCGCAGGATCGACGACACCGTGGTGGCGCGGGGGTTGATGTAGGCGTCGATGTCGAGGGGGGCCATCAGCGGTGCGAGCGTGGGGTCGTTGACCAGCGCGATGGTCATCGGGCAGCCGGCTTGCTTGGCGCGGACGGCGACGAGGAGGTTGGTCTTGTCGTCGTCGGTCACGGCGAGGATCGCATCGGCGCGGTCGACCGAGGCTTCCATCAGGAGGTCGCTGTCCATCCCGTCGCCGTTCAACACGATGGTGCGTTCCAGCGCGTCGGCGGCCTGTTCGGCGGTGGCGCGGCTTTTCTCGATGATCTTGGCGCGGATGCGGTCGGTGCGGGCCTCAAGCGCGCGGGCGACCGCAAGGCCGACATTGCCGCCGCCGACGATTACCACCCGTTCCTGCTTCCTGGTCTTCTTGCCGAAGATTTCCAGCGCGCGGTTGATGTCCTCGAAATGGGTGAAGACGTAGACCTGGTCGTCGGCATAAAGCTGGTCGCCCGGATCGGGGGCGAAGAGCCGGTCCTCGCGGCGGATACCCACCACGATGGCGCGGAGGGTGGAGAAGAGTTCGTTCAGCTGGCGGAGCGGCGTGTTCAGGACCGGACAATCCTCATCGAGCTGGATGCCGAGGAGCTGGGCGCGCCCATTCATGAAGCTTTCGGTGTCGAAGCTGGCAGGCGCCGCCAGGCGTTGCAGCGCGGCCTCGGCGACCTCGCGTTCCGGCGAGATCACCACGTCGATGGCGAGGCCGTCGGTATTGGTCAGGTTGCCATAAAGCGGGTCGAGGTAGTTCTGCGCCCGGATGCGGGCGATCTTGCGGGTGATGTTGAAGACCGTATGGGCCACCTGGCAGGTGACCATGTTCACCTCGTCGGAATGGGTGGCGGCGATCAGCATGTCGGCATCGCGCGCACCCGCCTTGGCCAGCACATCCGGGTGGCTGGCGAAGCCGACGACGCCCTGTACATCGAGCGTATCCGTCGCGCGGCGAACGAGTTCGGCGTTCACGTCGACAAGGGTGACGTCGTTCTTTTCGCCGGACAGATGGCGGGCGATCTGCCAGCCGACCTGACCCGCCCCGCAGATGATGACCTTCATCGGTGCCCCCGCGCCCTGCCGTCCGCGCCTGCATGTCAGATCGGGGCGAAGGGGTCAATCTTCCGGCCTGTCCCGTCCGGGGTGACTGATACCCGTGCAACCAGGACACGCACAAAGGCCGGATGCAGCCAGCAGAGCGGGAAATCTCATGCGTGGGCGGAGCAAATCTGGTGAATATGCGCTGCAAACCTGCTACAGCTATGCGCAATCCTGCAAAGCAGACGTTTTGGACTTTCATTTTCCGTAAAGATTGCGACGATTAGGATCGCGTGCGAATGGTCACCGGGTAGCTGGAACGGAAAGTCATGGCGACAGTTGTAGGCGACGGCGGCGCGAACAGCCTTCCCGGGAGCAATAGCCAGAACGACTCAATCTGGGGCGCAGGTGGCAACGACACTTTGCGCGGCGGTACTACAGCAGGCAACGGCGGCGGAAACGACCTGCTCGATGGCGGTGACGGGGCCGACGTGTTGTATGGCGGCAACGACGACGATACGCTCATCGGTGGTTCGGACGGTTCAAACGATACGCTTTTCGGCGGCACCGGCACGGACACTGCCGACTACAGCCGCTACCTGACAGCGCTTAGCTCAGTGAGCGGAGGGAGCAGCACGTTTGCGCCCAACTCGACCGCCGTCAACGTGAACCTTGCCACCGGGATTGCGACCGGGCTGGGCACTGACAGTCTTTCCGGGATCGAGAACGTCATCGGCGGCTCGGGCGCCGACACCATCACGGGCGATACCCTTGCCAACCGTCTCGAAGGCGGCGACGGCAACGACCTCATCGATGGCGGCTCGGGGGACGACACGCTCTACGGCGGCGGCGCGAACGACACGCTTTACGGCGGCGCAGGTATCGACCGGCTATACGGCGGGGCGGATGGTGATCTGGCCTATGGCGGCGCGGACGGCGACCTGATCTATGGCAACGACGGGCTCGACACCCTGTTCGGCGACGGCGGGAACGACACGCTCTACGGCGATGCCGGGAACGATGTCCTTGACGGCGGGACGGAAGCCGACGCGCTGTATGGCGGTACGGGCAGCGACACCCTGTATGGCCAGGCCGGGGTCGATACGCTGCGCGGTGGCGACGGCGACGACCTGCTTTACGGCGGAAGCGAGAATGACGACCTGGCGGGCGAGGCCGGGAACGACACGCTCTACGGCGGGGCGGGTGTGGATGCGCTCGCTGGCGGCGATGGCAACGATCTCCTGCTGGGCGAAGACGGCGCGGATGTGCTTGACGGCGGGGCCGGCGACGACACCTTGCGCGGCGGGGCGGGCGGCGATTCCCTGAACGGCGGATCGGGGATGGACTTTGTCGACTACAGCGACTCGAACGCTGGGGTCTCGGTCAACTTGTCGACGAACAGCTTCTCGGGTGGCTATGCGGCGGGGGATAGCGGTGCCGGGGTGGACGGCATCATCGGCTCGGCCTTCAATGATACGCTGGTGGGCTTTGACGGCTCCAGCAACAGCACCGTCGCCGGTGCGGACAACTACACCAACATCTTCTATGGCGGCGCGGGCGACGACAGCATCTCGGGTCTGGGCGGCGGCGATGTGCTCTACGGCGGCGCGGACAACGACACCGTTTCGGGCAATGACGGCGACGATCTTGTGCGGGGTGACGCCGGGAACGACCTGCTCTACGGCGGGGCAGGCAATGACACGCTGTATGGCGATGCCGGAAATGACCGGGTCTTCGGTGATGCGGGCAACGATCTCGCCTATGGCGGCGATAACAACGATACCGTCGACGGCGATGCGGGCAACGACACGCTGTATGGCGATGCCGGAGACGACGCGCTTTACGGTGGCGCCGACAACGACCGGCTCTACGGCGGGGCCGACAACGATACCCTCGTTGGCGGCGCCGGATCGGACCTGGTCTTCGGCGGCGACAACCGGGATTTCATCAGCGCGACCTTCACCGACTCGACCGGCAACGAGACGGTCGATGGCGGCAGTGGCGGGGTCGACAACGACACCCTGTCGGTCGACATCACCGGCTTCGGCTGGTCCCGGTACGACATCAACTACGACCCGACGAACCACGAAAACGGGACGATGATCTTCTACGGTCCGGGCCCGGGTTTCCCCGTGGTCGGGACGCTGACCTTCACCGATATCGAGCATGTCGCCATCGTCTGCTTCACGGCGGGGACGCGGATCCTTGCCGAACGCGGCCCCGTCGCGGTCGAAACGCTGGTGCCGGGTGACCTGGTTGTCACGCGCGACAACGGGTTGCAACCGCTGCGCTGGGTCGGCTCGCGCCAGCTTTCCCATGCCGAGCTGCTGGCCCAACCCCAGATGCGCCCGGTCCGCATCGGGCCCGGGGCGCTTTTCGGGGCGGGTCCGGCAAGCCCGCTTCTGGTGTCACCGCAGCACCGGGTTCTGGTCGAAGGCGCAAGGGCCGAGTTGTATTTTGGCGAGACCGAGGTTCTTGCTCCCGCCAAGCACCTTGTCGGCCTGCCCGGGGTAAGCCGGGAATGCCCTGTCGAGGGCGTGACCTATGTCCACATCCTGTTCGACCGGCATGAGATCGTCCTGTCGAACGGCTTGTGGACGGAAAGCTTCCAGCCGGCAGAGCGCACGCTGAATGCACTGGACGCAGCGGTCCGGGCCGAGGTGCTGGAGCTTTTCCCCGAGCTTGGCGGCGAGGCCGCAGCCTTCCCTGCCGCGCGGATGTCGCTCAAGGCGCATGAGGCAAGGACGCTCGTGGCGGGCTGACGCTGCCCGCGACGGGCCTTGCCCTGCTATTCCTCGAACTCCGAGAACCCCCTGCCCCCGCGCGTCGACCCGACCACGCCCAGCGATTTCAGCTTGCGGTGGAGTGCCGAGCGTTCCATGCCGACGAAACTGGCCGTGCGACTGATGTTGCCGCCGAAGCGGTTGATCTGGGTCAGGAGATACTCGCGCTCGAACAGCTCGCGCGCCTCGCGCAGGGGGAGCGTGGCGATGGTGCCGGTGAGCGAGAGCGTGGTATCCGCCTCGGGCTTCGGCTCGTTGCCGGGGATTTCCGAGGTGTCGATCGGCCCGGTGCCGTCGCCGAGGATCAGGATGCGTTCGATCACATTGCGCAGCTGGCGGATGTTGCCGGGCCAGGGCAGCGTCTGCAGCACGGTGTCGGCTTCCTCGGAGAGCGTCCGGTTCGGCAGGCCTTGCGTCTTGTGGAACCAGTCGATGAAGTGGCGGGTCAGTTCCGGCACGTCCTCGCGGCGGGAGGCGAGCGAGGGCACGGCGATGGGAACGACGTTCAGCCGGTCGTAAAGCTCTTGCCGGAAGCGGCCGAGGCCGATCTCGGACCGCAGGTCGCGGCAGGTGGAGGAAATGACGCGCAGGTCGACGCGGACCTTGTCGGTGCCACCCGCGCGGGTGAACTGCTGTTCGGTCAGCACGCGCAGGATCTTGCCTTGCGTGCCGAGCGGCATGTCGGCGACCTCGTCAAGGTAGACGATCCCGCCGTGGGCCTGTTCCAGAAGCCCCTGTTCCACCCCGCGTTCGGGGGTTTCGCGGCCGAAGAGCACCTCTTCCATCCGCTCGGGCTCGATCGAGGCCGAGGAGACGGTGACGAAGGGGGCGCTGGCGCGGCTGGAATGCATGTGGATGTAGCGCGCGGCCATTTCCTTGCCGGTGCCGGGCTCGCCGGTCAGCATGACCCGGGCGTTCGACTTCGTGACTTTGTCGAGGTTCGCTTTCAACGTCTTGAAGGCAAGCGAGGAGCCGACCATGTCGGAGGAGGTCACGTCGCGGCGGCGCAGTTCCTGGTTCTCGCGGCGCAGGCGGCTGGTTTCCATCGCGCGGGCGACGACGACCATCAGCTGGTCGATGTTGAAGGGCTTCTCGATGAAATCGTAGGCGCCCTGCTTGATGGCGGCGACGGCGATCTCGATGTTGCCGTGGCCGGAGATGATGACCACGGGGATGTCGGGGTTGTCGCGTTTCACCGTCTTCAGGATGTCGATCCCGTCAAGTCGACTGTCTTTCAGCCAGATGTCGAGGATCATCAGCGACGGCGGATCGGCGTTGATCTCGGCCATGCAGTCGTCGGAATTGGCGGCGAGACGGGTGGTGTAGCCTTCATCCTGCAGGATGTCACCGATCAGTTCGCGGATGTCCTGTTCGTCGTCGACGATGAGAATGCTCATGTCTGGGCCTCCTTCGTGGGCGGAGCGGCTTTCATGGGGATGTGGGAGCGCGCGCGTTTGCGGGCAGCGCGGGGCAGGCGGATCTCGGCCAGGGCGCCGGGATGGTCGTTGCCCGCGAACACCGGCGCGTCGAGAAGCGCAAGTGTGCCGCCGTGCTCCTCGATGATCTTCTTGACGATGGGGAGCCCCAGGCCAGTGCCCTTGTCGCGGGTGGTGACGTAAGGCTCGAAGAGCCGCGCGCGGTCGGGCGGCAGGCCGGTGCCGTTGTCCGCGATGCGGATCACGGCCTCGCTGTCGTCGGCGGACAGCGTGATGCGGATTTCAGGGAGGAAGCCTTCTGGCTTCGCCTTTTCCTGATAGGATTCAATTGCTTCACCGGCATTCTTGATCAGGTTGGTGAAGGCCTGGCCAATCATGGTGGGGTCGAGATCGAGGTGCAACTCGCCCGCAGGGATGTCCTTGACGAAGCGGACGCCGGGCTGGCCGTTTTCCTGCAGGAGGACCGCGCCCTTCAGCAGCGCGGCGAGGTCGCAGTCGCGGCGGTCGGGTTCGGGCATCCGGGCGAATTTGGAGAACTCGTCGACGATGCGGCGCAGGTCGTTGGTCTGGCGCACGATCACGTCGGTATATTGTTCAAGGTCCTCATGGTCGCGGACCTGGGTCGCGAACTTGCGCTTGATGCGTTCGGCGGACAACTGGATCGGGGTCAGCGGGTTCTTGATCTCATGCGCGATGCGGCGGGCAACATCGCCCCAGGCGGCCATGCGCTGAGCGCTGACCAGGTCGGTCACGTCGTCGAAGGCCACGACATAGCCTTCCAGATCCCCCGCCTCGGACCGGCGGGTGGACATGCGCACGAGGAGGCTTTCCAGCTTGCCCTTGCGGGTCAGGCGGACCTCGTCCTGCACGGCGTTGCCGCCACTGTCGCGCAGCCGGTCGAACAGGGCGGCGAATTCGGGGACGGCGGCGGCAATCGGCATGTCGGACTGGCCATCGGCGAAGTCGAGCAACCCTTCTGCAGCGCGGTTGACGAAGTCGATGTCGCCGTCGCTATCCAGACCGATGACTCCCGCCGTGACGTTCGACAGCACGGAATCGAAGAGACGCCGCCGGGTTTCGGTCTGGGCGTGGCTTTCCACCAGCGCCTCGCGCTGGCCCTTCAGCTGGCGGGTCATCTGGTTGAAAAGGCGGCCAAGCGAGGCGATCTCGTCGTCGCCCTCTTCTTCGGTGACCTGCACGTCGAGATCGCCCCCCCCTACCCTTTCCGCCGCCCCTGCCAACCGCCCCACGGGCCGCGACAGGCGTTCCGCGAACCAGAGGCCAAGCCAGATGGCGGCGAGGATCAGGATCAGCGCAAAGCCAAGGTAGATCAGGCCGAAGTTGAACAGGAGCCGGCCGCGTTCGGATTCAAGCTGGTTGTAAAGCTGGACGGTTTCCTGCGTTTCATCCAGGAGCGACAAGATCGAGCCGTCCACCGTCCGGGTGACGTAGAGGTAGCGGTCGGTATAGGCGTCCAGCAGGACCAGCGCGCGGAATTCGTTGTTCGACCAGTCGGGGATCAGGACGGTGTTGCCTTCCCTGGCAAGCCGCAACTGTTCGTCGGTCAGGTCCTCGAAGTCGAAGAGGTAGGAGCGTTCGCCGCGGGTCTTCATCGCGCCGGTGCCGTCGACCAGATAGGCCTCTTTCAGCCCGCGCTGGATGACCGCCTGCGCCTGCGACAAGAGCGGGCGCAACTGGTCGTCCCGCAGGAAGGGGCTCTTGCGCTTGGCATCGTTCAGATACCCCGCAAGGGTGACGACATCGGCGGCGAGGTCGTCGCGCTGCACCGCCTCGTAGGCCTGGGCGGCGGAGAGGGATGACCCGACGACCGAGCGCACCCGGTCGGAGAACCAGCCTTCGAGGCCGATGTTGATCGAAAGGACGGCGAAGACTGCGACCAGAACGGTCGGGATCAGCGCGATCAGCATGAAGACGCCGGAGAGCCGGAGGTGCAGCCGCGACCCGGCGGAACGGGACCGGCGGTCGGCGACAAGCCGGATGACGCGGGCGAGGACGAGGGCCGCGATGACCAGGACGTAGATCAGGTCGGCCAGCAGGATCAGCCGCAGCGTGGGCGATCCGGCATCCTGGTTGAAGGGGCCAAGCGCGAGGAAAGTGGCGACCGCAAGGACAGGGCCCAGGAAAACCAGCCCGAGCGTCAGCGCCGTTTGCACCCGGCGCTGACGGCGCAGGCGCGAAAAGCGCAGCCAGACATCCCTGTGAACCGCCCGCTCCACCCTGCCCCATCCGTCAGCCGGTGGTTTGCCCACCTTGCCACACCATATCTAGTTGTGCGGCGGGGTGAAACCGAAAAGACACAGGTAGGCGTTGCGCCGCTACATCAACTTTCGGCGACGGCTGACGCGGATGTCGAGGTCGGTGATCTTCTTGCGCAGCGTGTTGCGGTTGATGCCGAGGAGATCGGCGCATTTCGCCTGGTTTCCGGCCGTGGCATCGAGCGCGATCTCGATCAGCGGCAGTTCCACTTCGCGCAGGATGCGCTGGTAGACGCCGGGGGGCGGCAACTGGCCGCCGTGCAGGTCGAAGTAGCGCTTCAGGTGGCGCGCGACCGAGGCGGAGAGCCGGTCGCCCTCGCCCGCGCCGGTCAGGGGTTCGGGGCTGGGCTGCTGGCCAAGGACCTGCTCCACTTCGGCCTTGGCGATGTCGGTCTCGGTGGCGGTGACGAGGAGGCGGCGGATGGTGTTTTCCAGTTGGCGAACGTTGCCGGGCCAGGAACAGGCGCGGATGAGGTCGGTGGCGCCCTGCGACAGGCGGCGGATGGTGCCGAGGTCGCGTTCGCCCTTGGCGAGGAAATGTTCGGCGAGGAGGGGAATATCCTCGACCCGTTCGCGAAGCGAGGGGACGTGCAGGGTGACGCCGCCGAGCCGGTAGTAGAGGTCCTGGCGGAACTGGCCCGCCTCCATCCGGGCGGCGAGGTCGGTCTGGCTGGTGGCCATCACCCGGGGGGCCTTGTCGCCCAGCATGTCGAGCATCCGCACCACGCGTCCTTGAATGTCGGCGTCGTAGTCGGCGATCTCGTCGAAGACGATGGACCCGCCGCGGGCCTTGGCGAGGAGGGTCGCCGGGCCGTCGATGCCTTGCAGGTCAGCGGATTGGGCAACCACGAAGGGCAGTGTCCGGCGGTCGGAGAAATCGTGGATCGCGCGGGCGATCAGCGACTTGCCGGTGCCGGATTCGCCGGTGATCAGGACGGCGAGTTCGGTGTTCATCACACGGGCCACGAGCCGGTACAGCGCCTGCATCGCCGGGGTGCGCCCCACCAGCGGCAGGTCATCCCCGGCCTCGCGCGCGGGCACCACCACTTTGGCCGCGTGGCGCTTCTGATCCAGCGCCTTGGCGGAGCGTTTCATCAGATCGGGCAGGTCGAAGGGTTTCGGCAGATAGTCGAAGGCTTCCGCCTCTGCCGCCTGGATCGCGGTCATGATCGTGTTCTGGGCGCTGATCACGATCACCGGCAGGCCGGGCCGCATCTTCGATATGCGGGGCAGCGCGTCGAGGCCGTTGCCGTCGGGCATGATGACGTCGCTGATCACCAGATCGCCCTTCCCCTCCTCGACCCAGCGCATCAGGGTCATCAGGCTGGAGGTCGCGTGGACCTTGCACCCCGCCCGGGTCAGGGCCTGGGTCAGCACGGTGCGGATCGTGCGGTCGTCGTCGGCGACAAGGACGGTGCCATCCATTACTTCGCTTCCTTCCTTTCGCGCGGGGCCATCGGCAGGGACACGCGGAACACGGTGCGGCCCGGGGCGGAATCGACGGTGATCCAGCCCTCATGGTCGCTGACGATCTTGGAGACGAGCGCGAGGCCGAGGCCGGTACCGTTCTCGCGGCCCGAGACGAAGGGCTCGAAGATGTTGGCGGCGATCTCGGGCTTGATGCCGGGGCCGTCGTCGATGATCTCGACATTCAGGGGCAGTGCGGCGGAGGCGCCATCCTTGCGGCGTAGGCGCAGGCTGAGGTCGTAGAAGGTGTGAAGCCGGATCGTGCCGCCCTGCTTGCAGGCCTCGGCGGCGTTCTTGATCAGGTTCAGGAACACCTGCATCAGCTGGTCGCTGTCGGCGAAGGTGGGGGGCAACGAAGGGTCGTAGTCCTCGGTGATGGTCATGTGGGCGGCGAAGCCGACAAGGGCCGACTTGCGGGCGCGGTCCAGCGCGTCGTGGATGTTCACCGGCTTCCGATCAGGGGGCCTGAGGTTGCCGAATTGCTCCACCTGTTCCAGGAGCTTCACGATGCGGCGGGTTTCCTCGACGATGAGATCGGTCAGTTCCTGATCCTCGGGGGTGAGGTTCATGCTGAGGAGTTGTGCCGCGCCGGAAATCCCGGCGAGCGGGTTCTTGATCTCATGCGCCAGCATCTCGGCCATGCCGATGGCGGACCGCGCGGCGGTCTTCGCGCCCATCGAACGGCCCAGCCGGTCCGCCAGTTCGCGGGGGGACAGGATCAGCATGACGATGTCGGGGTTGTCGTGCATCGGCGCGAGGTGGACGGTGCATTGCAAGGGCGGGCGGTCGCCGGTCGTCACGTCCACGTCGTTGATGTTCAGGGGCGACTGGTTGGCGCGGACACGGGAGAGCGCCTCTTCCATCGGGGCCTCGATGGCGAGGCGGTCGAAGACGGGCTGGCCGCGCAGCGCCTTCTGCGAGGTGTTGAGGAAGGTCTCGGCGGCGGGGTTGGCTTCGAGGATCGTGGCGGCCTGGTCGATCAGCAGCGTCGGGAAGGGCAGCGAGGCCCAGATGACGCCCGGCACCGGATAGGGCGCGCGGTAGGGGGTCATGCGGCAAGCTCCAGTTCCGCAAAGGCCTGTTCGATGAGCTGGATCACCTCGGCCGGGTCGGTGGAGGTGAGGATGGGGTCGCGCGCATGCGGCAGGCCCGCTTCGTCGAGATACCAGCCGAGGTGCTTGCGGGCCATGCGCAGGCCGAGGTCACGACCATAGAAGGTGAGCATGTCGTCATAGTGGTCGAGGATCATCCGGCCAAGCGCGCCGCCTTCGGGGATCTGCGGCGCCGGGGTGCCGTAGATCTCATGCGCCACCTGCGCGAGTTTCCAGGGCGCGCCTTGTGCCCCGCGGCCGATCATCACGCCGTCGGCACCGCTCTGGCGCAGGGCTTCGCGCGCGGTGGCGGTGTCGGTGATGTCGCCATTGGCGATGACGGGTATGGTGACGGCCTCTTTCACCGCGCGGATGGCGGCCCAGTTGGCGTGGCCCTTGTAGAACTGGCAGCGGGTGCGACCGTGGATGGTGATCAGCTGGACGCCCGCCGCTTCTGCCCGGCGGGCCAGCTCCGGTGCATTGTGAAGAGTATCGTCCCAGCCGAGGCGGGTCTTCAACGTGACGGGAACCTGCACCGCCTTCACCACCGCCTCTATCAGGGCCAGCGCAAGGTCGAGGTCGCGCAAAAGCGCCGAGCCGCAGAGGCCGGTCGTCACCCGTTTCGACGGGCAGCCCATGTTGATGTCGATGACCCGCGCGCCCTGCCCTTCGACGAAGCGCGCGCCTTCGGCCATCCAGTAGGGGTCGCGACCGGCAAGCTGGATCGAGGTCGCCTGTTCGCCGAAGCCAAGCTCCGCCCGGGCGCGGGCTTCGGGCTGGGCGCGGACGACTTCGGCGCTGGCGACCATCTCGCTGACCACCAGCCCGGCGCCGAAGCGGGCGACGAGGCGACGGAACGGCAGGTCGGTGATTCCGGCCAAGGGGGCCAGGAAGACCGGCGGGGTCAGCGTCAGCGGGCCGAGGGGAACGGGCAAAGCCTTGTCCTTGTGCGTTTGACTAAGGGCTAGCCTGCGGTCGGGTGCGGACCAAGGCAGCGATGCGGGATTATGACTGAAAAACATGCGATGCACAAATTTTGGGCAGTCCGTGAGGGAAAGCGCCAGATTGTCATGCAGGTCGGGCTGGATTAGGCAGGGGCGAAGGAAGGTGCCATGCAGACAGCCGTGATCATCGTCGCCGCCGGTCGCGGCAGCCGCATGGGCGGCGAGGTGCCGAAGCAATGGCAGATGCTTCAGGGCAAGCCGGTGCTGGCGCATGTGCTCGCGGCCTTC
This sequence comes from Tabrizicola sp., assembly GCF_041911175.1. Classification (GTDB taxonomy): domain Bacteria; phylum Pseudomonadota; class Alphaproteobacteria; order Rhodobacterales; family Rhodobacteraceae; genus Tabrizicola. The sequence continues at coordinate 84,519 of NZ_JAYRPN010000079.1, forward strand.
GCCGGGATGCGGGTGCTGCTGGTGATCCACCCCGAGGACCGGGCGCGAGCGGAAGCCCTGGGGGTGCCGCTGGTCGAAGGCGGCGCGACGCGGGGGGCCTCGGTCCTGGCCGGGTTGCAGGCGCTGGAGGGGATGGGGATCGAGGCGGTGCTGATCCATGACGGGGCGCGACCGCTGGTTTCGCCCGCGCTGCTCAAGCGGCTGGTCGCGGCGCTGGAGCGGCACGAGGGCGCGGCCCCTGCCCTGCCGGTGACGGATGCGCTGTGGCGGGGTCAGGACGGGCGGGTTGCGGGCACGGTGGACCGGGCGGGTCTATACCGGGCACAGACGCCGCAGGCTTTTCGCTTCGCCCCGATCCTTGCCGCGCATCGGGCGCATCCAGGCGGGGCGCTGGACGATGTGGAGGTGGCGCGGGCGGCTGGCCTTGACGTGGCGATCGTCGAGGGCGAGGAAGCCAACCTGAAGCTGACCTATCCGGGCGATTTCGCAAGGGCCGAGGCGATCCTGAAAGGGCAAGCGATGGATGTGCGGTTGGGCAACGGCTATGACGTGCATGCCTTTTGCGAGGGGGATCATGTCTGGCTCTGCGGGGTGAAGGTGCCGCATACCAAGGCGCTGCTGGGCCATTCGGATGCCGACGTGGGGATGCATGCGCTGACCGATGCGATCTACGGCGCGCTGGCGGAAGGCGACATCGGGCGGCACTTCCCGCCCTCTGACCCGCAGTGGAAGGGGGCGGCGAGCCACATCTTCCTGAGCCATGCCATCGGGCTGGCGACGCGACGGGGCTACAAGCTGGCGAATTGCGACGTGACGCTGGTCTGCGAACGTCCGAAGATCGGCCCGCATGCCGCTGATATGCAAGCGGAACTGGCGCGGATCATGGGGGTGGATGTGGGGCGGGTATCGGTCAAGGCGACGACTTCGGAACGGCTGGGCTTCACCGGGCGCGAGGAAGGCATCGCGGCGATTGCCACCGCGACGCTGGTGGCGGCATGAGCCGCCTGATAGCCACCTTCTTCGGCGCGGGGTTCCTGAAACCGGCTTCCGGCACCTGGGCAAGCGCGATCACCGTGGCACTGGCGGTCGCGGCCTATCAGGCGGGCTGGGCGCTGGCGGTGCCTGCGGGCTTCGTCGTCGCGACGCTGGCGGGGTTCTGGGCGGTGCCGGGCTACCTGCGGGCGACGGGGGGCGAGGATCCTTCCGAAGTGGTGATCGACGAGGTGGCGGGGCAGTTATTGGCGCTCTCTTTCACCGTGATCCCGCTCTGGCGCCATCAGGTGCCCGACCTGCTGACCGGGGCCTGGCCGGGCTGGGTGGTGCCGTTCCTGCTGTTCCGGCTGTTCGACATCTGGAAGCCCTGGCTTGTGGGTCGCGCCGACCGGCGGGGCGATGCGGCGGGGGTGATGCTGGATGACCTCTGGGCCGGGCTTTTCGCCGGGCTTTGTTCGGTCGCTCTGGCGGGGGCCTGGCATGGCCTGGTGCAACCGTGGCTGGGGTAGCGGTCGCCGACCTTCTGGCGCGGGCGCGCTATTGGGGCCTCAAGGTCGCCACGGCGGAAAGCTGCACCGGGGGCATGGTGGCGGCGGCGCTGACCGAGGTGGCGGGGTCTTCGGACGTGTTCGAGCGCGGTTTCGTCACCTATTCCAACGAGGCGAAGATGGAGTTGCTGGGCGTGAAGGCGGAAACGCTGGAAGCGCATGGCGCGGTGTCCGAGGCGGTCGCGCGCGAGATGGCGGAGGGCGCGCTGGCCCATTCCCGCGCCGACCTTGCGGTGTCGATCACCGGGATCGCCGGGCCGGGCGGATCGGAGCACAAGCCCGAGGGCCGGGTCTGTTTCGGCCTGGCGCGCAAGGGCCGGGCGACGCGGGTCGAGACGGTGGAGTTCGGCGCGCGCGGCCGGGCCAAGGTGCGCGAGGCCTCGATGCGGCACGCGCTGGAGTTGCTGGCCGAGGCGATGGGGTAGCGCAAATCCTTTAAGTAAAGGATTTGACAAATTTCTTACTCAAGAAATTTGACGCCGGAGTATTACGGGATCGCCTTGAAGAAGCGCAAAAGCTCGGTGTTCGCGTCGATCTCCTGCGTCTTGCCCTCGCCCATCCGCGCCTTGCGCCCGCCGGGCCAATGATGCGCGCCGCCCTCAACCGTCATCAGCCGCAACACCACCCGACCGCCCTTCTGGTAGTCGGTGACGATGACCGAAGTGCCGTCGTCCTTGCGGTCGATCACCTGCGAGGATTCGCGGACGCTCCCCCAGGGGGCCAGGAAGTCCTGCACCACCGACGCGACCGAGGCGAAGTCGGTGCGGGTATGGCTGTTCTCGCCGGGTCCACCGTCGTAGGGAACGTTCTCGTCGGCAGTGCCGTGGATGATCAGCGCCGGAACCTTGCCCCGCACGCGGATATGTCCGGTGTCCATCGTGCCCGAGATGCCGGCCACGGCACGGACCAGGCCGGGGTTCTTGGCGGCGAAGGTCTCCGCCAGGATCGAGCCGTTTGACATGCCGGTGATGTAGATGCCGGTGCCGTTCGTGCCGAAGCGGGCGGCGGCATCGCGGATCACCTGCTTCAGGAACCCGATGTCGTCCACATCCTTCCGCGCCGCGTAGCCGCAGCAATAGCCGCCGTTCCAGGTGAGCAGCTTGTCGCGCCCCCTGCCGCTGCCCGCCGGGAAGGCCACGGCGAAGCCCGCGCGGGTCGCGGCGACGGCGAGGCCCGAGGATCGGGCGAACTGATCGGGATCGCCGCCCCCACCGTGCAGCGCGAGGATCAGGGGGGCGCCCTTGGGGTTGGCGGGCAACGCTATTTCGTAGAAGCGGTCGCCAAGGCGGACGGTCTCGGCGGCGGCGGGGACAGGCAGCAGCAGGGCGATCAGCAGGGCAAGCTTGCGCATGGGGTTCCTCCGGTTGGACGTGAAGGCTTCACGCCGCAGTGAGAGGTTTCCGTCGCGTCACAAAGGCCCCGGCCCATAGAGTTCCGCCGCGCGACGCTCGAAGGCGCGGACGATGCGGTGCATGGCGTCGTTGAACACCACGCCGATGATGCCTTGCAGGATGGTGTTGCGGAATTCGAAATCGACATGGAAGTCGACCTCGCAGCCCCCCGGACTGTCGCGGAACGCCCAGTTCGACTTCATGTGCCGGAACGGGCCGTCGAGGTATTCGGTGTCGATCCTCATCTGTTCGGGCCAGAGCGTGACCCGGCTGCCGAAGCGTTCGCGGAAGACCTTGAAGCTGATCACCAGGTCGGCCTCCATCACCTCGCCCCCGCCCGCGACGGGCTGGCGCGACCGGATGCGGGCAGCGGCGTTCCAGGGCAGGAATTGCGGATAGGAGCCAACATCGGCCACCAGATCATACATCTGGCGGGCGGTATAGGGCAGGCGCTTGGTCTCGGAATGGGTGGGCATCGTGGTCCTTTGACCCGAGATGTGGCCCGGCCTGCCGCCAAGATCAAGCGGGCGGCGTGTCACGGCCTAGGCAACTGTGGCTTTGGGCGCTAGGAAAGGGGTGCAGCAACCGGATGACACCATGCCCGACCGCCCCTATGTGATCGACCAGATGATCAGCGCCAAGTCCATCGCGGCCCGGGTCGAGGCGCTGGCGCGCGAGATCACCCTGCATTTCCAGGGCTGTGACAAGCTGGTGGTGGTGGGCCTGTTGCGCGGGTCCTTCGTCTTCATCGCCGACCTCGTGCGCGAGATCGACCTGCCGGTCGAGGTGGATTTCCTGGAGGCGTCCAGCTACGGCGATTCCATGCATTCCAGCCGCGAGGTCCGTATCCTGAAGGACCTGCGGGGCGAGATCGCGGGGCGCGACGTGCTGGTGGTGGAGGACATCATCGACACCGGCTTCACCCTGTCGCATGTGCTGCACCTGCTGAAGGCGCGGGAACCTGCGCGGCTGAAGACCTGCGCGCTTCTGGACAAACCCTCGCGCCGGGAAGTGCCCGTCAAGGCCGATTGGACCGGGTTCGAGATCCCCGACGAATTCGTGGTGGGCTACGGCATCGACTTCGCGCAAAGGAACCGCAACCTGCCCTTCATCGGCAAGGTGCGGTTCACGGGGGATGAAGAATGAAAGTCCGGCAGGTACTGGCGCTTGTTTTTCTCGCCTTCCTGCAAGCCGAAGGGGCGACGGGTCAATCCTTCTCTTGCCCCATAGGCCGCGAGCCTGCCTGCCTGGACTACGGGGATAGAGTTGTGGACCAGTCCGCAGCTTGCTTTGATACCTATCAATGCAACTACGAAGGCTTCACCTGCAAGTCACACCTTTCGGAATGTTCTGCAGAGTACGATAGAATTCAAAGCGAATACAATGATCTAGTCGACAAGCACAACACCTTGATCAGAGACTTCAACACGCTTCAGGAAGCATCCCAGTCGATGGAAAGCGATCTTAGAGAAATCAAGGATTGTATCCGATCCGCTGACAGCATCGAGGATGCGCAGGCATGTATGTACTGATAGCTAAGCTGATGCAGGTGGGGAATTGAACCAGCTTCACTGGCTGCTGCGCGCGAAGCGCTGGGTGCAGAACCCGCCCTCGCCGGGGCGGGTGAAGCTGGTGTTCGCCGTCATCGCGATCTGCCTGGTGATCGTCGGGATCGAGCATTTCATCGGCTGGCCGGACTGGATGACGGTCAACCGCCTGCGCCAGAAACCGTGATTGGACGCAGGGCGACCGTCGGGTAGGTTCGCCGAAAGGTTGTGGAAGCGGAGTGTTGCAATGCGGGTCATGCGCTGGCTGATCGTCCTGGGCCTGGTCGCGGCGGGGGGGCTTTATGTGCTGGCCCGACCGAAGCCACTGCCCGAATCCGCCGTCGCCGGCCTGACGGGCGACCCGGCCAAGGGCGAGCTGGTGTTCTGGGCCGCCGGTTGCGCCTCCTGCCACATGGCGCCGGAGGCCAAGGGAGAGGCCGAGCTGGTGCTTTCGGGCGGGCAGCGCTTTCCGTCCGCCTTCGGCACCTTCATCGCGCCGAACATCAGCCAGGACCCCGAACACGGCATCGGCAAGTGGTCGCTTCTGGACCTGGCGAATGCGATCACCCGCGGCGTCAGCCCCAAGGGGGAACATTACTACCCCGCCCTGCCCTATGCCTCTTACGCCAAGATGGAGATGCAGGATGTGGCGGATCTCTATGCCTTCATGAAGACCCTGCCCGCCGATCCGACCCCCAGCCAGCCGCACGAGCTGGCCTTCCCCTTCTCGATGCGCGAGACGCTGGGGCTGTGGAAGCTGCTGTTCCTGTCGAAGGACTGGGTGCTGCCGGGCAACCTGACGCCCACCGCCGCGCGCGGTCGCTATATCGCCGAGGCTCTGGCCCATTGCGGCGAATGCCATACTCCGCGCAACATGCTGGGTGGGCTTGATACCTCGCGCTGGCTGGGCGGGGCGCCGAACCCGTCGGGCGACGGCAAGGTGCCGAACATCACGCCCGACAAGCTGAAATGGGCAGCGGCGGATATCGTGCAGTACCTGACGACCGGCTTCACGCCCGAGTTCGATGTGGTCGGCGGCCACATGGCCCATGTGGTCGAGAACATGGGACGGCTTCCGGAAAGCGACCGGCTGGCGGTGGCGGAATACATCCTGGCCGTGCCGAGCGTGCAGTGATCGCGCGGTTCATCGCGCAACTGGCTGTTGATCGGCAGGAACCTGCCATAAACCAAAGGGATAAACCCCGGACATAGTTCATCTGTCGTATTGCCGCCCCCGCGCGCGGCACGCTCTCTTCGGTCCACCTCACAACAGGGAGACACAGATGAGACTCATGGTTCTGATGGTGGCAGCGGGCGCTTTCATGGCCTCGGGCGTGCTGGCGCAAGACGCGGCGGAGGACCCGTTTGCCGATGCGGTCGAGATGCGGCATGGCCTGATGCTGCAGATGGCGACGGACCTGGGCAAGGTCGGCGCGATGGCCAAGGACGAGACGCCCTATGACGCCGCAGTGGCGGGCAAGGCGGCGGCGAATATCGCGGCCATCGCCTCGGTCCTGAGAATGGACCAGTTCCCGGCCGGGTCGGAATACCAGAAGGCCACCGACAGCTTCGCCCTGCCCGCGATCTGGGAGAAGCAGGACGATTTCCTGCAGAAGGTCGCCGACCTGAACACGGCCGCAGCGGCGTTCCAGACGGCGGCGGCCACCGATCTCGACAGCCTGAAGACGGGCATGGCCGCGCTTGGCGGTGCCTGCGGGGCTTGCCACAAGGCCTATCGCCAACCCGAGGAATAGAGTTGCGTAACGAGTGACGGCGTTGGCGGGCGGGGACAATCCCCGCCCGTTCCGCAAGCGGTCCCATAGGGCGGGGCGAGGGCGTGGTAGCGCGGCAACACGCGCCGCTTTCACACAAGATATTGATACTGGTCGCTTTCGTTCCCCCCGGTCTTGCGTCATACTGCATGCGACGCGATCAGAAATGGAATTTCACGATGACCAGACTTCTTGTTCCTGCCCTTCTTGCCCTGTCCAGCCTTCCCGCCGCCGCGCAGGATGCGGGCAACGGCCTGTCCTTCGGGGGCGAGGTCAAACTGGAATATGTGGACTCGAACTCCAGCGACCTGGTGCTTGACGGCGATCTTGGCCTGACCTGGCGGTCGGGCGGAATGCTGGGCTTCGATGCCGCGCTTGACACGACCTATCTCGACGACGGCACCGACCTGACCAATGTCTGGGCCGCGCTGGTCCTGTCCACCGGAGCTGGCGAATTCGCCCTGGGTGCTCCGCGCCCCCTGGTCGAGACCATGAGCGTGATGCCGCGCTTTTCGTCCTCGCGGCTGGTCGACCTGGAAACGGGCTTCCTCCGGGGGCCGATGACCTCGCTTGCCAGTGCGCAGGACAATGGCGTGACGCCCGGCATCACCTATCGCCAGGCCTCGGGCAACCTGACGTTCGGGGCCGGCTATCACCACCTGGACGACAGCAATGTCGACGTGGTGGAAGGCGCAATGAACTATGTCAGCGGCGCGACGACCTTCTTCATCTCGGGCGAATTCGCCACCGTCCCCGGAACCGATTTTTCGCTGATGCAGATCGGCGCGTTCCACGATGCCGACCGCTTTGACCTTGGCGCCGCCTTCGCGCAGCTTGACGCCTCTTCCACGGTGCATTCGCTGCGGCTCTACGGCAGCTATGACATCATGTCGGCGCTCACGCTGCGGGGCGACGCGCTGCTGATCCAGGACGCCAGCGACATCTATTCGCTGTCGGCGACCTATGCGATGCCGAGCGGACTGTTCGTCGAAGGCGGCGGGACTGTGGTGAACGACTCGGACGAGATCTACGACATCGGCGTCGGCTTCAAGTTCTGAGCCCCGCTGCGACGCTGAAGGAAGGGCCGCCCCTCGTGCGGCCCTTTTCTCGTTCCTATCCCCTGCCCGCCTGCCGCGCGGCGCGCATCCGGGCGAAATCGTCGCCCGCGTGATAGCTTGACCGGGTCAGCGGCGTGGCGGAAACCATGAGGAAGCGCTTGCCCCAGGCCGCCGTCTCGTAGGCCTTGAACTCCTCGGGCGTCACGAAGCGGGCCACGGCATGGTGCTTGGGCGTCGGTTGCAGGTACTGCCCGACGGTCAGGAAATCCACGTCCGCGCTGCGCATGTCGTCCATCACCTGCAGGACGGCAGGGCGCTCTTCTCCAAGGCCGACCATGATGCCGGACTTGGTGAACATGGTCGGGTCCAGCTCCTTGACCCGCTGCAACAGGCGCAGGCTGTGGAAATAGCGCGCGCCGGGGCGGACCTCGTGGTAAAGGCCGGGCACCGTCTCAAGATTGTGGTTGAAGACATCCGGCCGCGCCTCGACCACCTTTTCCAGCGCGCTCGGGTCGCAGCGCAGGAAGTCCGGGGTCAGCACCTCGATGGTGGTATCGGGACTGCGGTGGCGAATTGCGCGGATGGTCTGGGCGAAATGCTCGGCCCCGCCATCATCGAGGTCGTCGCGGTCGACCGAGGTGACGACGACATGCGCCAGCCCCAGTTCGGCGACGGCATGGGCCACCCGACCGGGCTCGAAGGCATCCAGCGTCTGCGGCTTGCCGGTTGCCACGTTGCAGAAGGTGCAGCCGCGGGTGCAGATCTCGCCCATGATCATCATGGTGGCGTGGCCCTGCCCCCAGCATTCGCCGACGTTCGGGCAGCCGGCCTCTTCGCAGACCGTGACCAGTTTCTTCTCGCGCAGGATGTCGCGGGTCTTCTTGTAGCCTTCCGAGGTCGGGGCCTTGACCCGGATCCAGGAGGGTTTCTTCGGCTGGGCATTGTCCGGGCGATGCGCCTTTTCGGGGTGCCGCTCTTCGGGAAGCTTGAGGTCGCGCACGGAAATTTCCCCCTGACCGCGTGGCTTTTCCCCAGATATGCCGGATTTACCCGCAAGGCAACGCGGCAAGCCCCCGCAGGCGCGCCCGTGGCTTATGCGCTGAGTGCAACGCGGAAGGAGAGATTTCATGTCGAGGCTATTCATTGCCGAAGTGATCGGGACGGCGATCCTTGTGCTGTTCGGCTGCGGCGCGGCCGTACTGATGGGGGCGCATGTCGGGATGCTGGGCATCGCGTTGGCGTTCGGCCTGTCCATCGTGGCGGCGGCCTACGGGATCGGCCCGATCTCGGGGGCGCATCTGAACCCGGCGGTCAGCCTCGGGGTCTTCGTCGCGGGCCGGATGTCGGGGGCCGGGCTTGCAGTCTATGTGCTGGCGCAGGTTGTGGGCGCGGTGATGGGCGCGGCGGTCGTCTACGCCATCGCCTCGGGCCAAGCGGGCTATGACATCGCGGTGAACGGGCTGGCGCAAAATGGCTATGGTGCGGGCTATCTGGGGGAATATTCGTTGACTTCGGCCTTGATCTTCGAGGCGGTGATGACCTTCGTCTTCGTCACGGTGATCCTTGGCGTCACGCAGGAAGGATCGCCCGGCGCGATGGCGGGGCTGGCGATCGGCCTGACGCTGACCGGGATTCACCTGGTCGGGATCAACGTGACCGGCGTCTCGGTCAACCCGGCGCGATCCTTCGGCCCGGCGCTCTTCGTCGGCGGCAAGGCGATGGCCGACCTCTGGGTCTTCATCCTGGCCCCGCTGGCGGGCGGAGCTCTCGCGGGTCTCGTGCATCGCATGGGGGTTACGCGCGCCGCCTGATCAAGGAGGCCGGCGCGCGATCCGGGGACGGGGAAGCCCCGGAGGAAGGGGGATGCCGGTTGCGGCATCCCCCTTCGGCATTGATGCGGATCAAGGCCTGCCTCTTGCCAGTCGGGCATCAGGACCCCAGAACGGGGAACCATGATGACGACGCCGGAACTGACCTTCGCCGTGCTGGTGCTGTTGCTGACGCCGGGGCCGACCAACTCGCTGGTGCTGCTGGCGGGGGCCGAGCGCGGCGTGGCCGGAGCCGCGCGGCTGATCCCGGTCGAGCTTGCGGGCTATTTCCTCACCGTACTGCCGCTGGCGCTGGCCGGGACGACGGTGCTGGCCGACCATCACGGGCTTCGCACGGGCCTGACGCTGGCGGCGGGGGCCTGGGTCGCCGCGCTGGCGGTCAGGCTGTGGCGAATGCCCGGAACCGGCGGCGCGGCAGCCTCGGTCGGCGCCCGCGCGCTGTTCGTCACCACCGCCCTGAACCCCAAGGCGCTGATCTTCGGGCTGGTGCTTCTGCCCTCGCCCGACCGGCTGGCGGCGAACCTTGCGCTCTTCGCCGCCCTGGTCGCCCTGGTCGCGCTGGTCTGGGGCGGGATCGGTGCGGTCCTGCGCAAGGGGGCGGGCCAGCCGCGTGCGATCTTCGTCCTGCGGCGGCTGGCTTCGGTCTGGCTGGCGGCGATCTCGGTCGTGCTGATCGCGCGCGGGGTCGGGGCTTAGTCACGGCATCACCTAAACCCAAAAATTTTCTACAAAATTTTTGGGTTTGGTCACATTCGTCGGACCCTAGCCGATCAGCGGGCCGGACTTGCCGTAGGTTTCCTCGTAGTGCCGCCGTAGCCGCATGAGCGCGATGCGCAGCACGATCTTGCCCGACCGCGCCGCCCAGCCCATGCGCTTTTCCGCGACCTCCAGCCCTTCCAGAAAGCAGCAGCAGCGCAGCGCCACGTCGCCCAAGCCCGGCCCCAGGTCGCGCAGCGCCGCAGCCACCCGGGATCGCGCCGTGGACGGCCCCTCGCCCAACCCGCTGTCGGGCTGGTACGCCCCCCGGTCGCCGCCGGTCAGGAAGCGGTCCCAGTTCTGCGCCACGCGCGGGCCCATCTGCGCCAGTTCGAAATCCTCGCGCAGGCGTTCGGCGGCAGCGACCAGCTCCGGTTCCAGGAACGGCTTGCCGTCGCGGTCCCGCCTGCGGCCCAGCAGCGCCACTGGGCTTTCCGCCAGGTTGTAGCGCACCCGGCGGGGACCGGAATCGTCCATCACCTCGCGTTCGCCCCAGACCCGGTGCTGGTCGCCGAAAGGCGTCGCGGCTTCCGCCATGCCCTGCCGCCGGCGGTCCTCCTCGTCCACCATCCGCTTCAGCGCCGCCCGGCCCGCCGAAGTGATCTCGTAGGTCGACACCCGCCCCGGCTTGCGGCAGGTCACCCAGTCCTTCAGCAGGAAGGCATGCGCGACCGCGCGTTCCAGCACCGCCGTGCGCAGGCTTTTCCCGTCCGGCAGGTCGCGGATCACCACCGCCTTTTCCAGGTCCGGCGCGATGGCCATCACCGCGCCGGGTTCGGCCAGACGGCGCAGCACGCGCATCCCCTCGCGCTGAAGCGCCTGTTCGTCGCAGATTTCGGGCTGGGCAGGGCTGCCGAGGCGCGGGTGGACAGACATGGGCTGATCATCCTTTCGGGCTGGATCTTCTGAGTGGCGGAGGGCGAAACGGGAGATGGCCGACAGCGCCTCGTCCATCAGCGGATCCTCGCGGCGGTTCTCGAACCGGCGCACCTGTCGCAGGATGGTCGAGGCATGCAGGCCCTCGCGCCTTGCCAGCGCTCGAAGCGATGTGCCTTCCTCGGTATGATCAAGATAGTGACGCACGGCTTGAGGAAGCCAGTCTGGCAGGCTGGCGGCAGTCAGTTCTGGCAATATGGTCGTCCCGTCCTTGTCCACACCCGGGGCTGCGAAAGGTCCAGCCTTGGACCATCACAACCTTGGGTTGAATTGGTTACCTGTTCGTTAAACTTTCGGCTACCCCCGACAATTCGACGAAATTCTTAAACTCTTTGGTAACCAGCGCGCGGTCAAACCAATCGGTACGCAACGCCAGGTTGTATTGCGCGAGGATGCAGCGGTTCACGAACGGAGAATCCCGATGACCGACTGCCGCACCATGCTTGCTACTCTGCGCCGTCCCCGGCTTTTGATGCGCGCAGCGCGTTTCGGGCTGGCGGAGTATCGGCGCGACCGCGACCTGCGCCGCCATGTCGGCCTCAACGCCTCGCCCGAGGACACGGTCACCTCGCTGATGTCGGTTGAGGCGCGGCTGGAGGCGACGCGGCTGGCGGGCGATGCGGCCTATTCGGTGGCGCGGCATATCGAGGTGCTGATCGCCCTTCTGGCCGAGGCGCGGTTCCTGCGCGGCGGCACGGTGGCCTGATCCGGTGGCACCAAAATGAAAAAGGGGGCGGTGAGAACCGCCCCCTTTTCTGGTTTCCGGCACAGACGCTTCAGATGAAGGCGTCCGGCATCTCGGCCTTGCGGTTCGCCACGAAAGCCTCGAGCGCCTCGCGGGTGCCGGGGTCCAGGTCCGGGGCCTGGTAGTCGCCAAGCTGCTTGCGCACCCGTTCGTTCGCCAGCGTCTGCGTATCGCGCGACCCTTCCTCGGCCCAGGTCTCGAAGGGCTTGTAGTCCAAGAGGTCCGAGCGCCAGAACGCCGATTTGAAGTTCGCCTGGGTATGGGCGCAGCCAAGGTAGTGGCCACCGGGGCCGACTTCGCGGATCGCGTCCATCGCCTGACCGTTCACGTCCATCGACACGCCCTGCGCCAGATGGTGCAAGGTGCCCAGCTGGTCGGCGTCCATCACGAATTTCTCGTAGGACGACACGAGGCCCCCTTCCAGCCAGCCGCAGGCGTGCAGCATGAAGTTCACGCCCGCGAGCAGCGCCATGTTCAGGCTGTTCGCCGTCTCGTAGGCCGCCTGCGCGTCGGGCAGCTTCGAGCCGCAGAACGACCCGCCCGAGCGGTAGGGCAGCCCCAGCCGCCGCACCAGCTGGCCCGCGCCATAGGTGATATGGGCCGCTTCCGGCGTTCCGAAGGTCGGCGCGCCCGAGTTCATGTCGATCGAGGTCACGAAGGCCCCGGCGATCACCGGCGAGCCGGGGCGGACCAGCTGCGAATAGCTGACCCCCGCCAGGATTTCCGCCAGCACCTGCGTCAGCGTCCCCGCCACCGTCACCGGCGCCATCGCGCCGCCGACGATGAACGGCGAGACGATGGAAGCCTGGTTCGACGCCGCATAGACCTCCAGCGCGCCCATCATGATCCCGTCGAAGGTCATCGGCGAGTTGATGTTGATCAGCGAGGTCATCACCGTGTTCCGGTCGACGAAGTCGTTGCCGAACAGGATCTTCGCCATCGCCACCGAATCCGCCGCGCGCGAGGGTTCGGTCACCGACCCCATGAACGGCTTGTCCGACAGCGTCATGTGCGCCATCAGCATGTCGAGGTGGCGCTTGTTCACCGGAATGTCGGTCGGCTCGCAGACCGTGCCGCCGGAATGGTGCAGCCATTTCGACATATATCCAAGCTTCACGAAGTTCCGGAAATCCTCCAGCGTGGCATAGCGGCGGCCGCCTTCCATGTCGCGCACGAAGGGCGGGCCATAGACCGGGGCCAGCACCAGGTTGCGCCCGCCGATCTCGACGTTGCGCTCGGGGTTCCTCGCGTGCTGGGTGAAGGTCTTCGGCGCGGTCGAGACCAGCTTGCGGGCCAGCCCGCGCGGGATATGCACCCGCTCGCCCTTCACGTCGGCCCCGGCCTCGCGCCAGCGCCGCAGGGCGTCGGGGTTCTCGACGAAGTTGACGCCGATCTCTTCCAGCACCGTCTCGGCATTCGCCTCGATGATCTGTAGCGCTTCCTCGTTCAGGATCTCGAAGTTCGGGATGTTGCGCTCGATGTAGCGCGCGGTCTCGAAGCTGATCGCGGTGCGTTCCGCCCGGCGGCTTGCGCCCCCACCACTGCGCGACCTGCGTCCTGCAACTTCGTTCATGTCAGCCTCCGGGTCTGTTTGCCGTCCTTATGCCGCCAATCCACACGGCACCGCCCATCGAAACCGTCCAATCCTTTCCAAAACCGACATGCGCCCCGGTCGCAAACGACATGTTCCCCGCGCGCGATATCTTGCGCTTCCGCCCGTCCCGGCCTAATCGGGCGCATGAGCCAGACACACGACCGCCTCCTGATCATCGACTTCGGGTCCCAGGTGACGCAGCTGATCGCGCGCCGCCTGCGCGAGCTGAACGTCTACTGCGAAATCCACCCCTACAACCGGATCGACGAGGCTTTCCTGAAAGCCTTTGCCCCGAAGGCGGTGATCTTTTCCGGCGGCCCGGCCAGCGTCTACTGGGAGAACGCGCCGATGCCGCCGAAAGGCGTCTTCGACCTGGGCGTCCCGATCCTCGGCATCTGCTACGGTCAGCAGGTGATGATGCATTGCCTCGGCGGCCATGTCGAAGGCGGGCATGGCACGGCGGAATTCGGCAAGGCCTTCGTCACACCGACCGACCTGACCCACCCGATCCTCGCCGGCTGGTTCCCGCCCGAAGCGGGCCCGCAGGCGCAGGAACAGGTCTGGATGAGCCACGGCGACCATGTGTCGAAGATCGCGCCGGGCTTCCAGGTCTACGGCACCTCGCCCAACGCCCCCTTCGCCATCACGGCGGACCCGGCGCGGCATTTCTACGCCGTCCAGTTCCACCCCGAGGTCCACCACACCCCGAAGGGCGCACAGCTTTACGAGAACTTTGTCAAGCTGGCCGGATTCAAGGGCGACTGGACCATGGGTGCGTATCGCGAGGAAGCCATTCGGAAAATCCGCGAGCAGGTCGGCGATGCCAAGGTGATCTGCGGCCTCTCCGGCGGTGTGGACTCATCGGTGGCGGCGGTCCTGATCCACGAAGCCATCGGCGACCAGCTGACCTGCGTCTTCGTCGACCACGGCCTTCTAAGGCTGGGCGAGGCGGAGCAGGTCGTCACCATGTTCCGCGACCATTACAACATGCCGCTGATCCACGCCGATGAAAGCGCGCTCTTCCTTGGCGCGCTGGAGGGGGTTTCGGACCCCGAGGTCAAGCGCAAGACCATCGGCAAGCTCTTCATCGACGTGTTCCAGAAGCACGCAAACGAGGTCGGCGGGGCGAAGTTCCTCGCACAAGGCACGCTCTACCCCGACGTGATCGAAAGCGTCTCCTTCTCCGGCGGGCCGTCCGTCACGATCAAGAGCCACCACAACGTCGGCGGCCTGCCGGAGAAGATGGGCCTGAAGCTCGTCGAACCGCTGCGGGAACTCTTCAAGGACGAGGTCCGCGCCTTGGGCCGCGAGCTTGGCCTGCCGCAAAGCTTCATCGGTCGCCACCCCTTCCCCGGTCCCGGCCTCGCCATCCGCTGCCCGGGCGAGATCACCCGCGAGAAGCTGGACATCCTGCGCCGGGCCGATGCGGTCTACATCGACCAGATCCGCAAGCACGGGCTTTACGATGAGATCTGGCAGGCCTTCGCCGCGATCCTGCCGATGCGGACCGTGGGGGTGATGGGAGACGGGCGGACCTACGACTACGCCTTGGCGCTGCGGGCTGTCACGTCGGTGGACGGGATGACCGCCGACTACTACCCCTTCACCCACGACTTCCTGGGCGAGACCGCCACGCGGATCATCAACGAGGTCAAGGGCGTCAACCGCGTCTTCTACGACTGCACCTCGAAGCCGCCGGGCACCATCGAACTGGAGTAGGTCATGGAGCTTCACCGCAAGGGCAGCCGCCCCGCCGTTCCGGGCAACGCGCAGTGGTTCACCGGGTCCATCTGCATGGAGCCCGTGATCGGCGCCGAGCCGCCGGGCAGGCCGGGATCGGCCATCGTGACCTTCCAGCCCGGCGCGCGGACCAACTGGCACACCCATCCGCTTGGCCAGCTTCTGATCGTCACCGAAGGCCGGGGCCGCGCGCAGTCGGCAGGGGGGTCGGTCATCGAGCTTCTGCCCGGCGACGTGGTCTGGTTCGCGGCGGGCGAGCGGCACTGGCACGGCGCCGCCCCGGACGCCGCCATGACCCATATCGCCGTCCATGCCGCGCTGAACGGCAGCACGGTGGACTGGGACGGTCCGGTGACCGACGCGGACTACCTGACCGCCCCGGAGCCTTCGGGCAGCTAGAACCGCCCGTGCACCGCGAAGTCGCTGACCGGCTTGCGGTTGGACGGTGTTTCCCGTTCGCGCAGCGGTTCGGGCAAGGTCCCGGACGCTCCCTGTTCGCCCGCCGCCACCACGCAGTGCAGCGTATGGCCCGGCGGCAAGGCGACCGCCGCGGCCAGCTTGTCCTTGTCGAAGCCGCCCATCGCATGCGCGAAAAGCCCCATAACCTGCGCCTGCAGCGCCAGGCTCATCCAGGCAGCGCCGGTATCGAACGCGGACGTGCGGTTCGCGACCTCAACCCCCTCGCGGTTCAGCACCGTATCCTTCGACGCCACCGCGAAGAGCACCGCCGCCTTCCCGGCCCAGAGCGGGTTGTTGCCGATCAGCGCATCGCGGATCGCGGCGAACCCCGCCTCGCCCCGCCGGGCCCAGACCAGCCGCCAGGGCTGGTGGTTCGAGGCCGAGGGCGCCCAGCGGGCCGCTTCCAGAAGCGACATCACCTCGGCTTCGGTCAACGCGCGTTCGGTGAAGGCCCTGGGCGACCAACGGTTCGGGAACTGCGGGGCGACCGGATGGTCAGGCTTGCGCCCGGCAGGCTGGTCGA
This sequence comes from Tabrizicola sp., assembly GCF_041911175.1. Lineage (GTDB taxonomy): Bacteria > Pseudomonadota > Alphaproteobacteria > Rhodobacterales > Rhodobacteraceae > Tabrizicola. The sequence goes on from NZ_JAYRPN010000079.1 coordinate 100,410, forward strand.
GGCTCATGGCAGGTCCTTTCCTTGCTTCTCCGCAGGGAGATAGCCCGCATCCCGCCCTCCGGCAACCTCAGCCGAGGACGACGGCCTGTTGCCCCTTCACAAACGTGATCGCAGCCTACCAGAGCCCGCCATGCGCGCCCTGCACCGCCCCCGCCACCGCCAGCGCCGACAGCGCCAGCAGCCCCCGGTGCAGCCTCAGGACCAAGGCGAAGGTGCCCTCCGGGTCGCGACTGGCGCGGGCGTGGAACCAGCGGTGCAGCACCAGCGGCTCCAGCACGAACAGGACCAGCGTGAAGATCGCCCAGACCGCGACCATCAGGTGCAGCCACCAGTAGCCAGGCAGCAGGAACAGCCCCCAGCCATCGGTCAGTCCCAGCATCCACAGACCCGACAGCCCCGCGACCAGTGTCGACAGCTTGGCCTGCCCGCCGAACCGGCCCTCCAGCCGCTCGAAGGTCGCGATCCGGTCCGCCGCCGGAAGTCCTCGCATCTGCGGCAGGATCACCAGCGTCACCATCGCCACCCCGCCGATCCAGTGCACCACCGCCAGCACATGCAGGACCCGCGCCAGAACGTAGACATCCATCCCTGAACCCTCCTGCCCCAGCCCTACCCGCACCCCGCCCCGCCCACCTTGCCCGAAGTCAAGCTCTGGACATTCCCCGCCCGCCCGGCAAGGCTCGCGCTCATGACGCACCGCCCCCTCGCCGCCGCGCTCTGGATGACCGGAGCCATCGCCGCCTTCACCGCAATGGCCATCGCCACGCGGCAGATCAAGGGCGTGCACGACACGTTCGAGATCCTTGCCTATCGCTCGATGATCGGCTGGGTCATCGTCGTGGTCATGGCACTCGCCTTCGGCAGGCGCGGCGATATCCGCACCGACCGGCTGCCCAGCCATGTGGTCCGCAACGTCTTCCACTTCACCGGCCAGTCGCTCTGGTTCTGGGCGATCACGATGATCCCGCTGGCGCAGGTCTTCGCGCTGGAGTTCACCTCGCCGATCTGGGTGATCCTCTTGTCGCCGATCTTCCTGGGTGAGACGCTCACCCGCCGCAAGCTTGCCGCCGCCGCGCTGGGTTTTGCCGGGGTGCTGATCGTCGCACGCCCCGACTTCGGCCATGTCGACTATGGTGTCCTTGCCGCCGCCGCAGCCGCGTTCTTCTTCGCGTCCACCAACCTGATGACCAAGGCCCTGACGCGGGGCGAGCCGATCCTGTCGATCCTCTTCTGGCTGACGCTGATGCAGGCGGTCTTCGGCACGCTTGCGATGACGCTCTTCGGCCCCGTCACCCTGCCCACGCTTGCCACCCTGCCCTGGCTGGTGCTGATCGGCATTTCCGGCATCACCGCGCATTTCTCGCTGACCACGGCCCTGTCTCTGGCCCCCGCCAGCACCGTCGTCCCCGTCGACTTCGCCCGCCTGCCGATCATCGCGGTCGTCGGCGCCCTGTTCTACGCCGAGCCGATCCAGCCCTCGCTCTTCGGGGGCGCCGCGCTGATCTTCCTCGGCATCTGGATCACGCTGCGCAGTGGCACATCTGCGCCACAGGGCCGCAGGGTCACGAACCCGTGACGTGGCGTCATTGATTGACCGATTCAAGCGCCGGGCCTAGCCTTTCCGACAGGGGAAATTCCTGATCGGGGATGAGGAAACATGAAAAGGTTGATGTGGGCCACCACGGCCCTGGTTGCAGTAACGACAGGCGCACATGCGGGGGGTGTCGAGCGGTCTTCCCAGTCGGTTGCCATTCTCTTTGAACAAGGCCGCTACGCGGAACTGAGCTTCGGGCATTTCTCGCCCACGGTCGAAGGTTCGCTCGGCGGCGGGGCTCTTCAGTCGGGCGACATGGCGGGCAGCTACAATTCCTGGAGCCTCGGCTACAAGATGGACATCGGCGACCGGATGGCCTTCGCCCTGGTCCTCGACCAGCCCATCGGCGCGAACGTGAACTACCCGACCGGCACCGGCTATCCGCTCGGCGGATCGACCGCCGAACTGACTTCCAGCGCGATCACCGCGCTCCTGCGCTACAAGTTCGAGAACAATGTCTCGGTCTACGGCGGCCTGCGCTACGAGACGGTGCATGGCGAGGCGTCGCTGCCTTTCGTCGGCGGCTACACGCTGAACACCAATCAGGACTCCGAACTGGGCTATGTCGTCGGTGTTGCTTGGGAAAAACCCGAGATCGCAGCCCGCATTGCGCTGACTTACAACTCAGCCATCACCCACACGATGGACTCGGTCGAGTTCGGTGCACTTCGGGGCAGCTTCGAAACCGAAATCCCGCAGTCGGTCAACCTGGAATTCCAGACCGGGATCGCCAAGGACACGCTCCTGTTCGGGTCGATACGCTGGGTGGACTGGACCGCCTTCATCATCGACCCGCCCGTCTATCCGGCGCCTGACCCGCTGGTCGACTATGCCAGCGACCGCGTGACCTACAACCTCGGCATCGGCCGTCGGTTCAACGAAAACTGGGCGGGTGCCGTGACCATCGGTTACGAAAAGGCCGATGGCGAGATCACCGGCAACCTTGGCCCGTCCGACGGGATGAAGAGCATCGGCCTCGCCGCGACCTACACGATGGACAACATGAAGATCACTGGCGGCATCCGCTATGTCGACATCGGCGACGCGACGACCTCCATCGGCGCGAACTTCACCGGCAACTCTGGTGTCGGCGTCGGCATCAAGATCGGCTATACGTTCTAGGCCACCCCACTGGCACGCAACCGAACCCCGCCCCTCGCCCGGGCGGGGTTTTCCGTTGTGGAACGTCCCTTGCCCGGCTAACAGAAGCCCCCAGAGGTGACACGATGATCTACCGTTCTGGCGCAGACTACCTGAAGGCCCCCCGCAAGCGGATCATGCTGTTCGGCATGTCGGGCCTTGGCAAGACCTACCTCTCGAACCTCCTGCGCGATCACGGCGACTGGTTCCACTACTCGGTCGATTACCGGATCGGCACCCGCTACATGGGCGAATTCATCGCCGACAACTTCAAGCGCGAGGCGATGAAGGTTCCCCTGCTGCGGGAACTCCTGATGACCGACAGTGTCTATATCGCCTCGAACATCACCTTCGACAATCTCGCGCCGCTGTCGACCTATCTTGGCAAGCCCGGCGATCCCGCAAAGGGCGGCGTGCCCTTCGCCGAATACATGAAGCGGCAGGAGCAGCACCGCGCCGCCGAAGTGGCCGCCACGCTCGACACTGCCCGGTTCATGGAGCGTGCCGAGGAAATCTACGGCTACCCGAATTTCGTCTGCGACACCTCCGGCTCGATCTGCGAGGTGGTCGAGCCCGAGAACCCTGATGATCCGGTGATGCGGCAACTGGCCGACACGCTGCTTCTCGTCTGGATCAAGGGGTCGGATGCGCATACGGCCGAGCTGGTCAAGCGTTTCGACCGCGCGCCAAAGCCGATGTATTACCAGCCGTCCTTCCTTCACGCGATGTGGGAGGAATACCGCGCAACCCATTCCGTGGCCGAGGAAACCTGCGATCCGGATCACTTCGTCCGCTGGACCTATGCCCGCGCCCTGGCTCACCGCCAGCCGCGCTATGCCGCGATGGCGCGCTGGGGCGTGACCGTGACGGCCGAGGAAGTCGGCGAGGTCGCCAGCACGCAGGATTTCGACGCGCTCATGGCCCGCGCCATCGACCGCGCCTGACCTTGCAACCGGAACGATAACCCCCTAGCTCTTGGCCTTCATTCCAGGAACCCAGACCATGCCCATCACCCTGCCCGAAACCCTGCCCGCCTATGACGTGCTGCGGTCCGAGGGCGTCATGGTCATGTCCCCCGACCGCGCCGCGCACCAGGACATCCGGCCCCTCAGGATCGGCCTTCTCAACCTGATGCCGAAGAAGATCCAGACCGAGAACCAGTTCGCCCGGCTGATCGGCGCCACGCCCCTGCAGATCGACCTGCACCTGATCCGCATGTCCGAACACACGACGAAGAACACCGCCGCCGAACACATGGCGACCTTCTACCGCCCCTTCCAGGAGGTGAAGGACGAGAAGTTCGACGGGCTGATCATCACCGGCGCCCCCATCGAGCATCTTCCCTTCGAGGAGGTCACCTACTGGGACGAACTCTGCGAGGTGATGGACTGGACCCAGAGCAACGTTCAGTCCACCTTCGGCGTCTGCTGGGGCGGGATGGCGATGATCAACCATTTCCACGGCGTGAAGAAACACATGCTGGACCACAAGGCCTTCGGCTGCTTCCGCCACCAGAACCTCGCCCCGACCTCGCCCTACCTGCGTGGATTTTCCGATGATTTCGTGATCCCCGTCAGCCGCTGGACCGAAATGCGCGAGGGCGAGATCGCGGCGGCCCCGGGGCTGCGCACCCTCCTTGGCTCTGACGAAGTCGGCCCCTGTCTGGTCGAGGACCCCACCCACCGCGCGCTCTACATCTTCAACCACTTCGAATACGACAGTGACACGCTGAAGCAGGAGTATGACCGCGACGTGGCCAACGGCACCCCGATCAACGTGCCGCTGAACTACTACCCCGACGACAACCCTTCGCGCCCGCCGCTGAACCGCTGGCGCAGCCACGCGCATCTGCTCTATGGCAACTGGATCAACGAGATCTACCAGTCCACTCCCTTCGACCTGGCCGAGATCGGCGGCTGATCCGCACCGCATTGCGCTGGTCTGCCCAATCGCCATACTGGCGGCAAACCGGGAGGATGCCATGACCCTACCATTCGACGGCGCGATCAGCCGCTACTTCCGCGAAGGCGCGCCGAAAGAGGTGCGCAAGGCCATCGAGAAGGCGGACAAGGACGAGATCATGACCGCCTCCTACCCCTACCGCGAAGAGATCAGGGGCAAGGACTACGACAAGCAGATGGAGGTCCTGCAGATCGAGCTTGCCAAGATGCAGGCCGGGCTGAAAGCCTCGGGCAAGCGGCTGCTGGTGGTGTTCGAGGGCCGCGATGCCGCCGGCAAGGGCGGCACGATCAAGGCGGTGACCGAGAACCTGAACCCCCGCCAGGCCTATGTCGTGGCCCTGTCGAAACCCTCCGAGCGCGAGAGCCACCAGTGGTATTTCCAGCGCTACGTCGATTGGCTGCCCGCCCTGGGGGAAATCGCCCTTCTCGACCGCAGCTGGTACAACCGCGCGATGATCGAGCATGTCTTCGGTTTCTGCACCCCCGAGGAGCGGGCGAAGTTCTTCCGCCAGTTGCCCGAGTTCGAGCAGATGATCGTCGATGAGGGGATCATCCTCTTGAAGATCTGGCTGGAGGTCGGGCGGGCCGAGCAGCTGAAACGCTTCCTCGACCGCGAGGGGGACCTGTTGAAGCAATGGAAGCTGTCCCAGATCGACGTCGACGGGCTGGCGAAATGGGATGACTACTGCAAGGCCATCGACGAGACGATGCAGAAGACCCATTTCAAGCACGCGCCCTGGACGGTGATCCTGTCCGACGACAAGAAGCGCGCGCGGCTGGCGGCGATCCAGACCATCCTGACGGCGGTCGATTATCCGGGCAAGGACAAGGCGGCGATCGGCAAGGCGGACGACAAGATCTGCGGCGGGCCGAAGCTTCGGTCGAAGGACTGACCTTGAAGCGGGGCTACCACCACGGCAACCTCCGGCAGGCGCTGGTCGAGGCGGCGCTGGAGCTGATCGCCGAGAAGGGGCCGCAGGGCTTCACCCTCTCCGAGGCGGCGAAGGCGGCGGATGTGACCCCGGCGGCGGTCTACCGGCACTTCGCGGGGCGCGACGATCTGCTGGCCGAGGTGGCGCGGCAGGGGTTCGACATCTTCGCGGCCCTCCTCGAATACGCCTACGATCAGGGGCGGCCCTCGCCGCTGGCGGCCTTCGAGGCGACGGGGCGGGCCTACCTCGCCTTCGCACGGAAATATCCCGGCCACTACCAGGCGATGTTCGAGAGCGGCCTCCAGCCCGGCAAGCACCCCGATCTGGCCCAGGTCTCGGCCAAGGCGCGGGATACGATGGACCGGGCGGCGGACCATCTGGTGCGCGGCCTGCCCGAGGGGCGGCGGCCGCCGGCGCGGATGATCTCGGCCCATGTCTGGGCGGTCAGCCACGGGGTGGTGGAGCTGTATCTGCGGGGGAACGGCGGGCCGCAGCCCTGGCAACCCGAGGACCTGCTGGAAACCGCAATCGGGATCTATCTGCGGGGGCTGGGGCTGTTGTCGCCGGATCGGTGAGGAGATGTGTCCACGGTGGACAGATTTTTCGATCCAATGAAATCAAGGGCTTGATCGTGGACGTTAGGGAATTTTTAACACCCGCCCCGGGCTTGACCCGGTGCCTCGTTCAAGACCGGAGCGCCGTCCCTGCGACTTTCAGAGGCCCCGGGTCAAGCCCGGGGCGGCGCCCGGTCTACCGGAACAGCACCAGCGCCGAGGGGCTCCAGGCCACCCTGACCTTCGTGCCCACCTCCAGCACCGGGCGGCCCGGAACGTTGCGCATCGACAGACGCACCTCGACATCCGTCCCGCCGAGATAGACGTCGTAATAGGTCATGTCGCCGAAATAGATCACCTCGTCGATCACGCCCTCCGTCTCGCGCTCGGCGGCCTTCTGGTCGTCGTAAAGCAGCGTCAACGTCTCGGGCCGCAGCCCCACCACCGGGCTTTCGCCCTTGGCGGGAGGCGCCATCGCCGCGTCGATGGTGACATGGCCCAGACCCTTGGCATCGACCTCGACCTTGTCGCCCGATTCCGACAGCACCGTCGCCGGGATGAAGTTCATCGTGCCGATGAAATCCGCCACCTTCTTGCTGTTCGGGCGGCGATACAAAGTCTCGGGGTCGGCGAGCTGGGCGATCTCGCCCTCGAACATCACGGCGATGCGGTCGGACATGACCAGCGCCTCTTCCTGGTCATGCGTCACCAGGATGAAGGTGATGCCGACCTGGCGTTGCAACTTGATCAGTTCCACCTGCATATGCTCGCGCATCTTCTTGTCGAGCGCCGACAAAGGTTCATCCAAGAGCAGCACCTTCGGCTTCAGGATCAGCGCCCGCGCCAGCGCCACCCGCTGCCGCTGGCCGCCCGACAGCGCATGGGCCGCCCGTCCGCCATAGCCTTTCAGGCCGACCATCTCCAGCGCCTCGGCCACCGCCTTGGCCTTCTCTTCCTTGCTCCGCGGATCCTTCCGCAACCCGAAGCCCACGTTCTCGGCCACGCTCATGTGCGGGAAGATCGCATAGCTCTGGAACACCATGTTCGTCGGGCGTGTGTTGGCCGCGACCGAGACCATGTCCTTGCCGTCGATCATGATCACGCCCGAGGAGATGTCCTCGAACCCGGCGATGGTGCGCAGAAGCGTGGTCTTGCCGCAGCCCGAGGGGCCGAGCAGCGAGAAGAACTCCCCCGCCTTGATCGTGCCGTTGATCCCGCGCAGCGCATGGTAGTCGCCATAATACTTATGGACGTCCTTGAACTCGATCATGGTGGGTTGGTCAGCAGACGTCACAGGAAGCCTCCGGAATCTTTGCCACCCGCCTTGGCGATGCCGCGGCGGCGCATGTACTCGGCGAATGCGAGCAGGATGATCGAGAAGAGAACCAGAAGCGTCCCCAGCGCCAGCATCGAGGGCACTTTCGCCGGGAAACGGAACTGGCCGAAGATATAGACCGACAGCACCGGCTTGCCCGAGCCGAGGAAGTTCGCCAGCACGAATTCGTCGATCGAGATGGTGAAGCAGATCAGGAAGCTGGCGATGATCCCCGGCATGACCAGGGGCAGGATGATCAGCCGGAAGGTCGCGGCGCGGGATTCGCCCAGGTCAAGCGCGGCTTCCTCCAGCGACTTGTCAAGCGACTGGAAGGCCGAGGTCAGGATCGCCACCGCGAAGGGCATACACAGAAGCACATGGCCCATGATGATGGTCAGCATGGAAAGCGGCACCGAGAGGGACAAGAGCACGATCAGCAGCGCCATCGCGATGACGATGTCGGGCAGCACCATCGGCAGCATGATCAGCCCCATCGCCGGGGTCTTGCCGGGGAAATTGTAGCGCACCGAGGCGCGGGCGGCGAAGAGCCCGAGGATCGTGGCGAGCGAGGAACTGCTGAGCGCGATCACCAGGCTGCGGAATAGCGCGCTCCTCAGGTTGGCATCCTCCCACATCTCGCCGAACCATTGGGTGGTGAAGCCCTTGAGCGGGAAGGCCACCACCTGCGAATCGTTGAAGGCGAAGACCGGCAGGATGGCGATGGGGGCGTAGAGGAAGATCAGGTAAAGGACCGCATAGACGGTCAGACCGGAGCCCTTCTTCATTTGCGGCCTCCCAGGAAGCGGCGGTTCCACAACACGAAGGCGATGGAAATCAGCGCGACGATAGTCATCGCCGCCACCGCGATGGCCGAGCCCATCGCCTGATCGCGCTGCTTCAGCATCTGGGTTTCCATCAGGTTGGCGATCATCGGGGTCTTGCCACCGCCGATCAGTTCCGGCGTGACGTAGTCGCCCACGGTCGGGATGAAGACGATCAGCACCGCGGCGATGACGCCCGGCAGCGACAGGGGCAGCGTCACGCGCAGGAAGGTCATCCAGCGGCTTTCGCCCAGGTCCTGCCCGGCTTCGAGCAGGCTGCGGTCGACCTTTTCCAGGCTGACGAAGATCGGCAGTACCGCGAAGGGGGCATAGGCGTGGGCGAGCGTGATGATGATCGACAAGACGCCGTGCGACAGGACGTTCGGCTGGGTGTCGGAAAGGCCGAGGCCCATGACGATGGAATCGAGGATGCCGTCATAGCCGAGGATCGTCCGCCACAGCGAGACGCGGATGATGTAGCTGGTCCAGAACGGGATGGTGATCAGGAAGAGCCACAGCGACTTGCGCGAGGGCGCGACGTGGAACGACACGAAATAGGCGACGGGATAGGCCAGAAGCACGGTGGCGGCGGTCACGAAGAACGACACCATGAGCGAGCGCCCCATCAGCGCGCGGTAGATCGGCTTGGTGAACAGCTCGTAGTAATTGTCCAGGGTGAGGGGCAGCGAGACAGCGCCCTTTTCGCCGGTCATCACCGAATAGACCAGCACGGTCGCGAGTGGCGCGGCGAGCATCAGAATCGCGTAGACTACCGGTGGCGAGATCAGCTTGAGGCCCGACCTGGCCTCGGAACTTGGCGTTGCAGCCATCTTTCCCCCAATCTTCCTGTCGTTCCGACCACACTCCGGCGGCCTTGTCATTTGATCAAATCTAGACCGAATGATCCCGTTGAGGCAAGAGGGACATCATTTCCCGATGAAATCAAGTTCGGCGGCAGGGCGGGACCGACGGCCCTGCCCTGCCGCGCCTTGGGTTCACCCGGCGACGCGCTCGATGGAAATCGCGCGTTTCTTCAGCTCGTCATAAAGCGTGGGGACGACGCGGATCGCACCCACCGCGACGCGCAGCGCCTCGCTGATACGGGCTTCGGACGGGTCGTCGGTGGCGACGCGCCAGATCATGCGACGGGCAACGCCGTCATCATAGACGATCTCGGTCGACCCCTGGCGTGTCTTGCGCCAACCCAGAAAATCCGCGCCGCCGTGCGGCGCGTGAAAGGCATGCTGCAGTCCCATTTTTCGGGCTCTCTTCTTGTCTGCTCGTGCGCAGAGCTTCGGTCAGCGCCCGCCCTGCGGTCAACTGCTTGATAAATCAAATCCTCGGGATCGAGTCCCATCTGCAACAGGTGGGGATTTCCCTACACCAGCAGGTCCGAAGGCGGGCGGGCGAGAAGATCGGCCAGCGTGCGCATCGCGGTCTCGAACGCCTCGCGCGGGACCCCGGCAGCGATGGCGATGCGGACGGCGTTCGGCGCGCGGCCGTGGATCAGCGCATATTCGTCGGCCGAGCGGACCAGGACGCCCCGCGCCTCGGCGGTGCGCAGGAAGGTCGAGGCGCGCCAGCCCATTGGCAGCCGCAGCCAGACGAAGGGCACACCCGGCTGCCAGCCCAGGTCGAAGCCACCGATATGGTTGACGAGGATCTGCTGGCGGAGGGCGAATTCGGCCTGGACACGCTCGCGGATGCGGGCGGCCTCGCCGGACTGGAAGAGCCGTAGCATCAGGTCCGAGACGGGGCGGGCCAGCGCGAAGAAGCCGTGCTGCGCGGTCAACCGGCCGGCCTCGCCCATACCCGCCGGGCAGATGACATAGCCGAAGCGCAGGGCGGCGGAGAGGGTCTTCGAGACGGAGCCCACCAGCCAGACCCGTTCGGGTGCCAGCGCCCGAAGCGAGGGGATGTCGGAGACTGCGACGGAATAGCAGTCGTCCTCCAGGATCTGCAGGTCGTAGGCGCGGGCGATCTCGGCGATCTCCTGGCGGCGCTTGATCGGCATCCGGCCGGTGGTGGGGTTCTGCGCCTCGGTCGTCAGGCACAGGACCTGCGCACCGTGGCGGCGACAGGCGGCCTCAAGTGCTGCGGGGACGATGCCCTCTTCGTCGATCTCGACCGCCACCACCTCGGCCCGGGCGGCGCGGGCCGCGTAGCGGAAGCCGGGATAGGCCAGTTCCTCGATCAGCGCCACCGGGCGTTCGCCCCGCAGGCAGCAGTCGAAGATCAGGCTGATCGCGTTCTGCCCGCCATGCGTCAGCGCCACGTCCTCCGGGCCAATGGGGCCAAGGATGCGGTCACCCATCCAGCCCACCACCTCGGCCCGCAGCGGGGCCTCGCCCGACTGGCTGGTATAGTCGAGCCAGCCGTGACCGGTGCTGTCGGCCATCTCCAGCAGCGCCTGCCGGAAGGCCGCGCCCTGCCCCATGTCCGGCACCTGCGGCGCACGGAGATCGACCAGCCCGGTGGAGCCGCCGGTGATCCGTTCCGCATACAAAGGCTGTGTCGGCCCCAGTCGCGGCGATTGTGCCGCGACAAAAGTCCCCCGCCCCACGGTCGCGGCCAGAAGCCCCTCCTGCGTCGCCATCTGATAGGCCCGCGCCACGGTTCCCGGCGTCAATTGCAGCCGCCAGGCCAGGTCGCGCACGGTCGGCAGCTGCGAATTCGCGGGCAGATCGCCGCTTCGGATCGCATCCCGCAAGGCGCGCGACAGGGAAAGGTACTTCGGACCGGGGAATTGACTCAGGTCGGGCGCCCAACTTGTATCAGTCACAATAAACCTCTGGCGACTCATTGCGGGGTATTGATACAATATCTCTACCTTGGAAGGTAAATTGTATCAACACAAATCGAGGGAGGCAGCGATGCCCCAGACCCAGATCGAAACCCTTCCCCTGCGCGCCCGTCCGGGTGTCGTCGCGCGCCTGCTCCAGATCGTCACCACCGTCGCCACCCGCCGCCGCGACCGCCAGCGCCTTGGCCAGCTTGACGCGCATCTCTTGCGCGACATCGGCGTGGACGTGCAGGACGCGCGCCGCGAAAGCGGGAAGCCGTTCTGGCAGGCCTGAGCCATTCCCCGAGCGATCTTCGCTCTTACCCCTGAACTGGGCCGGGTCTTCCCGGCCCTTCTTTTTTGCGTCGCGCCAAAGCAAAAGGCCCGCCGGTGAGGCGGGCCTTCAAGGCAAGGTGCGCTGTAGCACACCCTACGAAGACGATTAGCGCTTCGAGAACTGGAACGAGCGGCGGGCCTTCGGCTTACCGTATTTCTTCCGTTCGACGACGCGGCTGTCGCGGGTCAGGAAGCCCGCGGCCTTCAGGGCACCGCGCAGGGCGGGTTCGTACAGTTGCAGCGCCTTGGAGATGCCGTGCTTCACCGCACCGGCCTGGCCCGAGAGCCCGCCCCCGGCGACGGTGGCATAGACGTCGAACTGGCCTTCGACGTTCGCCACGGTGAAGGGCTGCTTCAGGATCATCTGCAGCACCGGACGGGCGAAGTAGACCGCCATTTCCTTGCCGTTGACCACGACCTTGCCCGAACCCGGCTTGACCCAGACGCGGGCGACCGCGTCCTTGCGCTTGCCGGTCGCGTAGGAGCGGCCCAGCTTGTCGCGCACCGGCAGGCGGGGCGCAGCTTCGACCGCGGCGGGTGCCGAGCCGACAGCCGATTTCAGGTCATCGAGAGATTTGATATCGGCCATGATCACGCGCTCCGGGTGTTCTTCGGGTTCAGGACCTTGACGTCCAGAACGGTCGGCTGCTGCGCCTCATGCGGATGCGCCGCGCCCGCGTAGACGCGGAGATTGGTCATCTGCTGGCGGCCCAGGCGGTTGCGGGTGATCATGCGCTCGACGGCCTTGACCACGACGCGCTCGGGGTGGGCGCCTTCCAGCACCTGCCGCGCGGTGCGCTGCTTGATGCCGCCGGGGTGCCCGGTGTGCCAGTAGTAGACCTTGTCGTCGCGCTTCTTGCCGGTCATCTGCACCTTGTCGGCGTTGATGATGATGACATTGTCACCCATGTCCATGTGGGGGGTGAAGGTCGGCTTGTTCTTGCCGCGCAGGATGTTGGCGACGATCGTGGCGAGGCGGCCCAGAACGACGCCCTCGGCGTCGATCAGGATCCACTTCTTCTCGATGTCCGCCGGAGTAGCGGTGAAGGTTTTCATGGCATTCCCAAAGAAGAAGGGGGCGTGGATGCCCCCGGAAACTCGGATGCGGGCTTATCGCCGAAGCCTCATGCAGCGTCAAGCACCAGAACCAATATTTATCTGGCTTGAATCAATGCCTTACAACAAAGGTATTATGTTACCTCAATCCTTGCAATTTCATGCTGGCCCAAATATCCCCGCCGGAGGCCCCGCCCTTCCCGCCAGGCACCCCGCCGGGTCAGCGCAGCTTTGGCGGACGCGACGGGTCCATCCCCGGCGCCGCGGGGGCCAGGTCCTGAACCTCGGGCGCTGGCAGGTCGAAGCGCAGCGCCGCCCGCGCCATCGCCCCGGCCACGGGCGAGGCCGACGCCAGGAACACCACGTCCAATTCCCCGGCCTCGATCCCCGAGAACACCAGCGCTTCGTTCATCGCCCGCGCGAGCGGCCCCTCGGCCCCTTCCGCCGCATCGAGCAGCGCCAGCAGATGCCCCCTGCGGCCCCCTTGATAGACCACACCCGCCAAGAGCGCCGCCACCGCCAGCCCGCCTGCGCGCGCAAGCTTTGCGTCCAGCGCCGCGATCACCGCCTCGGGCACCGAAGGCGGCAGGAATTGCTCGGGCAGCGCTTCCACTTCAAGCGGCCCGCCCTCCAGCGTCTCGGCCAGCCAGTCCATCGCGTCCGGCGGCAGCAGCATCGACGAGGGCGCGACGCCAAGGTTCACCCCCATCCCGATCCCCTGCCCCTTCAGGAGCCCCGCGATCACCCGCCCCGGCAGGGCGGCATAGGGCGCGATCCCGCCGGAGAAGTCCGCCAGCCGCTCCTCGCGGTCAAAGACCAGCACCACCGGGCCGTCCTCCAGGTCGAAGACCTTCGGCTCGATGCTCTCTCCCGCCGCCTCGCGTTCCAGCAGGATCACCATCTCGCCATCGGCCAGCCGCTCGAAGAAGCGCAGCCGCAGGGCCTCGTTCCCGGGGTCGGCCGAGACGGCGGCATGGGCCGCGTCGAGCAGGGTCACGATCTCGGTCATTCCATCACCTCCCGCACCCGCCGGCGCAGGGCCGGGAGAAGCTCGGCCTCGAACCAGGGATGGCGTTTCAGCCACGCCGTATTCCGCCAGGAGGGATGCGGCAAGGGGAAGACGCCCCGCGCGGCCGGTCCGCGCCAATCGGCCACGGCGGCGGTCACATCGCGGAGGCCCAGGTGCCAGCGGATCGCCGCGCCCCCGACCAGCAGGGTCAGCGGCACCGTGCCCAGTTCCGCCAGCAGCCGCGCCCGCCAGGCCGTCGCGCAGACCGGCGGCGGCGGCAGGTCGCTCCCCTTGGCATCATAGCCAGGAAAGCAGAAGGCCATCGGCACCACGGCCACGCGGTCAAGGTCGTAGAACTCCGCCTCGCTCACCCCCATCCAGTCGCGCAGGCGCTCGCCGGAACGGTCGGAGAAGGGCCGCCCGCTCTCATGCACCCGCAGGCCCGGCGCCTGGCCTGCGACCAGTACCCGCGCGCCGGGCCGGAACCAGAGGACGGGCCGGGGCGCGTGGCCAGTTGCCGTGGCGGAAAACCTTTCGGCACAAAGCCGACAGGCCGCGATCTCGTCTTGCAGTCCCATGCGCCCAAGCTGGTCCCTCCGCCGCGTCCCCGCAACCCGTGCCTGCTTCCCCCGCCGCATTTTCTGTCGACAAGTATCCCCGCCGGAGGCCCCGCCGCATCCACCGGGACCACCGCCACCCGCCCTTCCGCGGCAGCGCCGGTGCGGGGGGTTCGATGCCCCCCGCACCGGCTCCCCGCTCAGGAGACCGCTTGCCCATTGCGGGACCGGCAAATCGCGGTCAAATGGCGGAACCATGCCGCATTCGCCCGGGTTCCCCATGTATCGCGTCTCCAGCTCTCTCCCCCGCTTCGCCAAGGCCCTGCTCGGCGGCGTCGGGCTGGCGACGCTCTGGGTGAACCTTGCCCCCGCAAGCTACTACGACGCCATCGAGCACCGGCTCCTCGACCTCGACCTGCCCCGCTGGCTCGCCCCCCTGCCCGTCAGCCTCACGCCCCTGAACATCACGGCCGACGGGCTGATGGCGTTCTTCCTCTTCTTCATCGGCAAGGAGCTGTGGGAGGCGCTGACCCAGGAGCACGGGCCGCTGAAGGGGCGACAGGCGATGCTGCCCGCAGGGCTCGTGCTGGGCGGTCTCCTCGGCGCGTCGGCGGTCTGGGTGATCGTCAGCCAACTGGTCGAGACAGCCGAGGAAGCGGGCTTTGCGACCGGCTGGCCGGTGCCGCTCGGTTCCGACGTGGTGCTCTGCTTCCTCGTCGGGCGCGCGGCCTTCGGGCCGGGCCATCCGGCGCTGCACCTCCTCCTGCTTCTCACCATCGCCAGCGACAGTCTCGCGCTCCTGATCGCCGGGCTGGCCGCTCCCGATGTCTCGCTGCGGCTGGCCTGGCTTCTGCTTCCGCTTGGCGCGGCCCTTGCCGCCTGGGCGCTTTTCGGACGCAATCCGGCCCCGGACGCAGCCGAGACCCAGCGCCGCGCGGGCCGACGGCTCTGGCCCTATCTCCTCGCGGGCCTGCTGTCCTGGCTCGGGGTTGCCGCCTCAGGCCTGCCGCCCGCGCTCGGCCTTCTGCCGGTGATCCCCGCCATCGCCCATGCCGACCGCAGCTTCGGCCTCTTCGCGGAAGCCGAGGAACTGCTGCACGACCCGCTGAACCGGCTGGCCCATGCGCTTGCCTGGCCCCTGACCGTCGTGCTCTTCCTCTTCGGCCTGACGCGCGGCGGGATCGACCTTCAGGCCTTCGCACCCACCACCGTCACCACGCTGGCGGCGCTCTGGCTGGGGCGGCCGCTCGGGATGCTGGTCATCGGCCTTGGCCTTGCCGCCGCACTTGGCCTGCGCCTGCCGCAGGGCATCACGCTCCGCGACGTGCTGCGCATCGCGGTGATCATGGGCATGGGCTTCACCATCCCCGTCCTCAGCCTGGAAACAGCCCTGCCCGGCGGCGCGATGCAGGAGGCCGCCCGCCTCGGCCTCGCGCTCAGCCTCCTGGCCGGGCCGCTTGCGCTGCTCCTGGCCCGCGCTCCGGCGCCGCGCACAAACGCGTGACCGGTGTCCTTCCCCCGCCCATGCCCGGCAGCAGCCCTTTTAAGGCCACAAACCGGATGTTAACGGTATGGTCGTAGGCAGGACGCAGACGCCCGAGCCCCGGGCGCCGAGGCTTTGGATGATCGAATTCCGAAACGTATCGAAATCGTTCTGGACCGGAACGCAGCGCAAGGTGATTCTCGACCGCGCCTCGTTCCGGGTCGAACCCGGCAACTCGCTGGGCATCCTGGCGGCGAACGGCACCGGCAAGACCACGATCATCAACATGATGGCCGGTCTCGAAAAACCGGACGAGGGCACGATCCGCAAGACCTCGCGGGTGTCCTTTCCGCTGGGCTTCATGGGGGGCGTGAACGGCAAGCATTCCGCCAAGGAAAACTGCCGCTACATCGCCCGGCTCTACGGCCTTGACCCCGACTATGTCGAAAGCTTCTGCCGCTGGGTCTGCGGCCTGGGCGAATATTTCGACATGCCGCTGGCCACCTATTCCTCGGGGATGCGCTCGCGGTTCTCCTTCTCCCTCCTCCTCTCGATCGAGTTCGACATCTACCTGATCGACGAGGGGATGCCCGCCACCGCCGACGTCGAGTTCAACCGCAAGGCTGGAAACATCCTGCAGGAACGTCTGCGCAATTCGACCGTCGTCATCGTCTCGCACTCGCCCAAGACGCTGGAGAAATTCTGCCGCTCCGCCGCCGTGCTGAAGAACGGCAGGCTCTACCAGTTCGAGACCCTCGAAGAAGCGAAAAGCCTCTATGACTACCAATCCTAAGGCCGCGCGCTACCACACCCGCCGGGTTGAACGCCCCGACCTGCGGGAGACCGGGGCGGGCAGCAGCCTGCCCTTCGACAACGAGGAGGACGGCTTCGGCAATCTCGACTTCCGCCGCCCCGAGGATCGGGCACCCTCGCCGGGCGCCGCTGCCTCCGGTGACACGGCCGGGCCGTCGTCGGGCGACCCGGTGACCCGTGCCGAGACGCCGGATGAGATCGCCGCCGCCAACGCCGCCATCGCCGCCGAGGGGCTGACCTCGCGCCAGCTGCGCCGCGCCATGCTGATCGCAGGCCGACACCGGATGAACCCGACCTCGGAACCCGACGCGGTACGGCTTCTGCGCGAGGCGGGCGTCGATCCCTTCTCGCGTGCCTCGATCCTGCGCATCGTCGGCCCGGCGACCGACCCGGCGACCTCCACGCTTCCCGCCGAGGTTGCGGAAACCTCGCCCGTCGCATCGCCCGCAACCACCGGGCGCGAGCTTGCGCGTCTGCCCGGCGATACCGTGCAGCTGCCGAAGAAGATCAAGCCCGCGCAACTCCCCTCCACCGAACAGCGGGCCGAGGTGAACCAGGCGGCCGAGATCCTGCGCATGCAACAGGACATCGCCCGGCGCAGACGCCGGCGGCTGGCCCTGCTGGGTGCGCGGCTTTTCGCCTTCGTGCTGCTGCCGACCTTCCTGGCGGGCTGGTATTTCTACGTCATCGCGACGCCGATGTATGCGGTCCGCTCGGAATTCGTGATCCAGCAGGCCGGGCCCGCCTCGTCGGGCGGCGCGCTTACCGGGCTCTTCTCGGGCACCGCCTTTGCCACCTCGCAGGATTCCATCGCCGTGCAGGGCTACCTGCAATCGCGCGAGGCGATGGTTCGGCTGGACAAGGACCTGGGCTTCCGCGCCCAATTTCAGAGCGACGCGATCGACCCGCTGCAGCGGCTGGCCAAGGACGCGAGCCTGGAAGCCGCCTACAAGGTCTACAGGAAGTTCCTGAAGATCTCCTTCGACACGACCGAAGGCGTGATCCGCATGGATGTGATCGCGGCGGACCCGAAGGTCGCGGCGGACTGGTCGAAGCAGCTGATCACCTATGCCGAGGAACAGGTCGACCACCTGACGCAGCGGCTGCGCGGCGACCAGATGCGCGAGGCGCAGGCAGGCTACGATTCCGCGCAGGATGCATTGAACGCCTCGCAGCGCAAGCTCATAGAATTGCAGGAAAAATTCAAGACGATCTCCACCGAGGCCGAGGTCGGAATGATCGTCGCCCAGATCAGCCAGCTGGAAAGCCAGATCACCCAGGAACGGCTGTCGCTGGCGCAGATGGAGGCCAACCCCGAGCCGAACCAGGCCCGGATGGAGCCGATCAAGCGCCGCATCACCACGCTGGAGGGCCAGGTCGCCGAACTACGCGCCAAGATGACCGAGGACAGCCCCGACGCCACCAGTCTTGCCGAGGTGCAGGGCGAGCTTCTGGTGGCCCAGGCCGACCTGCAGACCCGGCAGATGCTGCTGGCGCAGGCGCTGCAATCGAAGGAAACCGCACGGATCGAGGCCAACCGCCAGGTGCGCTACCTGTCGCTGTCGGTCAGCCCGATCCCGCCGGACGAGCCCACATACCCGCGCGCCTTCGAGAACACGATGGTGACCATGTTGATCATGCTGGGGATTTACCTCATGGTCTCGATGACCGCCTCGATCCTGCGGGAACAGGTCTCGTCATAAGGACATGCGCATGAAGGATGTGACGATCGGCGGGCTGACCGTCGGCAATGACCGGCCGCTTCTGGTCATCGCGGGGCCGTGCCAGCTGGAAAGCCTGGATCATGCGCAGAGGATCGCGGGCGCGATGGCCGAGGCCTGCCGGGCCGCGGGCGCGCAATATGTGTTCAAGGCCAGCTACGACAAGGCCAACCGCACCTCGCTGTCGGGCCGGCGCGGCATGGGAATGGAAGCCGGGCTGAAGGTGCTGGGCGCAGTGCGCGCAATGGGCCTGCCGGTCCTGACCGACGTGCACGATGCAGGCCAGGCACGCGAGGCGGCGACGGTGGTGGACGTGATCCAGATCCCCGCCTTCCTCTGCCGCCAGACCGATCTTCTGCTCGCCGCCGGTGAGACGGGCGCGGTGGTGAACGTGAAGAAGGGCCAGTTCCTTGCGCCCTGGGACATGGCGAACGTGGCCGACACGGGGGCCTCGACCGGAAACGACCGCATCCTTCTGACCGAACGCGGGGTCAGCTTCGGCTACAACACGCTGGTCGCGGACATGCGCAGTCTGCCGATCCTGGCGAAGACCGGCTGGCCGGTGATCATGGATGCGACCCATTCGGTGCAGCAGCCTGGCGGCCAGGGCGGATCCTCCGGCGGCCAGCGCGAATTCGCCCCGGTGATGGCCCGCGCCGCGGTGTCGCTGGGCATCGCGGGCGTCTTCATCGAAACCCACGAGGACCCCGACCGCGCGCCCTCGGACGGGCCGAACATGGTGCCGCTCGGCGCCATGCCCGCGCTGGTCGACAGCCTGATGCAGTTCGACCGGCTGGCCAAGGCCGATCCGCTGCGGGTGTGACCCCTGATCAAGGTCCTCTTCCTCTGTGGCAAGGCACGGATGCGCAGCCCGACTACGGCAGACATCGCCCCGCGCCTTCTGGGCGTCGAGGCGGATTGCGCGGGCCTTGGCGCCGATGCCGATGTGCCGATCGACCCTGACCGGATTGCCTGGGCAGACGTCATCGCGGTGATGGAGCGGTCGCATCTGTCCCGCCTGAAGCGCCGCTTCGGCCCCGGCTTGCGCGGCAAGCGCCTCGTCTGCCTGGATGTGCCGGACCGTTACGGGGTGCACGATCCCGACCTCGTGGCCTTGCTGACCCGGCGCTTCAGCCGCCTTGCACCGGGCGCAGGTAGCCAATCCGAGGCTACGGAAAGAGGATGAACCAGGGGCTAACGCCCACAGGCAAGCTGTTGATCGCGTTCCATTTCCAAGACCCGTCCAGCGTGGACAGCTATACTGCCTGCCCCGCTGCCCAGCCGCTCGACCAGGCCCACTGAAAGTTGTAGCCGCCAAGCCAGCCGGTCACATCCACCACCTCGCCGACGAAGTGGAGACCGGGCACCCCCTTCGCCGCCATCGTCCGCCCGTCCAGCGCCCTTGTATCGATGCCGCCCAGCGTGACTTCCGCCGTCCGGTAGCCCTCGGACCCGACCGGCACCAGCCGCCAGTCCCGCAGCCCCGCCGCGACCCGGTCCAGCACCGCGCCCGGCAGTTCCGCCATCGACCCGGTCACCCCCGCCGCCTCTTCCAGATGACGCGCCAGCCGTTCGGGCAGCCAGCGCCCCAGCACGGTCCGCAGCGCAACTTTCCCCCGCGCCGCCCGCAGGTCGGCGGCCACGTCGCGACCGGGCAGAAGGTCCAGCGAAATCGCACCCCCCTCGCGCCAGTAGGACGACACCTGCAGCACCGCCGGGCCGGAGAGCCCCCGGTGGGTGAAGAGCAGCGCCTCGTCGAAGCCGGTCTTCCCGCAGGACACCCGCCCCGGCAGCGAGACGCCCGCCAGCGGACGCATCCAGGCAAGCTCCTGCTCGGCGAAGGTCAGCGGCACCAGCGCCGGGCGGGTTTCCACCACGGGCAGGCCGAAAGCCTCGGCCAGCCGGTAGCCGTACGCCGTCGCCCCCATCTTCGGGATCGACTTGCCGCCGGTTGCCACAACCACCGCACGGGACTGCTGCACCCCTCGCGAGGTCTCGACCTCGAACCTATCGTCCACCCGCCGCAGCTCGCCCGGCGCACAGCCCAGCCAGAGCGTGACCCCGGCCCGGTCCATGTCGCGGACCAGCATCTCGACGACCTGCATCGCGGAGCCGTCGCAGAAAAGCTGACCCAGCGTCTTCTCGTGCCAGGCGATCCCGGCGGCATCCATCCGGGCGATGAAATCCCATTGGCTGAACCGCTTCAGCGCCGACAGGGCAAAGCGCGGGTTCTGCGACAGGAACCGGTCGGGCGCGATGCCGAGGTTGGTGAAATTGCACCGCCCCCCGCCCGAGATGCGGATCTTTTCGCCAGGGCTTTTCGCATGGTCGATGACCAGCACCCCGCGGCCCCGGCGCCCCGCCTCGATGGCGGCCATCATGCCGGCGGCCCCGGCGCCAAGGATTATCGCGTCCCAGATCATGCCCCGTCCTAGCCGCCCCGCCGCCCTCCGGCAAGCCGCACCGAGGCGACGAAATTTTCGCCCCTTGCCCCTTGCACGCCCCCGGACCCTTCGCTAAACACCCCGGCACGGTTGGGGCGTCGCCAAGTGGTAAGGCAGCGGTTTTTGGTACCGCCATACCTAGGTTCGAATCCTAGCGCCCCAGCCAACCTTCCCCACAGCACAGCTTCAGGCCACCGGCAGCGTCACCGTGACCGCCACACCCTTGCCCTCGGGGCCTCGGTCAATGGCGAGGGCGGCGCCGAGGGCGCGGGCGATC
The DNA here is from genome assembly GCF_041911175.1 of Tabrizicola sp. Classification (GTDB taxonomy): domain Bacteria; phylum Pseudomonadota; class Alphaproteobacteria; order Rhodobacterales; family Rhodobacteraceae; genus Tabrizicola. The sequence continues at coordinate 121,205 of NZ_JAYRPN010000079.1, forward strand.
TCGGCCACGATATGCAAGCCGAGCCCCCGCGTGCCGGAGCGCATTTCCGTCGGGCCGGGCGGAGGCAAAATGCGGGCGCGCAAGGCGGAGAGGTCGGCATCGGGCAGGCGCGGGCCGGTGTCGGTGACCGACAGGCGAAGCGCACCCGCTTCCGCGGCGTCCAGGTGCACGGTCACCATCGTCTCGGGCGGGCAATGCGCCAGGGCATTGCCGACCAGGTTGCGCAGAAGCTCGCCCAGGAGCACGTCCTCGGTCCGGGCCAGGGCGCGGTCCGGGCCGTCGTAGCCGAGGTCCTGCCCCAGCCGGACCGCCTGCGGCAAGAGGTCCGCCGTCACCGCGCGCGCCAGGGCGGCGACATCCACGTCTCGCAGCGCGGGCCTTGTGCCCGAGGCCTCGACCCGGGCGAGAAGGAGGACCTGCTCCAGCACGCGTTCGATACGGACGAGGGCGGCATCGGCCTTGTCCAGCGCCGCAGGCCGCGGGCTGTCGGGGCGTGCGGCCACTGCGATCTGCGTGCGTGCCACGGTCAGCGGGGTGCGGATCTGGTGATTGGCATTGCCGGCGAAGTTCTGCAGCGCCGTCATCGCGCGGGACAGGCGCAAGAGGAAGCCGTTCAGCGCATCGACGACCGGGCGCAGTTCGGCGGGGGCGTCGGGCGGCATCGGCGTCAGGTCATGCGGCGCGCGCGAGGCGATGGCGCGCGACAGCCGGTCGAGCGGGCGCAGCGCATAGGTGGCGGCGGTCCAGGCGACCAGCGCGGCCCCGGCGATCAGCCCGGCGATGCGCAGCGCCGAGCGGGTCAGGATCGACTGCGCCAGTGCATCGCGCGCGCGGGTGGTTTCCGCGACGGTGACGGTGAAGGGCAGCGTCCCCTCGCCCGTGGTCAGCTCGCGCATCAATGTGGCGGTACGGATGGGAACGGTGCGGTAGCGGGCATCGGCGAGGCCGGTTTCCTGCCCCGGCAAGACGGCGACAGGGTCAAGGTCCTGATATCCGGTCAGAATGCCCTCAGGCCCGTCGACGCGGTAGAACACCCGGTCCTGCGCGGTCGAGGACAGCATGTCGAGCGCGGAATAGGGAATCGCGATCGACAACCCGCCATCCGCCGCGACATCCACCCCTTCGGCAATCGCCATCGCCGAGCCGACAAGCACGCGGTCCGAGACGTCGCGGGCGGTGCGCAGGGCCTCGGTCCGGGTGTCGAGCAGGGCGAGGACGCCGATGGCGGCGGTCGCAAGGACCAGCCAGAGCAGGATCGAGCGGCGCAGCGAGGCGGGGCGCAGCATGTCAGGGCCGCTCCAGCATGTAGCCAAGGCCGCGCGCGGTGCGCAGCACCAGCCCGTGCGGATGCAGCCGGCGGCGCAGGCGGCTGACATATTGCTCGATGGCATTGTCCGAAAGGCTGTCGTCCAGCGAGGTCAGCGACTGGACGATGGCCTCTTTCCCGACCACCCGACCGGCGCGGAGGAAGAACAGCTCCAGAAGCGCCAGTTCGCGGGCGGGCAGGTCGAGGGGTTCGTCGCCGACATGGAAGCGGCGGCTGGCCATGTCGAAGCGGACCGGACCGATCTGCACGTCCGAGGCGTGCAGGCCCGCCTGCCGCCGCAGGATCGAGCGGACGCGGGCCTCGAATTCGCTGACGTCGAAGGGCTTCACCATGTAGTCGTCGGCCCCGAGATCAAGGCCCGCAACCTTCTCGGACGGCTCGCCCCGGGCGGTGAGGATCAGGATCGGGACCAGGTTCTTCCGGCCGCGCAGCGAGCGCAGGACGGCGAGTCCGTCCTTTTCCGGCAGGTTGAGGTCCAGGATGACAAGGTCGAAACGTTCCGCCCCGATCAGGGTTTCGGCGGAAAGCCCGTCATGGGTGACGTCCAGCGCATAGCCCGCGCCATGAAGGAGCGTGGTCAGCGCCTCGGCCAGGGGCAGGTCGTCTTCGACAAGCAGGATTCGCATGGGGGAAGACTAGGGCATGGCTGGGGGGCTGGGAACGGGGTCCGCTCGTCGGTGACTTCGTCCCGCCTCGCAGGTGCCTCCGGCGGGGATATTTGGGCAAAGATGAATGGGCTTTCCAACGGGAAGACGAAACCGCATGCGGGGCGATTGCCGGGCGGGCGGTGGCCGGGCTAGGATTTTTCCCATGTGGCTTCTGCGCGCGCTTCTTGTCGGTCTTGCCCTGCCTGCGGCGGCGGATGTGGTGGTCTATCCGGCCCCCGACGGGGGGACCCGGGAACTGGTGGTCTATTCCTCGCTGGATTCGCCCCTGGCCCGCCCGTTGATCGAGGCGTTTCAGGCGATCCGTCCCGATGTGGCGGTGCGCTACGAAGACCTTTTGACCGGAGAAATCGCGGACCGGGTGATCGAGGAGACGGATGCGGGCGCAGCCACGGCGGACCTGATCTTTTCCTCGGCGATGGACGTGACGGTGAAGCTCGCCAATGACGGCTATGCGCGCGAGGCCGAGGTGCCGGGGGCGACCGCCTGGCCCGGCTGGGCGGTCTGGCGCAACATGGTCTTCGCACTGACCTTCGAGCCTGCGGTGATCGTCTATCACAAGCCGTCCTTTCCCGACGGCCCGCCCGACACCCGGGCGGCGCTGATCGACTGGCTGGCGACGGCGCCGAAGGGGTCGATCGGCACCTATGACATCGCGCGCTCGGCGGTGGGCTATCTGTTCCTGATGCGCGACCAGGAACATTTCGCCGATCTCTGGACACTGGTCGAGGCGATGGGGCGGGCGGGCGTGCAGGTCTTCCCGACCTCGCAGGACGTGATCGAGCGGGTGAACGCGGGGACGCTGAAGCTGGGCTACAACGTGCTGGGGTCCTATGCGGCGGATCAGGCGAGCCGGCTGCCGGACCTGGGGCTGGTCTTGCCGCGCGATTATGTGGTGGTGGTCAGCCGGGTGGCGCTGGTCCCAAGGGCGGCGGGCGCGCCCGATCTGGGCGAGGCCTTCCTTGAGTTCCTGATGTCGCGCGAGGGGCAGACGGTGCTGGCCGAACGGCTGCGGCTGCCTGCGGTCAGCCTCGAGGTTGCGGGCAAGGATTCGGCGGCGGCGATGCAGGAGGCGCTGGGGGCGAAACTGCGCCCGGTCGCGGTGTCGCCGGGGTTGCTCGCCTATCTGGACGGGGCCAGCCGGGAGCGGGTTCTGGCGCAATGGAAGGCGGCGCTGGAGGGCGGCGAGTAGCCCTTCGCCCGTGTCAGGTTGGTGACAGGTTGCCATGCTTTCCTGATGCCGTTCCGGGGAGAGGAGCCCCGGCGGATTCGGCAACTGCGGTTGCCCCTTGGGAGGAAAACAGATGAAACACACCATTCTTGGCGTGGCCTTCGCGGCTGCGCTGGCGGTTCCCGCTTTCGCGCAGGACTACACGATCATGGCGCCCGCCAACCCCGGCGGCGGCTGGGACGGCACGGCGCGGGCGATGCAGGAAGTGCTGCAGGCCGAAGGCATCGCCCCCTCGGTCGAGGTGATCAACGTCCCCGGCGCGGGCGGTACGGTGGGTCTGGCGCAGTTCGTCGCCGACAGCGCGGGCGACCCGACCAAGCTGATCGTCGGTGGCTATGTGATGGTGGGCGCGATCCTGACCAACGCCTCGCCGGTGACGCTGAAGGACGTGACCCCCATCGCGCGGCTGACCGGCGATACCGAGGCCATCGTGGTCCCGGCGGCGTCCGACATCCAGACGCTTGCCGATCTGGTCGCGAAGCTGAAGGCTGATCCGGGCTCGGTCAGCTGGGCCGGTGGCTCGGCGGGCGGCACGGACCATATCCTTGTGGGCCTTCTGGCCAAGGCGGCCGGGGTTGACCCGACCAAGATCAACTATGTCGCCTTCTCGGGCGGCGGCGAGGCGATGGCGGCAATCCTGGGCAACCAGGTGACGGCGGGCGTCTCCTCGGTCGGCGAATTCCAGGAGCAGGTGAAGGCGGGGACGATGCGGCTTCTGGCGGTGTCCTCGGCGGAACGGCTGCCGGGCATCGACGCGCCGACGATCAAGGAAGCGGGCTTCGACGTGGTGGTCGAGAACTGGCGGATGGTCGCGGCGGCCCCGGGGCTGAGCGACGAGCAGAAGGCCAAGATCGCGGGCGACATCGAGAAGCTGAACGCGAGCGCGGGCTGGACGAAGATGCTGGCCGACAAGGGCTGGACCAACACCTATCTGGCGGGCGACGCCTTCGCCACGCAGCTTGACGCGGATATCGCCGCGACCGACGGCGTGCTGCGCGACATCGGTCTGGTGAAATGAGCGAGGGATTCCCCTCGGAACGCCGCCCCAGGTGGGCGGCGTTCGTCATTGCGGCGGGCCTTGCGGGGCTTGCCGCGATGATCCTGGTCGATGCCGCCGGGTTGAAGCAGGACGGCGGCTATGCCGGCGTCGGTCCGGCGGACGTGCCGCGGATCATCGCCTACTGCCTTCTCGGGCTGGCGGTGATGACGGTGGTCGCCGGGCTGAAGGGCGACCTGCCACACCCGCCGCGTCAGGCCCCTGCGCCGCTTCTTTGGATCATGGGCGGCCTTGTCGGGCAACTGGCGCTTCTGCATGTGGCGGGGTTCATCCTCTCGGGCGCGCTGCTGTTCGGGATGACGGCGCGCGGCTTCGGCCAGCGGCCCTTGTGGAAGGCTGTGGCGGTGGGGCTGCTGCTGTCCTTCGTGATCTATGGCGTCTTCGACCGGATTCTGAAGCTGAACCTGCCGGGCGGACCGCTGGAAATGCTGATCTTCCGGGGATAGGGCAATGGAAAGCTTTTCGCTGCTGATGCAGGGCCTGTCGACCGCGCTCGACCCGATGATCCTGCTCTATGCGCTGATCGGCGTGACCTTGGGCACTGCCGTCGGCGTGTTGCCGGGGATCGGCCCGGCACTGACGGTCGCACTTCTGTTGCCGGTGACCTATGGCCTTGACCCTGCCGGGTCGCTGATCATGTTCGCGGGCATCTACTACGGCGGCATGTACGGTGGGTCGACGACCTCGATCCTCTTGAACACGCCGGGCGAAAGCGCCTCGATCGTCACGGCGATCGAGGGCAACCAGATGGCCCGGCAGGGGCGCGGCGGGCCTGCGCTGGCGACGGCGGCCATCGGCAGTTTCGTGGCCGGGCTGATCGCGACGCTGCTGCTGGCCTTTCTCGCGCCGCAGGTGGTGAAGCTGGCGCTGATGCTGGGCCCGCGCGAATATTTCGCGCTGATGGTGCTGGCCTTCGTCACCGTCTCGGCGACCTTCGGCGATTCTGCGCTGCGCGGGCTGACCTCGCTGTTCATCGGCCTCGCGCTCGCCTGTGTGGGGATCGACGGGCTGACCGGGGCCGCGCGGCTGACCTATGGCGTGCCGCAACTGATGGACGGGATCGAGACGACGACGCTGGCCGTCGCCCTTTTCGCCATCGGCGAGGCGCTGGCGGTGGCGGCGATGCTGAACCCGCCGGACGGGATGCATCGGGTCAAGGGGTCGGTCCGCATGACGGGTGAGGACTGGCGGCGGTCGTGGAAGGCCTGGCTGCGCGGGACCTTCATCGGCTTTCCCATCGGGTCGATGCCTGCGGGGGGCGCGGACGTGGCGTCCTTCCTGTCCTATGCGGCCGAGCGCAAGTTGGCCAAGTATCCCGAGGAATTCGGCCACGGCGCCATCGAAGGCGTCGCCGGGCCGGAAGCCGCGAACAACGCTGCCGCAGCGGGGACGCTGGTGCCCTTGCTGACGCTGGGCCTGCCGACGACGGCGACGGCGGCGATCATGCTGGCCGGGTTCCAGCAATTCGGGCTGCAGCCGGGGCCGCTTCTCTTCGTGATGAATGCCGATCTGGTCTGGGGGCTGATCGCGTCGCTTCTGATCGCCAACGTCATGCTGGTCGTGCTGAACCTGCCGCTGATCGGGCTCTGGATCAAACTCCTGTCGATCCCCCGGCCCTGGCTTTACGGCGGCATCCTGCTGTTTGCCACGCTGGGGACCATAGGGGTCAACCCTTCGCCGGTGGAACTGGGGATGCTGATCCTGTTCGGGGTGATGGGCTACGGGATGCGGCTTTACGGCTATCCGGTCGCGCCGGTCGTGGTCGGGCTGATCCTGGGGCCGATGGCGGAACAGCAGCTGCGCCGCGCGCTGGCGATTGCGCAGGGCGACTGGACGACGCTGGTCTCCACCCCCGTCTCGGCGGTCCTGCTGGGTGTGTCGGCGCTGTTCCTGTTCGTGCCCATCCTGATGCGGCTGCGCGGTCGCGGTGCGGTGCTGAGCCAGGTGGCAGGCGACGCGGACTGAGCGGCGCGGCGGGCGGGTCAGATGGTGATCCGGGCGAACCCGTCGCGCAGGGCCGTCGACCAGGCCTCGGACATGGCGCGGAACGCCGGATCGCCCGCCTCGATCCGGCGTTTCTGCGTCACCTTGCAGGCGTCGCGCTCGATCACCGCAAGGTCGAGCGGCATCCCGACCGACAGGTTGGACCGCAGCGTCGAGTCCATCGACAGAAGCACCGCCTTCTGCCCGTCCGAAAGGCTGGTCGCGGGCTTCACCACCCGGTCGAGGATCGGCTTGCCGTATTTATGCTCGCCGATCTGCAGGAAGGGCGTGTCCTCGGTCGCCTCGATGAAGTTGCCCTCGGGATAGATCAGGAAGAGCCGCATCGCCCCGCCCTTCCTTTGCCCGGCGACGATCATGCTGGCGGAGGCCCCCTGCATGGCAGAGAGCTTCTCGTCCACCTCGGCGCGGACATGGGCCAGCCGGGCGCCGACGATCTCGGCCACCTTCAGCAGCGTGGGCGCCAGCATGATCGAGGTTTCCGGCGTGGCCTCGCGGTCGTCGATGGCCTCGCGCAGCTGGGCGATGGTGGTTTGCGTCACCGACAGGCTTCCGGCGGTCATGATCACGATGACCCGCTCGCCCGGTTCCTCGAAGGTGAACATCTTGCGGTAGGTCGAGATGTTGTCGAGCCCGGCATTGGTGCGGGTGTCCGACAGGAGCACCATCCCCTCGTTGAGAAGCAGGCCCACGCAATAGGTCATTCATCGTCCCCCGGTTTCGCGCGGCGCACCCTATTGGGCGGATTGCTGGACCGCAACCGTCACATCCATCGCCTCGCCCGCCCCGCCCCGCGCGATGCCGCGGATGGGGGCTGCATCCTGCGCATCGAAGCCCGACCCCAGGCGGATGTAGCGGGCGTCGGGGCAGGTGCGGTTCGCGGGATCGAAGCCTACCCAGCCCAGGCCGGGAACATGCAGTTCCGCCCAGGCATGCGCCGCCTCGTGCGGGGTGCCGTCCTCGGTGGCGAAGAGGTAGCCCGAGACATAGCGCGCCGGGATCGCCCTTTGCCGCGCACAGGCGATCAGCGCATTGGCATGGTCCTGGCAGACGCCCTCGCCAAGCGCCAGCGCCTCGGTCGCCGTGGTATGGGCATGGGTGACGCCGGGGCGGTAGGCGATGGCCGCGGCGACGGCGTCGGACAGAGCATGGGCCAGCGCAAGCCGGTCGGGGCCGCTGGCACTGTCGGCAAGCTGGGCGAGCGCGGCGTCGATCCGGGTGGGGGCGGTCTCGCGCAGGTAGCAGTCGGGGGCGACGGTCTCGCGGTGGCCGCGCAGGACGCCGGCCAGATCTTCGGTCTCGACCGTGCCCTGCACGCGGACGGCGATCTCGGTCACCGGCCCCGCGATGGTCCAGCCCTGGACCGCATCCCCTGCCCCGTCGCGGTGCCTTGCGCCCCTGGTGCCACCCGTCACCGTGACCTCCCAGTCCAGCACCCTTTGCCCGGCGAAGGCCGAAGGGGTCAGCCGGTGGCTTTGCACGACCGACCGGACGGGGGCGTCATAGCGATAGCGGGTCACATGATCGACGGTCAGGCGCATCAGCGCATCTCTCCGCTGAGGTAGGTGTCGTGGATCGCGTTGGCCAGCACCGCCGCCTCGGCGATGTAGCGGGTCAGGAATTCGTGCAGGCCCTCGTCAAAGATCGCGTCGACGGTGGCGGCTTCGATCCCGGCGGCAAGGCCCTGGGCTTTCTCCTGCGCCTCGGTCACGCGGCCATAGGCTTTCGCCAACCGGCCCAGGTGGTTGGTCAACCCGGCGGTGCAGGTGGCGAGCGACCGGGGCGACTGCGGGTTGCGGATCAGGAAATCGGCGATCTTGGCCGCCGTCACGTCGCCGCCGTAAGCCCAGTGAAAGGCCCGCTGCGCCCCCATCGCGCGCAGGAGGGTGGTCCACTGGTAGTTGTCGAGGCCGGAGCCGACATAGTCCACCCGCGGAAGAAGGACGTAGTACTTCACGTCCATCAGCCGTGCGGTGTTGTCGCCGCGTTCCAGATAATAGCCGATGTTCAGGAAGTTGAACCCCGGCCCGCGCAGCAGCGTCGCGTCGATGGCGCCCCGCAGCATCGCGGCGTGGCGCATGGTCCAGTCGGTGAGGCGCGAGAGTTCGAGCGTCGAGCGTTCGGCGCGTTCCAGTTGCTTCAGCTCCTGAAACGCGGTGTTGAGCGCATCCCAGACCTGGGTTGTCAGCGCGGTGCGGACGATGCGGCCGTTCTCCCGCGCGGCGGTGATGCAGCTGGCGATGGAGGAGGGGTTGTCGCGGTCGAAGAACAGGAAGCTCTCGATGTTGCGCTGCACCGGGTCGCCATACTTCCGCGCGAAGGCATGGGCCATGCCGGTGGCCTGCAACAGACTGTCCCATTCGCTGCGGTAGCCCTGTGCGGAGGGCAGCAGGCTGATCCGGCTGCCGACTTCGAGGAGGCGCGCGACGGTATCGGCGCGCTCCATGTAGCGGGCGATCCAGTAGAGGTTGTCGGCGGTGCGGCTTAGCATTCAACTATCGCCAAATGACAGAGATAAAGAAAAGAACAGTCAGAAAAAATAAGAGTGCAATTAGGATTCTAACTAGCGACCTGATCTCATACAATTGCTCATTTGCACGGACGGCAAGCGAATAGACCATCACAATGTCTTCTCTAGTGTGGACGGCAAAATTATCCCTTTGGTTACTATCGATTTCATAGGGTTGTAAAGCCCTGTAAGGCTCCTCGATAGCACCAAGTTCCTCAAGGAGAACGTTTCGACCTAATTGACGCGCCAACATTACGTCGGAAGCTTTGTTGTTCTTTCCTAGCAACGCAACCGTTAATTTAATGCGGTCTGCGTAGTCGGATTCAGCGTCCCTCGGATTGTTTTGATCATTCATAGCATTCACTCCGCCAGCACCCAGGTATCCTTGACCCCGCCGCCCTGCGAGGAGTTCACCACCAGCGAGCCTTCGGTCAGCGCAACCCGGGTCAGCCCGCCGGGGACCAGTTCGATCCGCTCGCCGACCAGGCAATAGGGGCGCAGGTCGACATGGCGCGGCGCGACGCCCTCCTCGACGAAGGTCGGCACGGTCGACAGCGCGAGCGTCGGCTGGGCGATGTAGTTGCCCGGATCCTCGGAAAGCTTCGCCCGGAACCGCTCGATCTCGTCCCGGCTGGCCTTGGGGCCGACCAGCATCCCGTAGCCGCCCGAGCCGTGGACTTCCTTCACCACCAGATCGGGCAGGTTCGCCAGCACATGCTTCAGGTCGTCGGCGCGTCCGCATTGCCAGGTGGGCACGTTCTGCAGGATCGGTTCTTCGCCCAGATAGAAGCGGACCATGTCCGGGACATAGGTGTAGACCGCCTTGTCGTCGGCCACCCCTGCCCCCGGCGCGGAACAGATGCTGACCCCGCCGGAGCGATAGACATCCATCAGGCCGGGGATGCCCAGCATGGAATCGGGGCGGAAGCACAGCGGATCAAGGAAGGCGTCGTCGATCCGGCGGTAGATCACATCCACCCGCTGCGGGCCTTCGGTGGTGCGCATCCAGACATATTCGCCGTCGACGAACAGGTCCTGGCCTTCCACGAGTTCCACCCCCATCAGATCGGCCAGCAGCGAATGTTCGTAATAGGCCGAGTTGAAATGGCCCGGCGTCAGGATCACCACCGTCGGCTCGCCCTTGCATTTCGCGGGCGCCACGCTGGCCAGCGTCCGGCGCAGTTTTTCCGAGTAGTTGTCGACAGGTTCGATCCGGTTCTCGCGGAAAAGATCGGGAAACATCCGCATCATGATCTCGCGGCTTTCCAGCATGTAACTGACGCCAGAGGGGGTGCGGCAGTTGTCCTCCAGCACGAAGAAGTCCTCCGGCCCGGTGCGGACGATATCGACCCCGACGATATGGGAATAAACCCCCTTCGGCGGCACGAAGCCCGAGACGGCCTTTTCATAGGCCTCGTTCTGGTAGACCAGCCGGGCGGGGATGCGGCCGGCCCGGATGATCTCGCCCCGGCCATAGACATCGACAAGGAAGGCGTTCAGGGCACGGGCGCGTTGCTTGATGCCGCGTTCCAGCTTTGACCATTCCGAACCCGAGAAAACCCGGGGGAACATGTCGAAGGGGATCAGCCGGTCGGGATCGCCCCCTTCGCCGTAGACCGCGAAGGTGATGCCGATCCGGCGGAACAAAGCCTCCGCCTCGGCCTGCTTCAGACTGCGCAGCTCCTGCGGCATGGTCGCGACCCAGTCTTTCAGCCGGGAATAGGGGATGCGGACTTCGGCCCCCTGGAACATCTCGTTGAACTGCGCCACCGCTTCCCCCGCCCTGCCCTGAGGCCGACTAGACCAGAGCGCGCGCGCAGCGGGAAGAAAAAACGGCAGGTGCGTGCTACGCAGCGACCGGATGCACAGGAATCGGGCAGTCCGTGGCTCAGCCCGCCGCGCGCAGCTTCTGGACCGGCGGCGGAGCATAGCCACCAAGGCGCGAGGTCCTGAGGCCAAGCCCGACCATCGCCTCGGCCAGCTTGACCGCGCAGGTGACGCCGTCCAGCACCGGCAGCCCGTGTTCCGCCGCCAGCCGCCCGGCAAGATCGGCCATCCCGGCACAGCCAAGGACGATGGCCTCGGCCCGGTCCTCTTCCGCCGCCCGGCCGATTTCCGCGCTGATCCGGTTGCAGGCGTCCGAGCCGGGATGCTCCAGCTCCAGCACCGCCACCTCCGACGACCGCACCCGCGCGCAGCGGGCCGACAGGCCGTATTTGTGCAGGTTGTGTTCCAATGCGGGGACCGACCGCGCCAGCGTGGTGACGACCGAGAACTTGTTCGCGATCATCGAGGCGAAGTGATAGGCAGCCTCGCCGATGCCGATCACCGGCTTGTCGGTCAGGCAGCGCGCGGCGTCGAGGCCGGTATCGTCGAAGCAGGCGATGATCACCGCGTCATAGCCGGGGGTAGTCTGGATCAGGTGGAGGAGGCCGGGGACGGAAAGCGCCTCGTCGTAGTATCCCTCGATCGACACCGGGCCGCTGGCCGGGTTCATCGCGATGACCTCGGTTCCCGGGCTGGCCGCGCTGCGGGCGGCAAGGCCGATCTTCTCGGTCATCGAGGCGGTGGTGTTCGGGTTGATCACCAGAAGGCGCATTTCTAAAGCTCCCCGCCCAGGTAGGCGGCCTTGATCCGGTCGTCGTGCATAAGATCCCTGGAATTGCCGGACAGGACGACCTGCCCGGTGGACATGGCATAGGCGCGGTTGGAAATGGACAGCGCCATCCGGCTGTTCTGTTCGACCAGCAGCACCGAAACGCCTTCGTCCCGGCTGATCGCCACGATGGCGCGGGCAATGTCCTGCACCAGCTTCGGCGCGATGCCCAAGGACGGCTCGTCCAATAGCAGAAGCTTCGGCTTGGCCATCAGCGCGCGGCCGATCACCATCATCTGCTGCTCGCCGCCCGAAAGCGTGCTGGCCTGCTGGCTGAAGCGTTCCTTGAGGCGGGGGAAGCGGGTCAGCACGCTGTCCAGCGTCTGCTCGATCCCCTGCTTGTCGGTCCGGGTAAAGGCCCCCATCAGAAGGTTGTCCTTCACGCTCATCAGCGGAAAGACGCGGCGGCCTTCCGGCACCATCGCGATGCCGCGTTTCACGATTTCCGCCGCCGGGCGCCCGTCGATGCGGTCACCGAGATAGCTGATCGAGCCGGACCTGATCTTCCGCAGCCCGGTGATCGCCCGCAGGATCGAGGATTTCCCCGCCCCGTTCGCGCCGATCAGGGCGACCGTCTCACCCTCCATCAGCTCGATGGAAACGCCTTTCAGCGCGTAGACATGGTCATAGTACAGCTCGACATTGTCGAAGCTGAGCATCTTGCGGGCCGGTTCCAGTCTGGTTGCTGTCTGGGTCATCACTCACATCCCGATGGCGGCGTCTTCGCTGCCCAGATAGGCCTCGATCACGCGCGGGTTGGCCTGGATTTCGGCAGGCGTGCCCTCGGCGATCTTCTCGCCGAAGTTGATGCAGACGATCCGGTCGGAGATTTTCATCACCGCGGGCATGTCGTGTTCCACCAGCAGCACCGTCAGCCCGCGTTCGTCGCGCAAGCGGCGCACCAAAGCGACCATGCGCATGGTTTCGTCGTGGTTCATGCCCGCGAAAGGTTCGTCCAGCAGGATCACCTCGGGCTGGGTCGCAAGGCCGATGGCCATCCCCAGGGCGCGCAAATGGCCTTGCGGCAGGTTCGAGGCCGTTTCGTTCCTGATCGCCTGCAACCCCAGGAAGTCGATGATGTCATCCGCCGATTTCCCGAACTCCGCCTCATCCGCGCGGGCCTGACCCGAGCCGAAGAAGAAGCCCAGGAGCGATGCCTTCGACCGCAGGTGATGCGAGACGATGACGTTTTCCCGCACGGTCATCGACTTGAAGATCGTCGTCTCCTGGAAGGTCCTGACCACCCCCATCCGCGCCACCTTGTGCGGCGGCAGGCCGGAAATCTTGGTGCCCTTGTAGATCACCTCGCCCGTTGTCGGCGTGACGAACCCGGCGATCTGCTTGAAAAGGGTGGATTTCCCCGCCCCGTTCGGCCCGATCACCGACAGGATTTCCTGCGGGGCGACGTCGAAGGTGATGTCGTTGTTCGCCGTCAGCCCGCCATAGCGCTTGGTGACGCCCTTCACTTGCAGGATCGCGTTCATTTGCGACCGCCTTTCTTGTCGAGAAGGCTGAGGACCCCGTTCGGCAGCACCAGCATCAAGGCGATCAACGCGCCAGAGTAGATGAGAAGCTGGTATTCCTTGGCGACGGACAGCAGGTCCCAGCCGAAGTACAGGAGCAGCGTCCCGAGCATCGGCCCGAAGACATAGCCGAGGCCGCCAAGGAAGCAGTAGAGCATGAAGTTCACGCTGTCCTGCACCACGAAGGAGGACGGGTAGATCGACTGCGAGATGGCGACGAAGATCGCCCCGGCCAGCCCGCCGAAGAAGGAGGAGATGGCATAGGCCAGCACCCGCAGCATCGCCGTGTTGACGCCGATGGAGGCCGACAGTTCCTCGTTCTGCTGCAGCGACCGGCAGAGGTGGCCGAGGCGGGAGTTCACGATCCGCCACAGGACCAGGTAGGTGACGACCATCAGCACGGCGGCCATCAGGTAGAAGGCGAGCTTGGGGTTCTGAAGCGTCGCGAAGTCCGGGATGATCGTCAGCCCCAGGATCGACAACTCGCCCGGCAGCGGGATCGAGGTGATGCCCTTTGCCCCGTTCGTCACCGGCAGGGCCAGCGCGGTCAGCCGGGCGACCTCGGTCAGGACCAGGGTGACCATCGCGAAGTAGACGCCCCGCAGGCGCAGGATCGGCAGGCCGATCACCACCGACACCAGCGCGCAGGCGATCCCGGCCAGCGGCAGCGTGATCCAGAAGCTGACCCCGTACTGCGTCATCAGCACGGCCGAGACATAGCCCCCGGTCAGGGCATAGGCGCCCTGGCCGATGTTGATCCGGCCGATGTAGAAGGTCAGCCAGACCCCGGCGGCGGCCACCGACAGCAGTGCCACCGAGGTGAGCGTGTAGTAGAAGTCCCAGCGTCCGGTCAGCGCGATGAAGGCGGGGACCAGGACGAAGACGCCCAGAAGGAAGGCCAGCACTCCGGCAAGACGGGTGGCGGACAGCGGGCGGGTTTGCGGCACGGATTGCGTTTGGTCGGTCATGGTCTCAACCCCAGGGCTTGCCCATCAGGCCCTGCGGCCGGATGGCGAGGAAGATCATCAGGGTGACGAAGATCACCAGGTAAGTGACATCGCCATAGGCGGCGAGGAGGGTGAGGCCGATGCTCTCCATCATCCCCAGGATGAAGCCCCCGGCGATGGCGCCGGAAATCACCCCGGCCCCGCCGATCATGATCATCAGGAAGGCCTTGACCGAAGTCGGCCCGCCCATGCCAAGGTTGATGCCGGTGATGGTGACCAGCAGCCCGCCGACGAGGCCGGCCAGCATGGCTCCCAGGGCGAAGCCGATCATCGAATAGCGGTCGACGTCGACGCCCATCAGCTGCGCGGCCATCCGGTCCTGCGCCAGCGCGCGCATGGCCCGGCCGGTGCGGGAATACTGCATGAAAAGGATGAAGCCCACGATCAGCGCCACGGCCAGCACGGCGATCAGGATGCGGTCATAGGGCATGATCAGCCGCATGTCCCAGTTGAAGACTCCATTCACCACCTTCGGCACGCCCCTCTGCTTTTCCCCGAAGAGAAGCAGGATCACCGCGTCCAGGAAGAAGGCGATCCCGGCGGCCAGAAGCATGGTCGATTCATCCCGCTTGGATTTTCGGATCACCGGGCGGAACAGGAATTTCTCGATCAGCGCCCCCATCACCGCCAGCACGATGGCCGAGGCCAGAAGCCCGACGATGAAGGGCAGTCCCAACTGGGCGACCACGGTATAGGTCACGAAGCCGCCGAAGACGTACATCTGCCCGTGGGCAAAGTTCAGCACGTTCATCAGCGAGAAGATCAGGGTCAGGCCAAGCGCGACCAGGGCGTATTGCGCGCCGAGATAGAGGCCATTGGCAAGGATCTGTTCCATGCGGGGGTCCTTTGCGACGAAGACAGCAGGACCCGGTCCGGGAGCGATCCCGGGTCCTGCATGCGACCTTGAAGCGTTGTCGGGTCTTAGTCGACCTGGGCGACGAACAGGGTCTCGAACTTCCCGTCCTTGAACTCGTTCACCACCAGCGGCACCGAAACCTGGCGCTTCTGGCCGAACGAGGTGGTGCCGACGTAGCTCAGCTTGGCATCCCCCACCATGAACGGGTTCGGCGCGCTGAACGTGTCCATCGTCTTCTTGAACTCATCCACGTTGTCGATCGCCGCCGGGTTCGCCTTCAGCGTCTCGATGATGTATTCCAGCGCGTAGACCTTGGTGTTCGACTCGTCGTTGTATTCGCCGAACATGTCCGTGTAGCGCTTGACGAATTCCTTCATCGTGTCGCTTGCCAGCTCGGGCGTCGAAGCCCCGCCAACCGAGATGAAGCCGTTCGCCAGCTCGCCCGCGCCTTCGGCCAGCACGGCGGCATCCTGCGCGGTTTCGGTCGAGATGAGGCCGGTGTAGCCCAGTTCGCGGGCCGAGCGGATCAGCTGCGGCGCGTTGGCGGGCGAGACGCCCGACAGGACCAGCAGATCCGGCGCGGTCTGGATCACCGGCAGCAGGACCGGGGTGAAGTCGGTGGTGTCCATCTGGTAGGTCACGGTATCCGACACCACCTCAAGCCCCAGCGCCTTGGCGGCGGCGGAACCGGAATCGCGCTGGCTGAGGGGGTCGGATTCGTTGCCGGCGATGAAGGCAACCTTCTTCACGCCCTTGTTTTCCATCAGGTATTTATAGATCGCCGGGCCCGACTGGTAGTTCGCCACCATGCCCAGGATCGCGTTCGAGGCGGGCGGCTCGTACAGGCTTTTCGGGAAGGCATAGGGGAAATACATGATCCCGTTCTGCTCGGCCACCGGGCGGACGGCGGCGGCACCGTCATCGACGTTGGGGCCGACGACATAGTGGATGCCGTCCTGCGCCATCTTCTCCATGCCCGCGATGGCGCGCTTGGGGTCCTTCTGGTCGTCGAAGGGGACGATCTCGATGTCATAGGTAACATCACCGATCTTGACCCCGCCCAACTCGTTCAGCCAGGCCGCACGGGTTTCCATCGAGCGCTGGTTGGAAATCCCCCAGGCCGCAGCCGGACCGGACGTCACGCCGACGAAACCGATCTTCAGCTTGGCATTGTCGGCCCAGGCCGCCGTGCCTGCCGTAAGGGCAAGCGCAAGGGAAACCCCGGTGGTCGCAAGGAAATGGCGTCGCTTCATTGTTGTCCTCCCTGTTATCGGTCTGCGGAACCTTGGTCCGCGACACCCTGATTGACGAGCTTGATGACACGATTGTCAACAAAAAATTACAGCTTTGTCGACGCTACCCCTCTTGATGGTTGAAGTTGTTCGCATGTATCTTGAATTTCGGGTGATCAGTTTACAGGCAGCAGTCATGAGCAGCGCCGGAAACGCCGCCGAACAAGCGGTGCGGGACGAGGAACTGGGCGAGGAAGAGATCGTCGAGCGAATCTTCGAGGCAATCATCGACCAGCGCCTGTCGCCCGGAACCAAGTTGTCGGAAGCGGCCCTGTGCGAGGCTTTCGGCGTCGGGCGGATGCGCATCCGGCAAAGCCTGCTGCTGCTGTCGAGCCGCGAGGTGGTGGAGCTTCTGCCCAATCGCGGGGCCTTCGTCGCCTCGCCCTCCGCCGAACAGGCGCGCGAGGTGTTCGAGACCCGGCTGATGATCGAGCCGAACGTGGCGCGGCTGGCCGTCGAGCGCGCCACCGAGGCCGACCTGACCATGCTGGTCCAGCACCTTCAGCTGGAACACCAGGCGCATCACAGTAGCAAGCGCCGCGATGCGATCCGGCTGTCGGGTCAGTTCCATGTCCTGCTGGCCGAAGTCGCGGGCAATGCTGTCGCCCTGCGCATGGTCAAGGAACTGGTGACCCGCACCTCGCTGATCATCGGCATCTTCGGCAGCCCGGGCGTGTCGAACTGCCGGGACGAGGATCACGACGACATCTTCTCGGCCTTCAGGACCCGCGACAGCGACCTGGCCGCCCGGCTGATGGCCGATCACCTGCGCCATATCCAGGAGCATCTGGAACTTGGCGGCCGCAGCGAAGCCACCAGCGACCTGGTAGCGATCTTCCGCAAGTAGGGCGGCCCGGCAACGGTTGCCGGGCGCGCGCAGATCAGTCGCCGTAGCCGACGATGCCCTTGACCTCGCAGAAGTCGTGGATGCCCCAGTCGGCATATTCGCGCCCGTTGCCGGATTGCTTGTAGCCACCGAACGGGGCCGAGGTATCCCAGTCCGGGTAGTTCAGGTTCACCGTCCCGGCGCGGAGTTTCCGCGCCACAGGCTTCGCATCCTCCACCGGCCCGGCGATATAGGCGGCAAGGCCATAGACGGTGTCGTTGGCCTGGGCGATGGCATCCTCGATGCTGTCATAGGGCTGGATCGCCAGCACCGGCCCGAAGATTTCCTCCTTGGAAATGGTCATCGCGTTGACCACGTCGCCGAAGACGGTGGGCCGCACGAACCAGCCCCGGTTCAGGTCGGCCGGGCGCCCGACGCCCCCTGTCACCAGCGTCGCGCCCTCGTCGATCCCGGCCTGGATCAGGCGCTGGACCTTGTCGAACTGCAGCTTCGAGACCAGCGGGCCAAGCACGGTCGCCTCATCACGCGGATCGCCGACCTTGATCGCGTCGGCTGTTTCCTTCGCGGCCTTCAGCGCCTCGGCCTGCTTGGCGCGCGGCACCAGCATCCGGGTCGGCGCGTCGCAGGACTGGCCGGTGTTCGACATCACCGCATTGACGCCCGCGGCCACCGCCTCGGCGATGTTGGCATTGGGCAGGATGATGTTGGGCGACTTGCCGCCCAGTTCCTGCGCCACGCGCTTCACGGTCGGGGCAGCGGCGGCGGCAATCGCCGTCCCGGCCCGGGTCGAGCCGGTGAAGCTGACCATGTCCACCTCGGGATGCGAGGACATCCGCGCGCCGACGTCGGGGCCGGCGCCGTTCACAAGATTGAAAACCCCTTTCGGCACGCCGGCATCATGCAGCACCTGCGCGAAAAGCACCCCCGACAGCGGCGCGATTTCCGACGGTTTCAACACCATCGTGCAGCCCGCGATCAGCGCCGGGGCCACCTTGCAGGCGATCTGGTTCATCGGCCAGTTCCAGGGCGTGATCAGCGCACAGACCCCGATCCCTTCATAGACGATCCGGGTGGTGCCCCGGTTGTATTCCCAGACCATCTCCTCGGCGGCCTTGATCGTCGCCTCTATATGGACCTGCCCCGCCCAGGCCTGCGCATTGCGTGCCCAGGTGATCGGCGCGCCCATCTCGGTCGACATCACCTGCGCGAAGTCCTCGTAGCGCGCGTTGTAGACCTCAAGGACGCGCTTCACCAAGGCGATCCGGTCCTTGACCGGGGTGTAGGTCCAGCCGTCAAAGGCAGCGCGGGCGGCCAGGAT
Source organism: Tabrizicola sp. (assembly GCF_041911175.1). Taxonomy (GTDB): domain Bacteria; phylum Pseudomonadota; class Alphaproteobacteria; order Rhodobacterales; family Rhodobacteraceae; genus Tabrizicola. The sequence goes on from NZ_JAYRPN010000079.1 coordinate 139,494, forward strand.
CGCGCGGTCGGCGTCCGCCGCGTTGCCCATCGCGACCTCGCAGACGATCTCTTCCGTCGCGGGATTCTCCACCCCGATCCGCGCGGTCGAGATCGGGTCAACCCACTGGCCGTCGATGTAGAACTTCAGCATGTTGGCGGGGATCATGGGGGGACTCCTTGGCGTTCCGGTCCGTTATGTTCAGGGAAACCTAATGGAAATCGCGATCATGGGCTAGGACGCCAGCGCAGCATCGCGCGACGAATCCGACACCGCAGCTGCGTCACGTCGCCGTACCCACGTTCTCGCGCCCGACCGAGACGGTCTTCAGCACGGCGAACACCGGCGTACCCGGGCGCAGGTCCAGCACCCGCACCGAACGCCGCGTGACGCGCGCCAGCAGGTGCTCTTCGCCCAGACGCAGCCGCACCATCGCGCCGGGGCCATCGCCCAGCCGGATCTCCTCGACCGTGGCGGCAAGCATGTTCAGCGCCGAGATGCCGCGCGGGCGTTCGGTCGCCAGCATCACGTCCTGCGCCAGGATGCGCAGCCGGAGCGTGGCACCGGGCGCGGCCCCGACATCGGGCAGGAAGACCGGGCCGCCACCGGTTTCCAGCCGGGTCAGCCCGTCGTCCTCCTGCGCCGCGACGCGGGCGAAGATCATCGACCCGGCCTCGCGCAGACCCATCGCCGGGGCGAGTGCCGGATCGGCCAGCATATCCACCGCAGGACCCGAGGCGATGACCCGGCCCGCCTCCAGCAGGACCACGGTGGTGGCGAGCCGCGCCACCTCGGCGACGGAATGGCTGACATAGAGGATCGGCAGGTGCAATTCGTCGCGCAGCCGTTCCAGATAGGGCAGGATTTCCGCCTTCCGCGCCTCGTCCAGCGCGGCGAGCGGTTCGTCCATCAGCAGAAGCCGGGGGTTCGACAGGATCGCCCGCCCGATGGCGACGCGCTGCTTCTCGCCCCCCGACAGGCTGCCGGGTCGGCGGTCCATCAGTGGCGCGATCCCCAGCAGGTCGACGATGCGACCCGTGTCCGCCCCCTGCCCCTTCGGCGCGAACCAGCGTCCATAGAGGAGGTTCTGCCGCACCGTCAGATGCGGGAACAGCCGCCCGTCCTGAAAGACATAGCCCATCCGGCGGCGGTGCGGCGGCAGCATCCGACCCGCATCGGTGTCCAGCAGCAGCGTCCCGTCCAGCGCGATCCGCCCCCGGTCCGGCCGCAAGAGGCCCGCAACCGCATCGACCACCGTCGACTTGCCCGACCCCGACCGCCCGAAGAGCGCGGTCACCCCGCCGGGGGCCTCGAATTCCGCGTCCAGCGAGAAGCCGGCAAAGCGGTGATGCAGAGCGACCGACAGCGTCATTGCCCCGATATCCTGCGCGCCACCACCCGGCTGACCCATTCCGATAGAAGCAGCGCCGTCATCGCGATGGCAATGGCCACCAGCACCAGCCGGAAGGCCCGGTCATCGCCGCCCGGCACCTGCATCCAGGCATAGATCGCCGAGGGCAAGGTCTGGGTCTGGCCGGGGATGTTCGACACGAAAGTGATCGTCGCGCCGAACTCGCCCATCGCCTTGGCGAAGGCGAGGATGGCGCCTGCGATGATCCCCGGCAGCACCAGCGGCAGGGTGACGGTGGCAAAGACCCAAAGCCGTGGTGCGCCCAAGGTGCTGGCGGCCTCCTCCAGCTTCGGGTCCACCGCCTCGACCGCCAGCCGGATCGCGCGCACCATCAGCGGAAAGGCCATGACTGCCGCCGCCAGCGCCGCCCCGGTCCAGCGGAAGGCGAGGACAAAGCCGAACCACTGGTCAAGGAATTGCCCGACATAGCCCTTGCGCCCGAAGGTGATGAGCAGAAGGTAGCCGGTCACCACCGGCGGCAGGATCAAGGGCAGATGCACCAGCCCGTTCAGAAGCTGGCGCCCGCGAAACTGCCAGCGGGCCAGCGCATAGGCGACGAAGATGCCGAAGGGCAGGCTCAGCACCGTCGCAACGGCAGAGACGCGCAGCGACAGTGTCACCGCGCGCCATTCCTCGGCTGACAGGGCCTCGAACATTGCAACCCGTTTCCGGGCTGCCTCAGTTCTTGATGGCAAAGCCCTGTGCGGTGAACTTGGCATCAGCCGCGTCCGACGACAATGCCTCGAAGAAGGCCTTGTCGGCGGCATCCTTGGCGCCGGTCAGCAGGGCGGCCGGATAAATGATCGGCTTGTGGCTGTCGTCCGGGAAGGTGCCGACCACGGTCACGTTCTCGTCCGCCACCGCATCAGACGCATAGACGATCCCGTAGGGCGCCTCGCCCGTCGAGACCAGCGCCAGCGCCGCCCGCACGTTCTCCGCCTGCGCCACCGAGCCTTCGACCGCCGACCAGACGCCCAGTTTCTCCAGCGATTCCTTGCCGTATTGCCCGGCGGGAACCGAATCGACCATCGCCATCGACAGCTTGCCGTCGCCGAGAAGCGCCTTCAGGTCGAAGTTCGGGCCGATCTCGACAGGGGCGGCATCCTTGCCATGCGCGACCAGAACCAGCGTGTTGCCCAGAAGATCCTCGCGCGTATCCGGCACGACCAGCCCGGCCTTCTCGACCTCGTCCATCCAGTTCACGGCGGCCGAGATGAAGATGTCGGCGGGCGCGCCTTCCATGATCTGCTTGGCCAGCGCGTTCGACCCGGCATAGCTGATCGTCACGGTGTTTCCGGTTTCCGCCTGGAAATCGGCGGCAACGGCGTCCAGCGCGTCCTTCAGCGAGGCGGCGGCGAAGACCACCACGTCTTCGGCCAGCACCGGCGTGGCAAGCGTGGCGGCAAGAACCGAGGCAAGGGCAAGGCGGCGAGTCATGTAGTCCTCCAATCGATATTTCCTGCCGAACATATCAATGAGGCCCGCTGACGGCGCAAGCGTTATTTTCCGCCAGAAAGATCGCTTTCCGCCTTCCCGCGCAACATTCCTTCCAGCGCGGCAAGCGGCGCGGCGGCGGCGGTTTCCGACCGCGTCACGACCTCGCGATACAGCCGCAACACCTCGGCCCCGGTGTCGGTCAACCGCGCCCCGCCCCCGCCCTGCCCGCCCCGCGCGCTGGCGACGAGCGGCTGCGCGAAGGCCGCGTTCATCTCCTCGACCAGCATCCAGGCGCGCTTGTAGCTCATCGCCATCCCGCGCCCTGCCGCAGCGATGGAACCGGTCGCGCCGATACGCTCCAGAAGCTCGGCCTTGCCGGGGCCGATCATCGCCCCGTCGAACAGGATGCGCAGCTTCAATGCCGTCATGGCCCCGTCCCTCCAGACCCGTGGGGCGATATTTCCCGAAGCGCACATCGCTTGCAAGCGGATCGCTGGCTGGACAGTCGCCGGTTGCGCTGCGAAGGTCCCGGCCTGACATGAGAAACCGGAGGTCATCGCGATGAAGTTGAGTGCAAGGAACGTTCTGCCCGGCACTGTGGTCGGGCTCACGACGGGGGCCGTCACCTCGCATGTGCGCATCGACGTCGGCGGCAGCATCGTCACCGCCGCCATCACCAACGAGGCGGTCAAGGAACTGGGCCTCGCTATCGGCGAAAAGGCCTATGCCGTAATCAAGGCCTCGGACGTGATGGTCGGCAAGGACGAATGATCCCGTTCGCCGCCCGTCGCCCTGTCAGCTCAGGTAGTGATGCACCGGCTGCAAGGGCGGGGGCGGCGCCTCGTCCAGATGCGGCGCCAGGCTGATCTCGGCGGCGCGGCAGATCGCGTCCAGCGCGATGCCGTTCAGGCTGGTGGCGAAGGGATGGCTCAGCTCCTCGGTCACTTCGGCGAGGCCGAGGAACATGTAGGCCACCACCGCGACGAAGACCGGGGTCATCCAGCCCGTCGTTCCGATCAGCGCGAAGGGCAACAGCAGACAGTAAAGATAGGTCGTGCGGTAGATCAGCAGCGAATAGACGAAGGGCAGCGGGCTGTTGGCGATCCGCTCGCAGCCCGCCTGTTGCAAGGCCATGCTGCCAAGACGCGCCGACAGCGCCCGCGCCCCGAACCCGTCCAGCGCGCCCGCGCGATGCGCCGACGCCACCACCGCGTTCAGGCGGTCAAGGGCGGCATCCGGCGGGTGGATGGCATCCGCTACGCCTTCCTGCCCGGGAGACTGGGGCGACAGGCGGCGCAGGTTCAGCCGGTGGGCGTGCAGGAAGACCAGCGCCGCGCGCAGCACCTCCTTGCGCAGGGCAGGGTCGGCCAGGAAGACCTCGACCTCGCGCGCAAGGCCGCGCATGTCGGCCAGAAGCCCACCCCAAAGCCGCCGCGCCTCCCACCAGCGGTCATAGGCCGCGTTGTTGCGAAAGCCCAGGAACAGCGACAGCCCGATCCCGAAGACCGCGAAGGACGACCCGTCGAGATGCGGCGCAAGCCCGGTCAGCCGGTCCAGCGCGACGATCAGCACCGCAACCCCGCAGAGCAGCGCCACCGGCCCGACGACCCGCGGCACGATCGACCCCCGCAGCGCGGTCAGAAGGTCCCAGAACCCCGGCTTTTCCCTGACGATCATCGCTGCCCCTTCCTGCCTGCGCGGTTCACCCGCGCCGCATCATGCCCGCCTGCCGGGCGATTGTCTGCCCGACCGCGACTCTCCGCCGCGATTTTGCGCAAGGTGCCAGGGGCTCAGATCGCGACGTCGGCCAGCAATCCCAAATGGTCCGATCCGGCCGCCGGGCGCGTGGTGACGCGACCGCCCAGCGTGGAAAAGACATGGTCGATGGGCAGGCGCAGTTGCGACGACAGTCCGATATAGCTGCCCGTGGTCGGCCCCGCCGGGCGGACGCCCAGGATCTCTGCCATCTCCGTGACCGAATTCGCCCAGCGCACCATGTTGAAATCACCCGCCATGATCGCCGGCCCCTGCAGCCTGTCGAGGATTGGCAGGATCAGTTCGACCTGCCGGGCCTGCCCATAGGGCCAGGGCCAGTGCAGATGCACCGAGACCAGCCAGAACCGGTCCTGGTTGTCCGCAGGCCCCGCGACCACCTGCATCGCGGCCAGGCCGGGGCCGCAGAATTCGGTCCCCGGAACCGGGTCGAGCCGCGTGAGGATCGCCTGCCCCCCGACGGCGCTGCCGGGGCAGTACAGCTGGTGCGGCCAGGTGTCCTTCAGCGTCTCCATCCAGGCCCGGTTTTCCGGCAGCACCTCCTGCAGCGTGACGATGGCCGGGTCTGCCGCCCGGATATCCGCCGCCAGCGCGGGCAGGTCGGCATTCCTGAAAAACACGTTCTTCTGATAGACGGCATAGGTTCCCGGCGGTCCGGGCCAGCTATAGGCCAGAAGCACCTGCCCGCCGCAGAGCAGGGCCAAGAGCATCGACACGAAGGCCGCCATCCGAAGGCCTGCGAAACTGGCGAAGACCGCCAGCACCAGCACCGCCGCCGCCGCGGCCCC
>NZ_JAYRPN010000080.1:0-12887 GCF_041911175.1 Tabrizicola sp.
CCGAGCTGCGCGCGGCGCTGGTGGCTCCGTCGGGGACGGGCGAGGCGATGCTGGCGCTGGCCGACCGGATGGCGCAGGGGGTGGTTCTGCCCGGCACGCCCGCCGATGCGCCGCAGCGCGTGACCGGGGCGGCCAGGCTGCGGGCCGGGCAGATCCAGGCGGCGCTGACCCAGCTTTCCATCCTGTCGGGCGGCAATGGCCACCTGGCGCTGCAACTGGCGCAGGCCAGCCGGACCGACGTGATCGACCTGATCTCGGGCACGGCCACCCTGGCCGATCTGGACGGGGCCGAGGGTGCGCACCAGACGCGCGCCGGCGCCTGGCATCTGTCGCGCCCGCTGGTGGTCTGGCCGGGCGCGGCGCTGGTCCTGTCGCCGGGTGAGCTGCTGGAGCTGGACACCGCCGCCGGGGCCTTTCTCCTGAGCTTCGGCGATGTGACGGTGACCGGGGCCACCCTGCGCGGCGATGCGGGCCGGAACGCGCGGATTCCCGACTTCCGGCCATTCCTGCTGGTCACCGGGCAGGGAACGCTCCGGGCCGAGCGATCCACTTTCGCCGATCTCGGCTTTCGCGGCCCGGTGGCGTTTCGCGGCGTCTCGGTCCTGACCTCGGGGCTGATGCGGCCCGGGGCGCCGGTGGTGGTGACGGGCAGCCGGTTCGAACGGGTGTTCAGCTTCAGCCTGGAAGGCGCGGACGGGGCGATCCTGACGCGCAACCGGCTGGCCGGGTCGGGGGCGGCGGCGATCTCGGTCAAGGGCGGGTCGAAGCTTCTGCTGGGCGGCAACCGGGTCATCGCGCCCGAGAAGGGCGCAGGCCTGCGCCTGTCGGGGGCGCTGCGCGAGGTCGCGCTCTTGGGCAACCTGGTCGCCGGAGGCGGGCGCAACGGGCTGCAGATCGACGGCGCGACGCGCGGGCTGGTCCTGCGCGGCAATGTCCTGACCGGCAATGCCGGGGCGGGCGTCACGATCCGCAACGCGGCTTGCCTGTCGGTGCAGGGCAACATCATCGCCGGGAATGGAACCGCCGGGCTGCGGCTGTCGCGCAGCGGGCTGGCCCGCATCGCCGACAACGCGTTGCTTTCGAACGGCGGGGCGGGGATCGAGGTCGACGGGCAGGCCGGACTGGGGCCGGTGCTTCTGTCGGGCAACCTTTTCGCCGACAACCGCGAGGGCCTGAGCGCCGCCGGCCTGGGCGAGGTCCGGCTGGCGGGCAACGACCTGTCGGACCAGTTGCCCCGGCAGTTCGCCGGCGATTTCGTGCCCTGGCTTGCCCCCTATCTGACCGCCGGGGCCGACCTGGTCATTCCGGCGGCTGTCGCCGGCATTCCTTCCGCTTCAGACCCCTGCCAGACGGAGTAGGCCGATGGTGTTCTCTTCGGAAACCTTCCTGTTCCTGTTCCTGCCGCTGTTCCTGGCGCTGTATTACCTGACGCCGTTCCGTTTCCGCTCGGCGCTGATCCTGGCCGGGTCCTACCTGTTCTACGGCTGGTGGCGCTTCGATTTCCTGGCGCTGCTGATCCTGACGACGATCTGGACCTATGGCATCGGGCATCTCGTCGCCGCCCATCCCGGAACCCGCCCGGCGCGGGTCTGGTGCGGGGTCGGCGTGGCGGGATGCCTTGCGGTGCTGGGGGTGTTCAAGTACCTGAATTTCTTCATCGACAGTTTCGCGGCCCTGTTCGGCACTACGGCGGCGGGACTTGATATCCACTGGCGGCTCATCCTGCCGATCGGCGTGTCGTTCTACGTCTTCCACTGCATCAGCTATCTGGTCGATGTCTACCGCAAGGACGCGAGGCCGCCGCGCAGCTTCTTCGACTTCGCGGCCTTCATCGCGCTCTTCCCGCAGCTTGTCTCCGGGCCGATCCTGCGCTTCAAGGACCTGGCGCACCAGTTCGAGCACCGGACACACAGCCCGCAGCTCTTCGCCGACGGCATGGCGCGCTTTGCCGTCGGCCTGGGCAAGAAGGTGCTGATCGCGGATTCGATCGCGCCGCTGGCCGACCTCGCCTTTGCCACGCCCGACCCCTCGGCGCCCTTGGCCTGGGCGGGGGCGGTGGCCTACATGCTGCAGCTCTACTTCGACTTCTCGGGCTACAGCGACATGGCGATGGGGCTGGGCCTGATGATGGGGTTCCGCTTCCGCGAGAATTTCGACACGCCCTATATCTCGGCCTCGATCACCGAGTTCTGGCGGCGCTGGCACATCAGCCTGTCGGTGTGGCTGCGCGACTATCTGTACATCCCGCTGGGCGGCAACCGGATCAGCGGCAGGCGGACCTATGTGAACCTGCTGACCGTCATGGTGCTGGGCGGTCTCTGGCACGGGGCGAACTGGACTTTCGTCCTCTGGGGCATCTGGCACGGCGGCTGGCTTGCGGCCGAACGCGGGCTGGGATGGGCGATGCGGCCCCGCACCGCCGGTCGGGTCGCGGCGACGCTGATCGTCGTGCTGGTCGGCTGGGTGGTGTTCCGCGCCGCCACGGTACCGCAGGCGTTGGGGTTCTATGCCGGTCTGCTGGGCCTGAACGGGCTGGCGCTGGCACCGGAGCTGGCGGTGCAGATCACCCGCGAGAGCCTGGCCGTGCTGGTGCTTGGCATCACCGTCGCTGCCGCCGAGCCGCTGCTGATCCGGGCGGTGAAAGAGCGCTACTACGTCCCCTCGGGACCTGCGGGCACGCTGGCGGTCAGCGACACGCTGGTTCCGGCGCTGGCGACCGCGGTCATCTTCGCGCTGTCGGTGATGCGGCTGGCCGAGCAGAGCTTTTCCCCCTTCCTCTACTTCCAGTTCTAGGAGGCGAGATGCAGATCATCCTGAGTTCGGCGCGCTTCGTCCTTCCGGTGGTGTTCTTCGGCTATGCCGCCGTGGTGAACCTGGGCTACGCGCGCTTTCCCGGGCCGGAAGAGATGCCGCGCGACATCTCGGCCCTGCGCGGCGCGCTGACGGCAGAGGTCGACAGCACCTATCGCCAGTCGCTGCCGCATCGCGGTCCGGCCATCGGCATGATCGGCGCGCTGCGCTACCTGGCCCTCGGCGAGGGGCGCAAGGGCGTGGTGGCGGGTCGCGACGGCTGGCTGTTCACCGCCGAGGAGATCCGCCCCGTGCCCGAGACGCTGGCCCGGCCGCTGGACCGTATCGCCGCGGTGCGCGACCGGCTGGCGGCGGTGGGGGCAAGGCTGGTGATCGTGCCGGTGCCGGGCAAGCTTGACGTCCAGATGAGCCACGGCGACCCGGAAAGCGCCGCCCGGATCGCGGGGCTTTACGATCGCTTCCTTCAGGGCCTCGGCCAGCGCGGGGTGGCGGTGCTGGACGCCCGCGCCGTGCTGCGCCGACAGGCGGCGACCGGCAACGCCTTCTTCCGCACCGACACGCACTGGACCCCCGCCGGAGCCGAGGCGGTGGCGCGGGCCCTTGCCGCGTCGGGCCTTGTGCCGGTCGGGACGACGGCCTTTGCGGTGACGACGGTCGCGGTCGACCGCTTCACCGGCGACCTCGTCTCTTTCGTGACCAGTGACGGGCTGGCACCGCTTCTGGGCCTGCCGCCGGAAATCGCGACGCCCTACACGGCGACGGCGGAGACCGGACCCGCAGGTGACATCTTCGCCGGGGCCGATGCCGGGGCGACCCTTCTGATCGGCACCTCCTATTCCGCGAACCCGGCCTGGAGCTTCGCCGAGGCGCTGAAGCTGGCGCTGCGGCACGACGTGCTGAACCTGGCGGTGGAAGGCCAGGGCCCGGCGCGGCCGATGCTGGACTACCTGGCCTCGGACGAGGTCCGCGATGCTCCGCCCGCGCTGGTGATCTGGGAATTCCCGGTCCGCTACCTGACCGACCCGACGATCTGGGGCGACGCAGGCCCGGAGCAGGGCGGTGCGTAGCGGGTGTGCGCATATGACGGTGCTTGTCGCCGTGCTGGCGGCCTTTCCTGCCGTGGCGGATGCGGTGCTGCCTGCCGCGATTGCCGGCGACCCCTGGCTGAAGGACCTGCGCAAGTCGATGCTGCGCGGGCGCGACCTGTCGGACAGACTGTTGCAAAGCCTGGCCGATGCGGGCGAGGGGCTGGCCGCCGCCCGCTATGCCAGGCGTCTGGAGGCGCGCGAGGGCACCGACTATCTGGACGACGCGGCGCACTACTATTCCATCGCCGTCTACATGGGCCGGGATTTTGCCGTCCCCCGGCTGATCGCCATCCTGAAGCGGCCCGAGGCCGACTTCTCGCCCTCGCGGTTGCGCAACCTGCGGGCCGTGCTGGAGCGGGCGGCGCGGAAGGGCGACCCTGGGGCGGCGGCGGGGCTGGCCGACCTGCTGATGCGGGGGAAGCCCTTCGGGACCGACATTCCCGAGGCCCGGATGCTGCGGCTGGCGGCGGCGGAGGCGGGCGATCCGAAGGCCGCTCTGGCGCTGGCGCTGGACCTGATCCAGGGCGCGGACGGCCTGCCGCCGGACCCCGAGGCCGCAGGGCACGCGCTGGACCTTGCGCTGGCCAGCCCCGATCCCGGCGTGCAGGCGATGGCGCTGACCCTGCGCCGCCAGTTGCAGCGGGACGGTGCCCTGCCGGCCCCTTCCGCAGAACCGCCCCGCCCTCGCCTGCGCCCCGCGCCACCGGAAGGAGCCGCCCCATGATCCGCCCCGCGCTTTGCGCCCTGCTTCTCGCCAGCAGCCCAGCCCAGGCCGAACCTTCGGCCTTTGGCTGCACCAACACCGAATTCGCCCCCTCGCCCAGCATCGAGGGGCGGGACGGCGTCTTCTACCGCGTGCAGTCGGATCTGCGCCTGCAACATCCGATGAGCGACATCGTGGTGGACCAGCTCGCCAGGCTGGCCCGGGTTCTGGCCGGTCAGGGCACCACGCTAGTCTATGTGAACGTCCCGACGAAGGGGCAGGCGATGCCCGGCTTCCTGCCGCCCGAAGCTGCGGCCTACGGCTATGACGAGGCGATGATGCAGGCGAATTACCGGGACGTGGTGACCCGCCTGAACGCCGCCGGAGTGGCCGCGCCGGACCTGATGACGGCCATGCTGCAGGCCGGTCCGAACGAGATGGTGTTCTTCCGGTCCGACTTCCACTGGACGCCCATCGGCGCGCGGCTTGCGGCGGAAGCCATCGGCAGGACGATCCGCGCGCTTCCCGCCTATGACGGGGTGACGCCCGCGCGCTTCACCTCGCAGGAGGCCGGACCGGAAACCGCCTTCTCGGGCCTCCGGCGCGAGTTGCAGACCTTCTGCAAGGAAACCCTGCCGCCCGTCGAGGCGCGGACCTGGATCACCACACGTGCCACAAAGGCGGATGCGCCCGCCGCCGCCGGGCAGGACGGCGCGCTGGACATTTTCGGCCAGGGCGATGGCGGCGCCAGCCTGGTTCTGGTCGGAACCTCGTTTTCCGACAGCACCATCAACAACTTCGCCGGGTTCCTGTCGGAATTCACCGGGATCGAGACGACCAACTATTCGATCACCGGCGGCAACCAGTTCGGGGCGATGACCTCTTACCTCACCTCGCGTGAGTTCGCCGAGCACCGCCCGACCTTCCTGATCTGGGAGAACCCGATCTACAACAGCCTGGCGCAGTTCGGCCCGATGCCGATGGACGAGCTGATCGCCGCCGCCGGGCCGCCCTGCGACATTCCGACCGGGGCCTCGGCAGCCGATGGAATGCTGACGGCAGCGTTCCCGCCGGGGGCGCTGAAGGCGGGTGACAGCCTGCTGTTCGACCACGGCGGCGAGGGGGCGCGGGTGGCCAGCGTCACGCTCGAGGGTGCGGGCGGCCTGCACCGCAGCATCCGCATCGAACGCAGCGACCGGCTGCGCGCCACCGGCCGCTTCTACCTGAACCTTGCGCCGTTCTGGCGGCCCGACCTGACCAGGGTCTCCGTCAGCTTCGATCGCCCCCTGACGGAGGCGAGTTCCCTGACCCTTTGCCCAACCCCGAAAGGAGACGCGTCATGACACGCCTTCCCGCAACCCTGTCCGTCCTCGTCCTTGCCGCTGCCGCCTCGGCCGTCGTCGCCCAGGACGCCAGCCTTTACGAAGACGTGGCCAACCCCGATGCAAGCTTTGTCCGGGTGGTCGACGCCAGCAGCCCGGTGGCGGTGATCCAGTCGGTCAGCTTTGACAGCATCGAGGCCGGGGTAACGCCCTATGTCGTGATCGACGGTGCGAGCGAGGTGAAGATCACTTCGGGCGAGACGACGGCGACCGAGCCGGTCCAGCCGGCGACCTTCTATTCCTTCGTGGTGGGGGCGGACGGCACTTCGGCGCTAGTGGTCGACAAGATCACCCGCAATCCGGCGCAGGCCGATGTCACCTTCTACAACCTCTCCGACATTGCCAGCGCCGATCTTTACGTCCCGCAGGCCAAGGCGATGGCGATCGAGGGGGTGAAGCCCAGCGACGGGGGCGCGGTGGCGTTGAAGGCCCCGCTGACGCTGGACTTCGAGATCCGCGATGGCGCGACGGTGGTGGCCAAGGTCGCCGCAGTCGCGCTGAAGCGGCGTGAGGGCGTGGCCATCGTGCTGAGCGGATCGGGCGGCAGCTACACCGCCACCGCCACCGCCAATGCCCTGGCCCGATAGGCCGTCGTCGGAAGGGTCCGCCCATGCTGCGCCTGATCATGACCAGCCTCTTGCTGCTTGCCCCGCTTCCCGTGGCGGCGCGGACGGTGGACCTGCTGTTCGAGCCGCCCGCGCTTGATGCCAGGGCGGTCTGCGACCCGCGCCTTGGCGACGAGGCGCTGGCGGCGAAATGGCAGGATGCCCGCCCGGAGGCGCTGCCGGAACAGGACACGGCGCTGATCAAGCGCGACTTCCGCCGCCTGGTCGAGCTGGACCCCGACCGCTGGTTCGACCTGATCGCCAGCGTCGAGGCACAGTTCCAGACGCTCGACCCGGACTATTCCGACGTGAACATGGCTCTGGACCGGATCGAGCTTCTGCTTGCCGCCGGTCGGCTGGCGGAATTGCAGAAGGAAGGCCTGGTCGCCCGGCTGGCGAAGATGGACCTGTCGCAAACCCCGCGCGCGCAGAACCTGCTGGCGGGCTACCTGACGCGGGGCGTGGGCATCGCCCGGGACGAGAAGAAAGGCGAGGCGCTGTTGCTGCAGGCGGCCTTCGGCGGCAATGCCGATGCGATCCTGGCCCTGGTCGAGCGCGACGTGGCGGGCCGTCCGGTCGAGGGCTGGACGGTTCCGCCCGACCTGGGCGTGACGATGGCCTTCGGGGCGCTGGTCGGCAAGCTTGACCCGCTGATCTGCGACCGGGTCAACCGGATCGCGCGGGAATACATGGGCGGGCAGATCGTGACGCGCAACCCGGCGCTGGCCGAACGCTGGTTCCGCTTCTCGGCCGACCTGGGCGACCCCGTCTCGGCCTGGAAGGTGGCCGAGATGCACCTGCGTGCCGAGGACATCGCCAAGGACAATGCGGTGCTGCTGCATTACCTGGGGGCGGCCTCGCAGGCGGGGCTGGCCTATGCGCAGGTGGTGCTGGCCCGTCTTGAGGCGGATGGCGCGCTTCTGCCGCGCGACCTGGCGGCGGCGGATGCCACGCTTCAGGCGGCGGGCCGGTCCTCGCCCGCCGCGGCGGCCAGCCATGTGCTGTTCCTGCAGGCGCAGTCCCGGCGCGACCCGACCTGGACACCGGCCTATGTCAAGGCGCTGACCGCGCTGGCGGGGCGGAGCGATGCCCCAGCCTGGGCGCTGATCGCGATGGCGGACCAGGTCCTGCAGGCCAAGGGTCGCTGGGCGGGCGAGGCCGAGGCGCAGGAGCTTCTGGACCGCGCCGTCGCGCTGGGAGAGGTCTCGGCGCTGGAGAAGACCGCGCCGATGAAACTGCGCCGGGCGCAGAGTGCCGACGAATTCTACGCGGTGATGGACCAGTTGATGACGGTGGTCGCCTCGGCGGGCGAGGTCGATCCGATGCTGGAGCTGACCAGCGCCTATATCTGCCGGGCGCCTGACGCGCCGCAGGTGGCCGAGGCGGACTATTGGGTCGGCGTGGCGAAAAGCACCTCGACGCTGGCGGTCGACTACACGCCGCAGGCGCTGGCGGTACTTGCCGCCACGCCCGACCCGATTGCCGAGGCCGAGATCCAGACCCAGGCCCTGACCGGCCGGGTGACGGCGATCGCGCAGTACATCTACCTTCTGGAACGGCGCGGCGCACCGCAGGCGACCCTGGATTTCTGGGATCGCTATGCCCGACGCTTTCCCGGCGTGACCACGGCGCGGGCCAACCTGGCGCTGGACGCAGCCCGCAGCCCGACCGAGCGCAAGGCGGCGCTGGACCTCTTCCGGCAGGCCATCGCCCGGGGCGAGGCTTCGGCGGGAACCCAGTTCGCCGAGGCGCTGCTGGACGAGGCCCATGTCACGCCCGAGAGCCAGGCCGAGGCGCTGCGCATCCTGTTGCCGCTGGCCGATCTGGGCGTGGGCGATGCGATGGCAATGCTGCCGCAGGCCGATCCGGGCCAGTTCCCCGACCTTGCCGCCGTCCAGGCGCGCTTTGCGCAGGTGATCGCGGATCGCGGCGATTTCGACGCCCTCTTGTTGGCGCTGCCGCTGATCAAGGACCGCACGACCTATGCGGACTACGTCTCGCGCGCCACGGCGATCACCGGCTGCACCTTCGACGAGGCGCTGCGGCTTGCCGATGCCGTGGGGCGGGCCGGGGACCGGGCGCTGTTCGAACGCTGGCTGCGAATCGCCGACTATCTGGCGCGGGGCGACGGCTCGGAGCTGGCCGATCTGGCCGATGTCTTCAGCCGCTATGCCACCGACGCCGACCAGCCGCGCATCCTGGCCTATTACCAGGCCGCCCGTGCTGCCGGCAGCCGGGTGGCGATTCATCGGCTGCTGAACCTCTATTCCCGCCGGACCTCGCCGCAGTATGACCCGGCACTGTCGGCGGCGCTGTTTGTCGATCTGGTCGGGGCCAGCGCGCCCGAGGACCTGCCCGCGGCCCTGAACCGTCTGCGCAAGGCGACGCCGGAAATCCGCGCCATCGCCTACCGCAGCATCGACGAGTCGGCACTGTTCCTGACGGCGGCCAAGTCGGGCAATCCGGTGGCGATGCGGGAATATGCGCTGATCCTGCGCAGCCACGCGGCCAGCCCGGCCGAAGTGCTGGACTCGACCGACTGGCTGCGCAAGGCGGCCCAGGCGGGCGAACCCGCGGCGATGGTCGACCTGGCCGAGGCGCTGGTCTTCGGCATCGGCACCCCGCCCTCGCGCGATGAGGCACTGGACTGGCTGGCGAAGGCGGCGGACCTTGGCAGCGACGATGCCGCGCAGCGGTTGCGCAGCCTGAAACTGTCGGCGGAGGCGGGGCAATGATCGGTTTCCGTCTGGCGCTTGGCGCCCTGCTGCTGGCGTCCCCAACCCTGGCCGAGGAGACGCCGCCGCCCTGCCCGTCCGACACGATGCCGGTGGTGACGCTGGGCTTCGGCAGCCGCTATGCCGCGAACAGCGCCAACCGCAGCGAGTTCGACGAAGAAAGCGACAAGGCGGTCACCGCCGCGCTGAAGCCGATCGACGATTTCATCGCCGACCTGGCCCGGCAGGCCAACCTCATGAACGATCCTTCGACCGACCCGGAGCTTGCCACCAAGGCTGCCGCCTGCGTCGAGGAAAGCCTTCTTGCCTGGGCACGGGCCGGTGCTCTGAGCGATCTGACCACGCAGGGGGCGAACCTGTCGGCCCCCTCGCGCGTGGGGGGGATCGCCTTCGCCTATGCCGCCCTGCGCGCGCACCAGCCGGAGGCCGGGGGCAACCCGGAAATCGAGGCCTGGCTTCTGGACCGCGCGCGGCAGACCATCGCCTTCTTCGACACCGAGGCCCCGCCCAAGGCCGCGCAGAACAACCTGCGGGCCTGGGCCGGGCTGGCGGTGGCGCGTATCGGTCTCACGCTGGAGGACCCGGTGCTGATCGACTGGGCGGAGACCTCGGTCCGGCTGGTGGCCTGCGCCGCCGAACCCGACGGCAGCCTGCCCTACGAGATGTGGCGCGGTCGGCTGGCGCTGCACTACCAGCTTCATGCGGTGGCCCCGCTGGTCACGACCGCCGCCCTGCTTTCAGACGCGCGCCCGGGCCTGTTCGCGGCTTGCGACAAGGCCATCCCCCGGGCGGTGGGCTTCACGCTCGCCGCCTTGCAGGACCCGTCCCCGGTCGTGGCGATCACCGGAAAGAAACAGACGGTCGGGGGCAGGGATCGTCCGCCCCGCGATTTCGAGCTGGCCTGGGCTGCAGCCTACCTGCGGTTCAACCCGTCGCCAGACCTGGCAAAGCTGGTGGAGGGGATCAAGGTGCTGGGCAATTCCAAGCTTGGCGGTGACCAGCGGCTCTTGTGGCCCGCGCCCGCCGATCCCGCGCCAAGCGACGGATGAGTCAGCCCGCCGCAGCCCCTGACCATTCCGCCCCGGCAGCGCCAGTCGGGAAGCCGTCCGACAGCCGCTGGCCGGGCACCAGCGGGCGCAGCAGCGCTTCCAGCGCCGGGGCGGCGATGCGGCCTGACAGCCGGTCGGCGTAGCCATTGCACACCTGCCCGAAGCCCTGCGATTGTGGCGAAAGGCGCAGACCCGCGACCCCTGCTTCCGCCAGCGCCTCCACCCGATGCGCCATGCTGGCGGTGGACTGGCTGAGCGTCTGCACCCCGTTCACCGCCAGGAAGGGCTGGCCGTCCAGCGTTTCCACGTCGCGGCCGTCAAGGTCTTCGCCACAGACGAACTGGCAGCTGTCCTTCATCCGGTCATGCAGCCGCGCGTGGTAGCAGCGCCCCGAGATCGCCAGCGGCAGGCGGCCATGCCCCCAGACCTCGACCGGGACTCCCTCCTCGCGACCCACCCGCGCCAGCACGGCGATGGAGGCAAGCGTCAGCTCGGGCGGCAGGCAGACGCGGGTCGCCCCGCGCCGGATCAGCCAGCGCAGGGTGCCCTCGTTGTAGACGTTGACCAGCGGGCCGACCCAGAAGGGCTGGCCCTGCGGGACATGGGCAAGGGCGGAGAGGTCGTTCACCTCGACCGGCAGGCCCATCGCGGCAAGATCGGCGGTCAGCTTGCGTTCGCGCTTCAGCGTGATCAGCGCCAGCGAGGTGACGGCAACCTCTTTCCCTGCCGCCAGCAGGGTTTCGACCGCGCCGGGGATTTCGCCCTGCCAGAACGGCAGCCGCTTGGAACAGACAAGCTCGCCCAGCACGACGCGGGCAACCGGGGTGGTGGCAAGGTCGCGGTAGAAGGTGCGCACCGTCTCGGCGGGCCAGAAGAAGAAGTTGGGGCCGACGGTCAGGTCCATCGTCATCTCCAGGTTTTCGCATAGGCGCCGGCAGTGGCGGCCTGGCCCTCGGTCAGCCGGGCCAGCGCGCTTTCGGGAAGGGGGCGGCCTGCCGCCTGCGCCTCGACCGCGGCGCGGAAGGCGCGGACCACCTGCGCCACATAGGCGCGGCTGCGCTGCCGCCCCTCGATCTTCAGCGCGCGGACCCCGGCCTTGGCCAGCCTCGGGATCAGGTGGGTGGCATCCAGCGAGACCGGGTCCTCGAAGATATGCCCGGTCTGCGCGCCCGAGGTGAAGCAGCCCTTGCAGAGCGTGGGGTAAGGGGCGGGTGCCGATTTCGGCGTGCGGTGGATGGTGAAGCCCCCCAGCCGCGCGGCCAGGTCGCCGCCCTCCTCGGCATAGGCGACGTGGCTCGCGGGCGAACAGACGCCGTTCATGTTCGGCGACTGGCCGGTGGCGTAGGACGACAGCGAACAGCGCCCTTCCGCCATGACGCAGAGGCCGCCAAAGACGAAGACCTCGGTCTCCACCTCGATCTCGCGGTTGATGGCGGCGATTTCCTCGACCGTCAGCACGCGCGGCAGCACGACCCGGCGGACGCCGAAGGCCAGGGCGTAAAGGTTGATCGCATCCGGGTTGGCGGCGGCGGCCTGCACCGAGAGATGGCGGCGCAAATTGGGGTGGTACTCGGCGGCATGGGCCAGAAGCCCGATGTCGGCCAGGATCACCGCATCGGCGCGGGCCTGTTCGGCATTGGCCAGTGCCCGATGCCAGACGGGTTCCGCCCCGGCGCGGGGGAAGGTGTTGATCGCCACCAGCACCTTGGCGCCCCGGGCATGGGCGAACGCCACGCCCTCGGCCAGTTCCTCGGGCGAGAAGTTGAGCCCCGGAAAGTTCCGCGCATTGGTCTCATCGGCGAAGCCGCAATAGACCGCATGCGCCCCGGCCTCGACCGCGGCACGCAGGGCGGCGGGGGTCCCGGCGGGGCAGACGAGTTCCATCATGACAGGTCCCCCAGTTCCGCGCGGTGCAGCTGCAACCCGGTCGCGCGTTCCGCCCCGGCCAGCACCCGGCGCAGGGGGCTGGCAAGGGGACCGGCCAGTGCGGCCAGCTCTTCGGTCAGGTCCAGCTCGGCATCGTCCATCGCGTTGCGCAGCGCAAGGACGGCGGCGGTGTCGCCCTCGACCGTCAAATCGCGCGAGAAGAACAGCGCATCGCCATCCTCGGCCCCGTGCATCATGGCGAGGAAGGCCGAAAGCGGCCCGGCGATCCGCGCCTCATGCGCAGGCGGGCGGGCGCGGGGATGGGCGGTCATCGTGGCGGGACCGGGGTGCAACAGCAGGACCCAGGGCAGGTCGGTCGGGTCGATCAGGAAGCGGCTGGCGGCATGGTTGCCCAGACGGCGCAGCAGGGTCGGGTGGGCGGCGGCCAGGCGCCGGGTCAGGCGGCCGAGGAGCAGGTTCAGCGGCGGCAGGGGCAGCGGGCGGGCGGCAAGGCCAAGGGCGCGCGGCAGGCGCGGCAGGGTGGCGGGCATCGGGGATCCTCGATCGGTTGGCCCGTCATAGGCGAGGGGGGCGGCGCGGGGGTTGACCATAGTCAAGTCCGCCGCCCCGGCTTCGCGCTATCGCCCG
>NZ_JAYRPN010000081.1:0-121597 GCF_041911175.1 Tabrizicola sp.
AGGGCGGTGCGGACGGAATTGCCCCGGCAGCGGGCCGCGGCGGACGCGGCGCTGGTGTGGGTGAGCCTCGGCATCACGGACCGGCGCACGCGCGAAGCACGGGCCGCCAGGAAGGCCCTGCGTGCCGGGGGCGTGGACCGGGCGCGGGCCGTCGTGGACGCGCTGCGCGCCGCGTCCAGCGCGGCGGTGGACGTGCCCTTGGACAAGGGCAAGGACGCCCCTGCCGGACCCCTCACGGCGCTTCCTGTGCGGCCCTGGACGGCGGGTGCAGCGGCGGACGGCTGGAAGCGGCGTCAGTCCGATAGGCAGAAGCCGCCCCCGGCACCGGCACGGCCCCCCAATCCTCTGGGGCGTCCGCCGCGGGTGCCGGACGGCCCGGAGGACGTGGCGGCCTATGGCGCGGTCCTGCGTGCTGCGGGACCGCAGGTCCGCGCGATGTATGAGGCAATCCCCCGGCAGGAAGACCGCCTGCGGTTCCTGCGCGATCTGGCCGGATATGCGAACGCCCCGGTCGATGCCGGGGCGCTGCGTCGGTGGATGGTGTGGGTCAGTCGTTCTCGATGAATTCGAAGTCGTCGCGCGCATGGCCCAACTCCACCCAGCGGAGGGCCACCAGCAGATCACGGACCAGCATGGCGTCAGGGCGGGTGCGGGCCGCGTGGTTGATGACGGCCAGCACCCGTGCGGCTTCCTCGAACAGATGTTCGTGCTTGACGATGGTGTCCCAGTCCGGCGTGTCGAACGTGGGCGCGTCCGCGTCATCGAACGGGTCGGGCGCGATTTCGAGCCAGGTCGGGCGCCAGCCTTCGGGAAGGCAAGGGTCGTGAACCCGGCACGCAATAACCCAGACGATCCATTCCTCGCCCGCGGTGCCCAGATTGATGCGATGGACGCGGGCCAACCTGTAGGGATGAGCGCGAAGCCATTCGTGATCCGCAGCCGGGTCGATCATCGGCCAGTGTTCGGTCTTCTTCCGGCCCTTGGGGCGGTTGGCTTTCGGGAAGTATCTGTAAACGCCATCAGGCATGATGGGTCTCCGCATTTCAGTTCAGCGTCAGCCGTCCGGCAGCGGACGGCGGTGGGTGCGCTGGGCGTTGCGCCTCGATCTGCCCGTGGCGTCCTGCGGTCCGCCATTATCGCCGGAGGTCCAGCGCGCAGGTGTAGTTCAGGGGGCCAGGACGCGCCCCGCAATCGTCAATCTCACCCCCGACCTGCGCACCTTCCAAGCACCCCGGAAGGCGCATTTTGCGCAAGTCAGAAACCCATCTTTCCCGGCAGTGGCGACCCCTTGAAAATAAGAGGTTTTGGGGTGCGCAAGTAGTTCGGACCCCTAGGTAGTAACACTACTTGCGCAAATGCCCCTTGAGGGGGGCAAATGCGCCGTAAGTGTGCCTACCCTGCTCCGGTCTGCGCAGGTTTGCGCAAGTTGACCTGCGCAGACTTGCGCAAACCCAAGCGCCCCTGCCGGGAATTACTCGTCATCGTCCGCGCCGTCCGTGTCGGGCGGGCTGACCGCGGCGTCCGCGTCCAGCACAACGGCGGGCTGACCGGCGAAGACGAAGCGGTGTTTCTTGCGGGTGTCGGCGTCCAGTTCCTGCCGCTCAACCAGCCCCCCGCTCTGGACCCAGCCCGCCACGATGGCGCGGACGCGGGCCAGCGCCGCCGCCTGATCGGGGGTGCGATCCTCCTTCGGCATGGACGCGCCGCCCGTGTCGAGGCCCATCACCCGCGCCACCATCCAGCCAATCCATTCCGGGGACCGCTGGTCGGCGCGCGGCGGACGCGGGGAGGCCGTGAGCGCGGCCTGGACGCGGGCCAGGTCCGCCCCCGTGCCGGACTGCGCCGTGGGCGGCGTCCAGCTTTCCGCCACGCCCACAAAGTCGCCCTTGGGCCAATACCCGGCCCCGTTGTCCAAGGGCACGCCCACGATCCGCACCCAGCGCGCGGACCCGGCAGGGGAAAGGTTCACCTTGGCATCTTCGATCCGCAGGAAGGCGCGGCGCTGTTCTTCCGACACCCCAAAGCGGGCCGCTTCCTTGGGCGTCATGCGGACGAGCGTCCGGGTGACACGCGACCCGTCCACGACGGCCGACGCACCCCGGACGGCCCCAGCCCCGGCCGCGTCCATGTCCTGCGCGGCAGCCTTGGACGTGTGGTGCGAGAGGATGACCGCGGCGCCCGTCCGGTCCGCGATCTGCCGCAGGAGGTCCAGCAGGAAGTTCATGGCCGCGTTGTCGTTCTCGGGCAGGTCGTGCATCGCCGCGAGCGGGTCGAACGCAATCGCGTCCACCTTCCCGGAGGTCGCCAAGTCCACAACCGCGTCCACGGCGCCCGGCACTTCTTCCGGCCCTTTGGCACCCATCCTCGCCAGCTTGATCCGGCGTGCGGCCTTCCCGCGCCCAGAGGTAACGAACAGCCTGCCGCCCAAGTCGGCCGCCGCGATGCCGTGATGCTTCATGGCCCCGGCGATCCGCCGCCCGGCTTCCGCCCGGTCGTCTTCGGCGGAGTGGTAAAGCACCGCCAGCGGACGCACGGGCGCCTCGCCGATCAAGTTCCTACCGCTGCACATCGCGAGGATATCCGCGAGCAGGACAGAGGTCTTGCCTTGGCCGCCGGGCGCGGCCAGCACGGTGATGAAGCCTGCGATAACGCTGGTCCCGTAGAGGAAGGGGCGCGGGCTGTAAGCCTTCGGGTCGAACCCGTCGAACGGTTCCAGCCCGTTGCCCACAATCGCCGCATGGTTGGTGGCCGCAGCCTGCGCAAAGGCCGCCTGCGCCGCCGCGTGCTTCACGCGGTCCGCCCCTGCCGGGTTGAGGGCTTCAAGCGTCCGCATGACGGTGCCCCAGCCCGTGTGCGGGTGGCTGATCCCGTCCCAGACGCGCCCCGGTTCGTCGGGGTCGCCGCCCCATTGACGGGACCACTGGACAAAGGCTTCGCGCCCCTCGGCTTCGATCCCGCCCGCGATGGACGCGCCCTTGATGGCGTGGCCCATATCCACCCACGCCTCACGGGCATCAAAGGGGCCGCCGGGGGCGTTCGGCGCTTCATCCAGGGCCAGCCGCAGGACGTCCGCGCTGGGCGCGGGGTGAGGGGTTTTCTCCCCACCGTCAGAGGCGACGCGAGAGGGCGAAGCGGCGGACAGGGCGTTGCCCCTGCCGGGCAACCCCAACCGGACAGCGATATCCTTCAACTCCCCGGACAGGCGGTCAGCCGACAGGGGCCGGGACCGCAGGACGTGGGGTTTGGGGGTGAAGTCCGGCAGGGGGGCGGCCACACGCGCCACCGCGCCCCTCTCGCGCTTCGCCGCGTTCGGCAGGTTCACCGTCCACGGCAGGCGGGCGATCCGGGGGGCGTCCGTCATGTTGTCAGCCCCCAGCCGTTCCATCGCCGCAGCCAACGGGGCGGCGGAGGCGGCCACGTCCGGCCCGGACACGGCTTCCACCGGCAACCAGACGTGGACGCCATTGCCGCTGTCCACGACCAAGAGCGGGTCCAGCTTGGCCTTCACCGCCGCCACCGTCCGCGTCCAGTCCGGGTCCGCGGCCTTCGCGTCCTTCCGGTCGAGGTCCAGCACCACAACCCGGCGGGCCACCACGTCCTGCGCGGACGCCTTCTGATCCGTCCCCGCCATGTCCGGGCGGCGCGGGTTGATCCCGACGTAGACGTTCCACCTGCCGTTATGCTGGCCGATGAAGCTTTCCAACGCGGCACGTTCGGCAGGGTTGTCCAACCGCCCGCAGCGGAACGCGCCCCCGCCCCCTGCCGGGTTCAGCGCCCGCAGTTCGATCACGTCGCCGGGGGCGAAGGCCGGGGCGATGGCGTCCAGCGCCTTTCCGGCAGCGGGGCCAGCCCGCAGCAGGTCCGGGACGCGGGCGCGCAAGCCCTCGGTCGTCAACTGACCGAACATGTAGGGCGCTTCGATCTGGTCCGCCCCTGCCGGGTCAATCAGCCCGTGCCGGGTCGCATCTTTCAGCAGGTTCAAGGCTTCGTTGTCAGCCTTGTCCACTTGCCCCGCGGGGGTCTTTTCGATAACATCAGTCACGGTAGAAGTTCCTTTCAGGGGGCCGTTTCGCGTGGCGCGCGGGGCGGCCCTTTCCATTTCGGGGGCGGGTTAGACGGCGCTGCGTTCGGCCTTGCGGGCTTCGATCCAGTCGCGGACTTCGGCTTCCGGCCAGGCAGAGGCACGGCCCAGCTTCACGGGTTTCGGGAAGTGGCGCTGAACGACGGCCTTGTAGATCGTGGCGCGGGCCAAGCCGGTAAGTT
Source organism: Tabrizicola sp. (assembly GCF_041911175.1). Taxonomy (GTDB): domain Bacteria; phylum Pseudomonadota; class Alphaproteobacteria; order Rhodobacterales; family Rhodobacteraceae; genus Tabrizicola. The sequence goes on from NZ_JAYRPN010000081.1 coordinate 4,264, forward strand.
CCTGCACGGCAGGCAAGCGCAGCAAGCGGTCACTGTAGGCGGGGGCGGCGCTCAATTCGCACCCCCTTCGGCCCGGCGATGGCTTTCCAGCCAGTTCGCAATATCGCTTTCGCGCCAGCGAAGCGTTTGGCGGGTCACTTTGAACGGTGCGGGAAACGCGCCAGCCTTGCGCCAGCGCCAGAGGGTCGAAGCATTTACGCCGATGATCCGAAGGACTTCATCCTTGCGAAGCAGAGTTGCGGACTGTCCCACGGTTTTTCTCCTTAACCTTGGGGATGATCAGCGCAACTCATCGGCTCTCCTATGCTGCTTCGGGCTTGGATATTGGCACGCGATCCAACGCGATGCAATGGCGAATTGGGGCAGGTTCTGCCCTTAAGAGTTTGACAAAGCAGACAAAAGGGGTGGCGTAGCCTCTACGCCTGCCCCCCGCTGGCCGCCGTCCGCAGCGGCACGACGTTGCCCGCCTCTGCCGGGGTTTCTCCCGCGCAGATGGCGGCCCATGCTTCCATCATCGGCCTGCGGCGTTCATGGGCCGAACCGCGTTTGTAGGCCCGCTCCACCGCGCCCAACTGGTGCGCCAACTGTTCCTCGATCAGTTCGCGCGGGTAGTCGGTCATTTCGGCCGCCCAATCCCTAAAGGTCGAGCGCAGCCCGTGGACGGTGAAGTCCTTGAAGCCGTCCATGCGCCGCATGAGCGCCAAGGCTGTCATTTCGGACAATGGCCGCCCCTTGCTGTTGGCGAAGATGAAGTCCGTCGCCGCGGGGTCTTCGCCCTTCTCGCGGGCGGGATGGCGGCGTTTCGCTTCCTCAAGGATTTCCGTCATGCGTGCGGTGATGGGGACGATATGGGGGCGCCGCACCTTCATGCGCCCTGCCGGGATTTCCCACACGTTCCGCTCAAGGTCGATTTCCGCCCACGTCGCACAGCGGGCGCCGCTCATCCGGCAGAGGGCCAGCGTGATCCAATCCAGCATGAGGGCCGCCATGCTAATCGGTTGTTTCGCCCGGACGGCGGCGACGAAGGCCGCGATCTGGTCATGCGGGACGGCAGGGTGGTGCCGGGGTTCGACACGGGGCGGGGGCAGGGTGGCGTCAAACTGGCGCCACGAGGCCGGGTTGTCGCCCCGATAATGGCCGTTCTGGATTGCGTGGGCGAACAGCCGTTCGATCCGCTGGCGGGTCCGGCTGGCCGTGACCGTGTGCGTCGTCCAGATCGGTTGCAGGACGGCAAGAACGTCCTCCCTCGTGATCGTCGCCAGCGCCTTGTCCCGCAGCGCCTTGGCATGGGTGGCGAAAGACGCCTTCCATTGTTGGATATGGGCCGGGTTGGAAAAGCCCGTCAGGGCGAAGGGCAGGAAGTGATGGTCGGCATAGCGCCCGAAGGTCATGGCCTGTTCAGACGCGGCGCGGGTGATTGCGGCGGCCCGCTGCCGGGTTTCCTCGGCCCTGCGGCGTTCGTCTTCGATGGGGTCCACGCCCTTCGCCAGAAGGTCACGCGCGGCTGCGGCCCGTTCCCGTGCCGCGGCCAGTAGCACGGCAGGGAAGGCCCCCAGCCCCATCGCGCGCTGGAAGGACTTGCTGCCCTTGGCGATCTGGGCGGCGCGGAAGTCCGCGTCGGGGCTGACAAACTTGAAGGACCATTTCCCGGACCCTTTGGCCGTGGCCCGGTAAAGAAGGCCGCCCCCGTCCGCGAGGGCGGTGCCGGGGGCGGCGGCTTCGATCTGCTTGACCGTCAGGCGGTGCAGGGACTTGGACATGGCGGTTCCCCTTTAGACGAGTTCGAGGTCGAACGCGAAGGCGCGGACGGCTTCCAGCGGCAGGCCGGAGGCGTCGGCCACCGCCTGCGCGGGCAGTTCATCGTCCACGATCATCGTCACGAGCGAGGCGGAAAGGTCGCGCCACGCGTCCGGCAGGGCGGCATGGGCCGCGTCCGGCAGGGACGAGAAAGCGGCAAGGACCGCGCCGAAGTCCGCCCCATTGGCGACAAGAGCGGACAGGGTGTTGCGGGCGGTGATTGTCAGGGTCATTTGGCTTCTCCATCTAGTGCCGGTTCATCTGGGCACTAGATGGGCACTAGAATTGGGGTGGCTGTCAACGATCATTCGTGAACGATCCCGAACGACGTTTCAGAATAAATGCTTTATATTCCGAATGTTGTCTGCCTTGTCGGCGTCGTTCACGGACATCCGCGAACCTGCGCGAACATAAGTTAGGCGGCCTACGTCTCCGCGCCGAGAAAGCCCCGTTCCGTTTGTCCGGATGGCCCAGATAGGCGGCGCGGAGCAGGCCGTCACAGGCGGCAACTTCGGCCGCGGAGGGTGCGCTCTGCGCCGTGGCGCCGTGAGCCACGGGAAGGAGCATGGCGGCAAGAAGGACGGCTTTCATGCGAGTCCTCCCCAGCGGTTTGGCCAGCCTTTGCGGCTGGCCAGGGTTTCGGTCGATCACTCCGCGCCGATGGCGTCCAGACCGGCCCGGGCGCAGGCGGCGTCGGCGTCGCCCGACGGGGCACCGCCCACCCCGATGCCACCGACCAGCGCGCCACCGATCTTGATCGGCAGGCCACCGGCCTGGATCACCAGGCGCTCATCCATGTCGCGCAGGCCGGCATTCTGCGGGGTCTCGGCGATGAAGCTGGCCAGACCGGCGGTGTCACGGCCCAGTGCGGCCGAGGTGAAGGCCTTGCCGGTCGCGCTCGCCGTCGTGTGCGGCCCGGAGTTATCGGCCTTGAGCACCACCTTGGTCGACCCGTCTCGCGCGATGATCGCCACGCTGACGTTGTTCTTTTCGGCGGCACAGGCGGCAAGGGCAGCCTGAGCAGCGGTCGTCGCCATGTCGAGCGGCAGGTAGGGCGCCGTCGGCAGGTCCTGCGCGGCGGCAGCGATCGGGGCCAGCAGGGCGGCGGTGAGGGCAAGCTTGCGGAACATCCTGGTTCTCCTTCGGGATCGATGGAGCGAACCTAGCCCCGTCCGGTCGGGGCGGATATTCGTAGGCCTTGCGGCGCGGTCGGTAGTTCTACCGAGAGCCGCCCGCGTCCAGCCAGAACCGGGTCTGCTCGGCGGTCGAGGTGGTGCCGAACTTGGCGGCAATCGCAGCCCGGTGGCTGTCGACGGTCCGCGCGGACAGCTCCAGCGCCTCGGAGATCTGCCGGGTCGTCAGGCCCCTCGCGATCATGTCCAGCACTTCCGCCTCGCGCGGGGTCAGGCGGGACAGAAGCTCCCTGGCCTCGGCGGTTTCGGCGGCCTGACGGCTGTTGCGCTCCAGCGCGTCGTGGCCCTTGCGGATCGCGTCGATCAGGTCCTCCTCGTCGACCGGCTTGCTCAGGAAGTCGATCGCCCCGTTGCGGAAGGCGCGGCGGCAGGCCTCGATGTCACCGTGGCCGCTGATGATCACCGTGGGCCAGGTCACGCCCCGGTCGCGCAGGGCCTGCTGGAGCTTCAGGCCCGACATCACCGGCATGCGGATGTCGAGGATCAGGCAACCGGGGGCCAGCGTGGCGAGGCTGGCAAGGAAGGCGTCGGGCGAGGCGAAGCTGCGGACCTCGAGGCCCACCGTCCGCAGCAAGAGCCCGATGGCCTCGCGAACTGCGTCGTCGTCATCCACCAGATAGACCGGCGGGGTCATGGTGCAGCCTTTCCCGCGGGTTGGCCCCGGACCGGCAGGCGCAGCCGGAACAGCGCCGGTCGTGCGGTGACGAGCTGCACCTCGCCGTCCATCCGCTCGGCAAGGCGCTGGCACAGGGCGAGACCCAGGCCGGTTCCGCCCGGCTTGCCGGTGACGAAGGGTTCGAACAGCCGGTCGCGCAGCGCCTCGGCCACGCCGGGGCCGGTGTCGGTGACATCGAGGATGACCTGATCACCCGACCGGCGGGGCGAGACGGAGACTTCTCCACCCGCTTGCGCGGATGCGGCTTCGATGGCGTTGCGGACCAGGTTGAAGACGATCTGCTCCAGTTCGACCTGATCGCCCTGGATGTCGAGCGGAAGGGGAGCCGGGTCGAACCTCAGGGTCACGCCCCGGTGGCCGGCCTCTGGCTGAAGCAGAAGCTGCACGTTCTGCAGGGCCATCCCCATATCGGCGACACGACCGGCATCCTGCGCGGGCACGGTCCAGTTCCGCAGCCGCTCCAGGATCGCCGAGGCGCGCTTGGCCTGGTCCGCGATTCCCTGCATGGCAGGCTCCAGCGCCGCGATGTCCCCGCGCCGGGACAGGTGCCGCGCGGCCTGGGCCTGGCTGAGTATCGCGGTCAGCGGCTGGGTCAGTTCGTGCGCAATGCCGCTGGCCAGTTCCCCCAGCGCGTTGACGCGGGACGCATGGGCCAGGCGTGCCTCCTGCGCGCTGAGATAGGCCTGACGTTCGGCGCGGCGGGCGCGGGCATACTGGCCCAGCCCAAGGACGAGGCCGAGGTAGCCCAGCGTGATCAGGGCGGTGATGGTGGCAAGCCGACCGACCGGAAGCAGGTCGGCGGGGCGGGGCGCAAAATCGGCCTGCAGGACAAGCGGCTGCGACTGGCTGCCGAGCGGCTTCTCGAACGCGGGCGCGGCGATCCGGCCCGCACCCGCCAACGGCGCGCCGTCCGGCAGCAGCAGCGACCAGCGGACCGAGGGGCGAGTCCAGTAGGCCGAACTCACGTCCATGAGGGCCGCGCCATCCACTTCCATCGCAAGGGCGAACCTTGCATCGGCGGTGTTGGGGCTGCGCTTGATCAGGAGATACCGCCCGGGCGCCCAGGGCGCCGCCTGCACGTCCAGCTTTCCGCCCGATCCAAGTGCTGCCGCGCGCAGGGTTTCGATCTGTTCGGCGCGCAAGCTCGGGCGGGTGGTCAGATAATCGCCCGGCGCGGCCAGCGGCACCAGGTCTACGGCCACGATCCGCGGATAGAACCGGATGATCGTGGCCGCGACCTCCAGGAAGAGATCCGGCCGGTTGCCGCCATCAGCGCTCGCCAGCGCTGAAAGCGCCGTCAGGTGTGCGTCGTGCTGGTCGGCGCGCTGCGACAACAGCCGGTGCAGGATCGTGGCTTCGGTGTCGAACTCGGATGCCAGTCGGCTGCGTTCGAGCATTGCCGTGAGAAGCAGTCCGGCGACCACCAACACCAGCCAGCCCGCCAGCTGCAGGCTTCGGTGTTTGAAAGTCGCAAGGGGTTTGGCTGACAGCATGTCTGTCTCTTAGCCCGCCGCCGTCAGAAGAAAAGATCAAACTGCCGGGCGCGCCATCCGCAGGGGACATTCACCGCTGGCGCTGGAAGTGGGCCGAATAGCAGGTACAGTCCAATCCGAATCGAGAGACCTTTCCATGCCAGACAGCAAGAAGAGCCAGGAAACAGCGGCCCGCACGCCGACCCGGACCGAAAAGGTACAGCAGGCCTTGCGGCGCGCCATTCTGGAACAGCGCCTGACCCCGGGCACCCGGCTGCCCGAGGACGCGATCGGCGAGGCGTTCGGGGCCTCGCGCACCATTGCGCGCGAGGCGCTTGGCCGCCTTGCCACGGAAGGGCTGGTCGAGCTGATCCCGAACCGCGGGGCCTTCGTCGCGAACCCGTCGCTGGAAGAGGGGCGCGGAATCTTCGTCATTCGTGCCGCACTTGAGCGGGGGATGGTCCGGCAGCTGTCGGGGCGGATCGACGCGGATACGGTCGAGCGGTTGACCGGGATGGTGGAAGCGGAAACCCGGCTTGCCGAGAAAAGTGATGTGGAAGCGATCCGGCTGGCGGGAGAGTTCCATCTCTACCTCGCCAGCCTGACGGGCAATCCGCTGCTGCAGCGGTATCTCGTCGAGATCATCTCGCGCTGCTCGCTGGTCATGACGATGTATGGCAGGCCGCATTCGGCGGACTGTGGCGCGCGCGAACACCGGGAGATCGTCGATGCGCTGGTGGCGGGCGATTTCACCCGGGCGGGTGACCTGATGGAGCAGCATGTCGAGGACGTCGCCGCGCGGGCGCAGCTTTCGGTGCGGCCCAAGACCGACGTGCGGCAGGTGCTTGCGGATTTCGCTTCGCGGATCGGGGAAAGCTAGCCGTCAACAAGATCGTATGCAATCTGACATTATTTTGCATGCGATGTTGACAGAATCGTATGCAATACGCCAACCTCCTGCGACTGGACGCTGGAGGCTGCATGTCAGGGCAAGACACCGTTACAATTCGGGACGTGAGCAAGGCCTTCGGTCGCGGTGAGGCGGCTGTCCATGTCCTGCGTGACGTGTCGGTCGACATCGCCCGGCAGGAGTTCTTCACGCTTCTGGGCCCGTCAGGCTGCGGCAAGACCACGCTTCTGCGGCTGATCGCGGGGTTCGAGACTGCGGATTCCGGGACGATACGGATCGAGGGGCAGGATGTGACCCATGCGCCGCCCTTCCGGCGGCCGGTCAATACCGTGTTCCAGAACTACGCCCTGTTCCCGCACCTGACGGTCGAAGAGAACGTCGCCTTCTCGTTGGAAGAGCAGCGCCTGCCGCGCGCGCAGATCCGCCAGCGGGTCGGCGAGGCGCTGGAGATGGTGCGGATGCAGGCCTTCGCCCGTCGCCGCCCTTCGGATCTGTCGGGCGGGCAGCAACAGCGGGTGGCGCTTGCCCGTGCCCTGGCGCCAAGGCCGAAGCTCCTGCTGCTGGACGAACCGCTGTCCGCGCTGGACCTGAAGCTGCGCAAGGAAATGCAGATCGAGCTGAAGCAGTTGCAGGCCGAAGCCGGGATCACCTTCCTGTTCGTCACCCATGATCAGGAAGAGGCGCTGGCGCTGTCCGACCGGGTGGCGGTGATGCAGGGGGGCCGCATCCTGCAGATGGGTCCCCCGCGCGAGATCTACGATGCGCCGACCCATCGGTTCGTCGCGGATTTCATCGGCGACATCAACCTTCTGGAAGGCGAAGCCCTGACGGGCGGCGGGGTCCGGGTGCTGGGTGGCGTGACGGCCCCGGCCTCGCGGCCCGGACGGGTGACGCTTGCGATCCGGCCCGAGCGGGCGAGGCTGGTGGCTGCCGGAGCCGGTGAGTTGCAGGCGACGCTGATCCACAGCGCCTTTCTGGGAACGGCGACGCTGCACAAGCTGCAACTGGCGGGCGGCGGGGATTTCCTGATCCGTCAGTCCGACCCGACCGAGGCCGCGCCCGAAAAGGGCAGCCGCGTCGGCGTGGCGCTGCCTGCGGATGCGTTGCAGGTGCTGCAGGAATGAGCCGGTCCGACGCTTTCCGCCGCATTGCCCTGATCCTGCCGGCGCTGGTGGCGATCCTGCTGCTGGTGGGCGCGCCCCTTGGCCTCATGGGTTGGGTCACGCTTCTGGAAAAGGGCACCAGCGCGGGGGTGGACTGGACCTCGACCCCCTCGCTTGGCAACTACCAGCGCCTGATCTGGGAAGAGGATTTCGACGGCACGCTCATCCTGAACACCAACTATCTGGTGATCTTCCTGCGCTCGGTGGTGCAGGCGGCGGTCACCACGCTGCTGTGTCTGGTTCTGGGCGTGCCGGTGGCCCTGTGGATGGCGGGCCTGACGCCTGCGGGCCGGGCGATGATGCTGTTTCTGGTGACGATCCCGTTCTGGACCAACCTTCTGGTGCGCAACTATGCCTGGCTGATCATCCTGCGCGAAGGCGGCTGGCTCGGAATGGCGGTCGATGCGATCTGGCCGTTCGGCCCGGTACAGCTTCTCTACAACGACGTGGCGGTGGCGATCGGGCTGACCTATTCCTTCCTGCCCTTCATGATCCTGCCGGTCTATTCCGTCTTCGAAAAGTTCGACTGGCGGCTGGTCGAAGCGGCGCATGACCTTGGCGCCACCCGGTCGCGGGCCTTGCGGCGGGTGATCCTTCCGGTGGCGATGCCGGGACTTCTCGCAGGCTCGCTTCTGGTCTTCATTCCCTGCCTTGGCGCCTTCGTGACCCCTGCGCTCCTTGGCGGCGGCAAGACGCTGATGCTGGGCAACGTGATCCAGATGCAGTTCGGGCCGTCGCGCAACTGGCCCTTCGGTGCGGCGATCTCGGTCGTGCTTCTGGCGATCATGCTGGTCGCGATGACCGCGCTGGCCCTGTGGCGGAACCGGAGGTCGGCATGAACATCCGGCGTTTTCCCCTGACGCGCGAAGTGTCGTTCTTCGTGCTGGCCTATCTTTACCTGCCGGTCTTCGTGCTGATCGGCTACAGCTTCAACGCGAACCGCACGGCGACGGTCTGGACCCATGCGTCGCTGGACTGGTACGTCCGCATCCTGAACAACCCGTCGATCCGGGCGGCGACCTGGAACTCGCTGGTCCTTGCGCTGAGTGCGGCGACCGCCGCCACCGTGATCGCGCTTCTCGCCGCGCTCGCCACCCGGAGCGCCTTTCCGGGCCGCGATGCCAGCGAAACGCTGCTGAAACTGCCGCTGATCCTGCCCGAGATCGTCGTGGCGGTCGCCACGCTGATCCTTTTCGTGGCGGTGGGGATCGACCTCGGCCTCGGCGCGATGATCCTGGCCCACACCGTTTTCTGCATTCCCTTCGCCTACCTGCCGATCCGCGCCCGGCTGGACGGGATGAGCGGGTCTTACGAAGAGGCCGCGCAGGACCTTTACGCCAACCGCTTCCGCACCTTCCGCCGGGTGACGCTGCCGCTTTTGTGGCCGGGGGTGCTGGCCGGCTTCACACTGGCCTTCGTGACCAGCCTCGACGACTTCCTGACCTCGTTCTTCCTGTCGGGTCCGGGGACGACGACGCTGCCCGTCTACATCTTCTCGGCCATCCGCGCCGGGATCACCCCGGAAATCAACGCGATCTCGACCGTCATGCTGGTGATCTCGATCCTGCTCGTCAGCCTGTCCTTTGCCCTCACCCGCCTACGCCGATAACAACCAACAGGAGAGACCATGACCCGACCCAAGCTGATGACCGCCGCGGCGCTTGCCGCCCTGCTGGCGTTTCCCGCCGCCGCGCAGGACGCGGAAAAGACGCTCTATTTCTACAACTGGACCGACTACTACCCGGTCGAGCTGCTGGCGAAGTTCGAGGCCGAGACCGGGATCAAGGTGATCCTCGACGGCTATGACAGCAACGACACGCTTCTGGCCAAGCTGCAGTCGGGCGGGGCCGCCTATGACGTGATCGTGCCGAGCGACTACGTGATCCCCGGGCTGATCGCCGACGGGCTGTTGATGAAGATCGACACCAACGCGATGGAAAACTACGTCCACATGAAGGACGCCTTCAAGAACCCCGATTTCGACCCGAAGCACGAATATTCCGCGCCCTATCTCTGGGGCGTGACCGGGCTCGCCTATGACAGCGCCCAGGTCGAGGGCGGGGTGCTGGAGGCAAGCTGGAAGGAATATTTCGAGCCGCGCCCCGAGCTTGAGGGCAAGATCGCCGCGCTGGACACCGCAAGCGACGAGATCCTCGCCGCCTCGCTCTATCTCGGCATCCCGCAATGCACCGAAAGCAACGACGACGCCAAGCGCATCCTTGAACTGCTGGAAGCGCAGAAGCCGAAGCTGAAGCTTTACAGCTCGGACAGCACGGTGGACCGCATGGCCTCGGGCGAAGTGGCGATGCACCATGTCTGGAACGGAGCGACCGCCCGGGCGACGGCGCAGCGCGACACGATCCGCTTCCTCTATCCCGCCGAGGGCACGCCGATGTTCCGCGACAACTTCGCCGTTCCGGCGAGCGCCCCGCATCCCGAGAATGCGAAGATCTTCATCAACTGGATGATGAAGCCGGAAAACGCCGCCGCCGTGTCCAATGCCATCGCCTATGGCAATGCGATCAAGTCGGATGAATTCCTCAGCGACCAGTGGCGCGCGATGGACGCGATCAACATGCCCGAGGAATATGCCAGCCGCCTGGTCCCGACCCAGGACTGCGGACCGGCTGCGCGCGAGCTGCGCGACAAGATCTGGACCCGGCTCAAGGGCTGACACCTGACCGGCATGGCCCGCATCAGGGCCATGCCCCAACCTTTTCGAGAGGCAGAATGGATCAGACCGTATACACAGACCTGCGCGACATGGATGGCCGGACCATCGGCATCCGCTGCGATCAGGGCCGCATCACCGAGATCGGTCCCCAGGTTGCCGCACCCGGTGCCATTCCCGGCGCGGGGCGGCTGGTGCTTCCCGCCTTCGTCGAGCCGCATGTGCATCTGGACAAGACGCTCTGGGGCGAGCCCTGGCAGCCCGGCCGCCGCGCCGCCCGCCTGCGCGACTATATCGAGAACGAACGGCGGGTGCTTTCGGCCTGCACCACTCCGCCGGAGGAACGCGCGGGCCGGTTGCTGGAACAGATGCTGCACTTTGGCACCACGGCGGTCCGGTCTCATATCGACATTGCCCCCGACATCGGCCTGACCCATGTCGAGGCGATGCTCCGCCTGCGCGACGCCTGGTCGGATCGCGTTGACCTCCAGTTCGTGGCCTTTCCCCAGCAAGGGCTTCTCTCCCGCCCCGGCACCGCCGACCTGATGCGCGAGGCGATTGCAATGGGCGTCGAGACGGTCGGCGGCCTTGACCCGGCGGGGATCGACGGCGACCCCGAGGGGCAGCTGCGCTTCGTCTTCGATCTTGCGACGCAGACCGGCGCGGGCGTGGACATCCACCTGCACGACAAGGCAGAGCTTGGCGCCTGGCAAGTCGAACGCATCGCCGACCATGTTCAGGCGGCGGGCCTGACCGGCAAGGTGATGATCAGCCATGCCTACTGCCTTGGGCAGATCCCCACAGCCCGGCTGGAACGGATCGGTCGCCGCCTGGCCGACCTTGGCATCTCGCTGATGACCTCGGCGCCTGCCGATGTGGCGGTGCCCCCGGTCGAGGAGCTGACGGCGATGGGCGTCACCGTCTGCTGCGGCTCGGACGGCATCCGCGATGCCTGGTCGCCGCTTGGCAATGGCGACATGCTGGAGCGGGCCTTCCTGACCGCTTTCCGGTTCGACTGGAACACCGACGAGGACTTCCGCCGCGCCATGGGTTGCGCCACGACGCAAGCGGCCCGGGCCATCGGGTTGGCCGACTACGGGCTTCACCCCGGCGGGCGGGCGGATTTCGTGATGATCGACGCGATGAATGTCGGCGACGCGCTGTGTCGACGGCCCCCGGCGCGCCGTGTGGTGCGGCGCGGCACCGTCGTCGCGGGACAGGGCAGGGAATAGATGGACTTCGATTTCACCGCCTTGCCCGCGCCCGACCGCTATCGGCTGCTGACCAACTTCGTCGGCCCGCGCCCCATCGCGCTGGTCACCACCCGCTCTCCCGCCGGGCACGACAACGCCGCTCCGATGAGCTTCTTCAACGTCTTCGCCCATGAGCCGCCCATCGTGGCGCTGGGGATCCAGAACCGTGGCAACGGCGACGAGAAGGACACGGTCGCCAATATCCGGCGTACCGGCGAATTCGTCGTCAACATGGTCGACATGGGCCTTTCGGAAGCGATGATCCTTTGCGGCCTGAACCTCGCCTCGGACGTCGACGAGCTGGCTTTCGCCGGGCTGACCCCGGTGCCCTGCCGGCAGGTCGACGCCGCGCGGATCGGGGAAAGCCCCTGCGCCTTCGAATGCCGGGTCGAGCGGATCATCGACTATCCCCGGCGGGTGCTGGTGATCGGCGAGGTGGTGCAGATGCATGTCGACGACCGCTGTCTGGACGCGGGCGGGCGCTATGTGAACCCCGCGACCTACCAGCCCATCGCGCGGCTGCACGCCGATTCCTACATCACCTCGGACCGCCAGTTCGAGCTGAAGAAGCCCGAGCATCTGCTGCACCATGAGGCCGCGCAGGTGACACCCCGCAGCGAAAGGGCGGCAGGGTGACGGGCGCGACAATGACGCTGGACGCCCTGACCCTTGGCCAGCGGCCCTCGGGCCGGACTGCCCTTCGCGCCCGCTGGATCGTCGGCCATGCTGGCGGCAGCCACCGCCTGCTTGAGAATGCCGAGGTGGTCCTCGAAGGCCAGCGCGTCCTTTACGTCGGTCCGGCCTTCCCCGGCGAGGTCGCCCGCCGCATCGACCTCGGGCAGGCACTGGTCTCGCCCGGCTTCGTCGATCTGGACGCCCTGTCCGACATCGACACCACGCTCCTGACCGTCGACTACGGCCCGGGTTGGGCCAAGGGCCGGGTCTGGCCGCAATCCTATGTCGAGCGCGGCCCCTACGAGATGTATGCGCCCGAGGAACTGGCCTTCCAGAAGCTCTTCGCCTTCGCGCAGCTTTTGCGGAACGGGATCACGACCGCGCTGCCCATAGCCTCGCTCTTCTATCGCGCCTGGGGCGAGACGGTTGCCGAGTTCGAAGCTGCGGCCGAAGCGGCAGGTGCGCTTGGCCTGCGGGTCTGGCTGGGACCGGCCTATCGGTCCGGCGGCATGGTCTGCACCGCGCCCGGCGTGCTGGAGCCGCAGTTCGACGAGGCGCGCGGGATGCGGGGGCTCGACGATGCCCTTGCCTTCGCCGACCGGATTGCGGGCCGCTTCGACGGCCTGATCCAGCCGATGCTCGCCCCCGACCGGGTCGAGACCTGCACGCTGCCGCTCTTGCGCCGAACGATGGCGGCTTCGGCTGAACGCAGGCTTCCGGTTCGGCTGCACATGGCGCAGGGTCGCATGGAACGGAAGACGGTGGAGGCGCTGCACGGCACCACGGCCCCCCGCTGGCTGGCCAAGAACGGGCTGCTGCACGACCGGCTGATCGCCCCCCACGCGGTCGAGGCGACGCCGGAAGACCTGCGGCTTTACGCCGACCACGGCGTCAGCATCGCGCATTGCCCGTTGGTCTATGCCCGCGACGGCGAGATGCTGCGGTCGTTCCGCAAGTGCCGGGACCTCGGGATCCGCATCGGCATGGGGACCGACACCGCCCCGCCCGACATGGTGCTGAACATGGCGGTGGGGCTGATGATGGGGCGGGCGGCGGAAGGCGGCGCGGCCGGGCTGACCACCGCCGAGATCTTCGATGCGGCAACGACCGGCGGCGCGGATGCGCTTGGCCGCCCTGATCTGGGACGACTGGCCCCCGGCTCGCTTGCGGACATCGCGATCTTCGACCTGTCCAACCCCGGCTTCGCGCCGACCATCGACCCGATCCAGACCCTGATCTTCGGCGCGACGGGCCGCGTGACCCGGGCGGTCTTCGTCGATGGCCGTCTCTCCATGCGCGATGGCAAGGTCGCCGGGATCGACATCGACGCCGCCCGGCAGCAGGTGCAGCGCCAGTTCGACGGCCTGCTGGCAAAATACCCGGACCGGACCTGGGGCCATCCCGCCCTGGGGACGCTTTTCCCACCCACCTATCCGTCCGGGCTGACGGACTGAAGCGCATGTCTCGTCCGCAGGTCTGGCTTGACGGAACCCCGGTTCCGTCAAGCCGACCCATGCACTTCGAGGAAATCCCGCGAGGACGGCCTCACCCAAGGCTTCCGGGCAAGGCCAGAAACTCCCAGATCACCGCTTCGGCCCGGCTCGGATGGCCTTTCAGTCGGACGCCGCGCACGGACAACGGACAGGACGGCAGGGCATCGCCAAGTTCGGAGAGGCGTCCAGACTCAAGGTCTCGCCGCGCGAGACTTTCGGGGACCCATGCGACCGCGACACCTGCGGCGGCCATTTCCAGCGCTGCGTTCGTCAACGCTGTTTCCGCCTTGGGTACTGCAGCCCGTCCCGGCCCGAGTTGCGGCAGGATCTGCTTCACCATTACGGACCCGAGAAAGACTTCCGTGGGATAGGCAATATAGGGAATATCACCGGGCAGGTCGTCGGACAGGCGCGGCAGTGCAAGACCAGTGCGCAGGACCGGGACAAGCCGGTCAGTGCCGACATCGACGCTTTCCAGGAATTCGCCGGACACCTGTTCGTCCGCGTCGAGCGTGGCGTACAGGATCGCCAGATCGGCCTGCCGTGACAGCAGAAGCCCAAAACACTCATCAAGGTTGGCCGACCGCAACCGGACATGAATGTCTTCCCCCCGGGACTGGATGGCCTGGACGATCCGGGGAGCGAACGAGGTTGTCAGCGAATGCTGACTGGCAATGACGATCCGGTTCGAGGCAACGCGGTCGCCCCGGCGAAGGTCCGCAATCAGTTGGCGGAGCGCGGCGGAAATCTGTTCGATCTGTGTGCCCTGCGCGAGGACGGTCGGTCGCAACTGCACTGGCTTGCGGCTGCGATCGAAAAGCTCGACGCCGACGTGATCCTCGATCTGCCGGATTCGCCGGGAAAAGGCGGATTGCGACAGGTTGCGCCGTTCGGCCGCGCTGCTGAACGACCCCGTCTGCGCAATCGCAAGTATATCTTCCAGCCACTCGAGTCGCATCGCATGTCCTAACATGCAAGATTTGCAAGATATTCGGAATTCTTCGCATTTGCAATTGCGTCATTCCTGGACAACTCTTGGCTTCTGCAAGTTAAGACAAGGACGCATCCCATGCATCTCGCCCGGTTTCCCCGCGTCTTCCTGGCGCATCTGCCCACCCCGCTGGAGCGGCTGGACCGGCTGTCGAAGGAACTGGGCGGGCCGGATATCTGGATCAAGCGCGACGATTGCACCGGGCTGTCGACGGGCGGCAACAAGACCCGGAAGCTGGAATTCCTGATGGCCGAGGCGCTGGCACAGGGTGCGGATACGGTGATCACGCAGGGCGCCACGCAATCGAACCACGCGCGGCAGACGGCGGCCTTCGCGGCCAAGCTGGGCCTTGCCTGCCACATCCTGCTGGAGGACCGGACCGGATCGAACGACGCGAACTACAACAGCAACGGCAATGTGCTTCTGGACCATCTGCACGGAGCCACCACCTCGCGCCGGGCGGGGGGCGTGGACATGGCGGCAGAGATGGAGGTGCTGGCCGAAGCGCTGCGGGGCGAGGGGCGCAAGCCCTACGTCATCCCCGGTGGCGGGTCCAACCCGACCGGGGCGCTGGGCTATGTGAACTGCGCGTTCGAGCTTTTGGGCCAGGCCAACGACCAGGGGCTTCTGATCGACCATATCGTCACGGCGACAGGCAGCGCGGGGACGCAGGCCGGGCTGATCACTGGGCTGAAGGCGCTGAATGCGGGCATCCCGCTGTTGGGGATCGGGGTGCGCGCCCCGAAGGAGAAGCAGGAGGAGAACGTCTTCACGCTGGCCGAGCGGACGGCGGAAAAGCTGGGCTGTCCCGGCGTGGTGGCCCGGGCCGACGTGGTGGCGGATTCCTCCTATGTCGGCGCAGGCTACGGTATCCCGCGCGCCGACACGCTGGAGGCGATCCGCATGTTCGCCCAGCTGGAGGGCATCCTTCTGGACCCGGTCTATTCCGGCAAGGGTGCCGCGGGGCTGATCGACTATGTCCGGAAGGGTCGGTTCAAGAAGGGACAGCGCGTGGTCTTCCTGCATACCGGGGGTGCGGCGGGGTTGTTCGGCTATGACGCGGTCTTCGCCGAAGGGCGCAAGGCGCTGGAGGTCTGACGAAGGGTTGAGCCGGCAGATGAGACGGGTGGGGATATTGGGCGGCATGGGGCCGCAGGCGACCATCCTTCTGATGCAGAAGGTGCTGGCGGCTGTTCCGGCGCAGGACGATGCCGGTCACATCCCGCTGATCGTCGACCAGAACCCGCAAGTGCCCTCGCGCATCCGGCGCCTGATCGAGGGGGTGGGCGAGGACCCCGGCCCGGTGCTGGCCGACATGGCTCGGCGGCTGGTGGCAGGCGGGGCCGAGGCGCTGGCGATGCCCTGCAACACCGCGCATCACTATGCGCCGGTGATCCGGGCGGCGGTCGACGTACCCTTCATCGACATGGTCGCGCTTTCGGTGCAGCGGGCAGTCGGGCTGGCAGAAGGGGGCCAGGTGGGCATCCTCGCCTCGCCCGCAGTGCGCAGGATCGGGCTCTTCGACGCGGCCTTTGCCGGGACCGGCATAAGGCCCGTCTACCCCGAGGACGAAGCGGCGCTGCTGGCGGCGATCCGGCAGATCAAGGCCGGTGGCCCGGCACCCGAGGTGGCACAAGTCCTGCGCGCCGCGTCAGACTGGCTCTTGCGGCGCGGGGCGACTGTGCAGATGATCGCCTGCACCGAGTTCTCGCTGCTTGCCGGGGCTACGGCAGGGGGGGTGACGGCTTTCGATACGCTGGACGTGCTGGTCGGGGCGATCCGGGATTTCGCCATCGGCTGACCTGAGGGACCAACTAGAAACGTGACATCAGAGGAGACGACCATGACCCTGAAACTGAAACACTTCCTGCTTGGCGCGGCGGCATCGGCGATCCTGGCCGGGCAGGCCCTGGCCGAGAAGATCATCATCGGCCATTTCGGCAACCCGACACCGATGCAGCTTCTGTCCACCACGGACGAGCTGGCCAAGGCGACGGGATGGGAGGTCGAGTGGCGCAAGTTCGACGCCGGGACCGACGTGATCGCCGCGATGGCCTCGGGCGACGTGGTGCTGTCGGAACTGGGGTCGTCGCCGATTGCCATCGGCACAAGCTCGGGCCTGGATATCCAGCTGATCGCCTATTCCGACGTGATCGGGAAGGCCGAGTCGCTGATCGCACGGAACGAGTCCGGCATCACCAGCGTAGCGGACCTGAAGGGCAAGACGGTGGGGGTGCCGATTGGCTCGACTGCGCATTACTCGCTGATGGGGGCCCTGCAACATGAAGGCCTGAGCGAGACGGACGTGAACATCGTCGGCATGAAGCCCGACGACATCGCGGCGGCCTGGGGGCAGGGCACCATCGACGCCGCCTGGGTCTGGCAACCGGTGCAGGCCGAGATCCTGAAGACCGGGACGCTGGTGATGGGCGCGGACCAGACGGCGGAATGGGGCTTTCCGACCTATGACGGCTGGGTGGTGAACAAGTCCTATGCCGAGGCGAACCCCGACAAGATCGTCGCCTTCCTGAAGGCGGTCGACAAGGTCAACGGCATGTATCTGGCCGACAAGGCCGCCTGGACCGCCGACAGCGCCGAGGTGAAGGCGCTGGCAGCGGCAACGGGTGCGGACCCGGCGCAGGTGCCGGGCATCCTGGAGGGCTTCACCTTCCTGCCGATCGCCGACCAGACCGGCGAGGCCTGGCTGGCCACTGCCGCGCCGAAGATCAAGACCACGGCGGACTTCCTGGTCAAGGCGGGCCGGATCGACGCGGCGCTGGACGACTATTCCGGCTTCGTGAACCCGACCTACGCCGCTGCAGCCGCCGCGCAGTAAGCCCTTGCCGCCCGGGCCTGTCGGGTCCGGGCGGTTTTCCCTGCCGGAAGGAGCGGCCTTGAGCCTGAACATCGATCATGTCTCGGTCGTCTACCCCGCCGCTGACGGGCGACCGCCGGTCTCGGCTCTCAGCGACATCAACCTTGCCGTTGCCGAGGGCGAGTTCGTGGTGGCGCTCGGGGCCTCGGGTTGCGGGAAATCCACGCTTCTGAACCTGATCGCGGGCTTCCTGTCGCCAAGTTCCGGCAGCCTGACGCTGGACGGCCAGACCGTGTTGGGGCCGGGCGCCGACCGGGCGGTGGTGTTCCAGAAACACGCCCTGCTGCCCTGGCTGAACGTGATCGACAACGTGGCCTTCGGGTTGCAGATTCAAGGGGTTGCGAAACAGGACCGCTACCGGACCGCGAACGAATTCATCGGGCTTCTGGGCCTGGACGGGTTCCAGGGCTCGCCGGTCTACAAGCTGTCGGGGGGGATGCAGCAACGGGTGGGGATCGCCCGCGCCCTGACCTGCGACCCGAAGATCCTGCTGATGGACGAACCGCTTGGCGCGCTGGACGCGCTGACCCGCGAAAAGGCGCAGGAGCTGATCCTGAAGATCTGGGGCGAGACCGGGAAATCGGTGTTCTTCATCACCCACAGCGTCGAGGAGGCGCTGTTCATGGGCACCAAGCTGATCGTGATGTCGCCCCGGCCGGGCCGGATCACCCATGTCTTCGATCTGCCGTTCTCACGCCAGTTCCAGTCCGGTGCGCCCGCCCGCCAGGTCAAGGCCGCACCCGAGTTCATCGCGCTGCGCGAGAGGGTCCTGAACATCATCTTCGCCGACGAGGAGGCCGTCGAATGACCGCTTTGCCGCCGAAACCTGCGGGCCTTTGGGCGCGTCTGGCCCGTGCCCGTCCGACGAAGCCGGGCGAGATCTATGGCGTGCCAGGGCAGGGGAACACGTTCTGGCTGTCGGTCGCCTCGGTCCTGGCGATGCTTTTCGTCTGGTGGCTGGTCACCAAGCTGGGGCTGGTGAAGCCCCTGTTCGTGCCCTCGCCAGAGCTGGTGCTGGCGAAGTTCGGCCAGATCTGGCGCGAGGGGTTCACGAACACCTCGTTCATCGAGCACATCCTGATCTCGACCGCGCGGGTCTTCGGGGCCTTCCTCCTCGCCTGCGTGATCGGCCTGCCGCTTGGGCTGGCGATGGGGATGAGCCCGTTGATCCGCGGCATCTTCGACCCGCCGATCGAGTTCTACCGCCCGATCCCGCCGCTTGCCTACCTGCCCCTGATGATCATCTGGTTCGGCATCGGCGAGACGTCGAAAGTGCTGCTGATCTTCCTGTCGGTCTTCGCACCCATCGTGCTTGGCGCGCGGTCGGGGGTGAAATCGGCGGCCATCGAGCAGATCCACGCCGCCTATTCCTTCGGCGCGACGCGCTGGCAGGTGATGCGGCATGTGATCCTGCCCTCGGCCATGCCGGAAATCCTGACGGCGATGCGGGTGGGGATCGGCTTCGGCTGGACCACGCTGGTCGCCGCCGAGATGGTCGCCGCCACCAAGGGTCTGGGCTACATGGTGCTGTCGGCCAGCCAGTTCCTGCAGACCTCGGTGGTGATCATGGGGATCTTCGTGATCGCCACCATCGCCTTCGCCTTCGACCTGTTGATGCGCTTCCTGGAACGCCGACTGGTGCCCTGGAAGGGCCGGATGTAGAGCCGATGATCTATCTGAAGCAAGCCACAGCCACCGCCGAGACCGACCACCAGGACGTGCGCGATCTGGTGGCGGTGATGCTGGCGCGGATCGCGCTGGGGGGCGAAGAGGCGGTGCGGGACTATTCGCGCATCTTCGACAAGTGGGAGGGCGCGCTGATCGTCGACCGCGCGGCGCTGGACGCGGCGGCGGCGCAGGTGCCCGACCGGCTGAAGGCGGACATCCGCTTCGCCCATGCCAACATCCGCCGCTTCGCCGAGGCGCAGAAGGCCACCCTGTCGGACTGCGCGGTGGAAATCCTGCCGGGGTTGATTGCGGGGCAGAAGCAGATCCCGGTGTCGGCGGCGGGCTGCTATGTGCCGGGCGGGCGCTACAGCCATGTCGCCAGCGCGATCATGACGATCACCACGGCCAAGGTCGCGGGTGTGCCGCATATCGCCGCCTGCTCGCCGCCCCGGCCCGGCATCGGCATTCCGCCGGCGATCCTTTACGCGATGGACCTGTGCGGCGCGGATGTGATCCTGAACCTTGGCGGGGTGCAGGGCGTGGCGGCGATGGCGCATGGCCTGTTCGGCCTGCCCAAGGCGGATATCCTGGTGGGTCCGGGCAACCAGTATGTCGCGGAAGCCAAGCGGATGCTGTTCGGCCAGGTCGGGATCGACATGTTCGCCGGACCGACCGACAGCATGATCCTGGCTGACGCCAGCGCCGATGCCGAGATGGTGGCCGCCGATCTCGTCGGCCAGGCCGAGCATGGTTACAACTCTCCGGTCTGGCTGGTGACCACGGACGAGGCGCTGGCCCGGCGGGTGATGCGGCTGGTGCCGGACCTGATCGAGACCCTGCCCGAGGTGAACCGCGAAAGCGCGCGGGCGGCCTGGGACAACATGGCGGAGGTCATCCTCTGCGCCAGCCGCGAAGAGATGGCGCGGGTGGCCGACCGCTATGCGCCCGAGCATCTGCATGTCCAGGCCCGCGACCTCGACTGGTGGCTGGAGCGGCTGACGGCCTATGGCTCCTTGTTCCTGGGGGAAGAGACGACGGTGGCCTTCGGCGACAAGACCTCGGGGCCGAACCATGTGCTGCCCACCTCGGGCGCGGCGCGGTATACCGGCGGGCTCTCGGTCCACAAGTTCATGAAGACCGTCACCTGGCAGCGCGCCACCCGTGAGGCCGCGCGCCCGCTGGCAGAGGCGACGGCGCGCATCTCGCGGCTGGAGGGGATGGAGGGGCATGCGCGATCTGCCGACATCCGCCTGACGAAGTTTTTCCCGGGCGAAAGCTTCGATCTGAATACGCCGTAGATGGCTGCCGATAGTGCCGACCAAGGCACTTCGTTTTCGGCGGTGCAGGGCAGATTGCCAGCCCAGGGGGATGCTCAAACGCTCCCCCTGCCGCGATTTCATCACGGGCGCTGCGTTCCTGCACAAGATCCGTCACCAGAACAGGCATAGTGGACCCGGTTCGACCTGGTGGGGGCGGGCGATATCCGTGCTGGCACACGCGCCGCGTGGTGCGGGCTTGCCGCGTCCCGACCCGAAGCCGGGTTGACCTTGCGTCGGGGCCACACAAACGAGAGAAGCCTGGTCGGCGCAGGCCCGTAGATGATCAAGCGCCGATCTCAGGACGGGCGGGGCGGCGAAAGGGGCCGGGGAGCGAAGTGCCGGGACGGCTGGCGACCTCATCTCGGACCGGACTGCCTGTCCGCCAATCGTGTAGCCAGATCGGAAACGCGGGCTGCATTTGAAGCGGCGATGCTGCCGTCGGCCATGTAGAGATTGTTTTCGAAGCCGATCCGCACTTTGCCACCCTCGCGCCTCGCCGCCAGAAGGCAGTTGGTTTCGTCGGGGCCAAAGGCGCAAACCGCCCAGTCGGCCTGCAGACCGAGCGCCC
Organism: Tabrizicola sp.; assembly: GCF_041911175.1. Taxonomy (GTDB): domain Bacteria; phylum Pseudomonadota; class Alphaproteobacteria; order Rhodobacterales; family Rhodobacteraceae; genus Tabrizicola. The sequence continues at coordinate 24,988 of NZ_JAYRPN010000081.1, forward strand.
GCTGCCGGGCCAGCGGCGCGGCCAGGTCGGACGGTGAGGATGTCTGCCCTGCCGCGTAGCGCCCGAGGACGTGAAGCACCTGCAACGGCCCGCCCGGCACTGTCCCGTCCGCGACCAGTGCGGCCAGATTGTCAACGTCATGGGCCGAATAGAGAATGTGCTGCACCGCCGTGCCCGCGGCGGCGCAGTCATGGAAGAACCTGCGCGTCAGCCTGGAATCGGGCTCGACGGTGATCTCGCGAAGCGCCACCGAAACCAGGGCGGGCCGCAGCCGTTCCACCAGTGCGCGTTGTTCCGCCGGGGAATACCGACCCACGGCTTCAGTGGTGATCTGAACCGCCATGCCAGGCACGGCGCGCGCAAGTTCCGCCATCAGCTCGGCGTAGAGGCCCGCATCCAGCACATGCTGCCCCTCGGCGTCGCGGACATGGGCATGGATTCCGTCGGCGCCCACCGCAAAGCAATCGGCGGCGCAGGCCACGATTTCGGGGATGGTGACCGGCAGGGCAGGATGATCCGCCTTGCCCCGCCTTGCCCCATTCGGCGCAACCATGATCGTCGGCAGAAGGGGTGTCGTCATGCGCCGAGCGTCCCGCGGATCGCGGTTGCGAGCTTGCCGACCAGTTCGTCGATCTGTGCATCCTCGATGATGAAGGGCGGTGCGAGCAGAACATGGTCGCCGCGGTGCCCGTCGATGGTTCCGCCCATCGGATAGCAGATCAGACCTGCCTCGAACGCGCGTTTCTTCACCTCCGCATGAAGCTTGCGCGCTGGATCGAAGGGGGCCTTCGTCTCTCGGTCGGCCACCAGTTCGATACCTCGGAACAAGCCCCGCCCCCGAATGTCACCGATATGGGGATGCTGACCGAGTTCGGCACGCAGGGCGGCGTCGAGTTTTGCGCCTTGTTCAAGCACCCGCGCTAGAAGCCCGCGTCCGAGAATGGCGTCAAGAACTGCACCGGCAGCCGCAGCCGCCATCGGATGGCCCATGTAGGTGTGGCCATGCTGGAAGAAGCCCGACCCTTCGGCGATGGCCGTGTATATCTGCCTTGAGGCCAAAAGTGCCCCGATCGGCTGATAGCCCGCGCCCAAACCCTTGGCGATGGTGATCATGTCAGGGACAACCCCGTCTTCAGCGCAGGCAAACAGGTGCCCGGTCCGTCCCATGCCGCACATCACCTCGTCGAGGATCAAGAGCACCCCGTAGCGGTCACAGATCTCGCGGATGCGTTTCAGATAGCCGGGAACCGCCGGCACAGCGCCAGAGGTTGCCCCCACGACCGGCTCGGCGATGAAGGCCATCACCGTTTCCGGGCCAAGGCGCAGGATCTCGGCCTCCAGCTCGTCGGCGACACGCAGGCCATAGGCTTCCCGGCTCTCGCCCACATGTCTGTCGCGGTATTCGTAGCAGGGCGCGATATGCGAGGTCTCGAAGAGCAGCGGTGCGAACTGCGCCCGGCGCCATTCGTTGCCGCCCGCTGCCAGTGCGCCCAGCGTGTTGCCGTGGTAACTCTGCCGTCGGGCGATGATGCGGTGACGTTCCGGCTGGCCTGTCTCAATGAAGTACTGCCGGGCCAGCTTGATCGCTGCCTCGACCGCCTCGGACCCGCCCGAAACCAGATAGACCCGTTCGATTCCCGCAGGGGCATGGGTGACCAGCTGGTCCGCCAGTGATTCGGCGGGCTCGGCCGTGAAGAAGCCGGTATGGGCGAAGGCCAGTCGGTCGATCTGGGCATGCAGCGCCGCCCTGACATCGGGATCGGAATGCCCGAGGCAGGACACCGCCGCCCCGCCGGAACCATCAAGGTAACGTTTCCCATCGCTGTCAATGAGATAGCAGCCATCGCCGGATGCAGCGACGGGCAGAACCCCCCGCGTCGAACGTCCGAAGATATGACCGGTCATGGCGAGACATTCCTTTCCACAGGGCGTGTAGCGCAAAATGAATTGCATTTGTGGTAAGTTTAAGCAAATACTTTTGCGTCAACCGTGCCGGTTTTGCGTCCGGCCCGCAACCACAGGGAGACCCCAGCAATGAAGCGACTATTCTCACTGGCTGCCGCCTTTGCCATCGGAATCGGCGCCGCCCAGGCCGATGATCTGATCGTGGCGACCGACACCGCCTTCGTGCCGTTCGAATTCAAGGAGGGCGACAAATATGTCGGCTTCGACATCGACCTCTGGGACGCCATCGCCCAGGAGATCGGCGTCACCTATGAGCTGCGGCCGATGGATTTCGCCGGTATCATCCCTGCGCTGCAGACCGGGCAGGTCGACGTGGCGCTGGCCGGGATCACCATCAAGCCGGAGCGCCAGGAAGTCATCGACTTCTCGGATGGCTACTACGACAGCGGCCTTCTCTTGATGGTTCCCGCCGACAGCAAGATCACGAGTTCGGCCGATCTGGCGGGCAAGACACTTGCCGTGAAGACCGGCACGTCGTCTTCGGACTATGCTGAAGAGAATTTCAAGGAAACCGAACTGCGCAAGTTCCCCAACATCGACAACGCCTACCTGGAGCTGCGCACAGGCGGCGTCGACGCGGCGATGCACGACACGCCCAACGTGCTTTACTACATCGCCACTGCGGGCGACGGCGCGGTCAAGACCGTGGGCGAGCAGATGATGGCGCACCAGTACGGCATCGGCTTTCCCAAGGGCAGCGAGCTGACCCCGAAGGTCAATGAGGCGCTGGCCAAGCTGAAGGCCGACGGTCGCTATGATGCGATCTACGAGAAGTGGTTCGGAGCCAAACCTGCCAACTGACACCCTGCACCTGACGGGGCAGCTCTTGGCTGTCCCGTCCGTCTCTTCCCTGTCCTGTATCATGGAGGGCTTCGCTTGGAAGTCGACTGGTCCGTGCTTCCGGGCTTTCTGCCGCAGCTTGCAGCGGGAGCCCGTGTCACCATTCTCATCGCATTCGCCGGTCTGGTCGGAGGGACCATCCTCGGCCTGATCGCCGGGCTGATGCGCGCCTATGGCGGGCGGGTGCTGAATGCCATCGCTTTCGTTTACATCGAGCTGATCCGCGGTACGCCCATCGTGGTGCAGGTGATGTTCCTCTACTTCGCCCTGCCGGTCCTGTTGGGCATCCGCATGGATCCGATGACGGCGGCGATCCTGTCCATCGTGGTCAATGCGGGCGCCTATATCGCCGAAATCGTGCGCGGCGCTTTCCTGTCGATCCCCCGCGGGTTGACCGAGGCGGGGCTGGCAATGGGCTTGCCGCAATGGAAGGTGCTGGCCCATATCGTCGGGCCACTGGCCTTCCGCAGGCTGATTCCGCCGCTTGGCAATCAATTCATCGTCTCGCTCAAGGACACGTCGCTCTTCATCGTGATCGGCGTGGGAGAGCTGACCCGGACGGGGCAGGAGATCATGGCCTCGAACTTCCGTGCGGTCGAAATCTGGACGGCAGTGGCTGTGCTCTACCTGATGATGACCGGCACGCTGACCTTCATCCTGCGGGTGATGGAAAAACGCATGAGGATCCTGTGAGCATCATCGAATTCCACAAGACCTCGAAGCATTTCGGCGATCTGAAAGTGCTGGACGAGGTGGATCTGGCCATCGAAGAGGGCGAGGTCGTCGTGCTGATCGGTCCTTCGGGCTCGGGCAAGTCCACGCTTCTGCGCTGCATCAACGGGCTTGAGCAGATCACCGGCGGCGATCTGATTGTCGATGGAATCTCGGTGCGGGCGGGAGGACGCAAGCTGCGCCAGATCCGGCAAGAAGCCGGGATGGTCTTCCAGCAGTTCAACCTGTTCCCGCAGATGACCGCCCTGCAGAACGTGGCCTTCGGTCCGCGCAAGGTGCGTGACCTGTCGCGCGCCGAGGCCGAGGCCCAGGCGCTGGCGCTGCTGGAGAAGGTCGGGCTGAAGGAACGTGCCCATCATGTGCCCTCGGCGCTGTCGGGTGGCCAGCAACAGCGCGTCGCCATTGCCCGCGCGCTGGCGATCCGCCCCAAGGTCATGCTGTTCGACGAGCCGACCTCGGCGCTCGACCCCGAACTGAAGCAGGAGGTGCTGAACGTCATGCGCGCGCTGGCACAGGAGGGGATGACCATGGTCGTCGTTACGCACGAGATGTCTTTCGCCCGCCAGGTCGGCTCGCGGCTGATCTTCATGGAACACGGCAAGATCTCGGTCGATGGCCACCCGGCCGAGGTGATCGCCAACCCGCCGAGTGACCGTCTGAAGGACTTTCTGCAACATGTCGAATGAGACCGTCACCCGTGGTCTGGGCTGGCTGAGGCTGTCGGGCGGCCCGCGCGATCTTGGCCTTGCCCTTGGTCGGGCCGGGCGCGCGGCGGTTGCGCAGAATCTGCTGGTGCATCCTCTGTGGCAAACGGTGAATGCGCCTGCCCAGGCCGCCAGAGTGGCCCGTATGGCCGAGACCACGCGGGCCCGCTTCCCGTGGATCTGGACAGAGATCGAGGGGTTGGCCGAAGGACTTGGCCTGCCGATCTGGCAGGTCTTCGCCTGGAACTGCCGCGGCGACCTGTTGGCCTCGGTGCCCGACGGCTGCACCACCGTCATGCTGCCCGGGCCCGAGCCCATGCTTGCGCATAATGAGGACGGGCTGCCCTTCTTCCGCGACACCTGTTTCATCGCAGAGGCACAACCCGAAGGGCGCCCCGGTTTCCACGCCTTCTGCTATCCCGGCTCGATTCCCGGCCATACCTTCGCCTTCACCGGTGCCGGGCTGGTGCAGGCCGTGAACAACCTGCGCCTGGTCGGGGTGGAGCCGGGCATCCCGCGCATGGTGCTGGGCCGGGCGCTTCTGGCCACCGGTAGCCTCGCCGCCGCGTTGGAGCTGTTGCGTGACGCGCCCTCGGGCGGGTTTCATTTCGCGCTGATGCAGCGGGGAGATCCGCGCATGATTTCGGTCGAATTCGGCGGCGGCGGGTATTCAGTGAAGGAGATCGACGCAGCTGCGGTTCACGCCAATCATGCCTTGCATCTGAGGGGAGCGCTGACGGCGCAGACCATCACCGACTCGTCGCGCGACCGCCAGGCCCGGGGTGAGGCGCTGGTTGCTGCCGGACACGAGCCACTCGCGATTTTGCGCGATACCGGCGGTTCCGGGCTTCCCATCCGACGCGCCGCAACGGATGATCCCGATGAAGAGAACACGCTTGGCACGGCGATGATGCGTCTTTCCGGCCAGCGCCTTGACTGGAGCATTCATGACGGCGCCGATGGACCCGCCCGCTACAGCGGAACCGCCTGACAACCTGCATGACCTGCGCGCCTTTGCCCTGATGATCGCCCGGGGCGACGCGGGCGTCTCGCTGGGCGCCAAGGCCCGCGCCGCCCTGTCGCGTATCCTCGACATGGTGGGCGATCCGGCGCTTTTGTCGATCACCAGCCTCGCCGAGAAGCTGGAGGTCAATCCCTCGACCCTGACGCGGCTGGCGACTTCGCTTGGCTATTCGGGCTTTCCCGCCCTTCAGCATGTCCTGCTTTCAGCTTCTCTCAACGTGCCTGGCGAGTTCTATTCGCTCCAGGCACGCGCGGCGCTGGAGGGGGGTAGCTCCACTCATGCCCGGGCGGCGCAGCTCTGCCGCGAGAACCAGGCCAATATCGACCGTTTCGTCGAAGGCTTCGACGAGATCAGGTTCGAGGCCATCGCCGCCACCATCATGGCCGCGCCAAGGGTGGTCGTCCACGGCATCCGTCAGTTCCATTCGGTGGCCGGTTTCCTGGTCTATGGGCTGCGGATGATCCGCTCGGATGTGGCACTGCTGGATGCCAATGGCCTGGGTATCGCTGAGGGGCTGGCGCTCATGGGCGAGGGGGACCTGCTGATCTCGACAAGTTGCGCCCCCTATTCCGCGCAGGTGGTCGAGGTCGCAGCCGAGGCCCGGCGCATGGGCATCGACACGATCGCCATCACTGACTACGTCGATTCCCCGCTGGCGCGAAACTCTCGCGCTGCCTTGCTTGTCAGCCACAAGACCAGCTTTCTGTCGAACAGCATCGGCGCCTTCATCGTCGCGGTGGAATGCCTGATCAACGCCTGCGCCGCCGCGAGCCCGGAAACTTCGCGCAAGGCCCTGCGTGAACGCGACCGAATGATCGAACGACTGGGCATCGAGATCGGATAACTCCGATGCGCAGGGTCGCGGGCGGACCGAGGTCGTCACCTGAGGGCGGCCCTACAGCGCCTTTTCTGCGGCAAGCGGTTGCTGCGACCGTGGTGACGCAGGTCTGGCGCGCGGCCAGAAGGGCAGCTTGCCTCTCCGGGATGGTCCCGCGGGCCGGCGTGTCGTCCAGAGCCATCGGCCGCACATTCCGGGCCCGCGCGAGACAGCGCCGGATCGACCCTGCACGGCAAGGTTCGCCACGACCGACGGTCAACCATCTTTCGAAGGCAACCCGACGTCTCGCCGGGCTGTCGCCAATCAGCGGCGCCTTCTTAGCCCGTGCAGGCCAAAACCCGCGCCAGTGCCTCCAGCCCCGGCCCGAGCTGGTGCGGCGCGACACCGGTGAAGCCCAGAAGCAAGCCCGGACGCGGCAGAGGCTGCGCCCCATACTCGCCAAGCGGATAGGCATGCACGCCAGCCTCGACCGCCCGCTGCGCGAGGTCGCGGTCGTTTCGTCCCTCCTGTAGCCAGGCAATGACGTTCATCCCGCTGTCCGGCATGTCGACTTCGAAGAGCCCGGCGCCACTTCGGGCGGCGGCCACAAGAAAAGCCTGCCGACGCTCGGCGTAAAGTTCCCGCATCCGGCGCAGGTGACTGGCGAAATGCCCATCGGCGATGAAACCCGCCAGCGCCATCTGCGCGGCCAGCGGCACGCTGCGCAGCATCAGGGCTATGGCGTTGCGGAACATGCCCACGAGCGCGGGCGGCAGAACCAGGTAGCCGAGCCGGAGGGCCGGAAACAGGGCCTTGCTGAAGGTACCGACATAGATCACCCGCCCGCTACGGTCGATGCTGCGGATCGAAGGCAACGGACGCCCCGTATAGCGAAACTCGCTGTCGTAATCGTCCTCGAGAATCCAGGCTTCATTTGCGTTTGCCCAATCCAGAAGCCGCAGCCGCCGCGCCAGCGACATTGTCCGGCCAAGCGGATGCTGGCGCGAGGGCATGACGAAGGCCAATCTCTCGCCACCGCCCCGCGCCACTGTGGCCTCGAAATCCATGCCTTCGTCGTCAATCGGGACGTGGACCAGCTTCCGGCCGAGGGATTCAAACAGGTTGCGCGCGATGAGCGGCCCCGGGTCCTCGAACAACAGCCCGTCGCCGGGGTCGGTCAGCATGAGCGCCGCAACCATGAAGGCGGCGTGGCCGCCGGGCGTGATGACGATCTGGTCAGGATCGCAGGCATCGCTGCGATGCAGGGCGAGATAGTCGGCGATGGCCTGGCGTAGGGGGGCATGCCCCGCCGGATCGCCGTATCCCATGTTGCCACGATAGGCCTGGCGGGCCTGCCGGTTCACATACTTCTGCCAGAGTGCGAACGGAAACTGGTCATAGGCTGGCGAATTCGGAAGGAAGAGTCGGTTCTCGCGAGAAACGAAATCGACCTCTGCCGCCCCAAATCGCGAGCCGAGCAAGGAGACCCGAGGGGCAGCGTTTCCTGGCATACCCGGCGCGACGGTACTCGGGACCCGCTGCGGCACATGCTGCGGGATCGTGGTCGCAACGAAGGTGCCGGAGCCCCGGCGCATCTCCAGAAAGCCTTCCGCCGCGAGGCTTTCCAGCACCTGCACCACCGTCTGCCGCGATACGCCGAGTTCGACGGACAGCGCCCGGCTGGCGGGAAGCCGAGTTCCGCCGGAAAGCGAGCCTGCCAGGATCGCGCCGCGCAGTTGGTCCTCGATCTGTCGGAACAAAGGCGCCCGACTGGAGCGGTCGATCACGATGCGCGTCAGAAGGGCCCCGGACTTGCGCTTGGCCATCGTCCCCACCGATTGATCTGCGCAGCGATGGACGATTGTTACCAATGCTCAGTCGGGGCGTAAAGCTGCCAAGGCCTTCGCGTGCAGCTGCGGGTTCGCCGCCATCAGCACGGTGTCGAACAGCGCCGCATCGGTCAGGGGCCGCCCCTCCCAATCGGTGACAATGCCGCCCGCCCCCTGAATGATCGGAAGCTGTGGCAGGATGTCGTAGTCGTGGACGTTGCCCTCGACCAGCAGGTCCACCGTGCCAAGCGCCAAGAGCCCCGCCGCATAGCAATCATGCGAGGCGCGGCTGAACCGCACCTGTCTGGCCAGGCGGTCATACCGCACCCTCTGGGCCGGGGCGAAATGGTCGGGGGCTGAGGTGTAGATCACCGCCTCGGCCAAACTGGCGGTGGCGCTGGTCTTGACGGGCGTCCCGTTGAACAGGGTCAGCTCCCCGGCCCGACCAAGCCACCGCTCGCCGGTGATCGGCTGGTCGATCAGGCCCAGGACCGGCAGCCCATGATGGAGCAATGCGATCTGGGTGCCGAACGCGAGGGAGCCCGAGACGAAGGACTTTGTGCCATCAATGGGGTCCAGCACCCAAACGAATTCGGAGTGCGGTTGATGCAGGCCAAATTCTTCGCCCCGGATCCCATGAGAGGGAAAGCGCGCGGCGATCATGTCCCGCATCGCTTGCTCGGCCTCGCGGTCGGCGATGGTGACGGGGCTGGCGTCGTCCTTGGCATCGACGGCGATCCGGGTGCGGAAATGGCGGCGGATCAGCGGTCGAACAGCGTCGGCCATCGCGTTCGCCAACGCAGTCATCTCAGCCGGGCATTGAGGTTTCGAGAGGGTGATCATGGCTTTGTCCTGACTGTCTCGGCGGCGGTGGCGATGTCCTCCAGCATGTCCCGCACGATCCGCAGCTGGCGCAGGGCGGCTTCGCGTTCGAGATGAAGCCGGGCCGCGAGATCGCCGGGCCCGGGATCGGTGAAGCTGGCGCTGCGGGCGGGGATATGCGGGTCAACCCCTTCGTCGGGGAAACGCAAGGCGGGGGCGAAATAGTCTTCCTCCTCCTCCAGGCCGAAGGCCACGACCTGAGGTGCATCCTCACCCAGAAGAAGAAGTTCGACCAGAAGCGCCTGCATCGGCAGGTGGCCTTCGCCGCTTCGGCAGGCCCGGTGCGCCCATCCGCCCCGATCGGGCATAACGAGGCAATCCTTGACATGAACCTCGCGCACCCAGGGCGCCTGCAGCTGCAAGGCCGCAAGTGGCATCTCGCCGGCGTTGACCATGTTGCCGAAGTCGAACAGCAGACCGAGACGCGGGTTGTCCACCGCTTTCAGGATATGGATCAACTCGGCCGATGTCAGGTCCTCATGCTGCTCCAGCGTAAAGCGCAGCCGGTCGGCGGGATCAAGCGCGGCAAGCCCGCGCAGGTTCTCGATGGTGCGTGCAATCACCGTCGAAAGGCGGCCCTCATGGCGGGGATAGCAGCGCATCGCGGCGGCACCCACCGCATGCGCGATGGCAACGGTCCGCGCCAGGTCCCAGGCTTCGGTTGACGAGGTTTCCACATGCACTGCCAGTCCCAGGCGGCGGGCCTCCGCCCCGAAGGCTGCGAGATCTGCGCCGTCCATCGCAGCGAGGCTGGCCGCCTCACCGTCTTCGACATGGATCTGCACGCCGACCAACCCCTGCGCTGCGGCATGTGCCAGAAGATCGGCAGGAACCATGCCGCCAAAGCGGAAGTTCAGGTGGAAGGCATAGGCATGGGCAAACAGCGGGGCAGTGCGGGCCCGCCGGGCAAGCCGGACGGCTTCATCTGGAGCAAGCGTCGCAATCCGGGGCTGCCAGTGGCGGCTCTCTGCGTCGACAGTCAGCGACAGTGTCATGCCGCGGACTCCCGCTGCCGTTCGCGCTGACGCAAGAGCGACCAGATGACGGCGCAGACGATCGTGACGGCGATGAACAGGATCCCGATGGCGTTGATCATCGGGCTGATGCCAAACCGCATCCGCGCGCCGATCTCGGTCACCAGCGTATGATCGCCACCAATCGAGAAGATCGTTGTGTTGTAGTTCTCGAAGCTTTGCAGGAAGGCGATCACGGCGGCGGTGACGATGGTCGGTTTCAGGAACGGCAGCGTGATGCGACGAAAGGCGCGTGCCCGCGTGGCGCCAAGGTCCAGCGCGGCTTCTTCCAGCGTGTGATCCTGCCGTTGCAGGCGCGCCATGAACATCAGCATCGCATAGGAGGCGATGAAGGCGGATTGCGCGAGGATGGCGGTGAAAAGGCCGGCGGTGGTGCCAAAGTTGCGCCACAGGATGACGGTCGAGATGCCGATGATGATCCCGGGCGTAAGCAATGGCGAGACCATGAGAGTATAGACGATCCCCGCCGATCGACGCCCGAGCTGCGACAGAAGAAGTGCCCCCGACAGACCCATCGGCAGCGCCAGCGCCATGACGGCGGCTGCGATCACCAGCGAATTGACCAGCCCGGACCACATCCGCGCGTCGCCCCAGAACTCGGCGAACCAGTGCAGGGTGAAGCCTTGCCAGACCGTGATCGAGGGCGGGGAATAGGAATTCACGCCAGCCGCCACCATCACCCCAAGGGGCAGGAACATGTAGGCGAAGAACAGGCCCATGTAGAGCCGTAGCACAAGGGTGCTGCCGTTGCGGGTCATTTGGCGATATCCTTCAGGCTGACTTTCAGAAGGCGCATCATCCCGAAGATGAAGACTGTGCAGACGGCCAGAAGGCTCAGCGCGTAGGCCGCGCCGACGTTCCAGTTCGTCGCCTCGAAGAACCGGTTGTAGATGAGCTGGGTGAACCAGGGCGAGGCAGTGCCTCGCGTCATGATGTAGGGCACCGCGTAGGAGCCGGCCGAGAGCATGAAAGTCATGATGCAGCCGACCGCGATGCCGGGCCTTGCATGCGGGATCACCACCCGGCGGTGGATGTTCCAGGTCGAGGCTCCAAGGTCGCGGGCGGCCTCGACCTGATTGCTGTCCAGCGTTTCCAGCACGTTGTAGAGCGGGAAAACCATGAACAGGATGTACGCGTAGACCATCGCGATGAAGACGCCCGCACCGCTTTCCAGGAAGGGGATCGGATCAAGGCCCGCCAGGCCAAGAAGAGCGTTGACCGGGCCGTTGTGGTTCAGGATCATCTGCCAGGCGAAGATGCGCAGCAGCTCGTTGATTGCATAGGGGATGACAAGGGCCAGCATGATCACTGCGGCGGTGCGCGGTGTTTCCAGCTTGGCCACGGCATAGGCGATCGGATAGCAGACCACCAGCGCGATGGCCGATACCGCCAGCGAGGCCGCGATTGTCTTGGCGAAGATCGCCAGATGCGCCGCCCCCATCTGGCCGAAGTTGGCCAGGGTGTAGACCTTGACCGGGGTGCTTTCCGTTTGTTCGAGAGCGGTGATCTGCTCCTTCAGCCTGGCTTCCTCGGCATCGAGCGCCGCCAGATCGGTCGTCCGCTTGGCGGCATCCGTCTGTGCCTCGGCGGTGCTGCGGTCGAGCGTCATCACGTCGAGACGGTTGTAGAGCGCATCGATCTGCACCGAGACCTCGGCGGCACCCTCGGGGCGTTCCATCCGCCAGAAGGATTGTTCGATCATGATCAGCTGCGGCGCGGCGATCAGACCCAGGATCCAGATGCTGGACAGGAGCAGGATCACCGTGGCCAAGGGGGCGCCAAAAGCCCGGAACAGCCTAGTCATCGGACATCTCCCCCTTGGGCAGGAGTACGGCGTCGGCGGCGGCAAAGCCGAGTGTCACCTCGCCCGAAGGGGGCACCTCCCGCCCATTGTGGGGAAGGTGCAGCTTCAACTCACGGCCCTGCGCCGCGACCACGACGGTGGACCACGCGCCTTCCATGTCGCGGCGGGAGACCCTGGCGGCGATGCAGTTCTCGTCGCTTTCGCCGGGCGACAGCAGGCGCAGCTTTTCGGGACGCAGGAACAGGATGCCTCCTTCGGCCGACCGCAGCCCCTTGGGATTGGCGGCCCGGAAGCTGCCCAATGCAGTTTCCACCAGCGCCAGCCCGTCCGCAGTGCTGGCGATCTTGCCGTCCAGCGCGTTCATCTCGCCGACGAAGGTTGCGGCAAAGGCGTTGTCGGGCCGGTCATAGACCTCATCCGGCGAGCCGATCTGCATGACGCGGCCTCGGTTCATCACGGCGACGCGGTCGCTCATGGTCAGCGCCTCGCCTTGATCGTGAGTGATATAGACGAAGGTGATGCCAGTGCGCGCCTGGATCTGCTTGAGTTCGGCGCGCATGTGCTGGCGCAGCTTCAGGTCCAGCGCCGACAGGGGTTCATCCAAGAGCAGCACCGAAGGCTCGACCGCCAGGGCCCGCGCGATGGCAACGCGCTGCTTCTGGCCGCCGGAGAGCTGTGCGGGCATCTTGCCGACGTGTTCGCTCAGGGCGACGGTGGCCAGCAGTTCCTCGGCCCGGGCCTTGCGCTTTGCGCGTGGCCAGCCGCGCATCTCCAGGCCGAAGGCCACGTTTTCCCAGATCGTCATCAGCGGGAACAGCGCGAGGTTCTGGAAGATCAGCGCGGTCGGCCGGACCGACGGATCGACACCCACCACCGACTGCCCGCCAATCCGCACATCGCCCTCGGTCGGGTCGAGAAAACCCGACAGAAGCCGCAGAAGCGTGGTCTTGCCACAGCCCGAGGGGCCAAGGATGGAAAAGAACTCACCCGGCTCGATCCGCAGATCGGTGGGCTGCACGGCCTGGAACGACCCGAACCGGACTGCGGCCCGCTCAAGTTCGATCGCTTTGCCGGTGGTCTGGCCAGTCATCTGGAAGCCTCTACCCAATTGAAATGTTGAACGAAGGCGCGGGGCCGCGCCAAGGCTGCCCCGCGCCGCGCGAAGACCAGCCTCAGGCGTTGGTCAGCTTCTCGACGTATTCCTCACGCACCTGGCTGAACCAGGGGGTGAACATCGGCCACCACCACAGGTTCGCGATGGCATCGCCCGGATAGGCGAATTCAAACGCCGCCTTGCCCGCATCGGAAAGATGCGCAGCGCTGCCCGTCGCCGCCGAATTGTAGCCGGTGTTGTTGGAGAACATGCCACCGACTTCGGGCGAGAGCAGGAAGTTCAGGAGCGCATAGGCCTGGTCGATATTCTCGGCCCCTGCAGGCACGGCCGCGGTATCCATCCAGGCCAGCGCGCCTTCCTTCGGCGCGGCATAGCGCCATTTCTTGTCGATCTCGCCGTTCAATTTGATGCCGGTGGTGTCCCAGGTCTGGCCGATGGTGCAGCCCGCGTCGGTGAAGGCCGAAGTCGCCGAGGTCGCATCGTTCCAGTAGGAACCGATGTTCTTCTTGTGCTTGGCGGCGAAAGCCACGCAGGCGTCGAAGATGCGGCGGGTGTCTTCCTCAGACTTGTAGAGGTCCATCGCCCGGTTCGACGGCAGTTCGCCCGTGGCATCCAGATAGATCGCCAGGCTGACCAGGATGGATTTCTGCCGCAGCGCAACCTTGCCATCCAGGCCGTCGGCCCAGAGATTCCCGTAGGACAGCTCGCCCGGCGCGACGGTGTGGACCGAGCTGTCATAGGTGATGCCCTCGGTCCCCCAGGTGAAAGGCACCAGGTAGCGCTTGCCACGACGCGCCGCGCCCAGTTCCAGCGACGACCGCCACAGCGACGGCTCGATCAGCGCGACATTCAGCTTGGTTTCGTCGATTTCGGCCAGCAGGTCGCCCTCGTCATAGTTCGGACGGGTGTCGACCGAGGGGAAGATCAGGTCGAACCCCTTGCCACCTGCCGCGCGCAGCTTGCTGGCGGCTTCCTCGTTCGAGCCATAGGTCGAGACGTTGATGGTGATGCCGGTGGCCTTCTGGAAGGCGTCCACGATGTTCGGCTGGAAATAGTCGCCCCAGGCAAAGACGTTCACCACGCCGGAGGAGGCCAGCGAACGGCGGGCGAAAAGCGGCGCGGCCAAGGTGGCGGCACCAGCGGCAAGAAGGCTGCGGCGGGTCAGTTTCGTCATGGTCGGTATCCTCGGGTTGGAGTGGAAGTGCAGTGAGAAGGGTCAGGCGGTGCCGGTGTCAGGCAGGCGCAGACGCGAACTGGCCAGAAGCCCCTGTTCTTCCAGAACCGGGTAGGCCAGCGTTGCGAGAAGCGAGTTGATCTGCTTGAGGTCGCGGATCGTGTCGAGGTGAAGCGAGCTGGTTTCGATGCTGCGGATGCCGCGATCCCTGAGCCGCCCGAAATGCTGGGCCGTGGCCCGGCGTTCGGCTTCGCGGAACCGCTCTTTCGCCCGGACCAGCGCCAGCGCGGTTTCCTGATCGCGCGACACGATGACGTTGAACGCCAGGCGCGCATCGGCCAGCAGCAGGGAATGAAGATCGACCAGCTCCAGCCAGCCTTCCGGGCTGAACGACAGGCCCCGGTCATGCTTGCGCCTTGCGTGCGCGGTCAGGTTGGTGCTGGCGACGTCCCCAGCCTGTTCGAGAGCGATGCAGGCGGTCAGCAGTTCCTGCATCCGCTGCGATGTGGCAACGTCCACGCTGCTTTGCGCCAGCCGCGCGAGGTAGAGCTTGATCTCGCTGTGTGACAGGTCGATCCGGTCATCCAGCCGGGCAACCATGTCCATCAGGTTGTCATCGGGGGTTTCATAGAGCCCGATCACGGTATCCAGCATGGTTTCGAGGTCGCCGCAGATCTTCACGACTTCGCGGGTGACATTTGCCAGCGCCAGGGATGGCGAGCCGAGAACGCTGTCGTCCAGGGCCGTGGCCGGCGCCAGATCGGCGGGCGGCACGGCTGATCTGGAGAGAAGGCGTAGCACGACCGCATGGGTGCGCCCTGCGACGGGCAAGGCAAGCAAGACCACGGCGAAGTTGAACGCGATATGGCCGTTCAGGATCTGAGCCGCCGCCGTGGCCCCCAGCCAGCCGTTCGGCAGCGGACCAAGGCGCAGTACCGTCACGGCCAGCAAGGCAGCGCCGCCCCGCAAGAGCAGGTTGGCGACCGGCACCGCCCGCGTCTCCGGCACGGCGCCCCGTGTCAGCACCACGGCGATGAGCGCACCACCGAGATTGCCACCCAGCATCAGGACCAACCCGAGGTCGGCCGGGATCAACCCGCGGGTCGCAAGCGCCACCACGAGCAGGATGAAGGCAACCGAGGAGTGGAACAGCCAGGCGCAGACGGCGGCAACAACGAAGGCAGTCGCCGGGTCGCTTGCCAGGTAGCCGATCACTTGCGGCAGGAGACGACTGTCGCGCAGCGGCTCGGATGCCTGGCCGATCAGCTGCAGCGACAGAAGCATCAGGCTTACCCCGATCAGGATGCGCCCCGCCTGCCGCCAGACGCGTTGCTCGGTCGACAGAAAGATGACCGTGCCACAAATGATGGCCACCGGCATGACCAGGGACAGGTCCAGCGTCAGCAGCCGCACCACGACGGCAGAGCCGAAATCAGCCCCCAGCGCGCCCATCAATGCGGTGATCCCGGTCACCAGACCACCACCGGCCAGTGACGACAACAGCAAATTGACGGCCGTCGCACTTTGAAACGCCACGGCAAGCACCGCCCCGATCAGGGCCGCTGACAGGGGATTGGACAACACATTCTGCAAGCGGCGGCGAAGCAACGGACCGCCAGCGCGTTCGACCCCGGTGCGAACCATCCGCGTCGCGTAGAGCAAGAGCGCTACGGCTCCCGCCAGATGCAGAAGCATCGCCATGCCGCTCATGCGCCCGACCGGTGGCGCGGCGTGCCGTTGCGGCTGATCAGCCCGGGAATGTGATGCATGATTCGCCTGCTCCGCCCTGACTTGGCATGACAGGCAGGTGTTCAGATAACTGGCATGATCAACATGGCCGCTATGGTAAAATACGGCAGTCCACTTTGCCAAAGTGCGCTGTCCCAGACGGCTTTCTCTTTCTCGGGAGGGGATGACGGGCCCTGACTGGCTTTGTTCAAGGCTGGAGTGGGGCGACAGCGTGAAGCCATCGGAGGTGAGTTCGCGGGAGGTTCTTCACCCTGCGGTGTCGCGGCTGGAGTTTGGCGCTTGCAGCCTAGCCCCGAGTCCTGTGCACAATCTCCCGGACGGCCATACCTAGGCCGTTTCGGATGCAGTTCCGAAGGCCGCCTGGATCTTCGTCAGATGCTCGCGCAGCATGGCATGGGCGCGGCGGATATGGGCGGCGGTCAGCTCTGCCGCCGCATCGGCGTCGCCGCGCGCGCAGGCGTCCAGGATTTCCAGATGTTCGGCATGGGCGCGGGCGTGGCCCTCGGTCAGAAGAAGCTGCGCGCGCACATAGCGGTCGAGCCGGTCCATCGCGTTGCTCAGTGTGCCGAGGTGAAAGGGCAGGTTGCTGGCCCGATAGAGCGTCATGTGGAAGTCGCGGTTCAGATCGCCCCAGCGCGCCGGATGGTCTGTGGCGGAAAAGGCGTCGCAGATCGCGCGGGCCTCGGCGATCACCTCGGGCGTCATGTGCGGCACGGCGGCGCGGATCACATGGGCATCCATGATGCAGCGGAAATCGAAGATCTCGCTGGCTTCGGCGAGGGACAGGCCGACCACGACCGCCCCCTTGAAGCGGTGGTTCTTCACCAGGCCCTGCTGCTCCAGCATGGTGATCGCCTCGCGCACCGGAATCCGGCTGGTGTTGAACAGGCGCGCGATTTCGTCCTGGCGCAGCGAGTCGCCGTCCTTCAGGCTGCCTTCGATGATGGCCTTGCGCAGCGCCTCGAACACCAGCCCGCCAGCCGAGACGGTTCTGGAAATATCGACACCTTTCAAAGCCATGCCAGCCCCCACCCGCATCCTTTCGCCTTACCGATTTTCGGCAGGATCGGGAAGAAGTTTGATGTTGTATATAGGATCCAATCCAGTTTAGGTGGCACGGCGTTCCTGCGGAGGGCAAGGGTGCGCAACCACGGGTGGCACATCGCGCCAAGGCGCGAACGGTCACACCGCACCCTCTCCCGCATCGCGCCCGCGAAGGGATAATGGAAGTTTGATGACCGATTATGCGACCGCGCTTCACGCCTTCCGCCCCGTCCAGGCGACGCCGATCCAACTGACAGAGTTGCAGGCGCGGATCGCGGGGCTTCAGGCGCGGATGGTCTTGTCGGGCGTCAAGGCGGTCTGGCTGGATGCCTCGTCCTCGCTGACCTATTATGCCGGGCTGTCGCTTGGCCTGTCCGAGCGGATTCACGGCGCGCTGGTGCCGGCGACGGGCGCGATGATCTATGTCTCGCCCCGGTTCGAGGAGCCGAAGCTGCGCACCCTGTTGCGCATTCCCGGCGACGTCGCGGTCTGGGAAGAACATGAAAACCCCTATGCGCTGATCGCGTCCCTCGTGGCGGGCTTTGACGCGCCGGGCGCGGGCCTTGCGCTCGACCCGGCCACGCCCTTTGTCTTTGCCTCGGCGCTGATGCAGGCGGTCAACGGCCCCGTGACCTCGGCGCAAGCGATGATCTCGGCCCAAAGGCAGGTGAAATCGCCCGCCGAACTGGCGCTGATGCAAACCGCGATGGAGGCGAGCTTTCAGGTGCAAAAGGCGGTCCATGCCGGGCTGCGCGCGGGCATTTCAACCACCGAGGTCGCCGAGTTCATCCTTGCCGCGCACACCGCCCTTGGCCTGAAACCGCTGTTCGCCGCCGTGCAGTTCGGCGAGGCGACGGCCTATCCGCATGGCGTGCCGCATCCGCAGGTGCTGGCGGCGGGGGATATGGTGTTGATCGACATGGGCGGCACCCTGCACGGTTACTGTTCCGACATCACCCGGACCTATGTGTTCGGCGACCCCACCCCCCGGCAGCGCCAGCTGTGGGAGCTGGAGCGGCAGGCGCAGGCCGCCGCCTTTGCCGCCGCACGGATCGGCACGCCCTGCGCCGCAGTCGATGCGGCGGCGCGCAAGGTCTTTGCCGATGCGGGCTTTGGCCCCGGCTATGAAGTGCCCGGCCTGCCGCACCGCACCGGGCATGGCCTGGGGCTGGATATTCACGAGGCGCCCTATATCGTGGGCGGCAACGACACTCCGCTACAGGCGGGCATGTGCTTTTCCATCGAGCCGATGCTGTGTGTCTATGGCGAATGCGGCGTCCGGCTGGAAGACATCGTCTACATGACAGAGACTAGCCCGCGCTGGTTCGTGCCCCCCGCCGCGCGGCTTGACGATCCCTTCGGGGCGATAGAGATCGGGGCCTGACCCAAGGCCGGGCCCCGAAACATCCGGCCCGCCCGAACAGGGCGGCGCAGGTTACAACAGAGAGTGAAAGGACCAAGACATGAAAATGCTGACCCGTATGCTTGTTGCGGCATCGGCCCTGGCGATGACCACCGCCATGCCCGCCCTTGCCAAGACCTTCGTCTATTGCTCGGAAGCATCGCCCGAAGGCTTTGACCCTGCGCCCTATACCGCCGGCGGCACCTTCGACGCCTCGGCCCACCCGATCTACAACCGCCTGACCGAGTTCAAGAAGGGCACGACCGAGGTCGAGCCGGGCCTGGCCGAAAGCTGGGAAGTCTCGGCGGACGGCACCGAATACACGTTCCACCTGCGCAAGGGCGTGAAGTGGCAGTCGAACGAAAAGTTCACCCCCACCCGCGATTTCAACGCTGATGACGTGATCTTCTCGTATGACCGTCAGGGCAATGCCGAGAACCCCTGGCACCAGTACATCCCGGGCATCACCTACGAATACTACACTTCGATGTCGATGCCGCAGCTGATCAAGTCGATCGAGAAGGTGGACGACTACACCGTCAAGTTCACGCTGAACACGCCTGAGGCGCCGTTCCTGGCCAACATCGCCATGCCCTTCGCCTCGATCGTGTCGAAGGAATATGCCGATGCGCTGGATGCCGCAGGCACCCGGGAAGACCTGAACAACATGCCGATCGGCACCGGCCCGTTCAAGTTCGTGGCCTACCAGAAGGACGCGGTGATCCGCTACACCAAGAACCCGGACTACTGGGGCACCGCGCCGATCATCGACGATCTGGTCTTCGCCATCACCCCCGACGCCGCCGTGCGCCTGCAGAAGCTGAAGGCCGGCGAATGCCAGCTGATGCCCTATCCGGCCCCGGCCGACATCGCGGCGATCAAGGCCGACCCGACCCTGAAGCTGGACGAGCAGGCCGGTCTGAACGTGGGCTACCTGGCCTACAACACGACCATGCCGCCCTTCGACAATCCGAAGGTCCGCAAGGCGCTGAACATGGCGATCAACAAGCAGGCCATCGTCGACGCGGTGTTCCAGGGCGCTGCCGAACCGGCCAAGAACCCGATCCCGCCGACCATGTGGTCCTACAACGACGCCATCGTCGATGACGCCTATGACCCCGAAGCCGCCAAGAAGATCCTGGAGGAAGAAGGCGTCAAGGATCTGTCGATGAAGATCTGGGCGATGCCGGTGCAGCGTCCCTACATGCCGAACGCGCGGCGCACGGCAGAGCTGATGCAGGCCGACCTCGCCGCCGTCGGCGTCAAGGTCGAGATCGTCAGCTACGAGTGGGGCGAATACCTGGCCAAGTCGATGGAGCCGGGCCGTGACGGCGCGGTGATCCTGGGCTGGACCGGCGACAACGGCGACCCGGACAACTTCCTCTCGGTCCTTCTGTCCTGCGACTCCGCAGGCGAGGGCGGGGCGAACCGGGCCTTCTGGTGCAACGAGGACTTCTCGAAGCTCCTGAAGGACGCCAAGATCACCGCCGACCAGGCCGAGCGTACCAAGCTCTACGAGCAGGCCCAGGTGATCTTCAAGGAACAGGCGCCCTGGTTCACCATCGCGCACTCGACCCAGTATGTGCCGATGTCGGCCAAGGTGTCGGGCTTCGTGATGAGCCCGCTGGGCGACTTCACCTTCGAAACCGTGGATATCGCCGAGTAATCGGCTTTCCCTGACGAAACCGGGCGCGCGGGGGGCAATGGGTTCCCCGCGCGCTCTCTATAGGAAAGAGGCGCATGATCAGGTTCATCCTCTCCAAGCTCTTGTATCTGGTGCCGACCTTTCTTGGCATCACGATCATCGCGTTCAGCTTCGTGCGCATCCTGCCCGGCGACCCGGTGCTGCTGATGGCGGGCGAGCGGGGCGTCACCCCCGAACGGCATGCGGAACTGACGGCGCAGCTGGGCTATGACAAGCCGGTGGTGCTGCAGTATTTCGATTTCCTCGGACGGCTGTTCCACGGCGATTTCGGCAACTCGCTGGTCACCAAGAAGCCCGTCCTGACCGAATTCCTGACCCTGTTCCCGGCAACGGTCGAGCTGGGTCTTTGCGCCATCATCATCGCCACGCTGATCGGCGTGCCGGTGGGAGTGCTGGCCGCCATCAAGCGCGGCAGCTGGTTCGACCAGATTTCCATGACCACCGCGTTGGTCGGGTTTTCGATGCCGATCTTCTGGTGGGGGCTGCTTTTGATCATCCTGTTTTCCGGCATCCTGGGTTGGACGCCGGTGTCGGGGCGGATCGACCTGCTGTATTATTTTCCCGATGTCACCGGCTTCATGCTGATCGACAGCGTGCTGTCGGGGCAGAAGGGGGCGTTCACCTCGGCGCTCTCGCATCTGATCCTGCCCTCGGTCGTGCTGGCGACGATCCCCCTGGCGGTGATCGCGCGGCAGACCCGCTCGGCCATGCTGGAGGTGATGGGCGAGGATTACGTCCGCACCGCCCGCGCCAAGGGGATGCCGCTGCGCCGCGTCATCGGCGTTCATGCGCTGCGGAATGCGATGATCCCGGTCGTCACCACCATCGGCTTGCAGATCGGCGTGCTGATGGCCGGCGCCATCCTGACCGAGACCATCTTTTCCTGGCCCGGCATCGGCAAGTGGATGATCGATTCCATCTCGCGCCGCGATTATCCGGTCGTGCAATCGGGCCTCTTGCTGATCGCGGCGCTGGTCATGATCGTGAATCTGCTGGTCGATCTGACCTATGGCCTCATCAACCCGAGGATCCGCAACAAATGAGCGACATCCCCTCCCCCGTTCCTTCCAGCGCTCCCGTCCGCCTGTCGGACGCCGCCATACGCCGCCGGATGCTGCGCGAATTCTGGTTCTACTTCAGCCAGAACCGTGGCGCCGTCATCGGGCTTGGCGTGTTCGTCCTATTGGTGCTGATCGCGGTCTTCGCCTCGCTGATCGCGCCGCATGACCCGATCATGCAGTATCGCGATGCGCTGCTGGTTCCCCCCGCCTGGCAGGAGGGCGGCCAGTCGACCTATCTTCTGGGCACCGATGCCGTGGGCCGGGACATGCTGTCGCGGCTGATCTTCGGTGCGCAATATTCGCTGTTCATCGGCGTGGTCGTCGTCTCGATCGCGCTGGTCGGCGGCATCGTCATCGGGCTTCTGGCCGGGTTCTTCGGCGGCTGGGTCGACAGCGTGATCATGCGCGTCATGGACGTGATCCTCGCCTTCCCGTCGCTTCTTCTGGCGCTTGTGCTGGTGGCCGTGCTCGGGCCCGGGCTGACCAATGCGATGATCGCCATCGCCATCGTCTACCAGCCCCACTTTGCCCGCCTGACCCGTGCGGCGGTGATGAGCGAGATGAAGCGCGAATATGTGACCGCCGCCCGCGTCGCAGGCGCAGGCAATCTGCGGCTGATGTTCAAGACTGTCCTGCCCAACTGCCTGGCCCCCCTGATCGTGCAGGCCACGCTGTCGTTTTCCTCGGCGGTGCTGGATTCGGCCGCGCTTGGCTTCCTTGGCATGGGCGCGCAGCCGCCCGCGCCGGAATGGGGCACGATGCTGGCCGAAGCGCGCGAGTTCATCCTGCGCGCCTGGTGGGTCGTCACCTTCCCCGGCCTTGCCATCCTGATCTCGGTGCTGGCGATCAACCTGATGGGCGACGGGCTGCGCGATGCGCTCGACCCGAAACTGAAGCGGAGCTGAAGAGATGGCGCTTCTGGACATCAAGAACCTCACGGTCAAATTCGCCACCGCTACCGGCAGCTTTACCGCCGTCGACGGCATCGACGTGCGCGTCGACAAGGGCGAGGTGCTGGCGATTGTCGGGGAAAGCGGCTCGGGCAAGTCGGTCTCGATGCTGGCGGTGATGGGGCTGTTGCCCGACACCGCCACCATCACCGCCGACGAGATGACCTATGACGGCCGCGACATCGCGAACCTGTCGCCTGCCGAACGCCGCAAGCTGATCGGGCGCGAGATCACCATGATCTTCCAGGAACCCGTCGCCTCGCTGAACCCCAGCTTTACCACGGGCTTCCAGATCGAGGAGGTACTGCGCTTCAACCTCGGCATGTCGCGGCGCGAGGCGCGGGCCCGCGCGCTGGAACTTTACCGCGCGGTGGGCATCCCCGAGCCTGAGGAAAAGCTGAAAGCCTATCCGCACCAGATGTCGGGCGGGCAGTGCCAGCGGGTGATGATCGCCATGGCCATCGCCAGCAATCCGCGCCTTCTGATCGCCGATGAACCGACCACCGCGCTGGATGTGACGATCCAGAAGCAGATCCTCGATCTGTTGATGAAGTTGCAGGAGGATTACGGCATGGCCCTGATCCTGATCACGCATGACATGGGCGTGGTGGCCGAAACCGCCGACCGGGTGGTGGTGCAATACAAGGGCAAGAAGATGGAAGAAGCCGATGTGCTGAGCCTGTTCGAGGCCCCGCAGCACCCCTATACCCGCGCGCTTCTCTCGGCCCTGCCCGAGAATGCCACCGGCGACCGGCTGCCCACCGTCTCCGACTTCTTCACGCAGGAGGCCGCAGGATGACCATGCAAACCACTCCTGTCGTCGAAGGTCGCGCCATCGTTCAGGACTATCACGTCCCCGGCGGCCTGTTCGGCGGTGCCAAGACCGTGCGCGCGCTGAAGGGCGTGGATTTCAGGGTGGACAAGGGCAAGACCCTGGCCATCGTGGGCGAGAGCGGATCCGGCAAGTCTACTTTGGCTCGCGTGATCGCCCTGATCGACGCCCCCACCAGCGGCGAGTTGCGGATCGAGGGCAAGCCCGTCGACATCCGCACCCATCGCCCGGGGCCGGAGATGCGGTCCAAGGTGCAGATGGTGTTCCAGAACCCCTATGGCAGCCTGAACCCGCGCCAGAAGATCGGCAACGTGCTGATGGAGCCCCTGGCGATCAACACCAACGTCCCCGCCGCCGAGCAGCGCGAGCGGGCCGAGGCGATGCTGAAGAAGGTCGGGCTGCAGCCCGAACACTTCAACCGCTATCCGCACATGTTCTCGGGCGGGCAGCGCCAGCGTATCGCCATCGCGCGGGCCTTGATGCTGAACCCCTCGCTTCTGGTGCTGGACGAACCCGTCTCGGCCTTGGACCTGTCGGTGCAGGCGCAGGTTCTGAACCTGCTGGCCGACCTGCAGGACGAGTTCGGGCTGACCTATGTCTTCGTCAGCCATGACCTGTCGGTCGTGCGCTATATTGCCGACGAGGTGATGGTGATCTCGAAAGGCGAGGCGGTCGAGCAGGGCAGCCGCGAGGCGATCTTTGCCGACCCGCAGCATGCCTATACCCGTCAACTCTTCGCCGCGACCCCGGTGACGGATGTGGCGGCGATCCGCACGCGGGTCGAGCGTCGCCGTCTAGCAAGGGCAGGGGCGTAACCGCCCCTGTCGGCTGGGGCCGGTGTCGGATCAGTTGGCGGGAACCGGCGCCTTGGCGTCCCGTGCCCGCGGAATGTCCGGGATCCCGGTGTCCTGCCCGCGTGGAATGCGCTTTTCCAGGTCATACATCGGCAGCGCGACAATCGTCGCCGGGTACGCGTTGCCGTCGCGACATTGCACCGTCACGTCTGCCGCCTGCAGATGACGGGCATCCGCAAGCCGGATGATCGCCACGCCCGCGCCGTAGAGCGGGCTCCAGGCCGCTGCCGAAACCCTTCCGATCAGCTGGCCCCTGGACTGGAGCGTCCCGCCGATCAGCGGCTCGCCCGACGGGCAGCGCAGGCCGTGCACCAGAACGCCCCTGTCCGCATTGCCAAGCGCGGCTTTGCCGATGAAGTCCGGCCCGTCCATCTTGATGAAACCGCCCAGACCAGCCTGGAAGGGGCTCATCGTCTCGTCCATGTCGGAGACGTTGTTCATGATGCCCGCCTCGATCCGGCGGATGTCCATCGAATCGAGGCCGCAGACCTCTATCCCGAAGGGCTTGCCAGCCTTGAGGATGTGCCGCCAGAGCGCGGGTCCGTCATAGCCGGGCTGATCCGGCAAGGTGTAGAACTCGAAGCCGACCTCGGCGGTCCAGCCGGTGCGTGACAGGACCACCTTCTGCCCGCCCATCGTCGCGGTCGTGACGCCGAAATAGCCGAACGGTTCGGTCAGCGGCGCGTCGCAGGCGGCGGCAAGCACGTCCAGCGCCCGTGGCCCCTGCACCTGCGCGACCCAGGATTGCGGATCGCTGATCCTGACCTTCAACCCCTGGGAATGCGCGATGAACCAGGAATAGACCGGCCCGTCCGCCTGCACATACCAGAAGCGGTCCTCCGCCAGCCGCATGAGGATCCCGTCGCAAAGGATGCCGCCGTCCGGGTAGAGGAGAAGCCCGTAGGTCGCCCGACCGGGCCGCAGCCCGGAGACATCCCGCGCGAAGATCCGGTTGCAGAAGGCCAGCGCGTCGGGGCCCGCGATCTCGATCGGCCGCTCGCCGGTGTCGAACAGGCCGACTGACTGCCGCAGGACCCGGTAGCCGTCCAGCCGGTCGATCTTCTGCGAAACGGGCATCAGACGCCCGTTGTAGACGCAGAACTTCGCGCCGTTCGCCCGGTGGAAGTCGTGATAGGGCGATCTGAGGACCCCGTAGTCCCAGCCCGGCTCCTCGAAGTCCGCCACGACAACTCTCGTAGGTCCGCCCATGTCATTCCTCCCTTGGTTTCGCTGCTGCGAGTCGGGACCGCACGCCCTCATCGCAAGGCCAACGTGCAGTTAAGAGAACAATATGTCCAGCATAATGTAATGTAGGACCTGAAACTGAAGATCGCGGCGAACAATTGACACTCATCCCGATGATGTCCAGTATAGCGAACGAAAGGGCGTTGCTCGCGCTGGAAAGGTCTGGACGTCATGGAAGAGACCCCGGTGGATCTGCTTGCGGCGGACGAAAGGCTGGTTGCCTTTGGCGCGGCTGTCCGCCAGAGCCGCAAACTGCTGCGCCTGTCGCTGCGCGAGCTTGCGCAAGGCGTCGGCCTGTCCGCCAGCTATCTTTCCTCCATCGAATGCGGTCGCAACCCGACGACCGGGCGGCCCCCGCAACCCTCGGTCGGGGCGGTCGACCGGTTGTGCGACATCCTCAAGCTGGACCGGGCCGCGATCTTTTCGCGCGGCCTGCATCGGCACGACCATCGCCCCGGCTGCGAGCATGTGCTGCTGTTCCGGCTGGACGACCGGCGCGATGGTTTGCAGGAAATCTCTCGGCGGATGACCAACGGAATGGTCGGGCACTGGCTCTGCATCGTCGACCCGAATACCGAGCCGGAACCGACCGAGGACTTCCATGCCTGGTCCTGGCCCTACCGATCGGGGCCCTATCCCGGCGACTATCTGGAGGTCGAACGGATCACGGAAGCGCTCGCGTTGCGGGCAGTCGATCTGAAAGATCGCATGGGCAGCGACAGCTATGGCGTGATCATCGCCGACTGCTCGTCGGTCATGCGCTGGGTGGTCAACCCGGATGCCGAGGTCGACTACGAAGAGGAATGGTGCCAGCGGTCGGGCGGGGCGCTTGCAGCGGTCTTGGGCGGCGAGCCGGCCGTCAACATTTGCGTCTACCACCAGAAGGATTTCGAGGCCCTGTCGCAGCGCGTGGACCGCTTGAATTTGGTGCTGCGGCTGATCGATACCCATGAGCGTGTCGCGGCGGTCCTGCAGGACGGCATGATCGTCGAGGGAAGTCAGGCCGTCCTTGAAATCCTGCGCGAGAACCGGCCCGACAGCGTCTCAAGCGCGGCGTGGAGAACGATTTCCAGCGCCCTGGCCAGCAGGCAGACCGAGCGGGCGATGCCTCATCTGCACGCCAAACCAGTCCCGGCAGGGCCGGTGACTTCGGCGTAGGTGCGCCGCACGAGATATCACACCAGAAGGATCCAGACAGAAGTCAGTGCGATCACGCCCGCGGTCAGGCGATTGAACAGGCCGGTCGACTGCCGCGAGCTGATGATCCGGTTGAACTGCCGTGCCAGCGGGATGGTGCCGTAGAAGATCAGGCCGAAGGCCGCGAAGGTCGCAAGAACCACCAGCGCCCCGTGTTCGAGGCTGACGACACCCTTGGGCGCGACGATCGGCACCAGCAGCATCTGCATCAGAAGGGTGGACGGATTGCCCAGGCTCAGCGCGAGACCGGCCGTTGCCGATGTAAGCCAGCCGACCTTGCCCAGTCTTGACGAGGTGAAGGTGGAAGTGTCGCTCCACATCTGCACGGCCAGCCACAACAGGTAGGCAACACCCAGGTACTTCGCCAGCGCCAGGGTATGCGGCTGGCTCTGCGCCCAGACGCCGATGCCCAGCAACACGGCCAGGACGGCGATCACCTCGGCAACGCAAAGCCCGGTGGCGAAAGCGGCGGTGTCCTTCCAGTCCTTGCCAAGCGAGCGGACCACCAGCACTGCCATGATCGGGCCGGGTGACGCCGCGTAGGCCACCAGGGCCAGGATGTAGGGACCGAACGCGTGATAGTCCATTTCGTCCTCCCGCCAGAGTGTGCGGGATGCCGGAGTGTTCCCGGTCACTTTCCCCGCTTCTGCCAAGGCGCGGTGCAGCGTCTCGACAAGGGAAAGTTCAGCGAAAATCGATGGGTCGGACCATCAGGTGATCACCTGATTTGCCGTCGAGCCGGGGTCGGTTTCGAGGGAATGTGCCGCGGTTTCAGCGGATGCTGGCGGGGTCGAGAAGCCCGGCCCGCACGGCGGCGAGGATAAGGCTCGCCGTCGAGTTGACAGTGAACTTCCGCATCAGGCTGGTGCGGTGGCTGTCGACCGTCTTGGGGCTGATGCCAAGGCTTTCGGCGGCGCTGGCGTTGGTATGGCCGCGCGCCAGGGCCTGCAGCACAGTCAGTTCGCGGTCGGTCAAGGCGATGTTCTCGGAGGTGTCCTTCAGCAGGCATTGCGCGCTTGCCCCCACCGCCGTCCGCCCCGCACAGACCTCGCGGACGATGGCAACGACCTCGCCCTCGGTGTCGTCCTTCAGCGCGATGCCGTGGATGCCGGCCTCGACGAGCGTGCGGATGATGGTGGGCGACGCGGTGCCGGTGAGCAGAACGAAACGCGTATCTGGGGACCAGCGCCGTGCTTCGAGGAATACTTCCAATCCATTCGCCCCCGGCATACTGTAGTCGAGAATTGCGCAGTCCGGTCTGGCTTTCCTGATTTCCACGATCGCGTTGATGCCGTTGGTCACCGAGCCCACGACTTCGACCTCGCCCAGGGCTTGCAGGGCCTTGGCGAGCCCCCAGGAGACGAATGCATGATCGTCCGCAATCAGCACGCGCTTCTTCATCGCTGGCCCCGCAATTCCAGGGCGCGCCGCGCGATGCAGCTTGCGGTGTGGCTGATCCCTCTGGTGCTCATGACGCTTTCCACCCCGTCACGTCTTGCCGCCGAGGAGACCCCGCTCGTCCTTGCCGGGCCTGCCGACGCCGAACAGCTTGGCCGCTATTTTGAATACACGACCGACCCCGATTGGCAAATGACCATCGCCGATTTCGTCCCCCCTTCTTCTGCCGCGATGCAGCCGCTTCCCGGCGCCATCCCCGATTTCGGCTATACCCCGGCGCGGATCTGGCTGCGGCTTCCGGTCCTGAATGCCACCACGGGCACAAGCGCCTGGCGCTTCTTCATCCACGCCAATTTCACCCAGAAGGTCGCGGTCTACAAGATCGCCGAAGACGGTGCCGTCACCACCTTGCTCGACCTTGACGAAGACAGCCCCTTCAGCGCGAGGCCGATATCGACCCCGCAGATGGTCGCACCTTTCGACCTGGCGCCTGGTGCGAAGGCGACGCTTGTCGTCGCCTACTACTCGCAAGGCGCATCGCGGCTTTCGATGTCGGTCGAGACACCGGAGAGTTTCACCGAGCAGGCCAGCCTGGCGCAGGCGAAGAGCTACACGTTCTACGGCATGATGCTGGTGATGATCGCGCTTGCGACGGTGGCGCTTCTGGTCCTGCGCCAACCCGTCTTCGCCGCCTACGCGGCCTATCTTTCGTCGATCCTGATCTACATCGCCCATGCCGACGGCACCGCTTTCCAGTTCATCTGGTCCGATTTCCCACGCTTCAACTCGATGGCCTCGGTCGTTGCCGGCTCGGGCGTCATGGTGTTCGGCGCAGTCTACGCGATGACTTTCCTGCAGACCGCGCGCTATCACCCGATCATGCACCGGCTGCTGCTGGCCGTCGTGATGGCCGTGATCGCGGTTGATGTCATCCTATGGTTCGCGGACCCGCAACTCCTGAAGCGGCTGCTTGTCGTGATGATCTCGGTTAGCGTCCTGACCTTCCTGACCGCCGGGATCGTTGCGGCGCGAACGCGCTTCCGCGAGGTCCGCTTCTATGTCTTCGCCTGGTTTGCCGGCCTCATTCCGGCGGTCCTCTTCACCTCCCGCTTCGCCTTCGGGCTTGAAACCGCAGTGCTTGCCCCCTACGACGCAATCCGTCTTGCGCTGATTTTCGATGCACTGATGGCGGGGCTGGCGATCTTCGACCGCTACAATTTCCTGCGCCAGTCGGCGATGGAGGAAACGCTTGCCCAAAGCCAACGGAACCTTGTGCTGAGCCAGAGGCTTGCGACGCTGGAGGAAGGCTACCAGCGGGTGACGGTGAATGCCCGCGAGCGCGAGGAAAGCGTCAAGGACACCGTGCATGACCTGCGCCAGCCCATGCACGCGCTGCGGCTGTCGCTGCGCCAGATGTTCGCGGCCGGGGCCGAGGCAGACGTGGGTCAGGTCGAGGCAGCCCTTGGATACATGGAGAGATTGGTCGCCGAGCGGCTGGCCGACGATCCGCGCAAGGAAGGGGCGGTCGCACCCGCTTCCGACGATCACCCGGTCGGGATGGATACCGGCAGGGCAGGGGATGGTGGGCACGAGGCCGAACCCGGTCTGCACGATGTCCTGCGCGGGATCGCCGACATGTTTTCCGCCGAGGCGGCGGCCAAGGGCCTTGGTTTGCGGCTGGTTCTCGCCGCACCCGACACCAGGGTCGAGGCCTATCCGCTGATGCGGGTCGTTGCCAATCTTGTCTCGAACGCAATCAAATACACCCGCGAGGGCAGGATCCTGATCGGCTTGCGCCGCCACGGCGCGGGATTGAGCGTCGAGGTCCACGACACCGGCCCCGGCCTGAGCGGTGCCACGTTCGAGAAGGCCCTCCGGCGCAACGAACGCCTGGATCGCGACCGAGGGGTGGCCGACGGAAGCGGCCTTGGCCTGTCGGTGGTCAGGGACGTGGCCGACAGCAACGGCTGGCAGGTGAGTTCCTGCGAGCACCGCCGATCCGGCGCGACAATCCGCATCGCGATTCCGCAAGGCGGAGACAGCGCCGGACGGTCGGAGCGGGCCTAGCCGTTTCAGGACTGCAGAGGCACGCGACGCGGGCTGAACGAGTGCCGGCTGGACCTCCGCGTCGTGCGGCGCATACGCTGGACGCCAGGTTCAAGCCGGAGATTTCATCATCGCCGAAAAGCTGGGGTCGAAGGCGCGGGCAATCGGGTCGGCGGCGGCGCCGATGGCGACGAAGAACGGGTCGGCGCTGCCACGGACGATCTGGCGACCCTGGTTGACCGCGTCGGCAGGCGCGTTCGGCTGCCGGGTCAGGATCGCTTCCATCAGCAGGTCCATCAGCTGCGCGGGCATCTGTCCGCCGATGATCACGCATTCGGGGTCGAAAAGGCAGTCGATCAGGTCGATCGCCCAGATCAGATGAGCCGCCGCCTCGTCAAGCCAGTCCCGGATATCGGGGTCTCGGTTCCGCATCGCCAGGTCGATCCGCTGGAACAGGTCGGGCTGGTTGGGTTGCAGGCCCAGCCGGTCGAGCAGGCCGATCAGGGCGGCCAGCCGTTCCAGCGCGCAGGTACCCGTGGGGCCGGGAACGGTTACCTGGCCCAGTTCGCCCGACAGGCGATGGTGACCCCGATAGGGTTCGCCATTGACGTAAAGGCCCGCGCCCAGTCCGTAGCCGACGAAGATCAGCACAAAGTTGTCGATACCCTTGGCACTGCCACGCAGCCGCTCGGCGATGGCGGCAGCGGATGCGTCATGATGAAGCCGCACCGGCAGGCCGGTGTGCCGGGCGAGCCAATGGAGCAGTGGATGATCGTCGGCCAATCCGGTCATCCAGGGATCGCCATCGCACCGATGCACGCCGGTCGGAGCGGGCATGGCGAGCCCGAGTCCAAGCAAGCGCGGCGCCGGGTTGGCGGCGTGGGTCGACAGATCCGTTGCGACCTGCGCAAGCGCCCTGCGCACATGGTCGAGGTTGGCCTGAAGGCCGCCGGGAGCGAATGCGGCTTCGGCGCGGGCGACGACATGGCCCAGAAGGTCGATGGCGACGACTCGCGCCCGGTGCTGGTCGATCTGCAGGCCATAGGAGAAGGCGCCGTTCGGCGCCAGAGAATAGGGGGTGGCCGGCTGGCCGCGCCGACCCTTGACCGGATCGGAAGCCGCGACCAGACCGTCGCGCTCCAGGTCGTCGATGATGTTGCTGACGGTTTGCGGCACAAGGCCGGTCCCGCGCGCGATCTGGGCGCGCGTCATCGCGCCGTTGACGCGAAGGCCGTGCATCACCACCCGGCGGTTATGTTCGCCGGCGCCGCCGATGTTCGTGCCCGCCTTGGTCCTGATCACCCTGCGCCCTTTTGCGGCTTGACCCGTGGTTCGAGTCGTGCACATATATCCATATGATGGAATTAATTATGCGCAAGTGAAATCGGCCGCAACCAGGCCAGACCATCATCGGGAGGAGAACATGGAACGACTGATTGCGGCGTCGCTGACTGCGGCGATGGCTCTGGGCGGCTCTGCCGTGCGGGCCGAGACAACCTTGAACGCACTCTTCATGTCGCAGGCCGCCTACAGTGAGGCCGACGTGCGGGCGATGGCCGACGGCTACATGAAGGAACACCCCGACACCAAGATCAACCTTGAGTTCGTGCCCTACGAGGGGTTGCGCGACAAGACCCTGCTCGCGCAGGGGTCGGGGCAGGGCTATGACGTCGTGCTGTTCGACGTGATCTGGCCGGCGGAATATGCGACGAACAACATTCTTCTCGACATCACCGACCGGATCACGCCGGAGATGACCGCGGGCGTTCTGCCGGGCGCCTGGACGACGGTGGAATACCAGGGGCATCGCTACGGCATGCCCTGGATCCTCGATACGAAGTACCTGTTCTACAACAAGGCGATGCTGGAACAGGCCGGCATAGCTGCACCACCCAGGACCTGGGCGGAGCTGAGCGCGGATGCCAAGATCATCAAGGACAAGGGCCTCGTCGAGTATCCGATCGTCTGGTCCTGGGCGCAGGCCGAGGCGGTGATCTGCGATTATGCGACCCTCATCAGCGCCTATGGCGGCAAGTTCCTCGACGATCAGGGCAAGCCGGTGTTCGACCAGGGTGGCGGGCTGCAGGCGCTTGAATACATGAAGCAGACCGTGGACGAGGGCCTGACCAACCCGAACTCCAAGGAATATCTGGAAGAGGACGTGCGGCGGATCTTCTCCAACGGCGAAGCGGCCTTCGCGCTGAACTGGACCTACATGTACAACCTTGCGAATGCCGGGGATGACAGCAAGGTCAAGGGCCAGGTGGGCGTCGTCCCGGCACCGGGCGTCGAAGGGGTTTCCGACGTTTCGGCGATGAACGGCTCGATGGGGCTTGGCGTGACCGCCACCTCGGCCAATCCGGATGCGGCATGGGATTTCGTCACCTACATGACCTCGCAGAAGACCCAGGACGCCTACGCCAAGCTGAGCCTGCCGATCTGGGCCTCGTCCTATGACGACCCGGCCGTCGCCAAGGGACAGGAAGAGCTGATCGCAGCCGCGAAGAGCGCGCTCTCCGTCATGTTCCCGCGCCCGACGACGCCGAAATACAACGAGCTGTCGGCGCTCATTCAGGTCGCGATCCAGCAGGTGCTTCTGGGAACGGCAAGCCCCGCCGACGCCTTGGCCGATGCCAAGGAACAAAGCGGCCTTTGACACGGGACTGATCGGGCGGCGGAGCCATCTGCCGCCCTGATGCAACCGCTCGCCGGGCGGAGGAGGCGGATTTGTCTGGATTGCGGACCGACCTGCGTGCCTGGGCGCTGATGCTGCCCCTGCTGGTCGTCATCCTGGGGGTCGTCAGCTGGCCGCTGATCAACACGGTACACCTGTCGCTGACCGATGCAGGGATGGCGACGGCGTCGGGCAATTTCGTCGGGCTGGACAACTTCAGCCGGAACCTTCAAAGCCGCGCCTTTCAGTCGGCGCTGATCAACACCACCTGGTTCACCGTCCTGTCGATCTCGGCCGAGCTGGTGTTGGGGGTGCTGGCGGCCCTTCTGTTGAATCAGGAATTCCGCGGGCGGACCGCGCTTCGCGCGCTGATGATCCTGCCCTGGGCGCTGCCGACCGTCGTCAACGCGATCCTCTGGCGGCTGATCTACAACCCGGAATACGGCGCCTTGAACTCGGCCCTTCTGCAACTGGGCGTGATCGACGCCTACCGGTCCTGGCTTGGCGAGCCCAACAGCGCGATGCTGGCGATGGTCGTGGCCGATGTCTGGAAGAATTTCCCGCTCGTCGGGCTTATCAGCCTCGCCGCGCTGCAATCTGTCCCGCGCGAGACGCTGGCCGCCGCCACCGTCGACGGCGCCGGGGCCTGGGCGCGGTTCCGCTTTGCCGTCCTGCCCTATCTTGCCGGTCCCCTGATGATCGCGCTGGTTCTCAGGATGATCGAGGCGTTCAAGGTGTTCGACATCGTCTGGGTGATGACGCGCGGCGGCCCGGCCAACACCACGCGCACCCTGTCGATCCTGGTCTATCAGGAGGCTTTCTCATTCCAGCGCGCGGGATCGGGCGCCTCGCTTGCACTGATCGTGACCTTTGCCGTCACGCTTCTGGCGGCGGGCTATGTCGCGATCATGCGCCGCACGGCGCTGAGGGTCTGACAATGGAACGCCGCAGCGCCGCCTTCACTGTCTTCATCTACGCCGCGGCAATCATCCTCGCGGTATGTCTGGTGCTGCCGATCTTCTGGCTCTTCGTGATGAGCATTTCGCCAGCCGCCGACCTGACCACCAAGCCGCTGCGCTGGTGGCCCGAACAGATCGACCTGTCGCGCTACCGGCTATTGCTGACCTGGGCCGAGAACACCACGGGCCGCGATTTCCTGTCGGCCCTGCGCAACAGCCTGGAGGTGGCAGGCATGGCGGTAGTGGCCGCGCTTCTGGTTGCGGTGCCCGCCGCCTGGGCGGTGTCGCGGCGGCCCGAGATCGAATGGTCGCTGCATGCGCTGATCATGACCTACATGCTGCCACCGGTTGCGCTGGCGGTACCGCTTTACATGGGGCTGGCGAAGCTCGGGCTGCTGAATTCGGTGTTCGGACTGGCGCTGATCTATCTGTCGATCCTCGCCCCCTTCACCACCTGGCTGCTGAAATCCGGCTTCGACGCGATTCCGCGCGATCTGGAGGCGGCAGCGGCCATCGACGGGGCGCGGCTCGACCAGACGCTGCGCATCATCATCCTGCCGCTTGCGGCGCCGGTCCTGTCGACGGCCGCCCTCTTCGCCCTGCTTCTGGCCTGGGACGAGTTCTTCTATGCGCTCCTCTTCACCGCCGACCAGCGGGCCAAGACGGTGACGGTGGCGATTGCAGATATCGCGGGCGGCAAGATCGCCGACTACGGGCTGATTGCCGCGGCAGGGGTGCTGGCGGCGCTGCCACCCCTCCTGATCGGCATGGTGATGCAGCGGGCCATTGTTGCAGGCCTGACCGGAGGCGGGGTGAAGGGATAAGCGATGAAACCTGTGGGACTGGTGGCGATCGACGCCGAGATGGCGCGGCAAGGCGCGGATGCGCTGGCCTCTTTCCGGGCGGCAGCGGGTGTCGCGAAACGTGTCGCGGACAGTCTGCGCCGGACCGGGCGGCTGGTGATGTTTGGCATGGGCGCTTCCCAGGCGGTCAATCGGGCGGTCGAGCCGCTTTACCGCGATCTTGGGCTCGATGCCGTGGCGCTGGCGATGTCAGAGCAGCTGGGCATGGGGTTGCCACTGGACGGGCGGACCGTGCTGGTGGCCAGCCAGTCGGGCGAAAGCGCAGAAGTGGTGCGGTGGCTCGCGACAGCGCGCGGCGGCGAGGCGTTCGGCATGACGCTCGATGCGGACTCGACACTCGCGCGGGAACTGCCGTCGCTCGTCGGCGCGGGCGGTGTCGAGGTCGCTTTCGCTGCCACGCGGTCGCTGACGGTGACGTTCGCGCTGCATCTTGCGGTGCTGGCGGAACTCGGGGCGGACCCGGCGCCCGCGCTCGCAACGATGGCCGGGACGGGGGCCGTGGATGTCTCGACCGGCGTGGCGCGGCTTGCCGGGGCCGCGGCGATCGTAGTTTCGGGCAGGCGCCTGCAGGGGGTGGCCGAGGCGGCGGCACTGGGCCTGTGCGAACTGGCGCGCCTTCCCGCCTTTGCGCTGGAGGGCGGGCAACTGCGTCACGGGCCGATGGAGATGCTGGGGCCCGATATCGGCGTCCTTCTGATGCGCTGCGACGAGCCGGGGGCGGATCTGGTAGCCGGGATGGCGGGCGCGGCGCGGGATGCCGGGGCGCGGGTGGTGATGCTGGATGCCTCGGGTCAGCCGCCGGTCGAGGGTGTCACCGGGATTGCCCTGCCGCGTGCGGGGGGGATGGCTGCCATCCTGACCATGCTGCCGACCATGCAGCGGCTGATGCTCGATTTCGCCGCAAGCCGGGTCGCCGACGTGGGGACTCCCCGCCGGTCGTCGAAGATCACGAGGATCGAATGATGCTGCCGCTGGCGGTCCTGGGCAACGTCAACGTCGATCTGATCATGGGGCCGGTCGCGCCCTGGCCGGTGCCGGGAACCGAGGTTCTGCTGGACCATGACGACCTGCGCGCGGGCGGGTCGGCGGGGAACACGGCGCTGGCATGGGCCGGGCTGGGGCTGCGCTTCGTTGTGCCCGCAAGCGTCGGCGACGATCTCTTCGGCCGTTGGTTGAGCGATCAGCTTGCCCCCCATTCGGCGGACTGGGTCACCGTGCCCGAGGCGACGACGCTCTCGGTCGGTTTGACCCATCCCGATGGCGAGCGCACGTTCTTCACGATGGGCGGGCATCTGCCGTCGATGGACTGGCAGGCACTGCGCCCGCAGATCGAACACATGACCGGCGGGCTTCTGCTCCTCTGCGGCAGTTTCCTGACCCATCGCCTGACTGCCGCCTATCCGGCGATCTTCGCCTGGGCGGAAGCGCGCGATATCGCCATTGCGCTCGATCCGGGCTGGCCACCGGCGGGTTGGTCCGGCCCGGAGCGGGCGCGGATGACCGGATGGCTGGCCCATGTGCGCCATTTGCTGATCAACGAGGCCGAGGCGTTGGCGCTGACCGGCGCGGCGGACACGACCGACGCCCTGACGGCCCTGGAGGGTATGTTGCCCAAGGGCGCGACGGCGGTGATCAAGGCCGGGCCGATGGGCGCGCTTGCACGGCGGGGGGGCGTGAACGCCAGTGCGGCGGCGCCCTCCGTCCAAGTGGTCGATACCATCGGGGCGGGCGACATCTTCAATGCCGGTTATCTGGCGGCGGTGGCGCGAGGGGCGGACCTGACGGACGCGCTTACGGACGGAACGGCGCTGGCGAGCCGGGCGATTTCAACCTTTCCGCGGCAATACGGCCTGCCGGACACAACGGGGGCGGCCTGATGGGCGCGGTATCTCTGGTCAACCTGGGCAAGTCCTATGGCGCGCTGCAGACGCTGAAGGGCATCGACCTGGAGCTTGAGGCGGGCGAGCTTCTGGTGCTGCTCGGCCCCTCGGGATGCGGCAAGTCGACGATCCTGAACCTGGTCGCCGGGCTGCAAGAGCCGAGCCAGGGCGAAATCCGCATCGGCGGGCGGGTGATGAACGGTGTCCACCCCAAGGACCGCGACATCGCGATGGTCTTTCAATCCTATGCGCTCTACCCGAACCTTTCGGTCGCGCGGAACATCGGCTTCGGCCTGGAAATGCGGGGAGTCGGCCGGGCCGAACGCGAGGCGGCGGTGGCGCGGGTCGCCGACCTCTTGCAGATCACGCCGCTTCTGGACCGCAGGCCCGCGCAGCTGTCCGGCGGTCAGCGCCAGCGCGTGGCGATCGGCCGGGCCCTGGTCAGGAACCCCGCCGTCTTCCTCTTCGACGAGCCGCTGTCGAACCTGGACGCAAAGCTGCGCATGGAGACCCGCGCCGAGATCAAGCGGCTGCACCAGGCCTTGGGCAAGACGATGATCTACGTCACCCACGACCAGATCGAGGCGATGACGCTGGCCACGCGCATTGCCGTGGTCAATGCCGGGCGGATCGAGCAGCTGGCCACGCCCGAGGAAATCTATCGCCGCCCCGCAAGCCTTTTCGTGGCGGGCTTCGTCGGCTCGCCGGGAGTGAACCTGATCCCCGGTCGCATCGTGGATGGCCGCCTGCGGCCGGACGGCGGCGGGGGCGACCTGCCGCTGGCCGAGGTGCCGGAAGGATACGAAAGCAGGGCGGTCACCTATGGCGTGCGGCCCGAGAACATCGCGCTGGCTGCGTCGACGGACCCCGGTGCAGTGACCGTCACTGTCGAGATGGTCGAATTGACCGGACCGGAGAAGCTTGCCCACCTTCGCATGGGGTCGCAGACGCTCTTGGCCAGCTTGCCTCCGGCAAGCCTGTTGGAAGTCGGCGAAACCCGTCATGTTGTCGTCGACCTGGCCGAGGTCCTGCTGTTCGACGGCACCACAGGGCTGAGGATCGACCACGGTTGAAGCGGTCTGAAAGGCTCTTCACCTGACCCCTGCTCTCGGCTCGTGGGGTGCGGACGAAGGATATTTGCCTGTCGCAAGGTAGGGAGATACGGGACCTCGTCGAGCTGACCAGGCGTACTCTTTCTGCTCGTCAAGACAGGCGCTAGGTGTGAGCAATGGCGACGCGTTCGCAGTCAACTGACAGTCCTGTCGTCCGTCTCTTGATGCACATTGCTTTCCGGTTCCGGTCGGGACTGCACCGGACTCACGGGATCAAGCCGGTCGCATCCCGTCGTGGAAGGCGCGGTCCAGGAACACCGCACTGGCGCGCAGATAGGCCGCGACGTTCCGCCGCCGGAACACGCCGTGGCCTTCGTCGGCGAAGAGCATTACCTGGTGCGGGATGCCCGCCGCCGTCAGCTCGCGCACGGCGGTATGGGTGTTCTCGGGCCCGACGTTGGAATCCGCCAGCCCGTGCACGATCATCACATGGCCCCTGATCCGGTCGATGAAGCGGCCCGGTGAGGCATTGGCGTATTTCTCGGGGAACTCCTCGGGAGTGCCGCCCATCATCTCTTCGCTGTAGGCGCGGCCATGCGGCATTTCGGTTTCATGGAAGTCGATGTCGAGGCGATACATGCCGCACATCGGAATGGCAGCGGTCACGAGGTCGGCGTGGCGGGTGATCGCGAACCAGCTGGAGAAGCCGCCGTAGGAATTGCCCGCCACCGCCACCGGGCCGGGGATACCTGCGGCCAGCGCCGCCACCAGCCCCGCGCGGATGTCGGCCTGTTCGCGGCCGCCCCAGCCGTCTTCTTTCACCGCCTCGCGGTGGGCATAGCCGAAGCCGGTCGAGCCACGATAGTTGGGGTCGAGGACGGCATAGCCTTGCGCGAGCCAGAACTGGATCTTGGGGTTCACCCAATCCTCGGAATGCCAGGTCGGGCCGCCGTGGACGTAAGCAATCAGGCCCTTCGGCACCCCTTGGGGCCGGTAGAGCCAGCCCTGCATTGCGCGGCCATCCGGGGCGGTCCAGCGGAAGTCCTGCGGGGCGATGTGGTGGCGCGCTGGTTCAGGGGGGGCGCGGTAGATGGTGCGGCAGGTGCCGTCGGCGGCGATGGCCACAAGGTCATGCGGGGCGTCGGCGTCATAGGCCTCGGCCAGCCAGCCGCCTTTGGGCAGGGCGGCATGGGGGAGGAGGCTGCGGCGGCCGGAGAGGTTGGGCAGCGGGCGGATGCCGGTGGGGCCAACCAGCGCGGCACGGGTGTGGCTTTCCTGATGGTGGATGCAGAGGAAGTTCGGCCCCGTTCCGGCCAGCACCGCATGGGGGTAGAGCTGCGGTTCTTCGGCGATCCAGTCGACCCCGCCGGTGGAGAGGGTCAGGACGCCCAGCCGGTCGCGTCCGTCGTGGTCGCAGGCGAAGCCGATGCGGTCGTCGTCCAGCCAGACGGCGAGGATGTTGTTCTTCGGCCCAAGGTCCAGAACCTTTTCCGCGCCGCCCTCCACCGGAACGACCCACAGCTGATAGCCGCCGGGCGCGCGGTCGCTGCGGTGCCAGAGAAGCCGGGTGCCATCGGGGGCGAGGAGCGGACCGACGTAGAAATGCGGCGGGCTGTCCGCCTGCGCGAGGCAGGTGCGGGTGCCGGTGGCGAGGTCCTGCTGCCAGAGCCAGGCGCCCGGTGTCACCTGACCTGTGGCGTAGTCGTAGTCCGCCAGGAAGAAGATCGTGCTCTGGTCCGCCGAGAAGGCCCCGCCGTAGACGTAATGCGTGTCCTGCGTGGGGGTGAGCTGCGTCAGCGCCCCGGTTTCGCGGTTCAGGAGCAGAAGGTGGTCATGCTCGTTCGCATTCAGCGACTGGGCGAGGAGGAGGCGGCTGCCGTCTGGCGTCACGTCGCGGATGAGGTAGTGGTCCTGCCCCTCGGTCAGCCTGCGCGGCGGGGTGGAGCCGTCGAGGGGGGCGCACCAGACGTTTTCGGTCTCGTCCGGCCCGGCGAGGCACCAGAAGGCCCAAGCCCCATCGGCGCTGGCGTGGATGTTGGAGAGTTGCGGGACAGAGGCCCAGAGGGCGGCAAGGTCGGTCATGGGGCCTCGGTGAAGTGGCAGGCGGCGAGGCGGCCGGGGGCGACCTCGCGCAGGTCCGGGCGGGTGGTGCGACAGAGGTCGGCGGCCTTGGGGCAGCGGCTGGCGAAGACGCAGCCGGGGGGCGGGGAGAGGACGGAGGGGAGTTCTCCGGCGAGGGCGGTGCCGACGCGACCCTTCTCGCGCCTTGGGTCGGGTTCGGGGACGGCCTGCATCAGGGCCTGGCTGTAGGGGTGGAGAGGCTTGGCGTAGAAGGCGCTGCGCGGGGCGTGTTCGACGACGCGGCCAAGGCACATCACCATCACGTCATGGCTGATGTGGCGCACGACGGCGAGGTTGTGGGAGATGAAGACGAGGGCGAGGCCCATCCGTTCCTGCAGGTCCATCAGCAGGTTGATCACCTGCGCCTGGATCGAGACATCCAGCGCCGAGACGGGTTCGTCGCAGATGATGAGCTTTGGCCTGCCGACCAGCGCCCGTGCGATGCCCACCCGCTGCGCCTGCCCGCCGGAGAGTTCGTGCGGGTAGCGGTCGGCGAAATCGGGGGAGAGGCCGACCTGCCCCAGGGCCTCGATGGCGCGGGTGCGGGCTTCGCGGCGGGAGAGGCCGGGCTCGAAAGTGGCGAGCGGGCGGCTGACGATGCGGGCCAGCGTCATCCGGGGGTCGAGCGCGGCGACCGGGTCCTGGAAGATGATCTGCATCTCGGAGCGGCGGCGGCGCAGGTCGGGGAGGGTGGCCATATCCTGCCCCTGCCAGAGGACCTGGCCCCCGGACGGCTCGATCAGGCGGAGGAGGGCGCGGCCGAGGGTGGACTTGCCGCAACCGGATTCGCCGACGACGCCGAGGGTGCGGCCTGCGTCGAGGGTAAAGGAGGCGTCGTGGACGATGGGCAGCAG
This sequence comes from Tabrizicola sp., assembly GCF_041911175.1. Lineage (GTDB taxonomy): Bacteria > Pseudomonadota > Alphaproteobacteria > Rhodobacterales > Rhodobacteraceae > Tabrizicola. The sequence continues at coordinate 64,793 of NZ_JAYRPN010000081.1, forward strand.
GCGGGGGGCGGAGAAGGGCCCGGCACCGGGGACGCGGTAGCCTACGCCCAGCGAACGCACGTCGAGCAGCGTCATGGCGCGGCCCCCGTCAGGTGGCAGGCGGCGCGGCGGCCCGGGCCGAAGGTGGCAAGGTCGCGCAGGGCGGGCCGGTCGGTGGCGCAGACGGGCAGGCGAACCTCGCAGCGATCGACGAAGGGGCAGCCGGTGACGGCCCCGCCCGAGCGCGGCGTGCCGGGGATGGTGCCGAGGCGCGGGGTGAGCGCGGTTTCCAGCCGTGGCATCGCCGCCAGAAGGCCCCGGGTGTAGGGATGCGCGGGCGCGTCGAACAGGGTCTCCGCCGGGGCTTCCTCCATCACCCGCCCGCCGTAGAGGACGACCACCCGGTCACAGAGCTGCGCCACCACGCCCAGGTCATGCGTGACGAGGATGATCGCCGTTCCCGTCTCGCGCCCCAGCTCCGCCATCAGGTCCAGCACCTGCGCCTGGATGGTCACGTCCAGCGCGGTGGTCGGCTCGTCGGCCAGCAGCAGGCGCGGCTTCGCCAGAAGCGCCATCGCGATCATCACCCGCTGGCGCATTCCGCCGGAGAATTCATGCGGAAACCGCCGGGACCGCGCGGCGGCGTCGGGGATGCGGACGCGGTCGAGCATCCGCACCGCCTCGGCCCGCGCCTCTACCCGCGACATCCCCTTGTGGACCATCAGCCCTTCGGCCAGCTGGTCGCCGACGCGCATGTAGGGGTTGAGGCCGGTCATCGGGTCCTGGAAGATCATCGCCAGCGCATCGCCCCGCACCCGGTCCAGATCGCGCGGGGAAAGCGCCAGCAGGTCCTGGCCCTGGAACAGCACCTGCCCCGAGGCCCGTCCGTTGGCGGCCAGCAGCCCCATCATCGCATAGAGGATCTGGCTTTTCCCCGACCCGCTTTCGCCGACGATGCCCAGCACCTCGCCCGGTTTCAGGTCCAGTGACACCCCGTCCACCGCCACCGCCTCGCGGTCGGGCAGGCGGAAGCGGACGCTCAGGTCCCGTATGGAAAGGAGGCTATCGGTCATTGGGGTCGAAGGCATCGCGCAGCCCGTCGGCGATGAAGTTGAGGCACAGAAGCACCAGCGCCAGCAGCACCCCCGGCAGAAGCAGCAGCCGCAGGTCCGTCTCCATCGCCGAGGTGCCGGTCTGGATCAGGTTGCCCCAGCTGGCCTGCGGTTCCTTGATCCCGATGCCGAGGAAGGAGAGGAACGACTCCGACAGGATCACCTCGGGGACCAGAAGCGAGCCGTAGACGATCACCGTGGACATGCAGTTCGGCACGATATGCTGCAGCACGATGGCCGGGCCGGTCATCCCGCCCGCCCGCGCGGCCTGAATGAACTCCCGCTGGGCCAGAGACTGCGCCTGCGCCCGCACGATGACCGCAGGGGTCAGCCAGAGGGTGAAGACGATGGCGGCGAACAGCGCGACGTTGCCGCCCCCGAAGAGGAGGCTGAGCAGGATCACCAGGATCACATAGGGAAAACCGTACAGGATCTCGACCAGCCGCATCATCAGCCCATCGGTCCGCCCCCCGGCATAGCCCGCCACCGCACCGTAAAGGACGCCGATCACCCCCGCCACCAGCGCGCCGAGAAAGCCGATGGTCAGCGACACCTGCCCACCCTCCAGCACCCGCACCAGCAGGTCGCGCCCGAAGTCGTCGGTCCCGAAAAGATGCGGCCAGGTGTATTCGGCCGGGGCAGAGATGAAGTCGAAATCCGCGTCCTCGCCCGTGAAGGGAAAGGCATAGGGGCCAAGGAAGCACAGCCCCACGATCAGCACCAGCACCGCGACCGAAGCCATCGCCAGCCGGTTCTGCCGGAAGCGGCGGAATTGCAGCTGAAAGGTTGAGGTGCCGCGCGGCGGGGCAAGGTCAACGCTCATTGCGGATCCTCGGATCAAGCAGCGCGCGGACCACATCGGTTCCGATGTTGAACAGGATCAGGAGCCCGCCGTAGAGGAGCGTGATCCCCATCACCAAAGGATAGTCCCGGTTCAGCGCGGCATCGACGAAATGCCGCCCGATGCCCGGCACCGCGAAGATCGTCTCGATCAGGATCGACCCGGTGATGATCGCCGCCGTTGCCGGGCCAAGATAGGCGATCACCGGCAGAAGCGCCCCGGTCAGGGTGTGCCGCCACAACACGCGCCGCCAGCCGATCCCCTTGGCCCGCGCGGTGCGGACATAGTTCTCGCGCAGGGTCTCGATCATCGAGGTGCGGGTCAGGCGGCTGATATAAGCGATGTTCGGCAGGGCCAGAACGATGACCGGCAGCACGAGGGAGCGCCAGGTGCCGTCCCAGCCGCCGATCGGCAGCCATTCCAGCCGCAGCCCGAAGATAACCTGCATCACCGGGCCGATGACGAAGATCGGGATGGCGATGCCGGTGACGCCGACGATCCCGGCGACATAATCCGTCACGCCGTTCCTGCGCAGCGCCCCGGCGATCCCCAGCGCCACACCGACCAGCGTCGCCACCACCACGGCCCAGAAGCCGATGGTCAGAGAATAGGGCAGGCCGCTGGCGATCAGGTCGTTGACCGAATAGTCCCGGTGCCGGGTCGACGGCCCGAGGTCCAGTCGCAGCACGCCCCAGACGAAGCGGCCGAACTGCATCCAGACGGGTTCGTCCAGATGGAAGGCCGCCTCGATATTGGCCTGCACTTCCGGGCTGATCTTGCGGTTCCGGGAAAACGGCCCGCCGGGCGCGAGGCGCATCACGAAGAAGGTCAGTGTGACCAGCGCGGCCAGCGTCAACCCCCCGCTCCACAGTCTGCGCCCGACGAACCGCAGCACCTATGGCTCCAGCGTCAGGAACTGGCTGTTGATGTAGTCGGTGACCGAGGGGGTATAGCCCTTGACCTTGGGGCTGACCAGACGGCGCAGGGGTTCCTTGGCGATGGGGGCGAAGATGACGTCGTCGAGCAGGATCTTCTCGGCCTTCGCCAGTTCCACGTTGCGGCTGGCTGCGTCGGGCATGGTCGCCGCCAGGTCCATCTGAGCGTCATACTCCGGTTTGACCCAGTGATAGCCAGGGTCGGAGGACGGGCGCATGTAGGCGAGGAAGGTCTCGGCCCCGGCGAAATCGCCCACCAGGTTGTCGGCAAAGACGTCCCAGGTTCCGGCATAGAAGGCATCGAGCCAGGCCTTGCGCTCCATCGGGTTGACGGTGGCTTCGACGCCCAGCACCTGCTTCCACATCAGCGCCACGCCCTGCGCCAGTCGCACGCGGTCTTCGGCGACTGTGGTGACGATGGTCAGCTTCAAGGGATTGTCCGGCCCGAAGCCCGCCGCCGCCATCAGTTCCTTGGCCTTCGCCTCGCGGTCGGGCTGCGACAGATCGAACCCCGGCATCATCGGCCCCTCGTAACTGGGGTCGAAGCCGCCCGCGTAGGAATAGGCCGGGATCGCGCCACCCTTGACGATCTTCCCCTGCACAAGCTCGCGGTTGATCGCCAGTGACAGTGCCGTGCGCACGTTGATATCCTGTAGTTCCGGCTTGGTCAGGTTGAAGCTGTAATAGGTCGTCTCGGTCGAGGGCGATATGTTCAGCGCATCGGGCATCGAGGTCTTCAGCTCTTCCAGCATGTTCACCGGCACGTCGTAGGTGATGTCGATCTCGCCGGCCTGGAAGCGCTTGAACTCGGTCGCGACGTCTTCGGTGACGTGGTATTTCACCTGTTCGATCCTGACGTTGGCCGCGTCCCAGTAGTTCGGGTTCTTGGTCAGCAGGACATGGCTCTGCGGCACGATCTCGGTGATCGTGTAGGCGCCGTTCGTGACCAGCTTGGCCGGGTCGACGAAGCCCGCCGCCCCGTTCGCGGCATAGGACGGCCCGTGCAGGGGCGGGATCTGGAAGGCGCCCATGATGTTCAGAAGATGCGGGGCAGGGGTCTCCATCTCGACCACCACGGTCCGGTCATCGGGGGCGGTCACGCCAAGACCGCTGGCATCCTTCGCCTCGCCGTTGGCAATCGCTTCGGCGCCTTTGATCTTCACGACCGAATAGAAGTAATAGCCCTTTTCGCTGACCGTCGCCGGGTCCAGCGTGCGGAAGACGGAATCGACGAATTCCTGTGCCTTGACCGGGTCGCCGTTCGACCATTTCAGCCCTTCGCGCAGGTGGAAGGTATAGGTCTTGCCATCCTCGGACACGTCCCAGCTTTCGGCCTGGCCGGGCTGGATGCCGCCGCCGGGACCAAAGGTCACCAGGCCCTCGTAGGCGTCCATGATGATCCAGCCCGCCGCGGCGTCGAAGTTCACCTGCGGGTCGAGGCTGGACCACTCCGAGCCGATGCCGCGGTCCAGCACCGCATCCGCCATCCCCGGCCCCGCCGCCAGCGCCAAGGCCGTGGCCGCACCGGCCAGCCACCGCGCGACTTTGCTTGCCTTTCCGATCATCTGCGTCACTCCCTGTTATGGTTTCAGTTGGACAGGAGGTCACCCTGCCGCCGGATCTCATGCCCCGCCACATGGCAGAGGCCCTGCCCCTTCAGGCAGGTGGTCCACAGCTCCTGCCGGAACAGAAGCCCCGTCGTCGGGGCAAGGATTTCCTCGCGGCGGCGGGCGGCGGGGTCGGTGATGTGGCCCAGGACCTGACCTTCCGCCACCCGGTCGCCGGGCTGCGTCACCCAGGTCACGATCCCGCCGATGGGGGCCATGAACTCCACTGCGCCCGCCAACGGCATTTCCTCGGCCGGACCATAGGCCGGGTCCGCCTCGCCGGTCAGCGCGCCCAGCTCGACCAGAAAGGTCATCAGCCCGCCCGCATCCTCGGCCGCCACCGCATCCGATACGTCAAGCTGCCCGCGATATTCCAGCGTGGTCGAGAAGCAGGGCTGCGGGACCTTGTCGCCGAACCGATCCCGCAAGGCCCGCCACGGCGCCGTATGCGCCTCGTCGAAGGCATTGCCGCCCGAACTGTCCTCGATCAGTGCCAGCTCCGCCCCGGTGCAGCGGCCCAGAAGATCGGTGATCTCGGGCCGCGCGGTCGAGGCATAGAAATGCATGACCGCCCGGTGGTCGCAATGCAGGTCCAGCACGATGTCGGCGTCATGGGTGGCTTCCATCAGCCGGATGCGCAGCTCGTCGACCTCGGTCTCGATCTTCGCCCCGGCCAGCGCCGCGCCGAAGGCCGCCCGGATCGTCGCGACATTCGCCACCGGGTCGGTGCCAAGCTGCCCCTCCAGCGCGTCCCCCACCAGCGCCGCCAGATCGGGATAGCCCCGGTTGAAGTTATGCGCCCCTTCCAGATCACGCCGACCCACCGGCTTGTGCAACAGCCACTCCGACAGCCCGATGGGGTTGGCCAGCGGGACCACCACCACATGCCCGGCGATGCGGCCCTCGGCCTCGGCCAGATCCAGCAGCTGCATCAGATGATACAGCGCCAGCGGACCCGGCATCTCGTCGGCATGCAGGCCCCCCTGCAGATAGACCTTCGGCCTTGCCCCTTCCTGTCCCCAGTGATGACGGGTCAGGGTCCGCGTGGTGCCTGGACTTGGCCCGCTCAGGGGCACGGTCTCGGTTCTCATGCGCACCTCGGGCCTGACGGGGGCATTTGATCAAAGCTTGCTCTTCGCGTCCCCCGCGAGTCAACCCTGCAGCGGCGACCGGACGCAGGCCTACACATGGTCACGCGGAACCTCCTCGCGCCATTCCTGCCGGGCGATCTCGGTGCCGTTCTCCCGGATCACGGTTTCCGCCCAGATGTGAAATGTCTTTTCATCGCAGGTCATCCGGCTTTGGCTGTCATGCGTGAAGACCCCATCCGCGCGGGTCTGCACCACCTGGTAGCGGGTCTCCATCGCAGCACTCAGCGGGTCGCCCTCGGTGATCTCATAGCGCGCATGGCCCTCGCTCGCCTGCCTGATGCCGATATCGGGGAATTCGTGGTCATAGCACCAGCGTGGGAAATCCACCGTGATCTTTCCCGACAGAAGCTCGCGCGTCACCCGGCGCGGATGGGCGGGCGCGACCGGATGGTCGATCACCGGGCTTTGCGGCGCGAGTTCCGGCGGGTCGAAGGCACGCAATGCGGCATCCTCGGCCCGCAACGGACGCCGGGGCAGGACCAGTTGCGCCGCGCCCAGGTCGACGGCCAGCGTCGCCAGCTCGGGCGAGGGCCAGGTGATCGGCCAGTAGACCGAGGACAGCGACAACCCGATCCGGTGTCCCGCCGGGAAGGCATGGGCGATGTCGTCCAGATCCACCACCACCTCGACCGGCCTGCCGGGAACCAGCGCCTCGGGCCGGTCGTGGCCCCGGTGATGCGCCAGGTTCAGCATCCCCAGTGTCACCCGGGTCGAGGCCCCGTCCGGCGCCACGTCGCACAGCCGCACCGCCACCAGAGCCAGCGGCTTGTCCGAGGCCACCCGCAGCCGCAGCCGGGGCGCGCCCAGGATTTCCACCCGATCCTCCAGCGGCGCGGTCATCCAGACCAGCGAGCCGCCGTCATCCTCGCGCTGATCCGTCGGCCAGTCGGCCTCCGCGCCATAGCGTCCGATCTCCCCCGCCGCCGCGCCGACCCAGAGCGGGGAGCAGACACGCGCTTCACCCGGTTCCGGGCTGTCGCATAGCCCGGACCCCACGGGATACAGCTGCCAGTCCTCGATGCGCGGGCTCGGCCAGCTTTCCTCGCCGACCCAGCGCCCCGGACGCTCCGCATAGCAGGTCTTCGGCGGCACGCTGTCCTGCATCCAGACCCGCAGCGCCGGTTCCCGCATGATCCCGGTGTCCTGCCCCTTCATCCAGTGGTCGCACCAGCGCAGCACCTCTTGCAGCCAGCCGATTGCCGGTCCAACCGTCACATCCATCGGAAAGGAATGCGCCCAGGGGCCGACCAGCCCGCGGCAGCGGTCCGGCCCCAGCGCCGCCAGCAGCCGCGGCACCGCTTCCGAATAGTTGTCGGCCCAGCCCGACACCGCATAGACCGGCACCTTGATCGCACTGAAATCCTCGCAGACCGAACCCTGCTTCCAGTAGTCATCCCGATGCTGGTGCTGCATCCAGATCAGCCCCCAGGGCCGGTTCGCCGCGATCCTTTGCAGCCAGAGGTCGCGCCAGGTCGGCCCATGCAGCGCGGGGTCGGGCGGCAGGTCCATCCCCGCGACCATCGTGCCCGACCAGTCCAGATTGTCCTTCGACAGGCAGCCGCCGATGTAATGCACATCCGTCGCATAGCGGTCGTCGGTGAAGCCGACCGCGATCACCGTCTTCAGCGCGGGTGGCTGCCGCGCCGCGATCTGCAAGCCGTTGAACCCGCCCCAGCTGATGCCGATCGTCGCCACCTGTCCGTCGCACCAGCCTTGCGCGGCAATCCAGGCGATCAGGTCGCAACCGTCCTGCTGTTCAATCTCGGAATATTCGTCGTGGAGAAGCCCTTCGCTTTCGCCGCACCCCCTTATGTCGACCCGCAGGCAGGCGTAGCCGTGCCCAGCCAGATACATGTGCATCCCCTGGTCGCGCCCGCGGGTGCCGTCATGCTTGCGGTACGGCAGGTATTCCAGGATCGCCGGATGCCGCCCTTCCGCCGGGCGCCACAGCTTCGCCGCCAACCGGGTGCCGTCGGGCAGCGGGATCCACAGGTTCTCGACCACCTCGACCCGGCGCGGGAACTGGCTGCGGATCGAGGCCATCAAATCTCCATTCGATCTGACTGATTCCCGTCACCCTACTATACAATCGTTCAACAATGCGACGGAAATCTTGCCCCGCGCCGAGGGCCATCCAATCGAGAGGAAGCTGGCCGGGCGGCAGGTCAGCCCAGCATTTCGCCACTCCGGCCGATCAGCACATCCGCCAGCGCTACGACCGAAAGACGGCGAATGCGGTGGCAGCGAAAGCCGTGCAGGACATGGGCATCACCCGGATCACCGATGGCGACCGGCTGGTGGGGGGTGTCTCGGGCGGCGAGTGGCAGAGCTTTGCCATCGCCCGCGCCGTCCACTTCGGGGCGCGGTCGCGGTCGATTTCAAGAAGGGCCAGAAGACCCGCGAGGAGATCACCGACCTCATGGCAGGCGGCGTCGGCATGGCCAGGCTGGACGTCGAGATCGAAGGCTACATGGCCACCCACAACGGCCACCCGCCGCCACCTGCGGAATGACCCCCCCTCGGATCACCGGGTTACCCCCGGCGGCGACCATGCCCCGCCCGCGTCCTTCTTCACGGGCGGAGTATCTACTTTTCCCGTCCGGAGACGCGGATCCGGCGATCAAGTCGCGCAACAGGCACGACGCGCCGACCCGGCGTGCGTCCGGTCAGTACCACATGTCGGCCATCGACTCCTTGCGCCGGGCCATGAAAGCGTTGAGCGCCTCGTCAGTCGACTGGTCCAGCGCCGGGGCCTCATAGTCGCGCAGGATCTTCTTCCAGCGGGTATTGGCGCGTTGGGCATAGTCGATGCCGCCCTGTTCGTCCCAGGTCTCCCACGGCTGGTTGTCGTCCAGCGCGGAATCCCAGTAGGCGGTCTCGTAGTGCCGCAGCGTGTGCTGGGTGGAGAACAGGTGCTGGCCCGGTCCAAGTTCGTTCAGCGCCTCGAAGGCGAGCGTGTCCTCGTTCACCGCCATCCCGTCGAGATAGGCGTGCAAGGCACCGCACATATCGGTGTCCATCACCAGTTTCTCGTAGGACATCGACAGCAGCCCGTCGAGGAAACCGGCGGAATGCAGGACGTAGTTCGCGCCACCCTGCACGGCGGACATCATCGACATCATGCTTTGCTGCATCGCCTGCCCGTCGGGCAGCTTGGAGGTGGAGAAGTTCCCGGCGCAGCGAAGCGGCATCTTCAGCCGCCGCGCCAGCTGGCCCATCGCCAGCGAGCCGATGGCCGGTTCCGGCGTCCCGAAGGTGGGCGAGCCGGTGCGCAGGCTCATCGAGGAGAAGAACGAGGCCAGGATCGTCGGCGCGCCCGGCCGGGTCAGCTGCGCGATGGCGCAGGAGGCCATGCTTTCGGCCAGTCCTTGCGCGACCATCCCTGCGGTGGTCAGGGGGGCGACGGCCCCGCCCAGCAGGAAGGGCAGGTGGATCGAGCCCTGGTTCGCGGCGGCATAGGTGCGGATGCCCGCAGCCGTCACCCCGTCGATGACCAAAGGCGAAGTGGTATTGAAGTTACCCATCACCACGCAGTTCTGGTCGGTGAAGGCCTCGCCGAACAGGATGCGCGCCATCTCCACACTGTCGGCCGCCCGTTCCGGGGCAGTGATCGAGCCCAGGAAGGCGCGGTCGGAATAGCGGATGTGGCTGTAGACCATGTCGAGGTGGCGCTTGTTCACCGGAACGTCGGTCGGCTCGCAGACGGTGCCGCCGGAATGGTGCAGCCAGGGCGAGGATTGCGCCAGCTTGATGAAATTGCGGAAGTCCTCGATCGTGCCGTAGCGGCGGCCCTTGTCGAGGTCCATCACGAAGGGCGACCCGTAGGAGGGCGCGAAGACGACGTTGTTGCCGCCGATCTGCACCGCATTCGCCGGGTTGCGGGCGTGCTGGGTGAAGACTTCCGGCGCGGTCTTCAGGATTTCGCGCAGCATTCCGGGCGGGAATTTTACCCGCCAAATGCCCTCGGTCTGCGGCGTCACCTCGGCCCCGGCGGATTTGTAGAGCTGCATCGTTGGCTGGTCGTCGCGCAGCTCGATCCCGATCTCAGCCAGGATGCGGTCGGCGGTCTTCTCGATGGCGACCAGGCTTTCCTCGGACAGGATGTCGTAGGTCGGGATGCCGCGCACGATGTAGGGGCGGTGGACGCCCGCCTCGACGCCCACGCGGGCATCGCGCAGCTTCTGCCGCCCGCCGCGCTGCCGTTTCGGTTCGGGAAGGTCGCCGTCCGCCATGATTTCGCCTTTCGATAAGCCGCCGTCAGGGTAGACCTCTCGCCGCGCTGTGTGACGCTGGAAAAGTTTCATGGACTTGATAAGGTAGGTTTATGGAAAACCTGCGCAGCCTGCTTCCCTCGGTCAACAGCCTCGTCGTGTTCGAGGCGGCGGGGCGGCTGTCCAGTTTCACCGGCGCCGCGCGCGAGCTACGGATGACGCAGGCGGCGGTGTCCTATGCCGTGCACCGGCTGGAGGCGCATCTGGGGACCGCCCTGTTCCTGCGCGAACACCGCCGGGTGCGGCTCAGCGAGGCGGGGGCGCGGTTCCATGCCGATGTGTCAATCGGGCTTCAGCATATCCAGCGTTCCGCGCAGGATTTGCGGGCGGTGGCGACGGGGGGGCATGTGACGCTGTCCTGCTCCACCGCCTTCGCGGCCTTCTGGATGGTGCCGCGCATGGCAGAGCTTCGGGCCGACCTGCCGGAGATCGACCTGCGCATCCAGACCGCGGACCGCGACCTTGACCTGGTCGGAGAGGGGATTCCGCTGGCGATCCGGGGCGGCGATCCGGGCGACTGGCCGCAGTATCAGTCTGCCCCGCTGGCGGCGGAGGTGATCTATCCGGTCTGCGGCGCGGGCTACCTGGCGGGGCGCGACCGGCCTCGGCTGGCGGCGGACCTGCTCGACCACCAGCTCATCCATCTGGAGGAGCCGCACCGGTCGGCGGCAACCTGGCGCGACTGGTTCGCCTCGGCCGGGATCGAGGGGCGGCGGGTGCCGAAGGGTTTGCAGATCAACGACTATGTGCTGGTCGTGCAGTCGGTGATCGCCGGGCAGGGGATCGCGCTCGGCTGGAGGCATCTGGTCGAGGGGTTGGTGGATCAGGGCGTGCTGGTGCGACTCTCCGACCATGCACTGTCGACCGGCCTGCAATTCCACGTCATCTGGCCGCGCAACGCCACCCTGTCGCGCGCAGCGCTGGAAGTGCGGGACTGGCTTCTGGCGCAGCCCCGCGATTGACAGGGGGCGGGGAGGGGAGCGGCCCGAAGGCCGTTCCCCAAGTTTCGGATCAGGCCCGCAGGTCGAAGCGGTCGGCTTCCATCACCTTGGTCCAGGCCGCAACGAAGTCACGGACGAACTTCCCGGCATTGTCGTCCTGGGCATAGACCTCGGCATAGGCGCGCAGGATCGAGTTCGAGCCGAAGACGAGGTCGGCACGGGTGGCCGTCCACTTGACCGCGCCGGTCTTGCGGTCGGTGATGTCGTAGAGGTTCGACCCCTTCGGCACCCACCTGTAGAACATGTCCGTCAGCCCGGTGAAGAAGTCGGTGGTCAGCGCGCCGACGCGGTCGGTGAAGACCCCGTGCTTGGTGTCGGCGTGGTTCGTCCCGATCACTCGCATCCCGCCAATCAGGCAGGTCATCTCGGGGGCGGTCAGACCCATGAGCTGCGCCCGGTCGAGCAGCATTTCCTCGGCGGTGACGACGTAGTCCTGCTTCTGCCAGTTGCGGAAACCATCGGCCAGGGGCTCCAGCACGCTGAAGCTGTCGGCATCGGTCTCGGCGTCCGTCGCGTCGCCGCGACCGGCATGGAAGGGCACCGCCACGTCGAACCCCGCAGCCTTCGCCGCCTGTTCCACGCCGACATTCCCCGCCAGCACGATCACGTCGGCGACCGAGGCCCCGGCGGATTTGGCGATGGGCTCCAGCACCGAAAGCACGCGGGCGAGACGAGCGGGCTCGTTGCCCTCCCAGTCCTTCTGGGGCGCAAGGCGGATGCGGGCGCCATTCGCGCCGCCGCGGTGGTCGGAACCGCGGTAGGTGCGGGCCGAATCCCAGGCGGTCGTCACCATGTCGCTGACCGAGAGGCCCGAGGCAGCGATCTTCGCCTTCACGGCGGCCACGTCCCAGCCGCTCGGGCCTTCATGGACCGGATCCTGCCAGATCAGGTCTTCCTGCGGCACCCAGGGGCCGATGTAGCGGTCCTTCGGCCCCATGTCGCGATGGGTCAGCTTGAACCAGGCGCGGGCGAAGCAGTCGCTGAAATAGGCGTGGTCGTCGCGGAAACGCTCGGCGATCTTGCGGTATTCCGGGTCGAAGCGCAGCGCCATGTCGGCGTCGGTCATCATCGGCATCCGGCGGATCGACGGGTCTTCCACATCGACCGGCATGTCTTCCTCGGTGATGCCGATCGGCTGCCATTGCCAGGCCCCGGCGGGGGATTTCGTCATCCACCAGTCGTATTTCAGCAAAAGGTGGAAGAAGCCATTGTCCCATTTCGTCGGGTGGGTGGTCCAGGCGCCTTCGAGCCCCGAGGTCACGGTATCGCGACCAATCGAACGGGTGGCGTTGATGATCCAGCCCAGACCCTGTTCCTCGAGGCCCGCACCCTCCGGCTCGTGCCCGACCAGGGCAGCATTGCCGTTGCCGTGTGCCTTGCCGACGGTGTGGCCGCCTGCGGTGAGTGCGACGGTCTCCTCGTCATTCATCGCCATGCGGGCGAAGGTGACGCGCACGTCCTGCGCCGTCTTCAGCGGGTCGGGAGTGCCGTTCACGCCCTGCGGGTTCACATAGATCAGGCCCATGACCACGGCGGCGAGCGGGTTCTCCAGGCTCGCGCGGTCGTCCTTCGTGGGGTAGCGCTGGTCGGTCAGCCATTCCTTTTCCGACCCCCAGTAGATGTCCTTCTCGGGTGCCCAGATGTCCTCGCGGCCGAAGGCGAAGCCGTAGGTCTTCAACCCCATGCTCTCGTAGGCCATCGTTCCGGCCAGGGCGATCAGGTCGGCCCAGGACAGGCGGTTGCCGTATTTCTTCTTGATCGGCCACAGGAGGCGCCGGGCCTTGTCGAGGTTGCCATTGTCCGGCCAGGAGTTCAGCGGCGCGAAGCGCTGGTTGCCGGTGCCCGCCCCGCCCCGGCCGTCGGCCATGCGGTAGGTCCCGGCGGCATGCCAGGTCATGCGGACGAAGAGCCCGCCGTAGTGGCCCCAGTCGGCCGGCCACCAGTCCTGGCTGTCGGTCATCAGCGCAATGAGGTCACGCTTCAGCCCGTCGAAGTCCAGCTTTTTCACCTCTTCGCGGTAGTTGAAGCCGGTCAGCGGGTTCACCTTGGCGTCATGCTGGCTGAGGATGTCGAGGTTCAGCGTCTTCGGCCACCATTCCGTCACCGACGATCCCGTCTCGGTGATCGCGCCGTGCATGACCGGGCATTTGCCCCCGCTCTTCACGTCATTGCCGTCCATCTTGCTCTCCTCGTCTGGCTGAATGCGGTAACGAAACGACAGGTCGCGCCCAAGCCTTTCGGGCCGGGGGAGCGACTCGCCGGTCTTCGTCGTGGGTCATGGCTAGCACCCTCGAGCGATAATAGGAATTTTCATTTTCCTATCGCCGCGATATGCAGAACCTATGACACCGCTGACCATGAAGCACCTGCGCTATTTCGACGCGTTGGCGCGGCACCGCCATTTCGGGCGCGCGGCGGAGGCCTCGTCGATCTCGCAACCGGCCCTGTCCTTGCAGGTGAAGGAGCTGGAGGAGATCCTGGGTGCGCCGCTGGTCGAACGGGGGGCGCGGCAGATCAGCCTGACGGTGCTGGGCGAGGAGGTGGCGGCGCGCGCCCGCGACGTGTTGCGCGCGGTGGACGAGCTGGGGGCCTTGGCGCGGGCGGCGGCCGGGCCCTTGTCGGGGCGGCTGCGGCTGGGGGTGATCCCGACGGTGGCACCCTATCTGCTGCCGCGGGTGATGCGGCATCTGGCGGCGGCCTATCCCGAGCTTGACCTGCGCCCGCGCGAGGCGGTGACGCCGAAACTGGTGCGCGACCTGGGCGAGGGGCGCCTGGACCTGGCGCTGCTGGCGCTGCCGGTGTCGGAGCCCTCGCTGGCCGAAACGCCGCTTTTCGACGAGGAGTTCCTGCTGGTCCGCAACCTGGACGCGGCGCATCTGCCGGTGCCGCCCCTGGCCGAGCTGCCCGCCGAGCCTTTGCTGCTGCTGGAGGAAGGCCACTGCTTCCGCGACCAGGCGATCGCGGTCTGCAAGCTGCCGCAGCGCCCGACGGGCGAGATCATGGAAGGCTCGTCGCTGTCGACGCTGGTGCAGATGGTGGGGGCCGGGATCGGGGTGACGCTGATCCCCGAGATGGCGGCGGAGGTCGAACTGCGTTCGGCCCCGGTGGTCTTGCACCAATTGCCGGAGCCGCGGCCAAAGCGGACCATCGGGCTGGTCTGGCGGCGGTCGAACCCGTTGGCCGACCGCTATGTGGGGCTGGCTGAGGGGTTGCGGGTCGCCTTCGCCTGAGCCCCCTCGTTCACTTCGTCGTCTCGTCGGGGGGCGTCAGCCGCCCCAGGTGCGCTCCAGAAGCCGCAGCCAGTTGCCGTGGGCGATCCTGGTGATCAGCGCCTCGCCGAGGCCCATCTCGCGCATCGCGGCGATCAGCACCGGCAGGCCCTCGACCCCGCCGATGTCCTTGGGCGTGGTCGCGCCGTCGTAGTCCGAGCCGAGGCCGACATGATCCTCGCCCGCGTGTTTCAGCATGTGCTCGATGTGGCGCTTGACCGGGTCCAGCGTCATCTCGGGGCTGCGGCGGCCGTCGGGGCGCAGGAAGCAGGTGGCGAAGTTCAGGCCCGCCATGCCGCCGCTTTCGCCGATGGCGCGCAGCTGGCGGTCCGACAGGTTGCGGCTCGAAGGCGTGACGGCATGGGCGTTGGAATGGGTGGCGACGAGGGGGGCGTCCGACAGTTTCGCCACGTCCCAGAACCCGGCCTCGTTCAGGTGGCTGAGGTCGATCATGATGCGCAGCGCGTTGCATTCGCGGACCAGCGCACGGCCCAGATCGGTCAGCCCCGGCCCGGTGTCGCCGGTGGACGGAAAGCGGAAGGGGACGCCGTGGCCAAAGATGGTCGGGCGGCTCCAGACCGGGCCGACCGAGCGCAGGCCCATCGCGTGAAAGAGGTGCAGCGCGTCGAGGTTCGGGCCGATGGGTTCGGCACCCTCGAAATGGAGGATGCCCGCGACGGCGCCCGCCGCCATCGCGGCGCGGATGTCGGCGGCGCTGCGGCACCAGCGGAAGCGGCCCTCGGAGGCGCGCTCCATCCACAGGAGATGGCCCAGCATCTCGACCGCGACGGGCTGGGCGGCGGTGTGGTCGATCAGGCCGGGCAGCGGCAGGTCATAGGGCGGCTTGTCCATAAGTGCGTCGTGGTCGACCGGCTCGCCCTCGTCCGGTGAGGGGATGTAGACCGCGAAGAAGCCGCCCGCGAAAGCGTGTTTCAGCATCCGCGGCAGATCCAGGTGCCCCGCGCCTTCGCCCTGCAGCCAGAGCTTCGCGCGATTCTCACCGGCGGCGGCGATCTTCAGGACGATGTCGTTGTGGCCATCGAAGACGGGAACTTGAGTGGGCATGGGGCGATCCGGGGCTGATTGATTTCGGGCCGCAGTCTTTCGCCGATCCTCGGACAAGGCAAGCCGCGACCTGCGCCGCATTGTCCGGTTGACGGGCAGGGTCGCCCGGCCTAGGCAGGCGCATCATGGCAGGGCCCTTCATGCTTCGCTTGCGGGTGGCGCTTTTCGCCGTCCTGGCCGTCGCGCTGGTTGCGACCGGCTGGGCGCATCGCGCGCCGGACGTGAACGACAAGGTGCTTGCCTTCCTGGTTGCGAACGGTGCTACCGCAGATGATTTCTGCGGCGGCGCCGGCGTGCCGGGGTCGCACGGCGACCCGCTCTGCCAGGCCTGTCACATTTCCGGCGGCGCCGATGTGCCTCCCCCCGAGAGGGGGCCTGTCCGGACCGACCAGGCCGCAGAGGTCGCCGTCACTGCCCCGCGCGAGAACCTGACCGTCGCGCGCGTCCTTGATCTGGCGCGCAGTCCGCAGGGCCCGCCGGTCGCATGACGGCGGTCGCAGCGCAGGTCGCTGCGCAGGTCGCTGCGTACACCACGCACTTTCGGTGCTGTCCGGTCTTCGCAGGAAACCGGGTAGCGCTTCCAATCTGTCGATACTCCAAAAGGAAACCTGACGATGAAACGTCTTCTCACCCTTGTTGCGGCCCTGTGCCTTTCCTCTCCGTTGCTGGCCCATGACCTGACGGTCGGCTCCCTGCAGTTCATTCATCCCCATATCCCGCAGCCTGCTGCCAGCGCCAAGGCTGCCGGGGGCTACCTTGCCATCGTCAACGAAGGCAGCGAGGCCGACAAGCTGATCGGGGTTGAAACTGACATGGCAGCGAAGTCGGAAGTCCATGAAAGCAAGGTCGATGCCAACGGCGTCGGAACGATGGAGCCGGTTCCGGCGCTGGACATTCCGGCGGGCGAGACCGTCAGCCTGGAACGCGGCGGCTATCACATCATGCTTATGGGCCTGACCGGCACGCTGACCGAAGGCGAGATGCACAAGGTCACGCTGATCTTCGAACATGCCGGCCGGGTCGAGGTCGAATTCATGATCGACCCGCCGATGGCCGAGAGAATGGAAGGCATGGACCATTCCAAGATGGACGGGATGCAGATGGACGAGGGCTCCAACTAGGCCGGAGCCGCAACCTTCAGCGGGGCGGCTTTCGTCGCCCTGCTGCCTTCCGGGCCCGGATTTACCCTGCGGAAAAGCTGCGCTACACCCGTGGCCGAGAGCTTGAGGGCAGGACGGACATGCAGGGATTTCAAAAGGAGCCGAAGCACGGCGTCTATGACGTGGTGATCATCGGCGGGGCGATCATGGGGTCGTCGACCGCCTGGTGGCTGACGCAAATGGGCTTCACCGGCCGGGTGCTGGTGGTGGAGCGCGACCCGTCCTATGAGCAGGCGGCGACGACGCTGAGTTTCTCCTGCATCCGCCAGCAGTTCTCGACCGAGTTGAACATCCGCGTCTCGCAGTTCGGCGCCGATTTTGTGCAGTCTCTGCGGGCGCGCATGGGCGGGGACGACCGGGTGCCGGAGCTGAAGATCCAGAATTTCGGCTACCTCTACCTCGCCAATGACGAGGGTTTCGCGAATGTCCTGCGCGCCAACCAGAAGGTGCAGGCGGCGGCGGGGGCGGGAACGCGCATCCTGACGCCCGGCCAGATCGCGGCGGAGTTCCCGTTCATGACGGTGGATGGTCTGGTTCTGGGGAGCCTGAACACGAAAGACGAGGGCTATTTCGACGGCTCGACCGTGTTCGACTGGTTCCACCGCAAGGCCCGCGAGGCGGGGGTGGAATATGTCGCGGACGAGGTGGTGGGGCTGGACGTCTCGGGTGGCCAAGTCACGGGGGTGCGGCTGAAATCCGGTCGGACGGTGGGCTGCGGGACGGTCGTCAACGCCTCGGGCACGCGGGGGGCGAAGGTGGCGGCGATGGCCGGGATCGCGATTCCGATCGAGCCGAGGAAACGCTTCAACTGGGTGATCCAGGCGGAAACGCCGCTGGACCGCCCGTTGCCCTTGACCATTGATCCGTCAGGGGTTTTCGTGCGCGAAGTGGGCGGCGGGACCTATATGGCGGGGGGCCATGCCGACGTGGACCCTGCGGTGGCCTTCGACGATTTCGCGATGGATCACGGGCTCTGGATGGACAAGATCTGGCCCTATATCGCCACCCGCATCCCGGCCTTCGAGGCGGTGAAGGTGATCAGCGAATGGGCTGGGCAGTACGACTACAACTGCCTCGACCAGAACGCGATCACCGGGCCGCACCCGGAAATCGGCAACTTCCTGTTCCTGAACGGGTTTTCAGGCCACGGGCTGCAACAATCGCCCGCAATGGGCCGGGCGACGGCGGAGTTGATCGTGCACGGCGGCTACCGGACGCTGGACATGGCCGAATTCCACTACAGGCGCATCGCCGAGGGGCGCGCGCTGGTGGAAGGGGCGATCATCTAGCTTCGGTTCAGTCGGTTTCCAGCAGTGCGGTCGGGGACTGGACGGAGATCATGTCCTTGGGCGCGAAGACGAAAACCAGCACTCCCACATAGACGGCAAGGAACAGGGCGACGGCGGCATAGGTTCTGGCGGGGCGGGGGCGCGACTGCAGAATCTGTGTCATCTCGGGTTCTCCTGGACTTGGCAGTAGTCGGGCAGCGACTCAGGTCCGATGGCCGGACAATACCACCATTGCGTGTGGTTCAGCTTCCCCAAGATTTCAGTGTCGGCGGAATTTTGTCCCTGTAGCCCGCAGAGGGGACAAATTTTCACCCGCGCATGGGGCGTTTCTGCGGCTGCACACGAACCTTTTTCCGTATCCTGTCACGGGTTTGAAAGACGATTCGTTTGATCGCGAATGGTTGGTGCAAGGTCCTGAGAAGCAAGCATTAACGCGCGGTCGGCAGCCACCGGGGCTGCGGCCGGGCGCCAACCGCTCGCTGCGGCTGCGGGCCTGCCCGGCCCCCGCCGGGATGCAGGTGCAGCAGGGCGGCGGAAAGCTGCCTAGCTGCGGATGCCGGAGAAGCGCGCCTGCCAGTCGGCGCGCTCTTCGTCAGTGATCTTGCGGAACAGATTCTCCGGCACGGTGAAGCCGTGGCCCGGCGGCAGGGCGCGCATCGCGGCGGAGATGTCGGCGGGCCAGGTCCAATCGTCCGAGCCCACGGCCTGCATCATCGTGGCAGAGGCGTCGGGGATGAAGGGGGAGGAGAGGATCGCGTAGACGCGGATCAGGTTCAGGGCGAGGCGGACGATGGCCTGGGCTTGTTCCGGGTCGGTCTTGACGACGGACCAGGGGGCGGCCTGTTGCAGGTATTCGTTGCCAATGACCCAGATCGCCCGCAGTTCGGCGGCGGCCTTGCGGACCTCCATCTGTTCCATGAAACGGGTGTAGTCCGCGATCCGTGCGCCGAGGTCGGCGATGAGGGCGGTCTCCAGCGGGCCGAAGCTGCCTCCGGCGGGGACTTCGTTGCCGAACTTCGACACGGCGAACTTGGTCACGCGGGAGACGAGGTTGCCGAGGACATCGGCGAGGTCCTTGTTGACCGAGGCCTGGAAATTCTCCCAGGTGAATTCGCTGTCGGCGCTTTCCGGCGCGTGGGAGAGGAGCCACCAGCGCCAGTAGTCGGCGGGCAGGATCGAGAGCGCCTGATCCATGAAGACGCCCCGGCCCTGCGAGGTGGAGAACTGGCCGCCGTCATAGTTGAGGTAGTTGAAGGACTTGAGGTAGTCGACCAGCTTCCAGGGCTCGCCGGACCCCAGGATGGTGGCGGGGAAGGAGAGGGTGTGGAAGGGGACGTTGTCCTTGCCCATGAACTGGTAGTAGGTCACGTCCGAGGCGCCCTTGTCGGTGCGCCACCAGCGTTCCCAGTCGGCCTCGGCCTTGCCGTTGGCGTCGGCCCATTCGGCGGTGCAGGCGATGTATTCGATGGGGGCATCGAACCAGACGTAGAAGACCTTGCCCTCCATCCCCGGCCAGGGCTGGTCGCCCTTTTTCACCGGGATGCCCCAGTAAAGGTCGCGGGTGATGCCGCGGTCCTGCAAGCCGTCGCCATCGTTCAGCCATTTCTTGGCGATCGAGGTGGTCAGGATCGGCCAGTCGGTCTTCGAGTCGATCCAGGCCTCCAGCTTGTCGCGAAGGGCGCGCTGTTTCAGGTAGAGGTGCTTGGTTTCCCGCACCTCAAGGTTGGTGGAGCCGCTGATGGACGACCGGGGATTGATCAGGTCGGTCGGGTCAAGCTGCTTGGTGCAGTTCTCGCACTGGTCGCCGCGCGCCGCCGTGTAGCCGCAGTTCGGGCAGGTGCCGGTGATGTAGCGGTCGGGCAGGAAGCGGTTGTCGTCGATGGAGAAGACCTGCTTTTCGCTGACTTCCGCGATCAGGCCGTGTTCGTCGAGCTTGCCCGCGAAATGCTGGGTGAGCCTGTGGTTGCGCTACGACGAGGAGCGGCCGAAATGGTCGAAGGAGAGCCGGAACCCGGCCGCGAGGTCCTTCTGCACCTCGTGCATCTCGGCGCAGTATTCTTCCACGGGTTTGCCCGCCTTGGCGGCAGCAAGCTCGGCGGGGGTGCCGTGTTCGTCGGTGGCGCAGATGAACATCACCTCATGCCCCATCGCGCGGTTGAAGCGGGCGAAGAGGTCGGCAGGCAGCTGGGAGCCGACGAGGTTGCCGAGATGCTTGATCCCGTTGATGTAGGGAATGGCCGAGGTGATGAGGATGCGTGCCATGTCTGCGCCTTCGCTTGAGTCCGGCGATTGCTTAGCTCATGCGTCGGGAAAGGGCTAGCACGGGGACAGGTCTAAAAATTTTCGCGAAAATTCTTAGACGCGACCTTTCAGCATCCGGGTCAGGGTGCCGTCGCCTTCGACCTGCCGCTTGAGGGCGCCGAGGATGTGGAGGGCAAGGAGGGCCATCAGCAGCTTGGTCAGGATGCCGTGCAAGCCGAACCAGAAGGCCTCGCCCGCCTCCGACGCCTCGACCAGCGGAGGCACGGTCCAGCGGTCGGCGATCATCACGTCGATGCCGGTGGCCGAGCTTCCGGCCCAGCCGGTGAACGGGATGCCGACGAGGAGGGCGTAGATCGTCCAATGCGCGGCGCGTGCGGCCCAGAACAGCGCATTGTGCGGGCCGAGGGGCGCGGGTGGCGGGCTGGCAAGGTGCCAGGTGATGCGGATGAGGATCAGGGCAAGGAGGGTGAAGCCCACGGTCTTGTGCAACCCGTAGAGCCAGAGGTTGGCGAGGCCGGGCTCCATGCGTTCAAGGCGAAGGCCAAGGGCAAGCTGGCCGAAGATGAGCAGCATCATCGTCCAGTGCAAGAGCCGGGTGACGAGGCCGAATTCGTCAGGACCGTTCCGCAGCGCCATCTCAGCCGGTCGCGTCGATGCGGGCGGTGATGATGATGCGGACCTGGTCGCCCACCATGTCGGACCAGCCGGTTGCGCCGAAATCGGACCGGTTGACCTGGCCCGAGAGCTTGACGGTGAGGTGGTCAAGCTCGGTGGCGGCGCTGCCCTGCGGGCGGAAGATCTGCGCGCGGAGCGTGACAGTCTTGGTCACGCCGCGGATGGTGATGTTGCCGGTGATGTCCGCTGCCTCGCCCGCGCGCTTGACCGAGGTGCTTTCGAAGGTCATCCGCGGGAAGTCCTTCGCGTCCAGCACTTTCGGGCCCTTCAATGCCTGGGCGGCGAAGGGGAAGCTGGCCTTGGCCCCGGTCACGTCCAGCGCGACTTCGACAGTGCAGTTCGCCAGGTTGTCGAAGTCGAGCCTGAGGTCGGCCTTCTCCAGCGGGATCGAGCCGGTGATGAGGTCGGGGCCGAAGTCGGTCTCGAAGGCCACGGTCGAGGCGGCGGGATCAAGGTGATAGGCGACGGTTGCAGCCGGGGCAGGAAGCGCCGGAAGCAGGACAGCCAGGACGATTGCGGCGAGTCGGACCATCGGGGTTCCCTTTGCGTCAAGTGTAGCAGGGCCGAGGGATGCGACAAAATCAAGCGGTCGTGCGGGCGACGGGTCAGGATTCGCCCGAGGAGAGCGGTTCCAGCGTCTCGTCCGTCCGGCGGGTGTGCAGGGCCCAGCGGGCGGGGGGCAGCAGGCGGGCGCGGAGGCGGGTGAGGGTGAAGCTTTCCTCTTCGGACCAGAGGAGCGACCGGCTGGGGGCGGGGGCAAGGTGCCAGCGGCTTTCCACGCCTTGCGCGCCGCCCGGCCCCGACAGGAGGATCAGGCCGAGGGGTGCGGTGGCCCTGTCGCGCCGCGCGACCTCGGCCCCCGTCTCGGCGGCCAGGTGCAGGCGACGGGTGGGGGTGAGGGCGGGAGGGGCAAGAAGCTCGGCAATGACGGTGGGGGCGGCACCGGAGCGCAGGGCTTCCTCGGCAGCCCAGAGCAGGCTTTCGTCGTGCGGGGCCTGGACGAGGATCAGCCGCGAGGGGTCGGCGAGGGGTTGCAAGCCTGCGGCATTCAGCCGTTCCGTGACCCAGCCGGGGCGGATCCAGACCACCGGGCCGTGGCATCTGGCCATGATGCGGGCGGCGAGAATCAGGCGGGAGGGACCACAGAGTTCATGCACCCGGCCCCGTTGCAGGGTGAGGTCGCCTGCCAGCGGCTGCTGCGCCGGGACGTGGCGCGGGGCGTGGTGATGGATCGGCAGACTCATGCGGAAAAGCTATCGAGTTCGCGTAATGTTCTCAAGCCCAGGCCTTTGCCGCGCAGACGATCCAGCCTAGCTTTCGCCCGGACAAGAAGGAGCCGACGATGAAGACCCTGCCCCTTGGCAAGACCGGCCTGACGGTTTCCGAGCTGTGCCTCGGTACGATGACCTGGGGCACGCAGAACACGGAACACGAGGGGCACGCCCAGGCCGACATGGCGCTGGAGCATGGCGTGACCTTCTGGGACACCGCCGAGATGTACCCGGTGAACCCGGTCCGGGCCGAGACTGTGGGGCGGACGGAAGAGATCATCGGAAGCTGGCTCGCCTCGCGCGGGGGGCGGGAGCGGATCGTGCTGGCGACCAAGGTGGCGGGGAAGGGGCAGGTGATCCGGCCCGGAGAGCCGGTCACTGGCGCGACGATGCGGGCGGCGGTGGAGGCATCGCTGCGACGGTTGCGGACCGACTACATCGACCTTTACCAGCTGCACTGGCCGAACCGGGGCAGCTATCACTTCCGCCAGAGCTGGCGCTATGCCCCGGCCGGGATCGACAAGGCGGCGGAAACGGCCAACATGACCGACATCCTGACGACGGCACAGGCGCTGGTCGCGGAGGGCAAGATCCGGGCCATCGGCCTGTCGAACGAAAGCACCTGGGGCGCGGCGCGCTGGCTGCATCTGGCCGAGGTGCTGGGCCTGCCACGGATGGCGACGGTGCAGAACGAATATTCACTGCTCTGCCGCCAGTTCGACACCGACTGGGCCGAGCTTTCGGTGATCGAGGACATGCCGCTTCTGGCCTTCTCGCCGCTGGCGACGGGGCTTCTGTCGGGCAAATACGCGGGCGACGTGGTCCCCGAAGGCTCACGCCGCAGCCTGAACCCGGACCTGTCGGGACGCATCACCGCGCGGGTGTTCCCGGCGGTCGCGGCCTATCTGGGGGTGGCGGCGCGGCACGGGCTCGACCCCTGCCAGATGGCGATCGCCTTCACCCGGACTCGGCCTTTCCCCACGGTGCCGATCATCGGGGCGACGACGCTGGAGCAGCTGCGTACCAACATTGGTGCGGCGGGGATCACGTTGTCGTCAGAGGTGCTGGCGGACATAGCGGAAACCCACCGGGCCCATCCCGCGCCCTATTGACGGGACTTGCGGGCGAGGGGCGTTCCGGGCACTGCTTGGCGCGAACCGGAGAGCCCGATGCCGCGTCTGTCCCTTGTTGCGCTTGTCCTCTGTGCCGCCAGCCTGGTGGCGGGATGCCAGCTTGCGGGGCCGGGAAAGGCCCCGGCCAAACCGCCTGCCCAAAATGCGCTGACCGGCGGCGAGATCGAAGTCACGCCGCTCGACGCCCCGGCAGCGGAAACGCCGACCCCTCCGGCAGTCGCGGGGGCGGACGGCGAGGCCAAGGCCGCCCCGCAGGCCACGCCCGCAGCAGAGACCGCCCCCAAGGCCGACCCGGGCACTCCGGCGCCCAAGGCCGACCTTGAGGCAACGCCAGTGACGCCGAAGTCCGAGATGCAGCTGGCTTGCGAGAAGAAGAAGGGCAGGTGGTCCGGGATCGGCAAGGGCAACGCGCGGGCCTGCGTCTTCCAGACCCGCGATGGTGGCAAGCGCTGCGACCGGGAAAGCCAGTGCGAGGGGGTGTGTCTTGCACGGTCGGGCACCTGTTCGCCGCTGAAGCCGCTTTACGGCTGCAACGAGATCCTGCAGGACAATGGCGCGCGGGTGACATTGTGTCTCGACTGACGCTTGCCCTCGTTCTGCTGCTGGCGGCTTGCGTGGCAAAGCCGGTGGCCACGTCCACGTTCCGCGCCGCGGGCGCGCCGATCTGGTCGGCGGCGGCCTTCCAGCCGGGGCAGGTGGCGGGGACCTGGGCCCAGGTCGGGGATTTCCGCGCGGCGGGTTCCTGCACGGCGGGCGCGGTAGAGATCACGCCCGAGGTGCAGGGACTGCGGCTTTCCGGGTCGCTCTGCATCGCCGGACGGGCCGAGAAGGTGTCGGGCCTGGCGCCCCTTGTCGGGCCGGGTCGGCTGCGGGTGAAGGGCGAGGACTGGTGGGTGATCTGGGTCGACGTGGGCTACCGGACGCTGGCCATCGGCACGCCTTCGGGGCGGTTCGGGATCATCCTGGACCGGGGGGCGATCCCCGCCGACCGGCTGAACGCAGCGCGGGAAATCTTCGATTTCAACGGCTACCGGACCGAAGCTCTGGCCACGCTCTAACCGACGCGCCGCAGTAGCGCTTCAAGATGCGCAACCATGTCGCGCGCGCCGACCTCGGCTTCACGGACCAGAAGGTCGAAGTGCTGGGTGATGGTTTCCACCCGCGCCGAGTCGCGGAAGGCAAGGTAGTGGCGGCCCAGGTAGATCACCGCCAGAAGCGGCCCGAAGACGGTGACCGGGGCCGAGAAGAGCTTGCGCGCGTCGAAAAGGCAGAGGCGGAGTGAGGGGTAGAGCTGGTCGCAGAGCGTCATCAGGTGGCGCAGTTGCTGGCGGCGGGTATCGGCGGGCAGGCCCTCGTAATAGCCCGAGGCGGTGGCGAAGGCGGACAGTTCGTGCAGGGGCAGGGCGATTTCATAGTCCGACCCGGAGCCGCGCATCCAGCCCAGCCGGTCCTCGAAGGCACCGATGGCCTGTTCGGCGGTGCGACCAAGCTGGGGTTCGTATTCCCATTCCACTACCGCGCGGGTCTTCAGCATGTCGGGAAGCGTGGCGGGGACATGGCGGATCTTGTAGCCCGCCGCCTCCTGATGCCAGGCAAAGATGCGCTCGTCGATCAGCGCGCGGGGGGCCTCGGTCAGCGACAACGAGGCGGCGAGGAGGTCGGCGATGGGTTCGGGGCGACCGGAGAGGCCCAGAAGCCAGTCGGCGCTGACGCCCAGGGCGCGGGCGCTGTCGGCGGCAAGCTGGGCGTTCGGCATCCGGGTGCCGGGTTGCAGCAGCGCCGAGATCGTCGAGCGGTCGACCCCGGTCTGCCGCGCCAGTTCCGCCTGGCTGACCTTGCGCGCCGCCATCGCCTCGGCCAGGCGGGCGCGGAACAGGGGGGCGAGATCGCGTTTGTCGGACTTATCCAGCATGTGTTGATTTTACAAAACTATAGTGGCGTTAAGTTGACATTATCCCGAATTCCGAGCAGATGCGACCGCTGTTATTCTTGAACCACCACAAGCAGACGGGGCAACACCTTGCAGACCGATACCCGGGCCATCGAATGGCCGACCGTGATCCTTTTCGCCGTGACCTGGGGGATCTGGATCGCGGGGACCGTGTATCTCTGGCCGTTGTCGCCAATCCTCGCGGTGCTGGCGACCGGGCTTGCCATCGCGCAGCTCTCCTCGCTGACGCACGAGGTGCTGCACGGCCATCCGTTCCGCTCGCAGCTTCTATCCGAGGCGCTGGTCTTCCCGGCGACCTCGATCTTCATCCCCTACCTGCGCTTCAAGGATACTCACCTCCAGCACCACAACGACCCGGCGCTGACCGATCCCTACGACGACCCGGAATCGAACTTCTTCGACCCCGCAGTCTGGGCGCGGCTCTCGGCGCCGATGCAGGCGGTGCTGCGGTTCAACAATACGCTCCTGGGCCGCATCCTCATCGGGCCGGTTCTGGGGACCGCTTCCTTCCTCGCGACCGACTGGAGGTTGGCGCGGAAGGGCGACGCGCGGGTGCGGCTGGCCTGGGCTCTGCATCTGCCGGGACTCGTGCTGGTGGCGTGGTGGCTGCTGGCGCTGGGGACGATGCCGGTCTGGGCCTACCTGGTGGCGGCCTATGTCGGGACGGCGCTTCTGAAGATCCGCACCTACCTGGAACACCGCGCGCATGAGGCGGCGCGGGCTCGGACGGTGATCATCGAAAGCCGGGGGCCGTTCAGCCTGCTGTTCCTGAACAACAATTTCCATGTCGTCCACCACATGCACCCCGCTGTCGCCTGGTACAAGCTGCCGGCCATGTATGCCGCGCGGAAAGAGCATTACCAGCGCCGGAACGAGGCCTACGTCTACCCGAGCTACACCGAGATCTTCCGCCGCTACCTCTTTGCGGCGAAGGATCCGGTGCCGCATCCGATCTGGCCGGTCTACAAGGGGGCCGTGGCCTCAGACGATGCGGCGGAATTGGGGGGTGGTGCCGGAATTGTCGAAGAACGGCACGCCGGGCTGGTCCCCGCCCGCCACTAACGCTGCGACCTCGGCCAGCACGACCTCGGTGATGAAGGGCAGGTCGAGCGCGCGGGCTTCGGGCAGGGGCAGCCAGCGCAGGTGCTGAAGCTCCCCTGACGCGGTGGCAAAATCATTGCCGTCCCCGTCAAGGCTGTCGGCATGCGCCAAGAGGAAGCGCGCGTCGAAGCGGCGGGTGCGACCGGGCGGGGTGATGGCGCGGAAGATGAAGCGAAGCGTCGGATGTTCCATCGCCGCGAGGTTGAGGCCGGTCTCCTCGGTCAGTTCGCGCAGCGCGGCGGCGACCAGCACGTCGGGCGCAGGGGCGTCGTCGGAGGCCATCAGGGCCAGGCGGCGGGCGCAGTCGGGCGCGAGGAAGCCGGGCCGGGCGGCGGCGTGATCCTCGTCATCCACCCGCCCGCCGGGAAAGACGAATTTCGACGGCATGAACACCGCTCCCTCGCCACGCTGGCCCATCAGGACCTGCGGGCCGTCCGGGCTTTCGCGCCAGAGGACGACGGTCGCGGCGTGGCGGATCGGTTCGTCAGTCATCGCGCCCTTCAGTCACCGGGGCAGGCGCCCCGAAGCCGTGCATCCGGTGGGCCCATTGCAGCGCCACCAGCGCGCCCTTGAGCCGGGGCAGGAGATAGAGCGACAGCGCCACAGTTCCGATGGTGAAGCCCACCGCCATCACCAGCGGTTCGGGCCGCCATTTCATGTAGGTGAAGAGCAGGAGCGGGGCCAGCAGGTGCCCGACGATCAGGATGGTCAGGTAGGCCGGGCCGTCATCGGCGCGGTGGTGGTGCAGTTCCTCGCCGCAGACCGGGCAGGCGTCGCGCACCTTGAGATAGCCGCGCAGCATCGGCCCCGCGCCGCAGTTCGGGCAGCGCATCCGCCAGCCGCGCAGGAGGGCGGGCTTCAGCGGGCGATCTTCGGCATCGGTCATCGGAGTCGTCTCGGTCAGGGTCATCGGCAACGTCCCGCGCTTCAGTCGTTTTGGCAAGAGCCGCTTACATAGTCAGCCGCCCTGATCATTAACAGGGAAAATATCTGCCTGCGCCGGGATGTCGCAAATACCCGCGACGGAAACCGGCGGGTGCTGCGTGTGACTGGGCAGACGGGTCGACCAAGCGGCCCCGCATACAGGAGAATGTGATGTCTGCACCGAAGAAATCCGTGATCGCTGGCCTGGCCGTGTTCGGCGCCCTGCTGGGGTCCGCTGTGCTGGCCGACAAGGGCGGGATGGGCATGGGCGGCCCGGGCGAAGGCCGGGGCGCGATGCTGACCGAGATGTTCGACACGATCGACGCCGACAAGGATGGCAAGATCACCTATGCCGAGATGGAAGCGCACCGGAAGGCCGAGTTCGACGCGGCCGACACCAACAAGGACGGGGCGCTGAGCGCGGACGAGCTGTCGGCCCGGGCGCTGGCGCGGTTCCAGGAGAAGCTGGCGGAACGGACACAAGCCATGCTGGACGACAGGGACAACGACGGCAACGGCAGTCTCTCGCCCGACGAGATGGGCGAAGGCCCGGGGATGCGCAACTTTGCCCGGATCGACGCCGACAACGACGGTTTCGTCACCAAGGAGGAGATCCAGGCCGGGATGCAGCACCACAAGAAGCGCGGCCACGGCTGGTGGGGCATGGGCGACAACTAGGACCTTTGCGGACCTGGGCCGCAGCCGCTAAGCACAGGGCATGGTGATGGCCTTCGATGCGCAAGGGGAGCCCTCGGATGAGGCGCTGATGGTGCTCTATGCCAATGGAGACCGTCACGCGGCGCTGGCCCTGACCCAGCGCGTCACCCCGCGGGTCATGGCCTATGCCGCGCGGCTTCTGTCCGGCGACCGGGCGGAAGCGGAAGATGTGGCGCAGGAAACCATGCTTCGGCTTTGGCGCGTGGCACCAGAGTGGCGGCAGGGCGAGACGAAGGTGACGACCTGGGCCTACCGGGTCGCCACCAACCTCTGCATCGACCGGCAGCGGACTCGCGGACGCAGGCGCCAGATGGCGCTGGACGACGCGCCCGAGGTGGCCGATGGCGCTTTGGGGGCCGAGGGACGGCTGATCGAGGCGGGCCGGATGGCGGCGCTGGAGACGGCGCTGGCCGGGTTGCCGGACCGGCAGCGGCAGGCGGTGGTCTTGCGCCACCTGGAAGGGATGACGAACCCCGAGATTGCGGCGATCATGGAGATCGGGGTGGAAGCAGTGGAAAGCCTGACGGCACGCGGCAAGCGGGCCCTGTCGGCGATCCTGTCGGGTCGAAAGGCCGAGCTGGGGTATGAGGATGACGCAGTTGCAGGATGATCTGGGCGACCTGCTGGCACTGGCGGCGCAGCGGCCCGCAATGCCCTCCGGGGCGCTGATGGAGCGGGTGCTGGCCGATGCGCTGGCGCTTCAACCCGAGGCGGCGGGGTTCCGCCCGCCTGCTCAGCCGCGCAAAGGGCTGATGGCCCGGCTGGCCGCGGTCTTCGGCGGCGCGCCGGCGCTGGCGGGGCTGGGCACGGCAGCGGTCTTCGGGCTGGTGCTGGGCTACTACAGCCCGGCGACGCTGGACTATCTGATGGGGTCCTCGGCCGACGCGGCCGAGTTCTTTCCTGGCGGCGATTTCCTGACGACGGAAGGATGATGATGAGCGAGCCGAACAGCACCGCGCCGGTATCGGCGACCCCGCGCGGGGTGAAGATCGCGCTGGCCCTGTCGGTGGCGCTGAACCTCGGCGTGGCCGGGCTGGCGGTCGGGGCCTGGCTCGGCGACGGGCCGCATCGGGGGATGCCGCGCGACATGTCCTTCGGGCCGTTCAGCGAGGCGCTGGACGACGACGACCGCAAGGCGATCCGCAAGGCGCTGCTGTCCCGGCTGGGCGAGTTCCGCGAGCAGCGCGACGCCGCACGGGCGGAGTTCGAGGCGTTGCTTGTCGCACTTCGCGCCGATCCGTTCGACGCCGGGGCGCTGAAGACGGCGCTGGCGGCGCTGGAGGCGCGCAATGCCGAACGGCTGGAGCTGGGCCGCAGCCTGATCGAGACCCGGCTGATCGAGATGACCCCGGAGGAACGCGCGGCCTTTGCCGACCGGCTGGAAAAGGGCCTCAAGCACCGCAACAAGGGCTGACGCCCGGCCCCCCGTCGGGGCCGGTCAGGCGCTCATCCGGTAGGTGACCTGGTTGCGCCCGGCCCCCTTCGATTCCAGGAGTGCAAGGTCGGCCTGTTCCACCAGCCCGTCGACAAGCATGTCCCCCCCACCGTCGCCCCTGGCCACCGCAACGCCGATCGACATGGTGACATGCAGTTGCTCACCCGAAAGCAGGCGGATCGGAGCGTCATCCATCATCTGGCACAGCCGCTCGGCCACCCGCCGGGCATTCATCATGCAGCTTCCCGGCAGGATCGCGAGGAATTCCTCGCCGCCGACGCGCGCCAGGATATCGGTGTCGCGCAGGTTCGCGGTGAGGCGGCGGGCCACCTCGACCAGGACCTGGTCGCCGGCGGCATGGCCGTAGAGGTCGTTCACCTGCTTGAAGCGGTCAAGGTCCATCACCATCACCGCGAAAGGCGTGCCCTCCGCCCGGGCGCGGGCGGCGGCGGCGGCAAGCTGCGGGCCGACGAAGCGGCGGTTGTAGAGCCCGGTCAGCGGATCGAGCATCGCCAGGCGCAGCCCGTCCTGCATCCGGGCGCGGTGCCGGTCGGACTGCCGCTTGCGGCGCAGAAGGCCGCGCGTGCGCAGCGCCAGTTCCTCGGGCGTGATGGAGGTGCCGACGGCATCATCTGCGCCAAGGTCGAAGGCCATCGCGGCCTCGTCGCCCTCACCGGCCGGGCCCATGACGCAGACGGCGGCGTAGCGGGTGGACTGGTGGCTTTTCAGCTCTGACAGAAGCCGGAGCGTGGCCGCCGGATTGCGCCCGTCATCTGCCAGGATGAACACGTCCGGCAGGGTGCCGTCGCCTTCGCCCGCCGCGATGTCGGCCAGCGCCTCGCGGCGCGACAGCACGACCAGCCGGTCGCGCACTTGTCCGGCCAGGGACGCGCGCAACCCGTCGGCGCAGGCCGCAAAGGGTGCAACCAGCGCGATGGTGCCCTGGGGCTCGAAGACGGCGGGCGCTTCGGCGAGGCCCGCAAGCGCGATGCTGTCGGTGGCGGGAAACTCTCCCTCGGCCTTCAGGCGGAGGAGGTTGCGCAGCCGCGCCAGCAGCACGCGTTCGTTGGCCGGGCGGTCCATCACCTCATCGGCCCCGGCGGCAAACGCAGCCAGCCGGTCGGCAGGCGCCGAGGTGGCGGTCAGCGCGATGACCGGAATGTCACGGCTCTGCGGGTCGCGCCGAAGCGTGCGCAGCACCTCAAGCCCCGAGATATCCGGCAGGTCGAGATCGAGAAGCACCAGATCGGGCCGATCCTGCCGCGCGATGGCAAGGCAGGTCGCGCCGTCACCGGCCAGGACCGTGTCGTAGCAGGCGGCCGAGAGCCGGGCCTGCTGGACGATCCGGTTCGCCGCCACGTCGTCAACGATGAGTATCCTTGCGCTCATCTTCCCGTTGCCGTCTTTTCTTGCTGTTGATGCAGGGAGTCTGCGGCCAAGAAGGTTAAGAAATCCTTTCCGTCAGGTTGCGAATGATCACATTTCGGGGGCTGAAAGGGTTTGGGCAACGGAAGGACAAACGAAATGCAACCAGAGATTGCGCAAACATTGGCACTGCAAGCACTGGGGTGGATCGCCGCTGACGACGAGGTGTTCCCGCTGTTCCTGAACGCGACCGGGGCGACTCTGGGTGAGTTGCGGGCGCGGGCCTCGGATCCCGACTTTCTGGCGGCGGTGCTGGATTTCCTTCTGCAGGACGACCGATGGGTGGTTGCCTTCTGCGATTCGGAAGGCCAAGCCTACACCGCGCCGCAAACGGCCCGTGCAGCCCTGCCGGGGGGTGCAGTGGCAAACTGGACATGAGGGGAAGACACGCGATGATCGACGGTCTGTTGTTCGACAAGGATGGAACTCTGTTCGACTTCCGCGCGAGCTGGGGCCGCTGGGCTCAGGGCTTCCTGACCCGGATCGCCGAGGATGCTGCTCATGCCCGGCGCCTGGGGCGGGCCATCGGCTATGATCTCGACACCGGCGCCTTCGCCCCGGACAGCCCGGTGATCGCCGCGACTGCCGCAGACATCGCGGCGGCGCTGGTGGGCGAGCTTCCGGGCCGGACGGTTGCTGACCTGACCGAATGGATCGACGCCAGTGCCAGCCAGGCCCCGATGTCCGAGGCGGTGCCGCTGCTCCCGCTCCTGTCGGCGCTGCGTGGGCAGGGTCTGCGGCTGGGGGTGGCGACGAACGATTCCGAAGTACCCGCCCGGCGGCATCTGGCGAACCACGGCATCACCGACTGCTTCGATTTCATCTCGGGCTATGATTCGGGCCACGGGGCGAAGCCAGGGCCGGGGATGTGCCTGGCGTTCGCGCGGCAGTTGGGGCTGGACCCCGCACGGGTTGTCATGGTGGGCGACAGCCGGCATGATCTGGAAGCCGGCCGGGCGGCCGGAATGCGGACCATCGCCGTCCTGACCGGCATCGCCGGGCGCGAAGATCTCGCGCCGCATGCCGATGTGGTTCTGGCCGACATCGGGGCGATCCCGGCTTGGCTTTCCGGCCTGAAAGCCTGACCCTTCAGCGCGATCTGCGAAAAACGACGCTTTTTCGTCGCAAACACAGTGATCACTCCTGCGCGGGTTCAGTCATCCTTGGCTGAAGCCAAGGGAGAGCGACGATGACCGATGAACCATCCCGGAGAAAACGTGCCGGTGGGCGGGCGGGAATGAAGGTTCGCGCGGGCTCGGCGGTGATCGACCAGATGCCCTGGCGGATTCCGGTGAACCCGGACGCTCCGGTCGAGCCGCTGGATGCCGAGGGGGTGCAACGGGTCCACAAGACCGCGATGCGGATACTGCGCGACATCGGGATCGAATTCCTGAACCCCGATGCGGTGGAGCATCTGCGCCGCGCGGGTTGCACCGTGAACGGGACCAACGTCCGCATGGACGAGGATTTCGTGATGGAGATGGTGGGCCGCGCACCCGAAAGCTTCACCATCACGCCGCGCAACCCGGAGCGCGAGCTGATCATGGGCGGCAAGCACATGCTGTTCGTGAACGTCTCGTCCCCGCCGAACGCCTGGGACATGGAGCGGGGCAAGAGGTCGGGCGACTTCGAGACGTTCAAGGAATTCATGAAGCTGACGCAGTATTTCAACTGCATCCATGTGGCGGGCGGCTATCCGGTGGAGCCGGTGGATATCCATGCGAGCGTCCGGCATCTGGACTGCCTGTATGAAAAGCTCACGCTGACCGACAAGGTTGTCCACGCCTATTCGCTGGGGGCGGAGCGGGTCGAGGACGTGATGGAGATGGTTCGGATCGCGGGGGGGCTGACGGAGGAGGAATTCCAGGCCAGGCCACGGATGTATACCAACATCAACTCGGTCAGCCCGCTGAAGCACGACTATCCGATGCTGGACGGGGCGATGCGGATGGCCAAGCGGGGCCAGCCGGTGGTGGTGACGCCCTTCACGCTGGCCGGCGCGATGGCTCCGGTGACGATGTCGGGGGCGGTGGCGCTGTCGATCGCCGAGGCTTTGGCGGCGGTGGCGCTGCTGCAGTATATCGCGCCGGGGTGTCCGGTGGCGATCGGGACCTTCACCTCGAACGTCGACATGAAGTCGGGGGCGCCGGCCTTCGGGACGCCGGAATACATGCGGGCGACGCAGATGACGGGGCAGCTGGTGCGCTACTATGGCGTGCCGATGCGGGCGAGCGGGGTCTGTGCCGCGAACGTGCCGGACGGGCAGGCGATGTGGGAGACGTCGAACAGCCTGTGGTCGGCGGTGCAGAGCCGGACCAACATGGTCTACCACGCGGCGGGGTGGCTGGAGGGGGGGCTGATCGCGAGCCCTGAGAAGTTCATCATGGACTGCGAGGTCCTGCAGATGATCCAGCGCTACTTTGAGGAGGCGACCTTCGCGACGCGGGATGAGGACCTGGCCTTCGATGCGATCAGGGAAGTGGGGGCCGGGGGGCATTACTTCGGCATCCAGCATACCCAGGATCGCTACCAGCACGCCTTCTACCAGCCCTTCGTGTCGGACTGGCGGAACTATGAGGCTTGGGCTGCGGACGGGTCGGTCTGGACGGTGGAGCGGGCGCACCGGATCTACAAGCAGATCCTGGCCGAGTTCGAGGCGCCGGAGATGCCGGGCGACCATCTGGAGGAGCTGCAGCGCTTCGTGGCGCGGCGGAAGCAGGAGGGGGGCGCTCCGACGGATTTCTGAAACTGTCCACGGTGGACAGAATTTTGGGCCGTTTTGAATCAATAGGTTGCGCGCGGACGTTCAGATCTTTTTAACGTTTGGGATTGGCGTGCGCGCGGGAAATTGCCCACCCTGCCCGGTGCCCCCCACCCCCGGCCCCTCCCCACGAGGGGGAGGGGAGGCGCATGGTGCAAGGTCGGTGCGCTGTATTCGGCGGTGTCGCGGGTTGGGACGGCTTTCGAATCGAGCGGCTGCGCCGCAAGCCTTTTGTCTCGCCTCTGCGCGTGAAGAACGCGCAGAGGCTCGGGTGAAGAGCCTCCGGCGGGGATATTTGAGCAAATGTGAAAGAGTTTTTCCGCGGGCTCGGGGTCAGGCGGGAAAGCTGACCTGTTCGATCTGGCCGTAGACTTCGGCGATGCCGTCGGTGAAGCCCTGTTCGATGGCGGTCGCGCGCGCGGCGGCGTCCTTGTAGCGCATCACCACGGTCATGCGGGTGCCGGAGCCGTCGGCGGCGAGGGTGGTGGTGACGGTCGGACCCTGGGTAGTGTCGCCGTTGAAATGCTCGACATGCACCATGTGATGCGGGGCGCGGGCTTCGAGGATCGGGCCGGAGAAGGAGAACTCCGGCCAGTCGTAGCGGAAGCTGCCGCCGGGGCGGGCGTCGATCCGGCAGTCGATGAGGTCGGGCGAGAGCCACTGGCGGATGAGCGCGGGTTCGGTCAGGGCGCGCCAGACCTTTTCCGGCGGGTGCGAGAAGCGGCGGCGGATCACCACGTCGGTGTCGCCGTCGAGGGCAAGCTGGGCATCGGTCATTCTTGCGGTCCTTCCGGTTGATCGTCGAGGCGGTCGAGCACGGCGTCGAGGCGCCGGAACTGGTCTTCCCAGAGCGCGCGATACTGGCCGAGCCAATGCCAGAGCCCGGCCATCGCCTCGGGCTTCAGGCGGCGCGGGCGGGCGGTGCCCTGGATGCGGGTTTCGATCAGGCCCGCTTCCTCCAGCACCTTGAGGTGGCGGCTGATCGCGGGCTGCGAGATGGCGAAGGGGCGGGCGAGGTCCTGCACGGTCGCCTCGCCTTGCGCCAGCCGGGAGAGGATCGCGCGGCGGGTCGGGTCGGCAAGCGCGGCAAAGGGGGCATCGAGCGGGGACATGGTTTCGCTGGTTGTTATTTAACGAATCATTTATATAATGAGTTCGCGAAATAGTAAACAGACATTTGCAGATCGCCTTCGAGGCGAGAGTGGTCGTCATGCGTTCGGGGAGCGGGCGAAGGGCGGGATGCACGATCCGCGCGCCGCCGGGGGTGGTCCGGGCCTGCAGGAGACCCGGACCCAAGCTGTCATTTCGACAGTTCGGCCATCATCTCGTCGAGCGCCTTGCAGGTGGCGGCCAGGTCGTTGCCCCCGTTGGCAGCGGCCCTGGTCGCAAGATCCTGCACCTTGGGCGCCAGCGCGGCCAGTTTCGCCGGGTCGGAGGCGGCGACCTCCTGCAGTTTCGTGGTCAGCTCGGTGGCCTTCCTGGTCGCGACCTCCTGCGTGCAGGACTCTTCGGTGCAGGCGGCCAGAAAGCCGGTGGCGGCAAGCGCCAGAAGGCTGGAGACAAGACGCATGATATCCCTCGTCATACCTTGGTTTGAGGCGGCAGGACGCGCCGCGCGGCAAAGCTAGCGCAACGTGTGCGGGGACGCCTTCCCCGACAGCCGGACGCGCGGAAATCCGCGCTGACGGGGCTGTGCCTTGACCTTTCCGCCCCGCTACCCGAAGGTCGCGCCAGTTTTGGGCGAGAGAGAATGGCAGCGAGAACATCCCCCTTTTCCGGCTTCGAGTTCATGATCGCCTGGCGCTACCTGCGCGCGCGGCGGGCGGAAGGCGGGGTTTCTGTGATGACCTGGATCAGCCTGATCGGGATCATGCTGGCGGTCTTCGCGCTGATCGCGACGATGGCGGTCCGGGCCGGGTTCCGGGCGGAATTCGTCAGCACCATCCTGGGGGCGAATGCGCATGTGACGGTCTATTCCGCAGGCGAGGTCGATGCCGATGGCCGGCTGATGCGCGGCTTTGCCGATACCGGCGAGATCGACGCCGCGCTGGCAGCCGTGCCGGGGGTGGTCGAGGCCGCGCCGGTGGTGCGGGGACAGGTCATGGTCTCGGACGGCGAGGAGAATTCGGGCGCCGAGGTCTACGGGATGCGACCGGAGGATTTCGCGGCGATCCCGGCGATGCACGAGGGCGGGGACGATCTGGGCCGGATCGAGGATTTCCCGAAGGGCGTGGCGCTGGGGTCGGGCGTCGCGCGCGAGCTGGGGGTGACGGTGGGCGACCGGGTGCGGCTGATCTCGCCCAACGGGGTGAAGTCGGCGCTGGGCAATTCGCCCCGGGTGAATGCCTATGAGGTGGTCTATGTCTTCAACACCGGCAGCCCGGACATCGACCGGACGCGGGCCTATCTGCCCCTGGCCGAGGCGCAGGCCTTCTTCAATGCAGAGGGGCGGGTCGACGAGTTCCAGGTGATGGTGGAACACCCCGAGGAGATCGACAGCTATGGCCCGGCACTGCTGGCGGCGGGCGGCCCGGAGGCGATGCTGTGGAGCTGGAAGGACAGTTCCGGGGCCTTCCTGCGGGCGCTGACGGTCGAGGACAACATGATGTTCATCCTGATGTCGATCCTGGTTCTGATCGCCAGCATGAACATCATCTCGGGGCTGGTGATGCTGGTGAAGAACAAGGGCCGCGACATTGGGATATTGCGGACGATGGGGCTGACCGAAGGCTCGGTCCTGCGGGTGTTCTTCCTGTGCGGGGCGTTCACCGGGGTGGCGGGGACTGTTCTGGGAGTGGCGCTGGGGTGTCTGTTCGCCATCTACTTCACGCCGATCTTCGATTTCATCAACTGGCTGGCGGGGGGCGGGGTCTGGGACCCGACGGTGCGGCCGATCTATCACCTGTCGGCGAAGTTGCGGGCGGGGGACGTGCTGTCGGCGGTGGTGCTGTCGCTGGTCCTGTCCTTCGTGGTGACGTTGTTGCCCGCGCGGCGGGCGGCGCGGATGAACCCGGTCGAGGCGCTGCGCTATGAGTGAGGCGATGCTGGAGCTTTCGGGGATCGGGAAGGGCTACAACCGGGGCAAGCCGTCCGAGGTGGTGGTGCTGCGGGGAGCGACCCTGTCGGTCGCCAGGGGCGAGGTGGTGGCGCTGGTGGCGCCCTCGGGGGCGGGGAAGTCGACGCTTTTGCACATCGCGGGGCTTCTGGACGTGCCGGATGGGGGCACGGTGAAGCTTGGCGGGCGCGAGATGGGGGGGCTGTCGGACAAGGCCCGGACCGAGGCGCGGCGGGCGGAAGTGGGGTTCATCTACCAGTTCCATCACCTGCTGCCGGAGTTTACCGCGCTGGAGAATGTGGTGATCCCGCAGCTGGCCAATGGCGTAGCGAAGGCGGTGGCCGAGGCGCGGGCGATGGAGCTGCTGGGCAAGGTTGGCGTGGCGGCGCGGGCCGGGCATCGTCCGGCGGCGCTGTCGGGGGGCGAGCAGCAGCGGGTGGCGTTCTGCCGGGCGCTGGCAAACGGGCCGAAGCTGCTTCTGGCGGACGAGCCGACGGGGAACCTGGACCCGGGCACCTCGGACCAGGTGTTCGGGGTGTTGATGGAGCTGGTGCGGGAGACGGGCCTGTCGGCGCTGATCGCGACGCATAACCTGGAGCTGGCGGCGCGGATGGACCGGGTCGTGCGGCTGACGGCGGGGCAGGTGACATGAATCAAGGCGCGGCGGGTCGGGCGGTGTCACGCTGGGGCAAAGGAGGGCGTTCCATGCGGTTGATGTTGATGATCCCGGTCCTGGCGCTGGCGGCTTGCGTGGAGAAGGAGAAGGTTCCTTCGGGGGCCGAGGATTTCGCGACCTTCTGTTCGGCCTGTCACGGGCTTGGCGGCAAGGGCGACGGCGATGCGGCGGCGACGCTGGACCGGAAACCGGCGGACCTGACGCGGCTGTCGGCGCGCAATGGCGGGGTGTTCCCGGGCACGCGGGTGATGGCGAAGATCTGGGGCTATACCGGCGGGCATGACGGCAAATCGCCGATGCCGCAGTTCGGGCCGCTGTTGCAGGGGGACCTCGTGCCCTATGACGGGGGCGACGGCATCGCCTCGCCCACGCCGGTGCGGCTGGTGCAGATCGCGGAATACCTGAAGACCCTGCAGAAGTAGGTGCGGGCCGAGATCGTCAGCCGAGCGGGCGGACGTAGCGGATGAAGGGCGTGACCCGGGCGATGCGGTCATAAAGCTGGCGCGCCTGGCGATTGAAGTCCTGCGTCAGCCAGTAGACCGCCGGAGCCCCGGCCGCATCGGCGCAGGCATAGACCGCCTCGATCAGGGCGCGGCCAAGCCCGGTGCCGCGCGTCTGCGGGTCGACGTAGAGGTCTTGCAGGTAGCAGACATTCTCGATCTTCCAGGCGTGGCGGTGGAAGAG
The DNA here is from genome assembly GCF_041911175.1 of Tabrizicola sp. GTDB lineage: Bacteria > Pseudomonadota > Alphaproteobacteria > Rhodobacterales > Rhodobacteraceae > Tabrizicola. The sequence goes on from NZ_JAYRPN010000081.1 coordinate 102,543, forward strand.
AAAATGCGTCAGGCCAAGAAGCTGGCCACCGTCTTCGGCCACCAGCGCGCTGAAATCCTGCGGATCGTCGCCCAGAAGCCGTGCGAAAGTTGAGGCATAGACAGCCTCGGGCACGGTGGTCTGGTAGAAGGCGAGGTATCCGGTCCAGAGCCTGCGCCATTCGGCCTCGTCTTCCGGGCGGAGCGGGCGGATCGTCGGGGACATGGCAGGACCTTTCCTGAGACTGGCCGAAAGCTTAGCCCTCGCGCAAAGCGCTTGGCAATCGGTTGGAAATCCTGACTATGCGTCGGGACTGCACAAATGAATAACAACGGGCAGGCAGGAGGAACTTCGATGACAGGGCAGATTGCGGCTCGGGTCCGGCTTGCGATTGCGGGGGGCCTTGGCGGAGCGCTGGTCTGGGCCGTGTTCCAGGCCGGAGAGAAGGGCTGGATCGGCCACTATCCGGCTTTCGCGCTGTTCGGCCTGGTCCTGGCGGGTTTCGGCGCGCTGCTGGCGATGGCCGGGCCCATCGGCCTTGTCCGTGCGCTGCCACGGGCCTTCGGGCTGGGGCTGCTGGTGGCGGGCCTGATCGGGCTGACCGCGCTGCGCTGGGAAGATGCCGAGGACATGTTCAATGGCCCGATCCCTGCCCTTGCGCTGCTGACGGTGGCGGCGCTGCCGGTGCCCTTCCTGATCGCAGCGGCGCGGACAAGCTGGCGGGACTATCCGACGCTGTTCCTGGAGGCCTGGTCGATCGTCCTGCGCGGAGTGGCGGCGGCGGCGTTCACCGGCCTTGTCTGGCTGGTGATCTACCTGTCGGACGAGGTGCTGCGCATCGTCGGCATCGACGCGATCCGGCAGCTTCTGGATCACGAGGTGGTGCCGATGGTGCTGACCGGGGCGGTCTTCGGCCTGGGCATGGCGGTGATCCACGACCTTGCCGACCTGCTGTCGCCCTATGTCGCCTTGCGGGTGTTCCGGCTGTTCCTGCCGGTGGTGCTGGCGGTGATGGCGGTGTTCCTGGTCGCGTTGCCCTTCCGGGGGCTGGACGGGCTGGCCGGCGGGCTTTCCCCGGCGACGCTGCTGCTGACCATGATGGCGGGAGGGATCGCGCTGGTTTCCATCGCCATCGACCAGACCGATGCCGACGCGACGCAAAGCCGCCTCCTGGTCCGCTGTGCCAAGGGCATGGCGCTGGTGCTGCCGGTGGTGGCGGGGCTGGCGCTATACGCAATCTGGGTGCGGCTGGCCGATCACGGTTGGTCGCCGGAACGGCTGTTCATCCTGCTGGTCGCGGGGGTCGGGCTGGTCTACGGGCTGGTCTATGCACTGGCCGTCCTGCGAGGCCCGGGCTGGATGGAGCGTATCCGGCAAGGCAACATCCGCATCGCACTGGGGATCATCGCGCTGGCCGCCCTGTGGCTGACGCCGGTTCTGAACGCGGAACGGATCTCGGCTGAAAGCCAGCTTGCGCGGTTCGAAGCGGGGGCGGGCGGGGTCGAGACGCTGGACCTGTATGCGCTGCGGTCCTGGGGAAAGCCGGGGGCGGCGGTGATCGCGGCACTTGAAGAAAAGGCCAAGGCACCGGGGCAGGAGGCGCTGGCCGCGGCGCTGGCAGGGCAACCTGCCGGGCCGGTCGTCGACCGCGAGGCGCTGGTGGCCGGGCTGATCGCAGCGATGCCGGTGCAACCCGCAACGGCGACGGGCACGCGCGACACGCTTCTGCGGGCGGTCGACGACTACCAGTTGCAGGACTGGAACCAGGTTTGCGAGGGCCCGGACACAGGCGCACCGCGCTGCCTGATGGTGGTGGCCGACCTCTTGCCCGACCGTCCCGGCGAGGAGGCGATGCTGTTCCTGCAGCGCAGCCCGGATTATGTCGAGATATCGGGGCTTTACCTGGATGACGGCGGCAATCCGGTGTTGCGCACCGCCTCGCATCCCGACGGGCGCTATCCCGATGCCGCCGAGGCTGCAACCCTGCTGCGGCAGTTCCGGGAGACTCCGCCGCCGGTGACAGCCGTGCCGCTGAACCAGATCGGCACCGGCGCGACCGGGCTGATCTTCCTGCCGTGACGCTGGGGATTCCGTTAACCCATGCGCGCTAGACTGGGGCCCGAGATGGCGACGGGGTCGGACATGGATGCGCTGCTGCTGCGGTCCTTGCAAAGCTATGTGCTTGATACATTTGGCACGTCTGTCTGGCAGGCGGTGCGCAGCGCGGCGGGGCTGGAAATCCCGACCTTCGAGCCGATGCTGCGCTATGATCCCGGCACGGCGGACCGCATCGGGCAGGTGGCGGCAGAGGTCCTGGGCCGCTCGGTCGACACGGTCTGGGAGGATGTCGGAACCTATCTGGTGACGAACCCGGATCGCGAGGGCGTGCGCAGGCTGCTGCGCTTCGGCGGCACCTGCTATGCCGATTTCCTGCATTCCCTGGAGGAGTTGCCGGGCCGGGCGCGGCTGGCGATGCCACATCTGGAGGCGCCGGACCTGACGCTGGACGAGGTGGGGGCCGACCGGTTCGAACTGCGCTGCCAGTCACCGGTGCGCGGATTGCAGCGCGTGCTGGTCGGTCTACTGACCGCGATGGCGGATGACTATGGCGCGCTCTGCGTGATCGAGCCGGGCGCGGAGGGTCGCACGACGATTTCGGTGCTTGACCGGCGGCACGCCGAGGCGCGACACTTTCATCTCGCGCCGCCGGAGGGCTAGGGCATGCAGGCCGACCTTCCCGCCCATCGGATCGAGCTGGACAGCGCCGTGCTGGCGCGGTTCATGCCAATGCACCTGCTGCTTGATGCCGAGGGTCGCGCGCTGAGCTACGGGCCGACGCTGGCGCAGGTGCTGCGCGACGCGGCGGTGCCGGGCGCCCGGTTCGAGGACCTGTTCGAGGTGCGCTCGCCCGGCGGGGCGGTGACGGTCGGGGAGGTGTTGGCGCGCGGCGGGAACCGCTTTCGCCTGGTGCCGCGCCACGGGGTCAAGGCTGGCCTGCGCGGCCTCGGCCAGCGGCTCGGATCACGGGGCATGGTGCTGTTGAACCTGTCGTTCGGGATCGACCTGATCTCGGCGGTGCGCGATCTCGCCTTGACCGATGCCGATTTCGCAGCGACCGACCTGGCGATGGAGCTTCTGTACCTGGCCGAGGCCAATGCCGCCGTCACGCGTGAGCTGCGGGGGCTGAACCTGCGGCTGGAAGGCGCGCGGATGGCGGCCGAGGAAGAGGCGATGACCGACCCGCTGACCGGGTTGCGCAACCGCCGCGCCGCCGACCTTGTGCTGGAGCGGATGTGCGCGGCGCGGGCGGGGTTCGGGCTGCTGCACATGGACCTCGACTATTTCAAGGCGGTGAACGACACGCTGGGCCATGCGGCGGGCGACTTCGTGCTGGCGACGGTGGGCCGCATCCTGCGCGAGCAAGTGCGGACCGAGGATTGCGCGGCGCGGATCGGCGGCGACGAGTTCGTGGTGATCATCGCCGGTCGCAGCGATCCGAAGACGCTGCAATCCATCGCCGACAGGATCATCGCCCGGGTCAGCCAGCCAATGGCGTTCGAGGGGCGGACAGCGCGGGTTTCGGCCAGCATCGGGATCGTGCGCTCCACCGATTTCGCCGCACCGGATGCGATGCAGCTTCTGGCCGCGGCCGACCGGGCGCTTTACGCGGCCAAGCACGCGGGGCGGGGGCGCGCGGTTCTGCCGGGGGTCTAGGCAAAAGGATCAGCTGGCGGGCAGGAGCCAGAGAGCTTCCGGTGGCAGGGCGACGGTGATCCGGTCGCCGGGGCCAAGGGTGCGGGCGGCGTCGGGCGGCGCAAGGGCCTGCAGGGCGATGCCGTCGACCGAAAGGTCGACGCGGGTCTGGGTGCCGAGGAAGGTGAGGGCGGTCACCTGGGCGGGGCGGCTGTTTTCGCCGGGGCCAAGGCGCAGGGCTTCGGGGCGGATCGTCAGCAGATGGTCGCCCTGGGCTGAACCTGCGGGCAGTGCCATTGGGCCGAGGGCGGAGTGGAACTGGCCGCCGCGCACAGTGCCGGGGATGAAGTTCACCCCGCCGAAGAACCGGGCGACGGCTTCGGTTGCGGGGCGGCGGTAGAAGGTCTCGGGGATGTCGTACTGGGCCAGGCGCCCGTCGAGGAGGAGCCCGATGCAATCGGCCAGTGCCACCGCCTCGGCCTGGTCATGGGTGATGACGAGGGTGGTGGTGCCGGTCTCGCGCTGAAGGCTGCGGATGAGGCCGCGCATCTCGTCGCGCAGGGCGGGGTCGAGGTTCGAGAGCGGCTCGTCGAGGAGCAGGACCCTGGGCCGCAGAATCAGCGCGCGGGCGAGGGCGGCGCGCTGCTGCTGGCCGCCGGAAAGCTGGCTTGGGCGGCGGTCGCCGAGGCCGGTCAGGCGGACACGGTCCAGCATCTCGGCAACGGCGCTGGCGCTGTCGGCGGCGGTCTGGCCGCGCATCCTCAGGCCGAAACCCACGTTCTGCGCGACGGTCAGGTGCGGGAAGAGGAGCGGGGCCTGGAACACCATCGCCACCTCGCGCCGCTCGGGCGGCAGGCGGGTGATCGGTGCGCCGTCGAGCGTGATCTCGCCCGCATCGGGGGCCAGAAGCCCGGCGATCAGCTTCATCGTGGTGGTCTTGCCCGCGCCCGAGGGGCCGAGAAGGGCAGTCAGCGAGCCACTTTCGACGACGAAGCTCAGGTCCCGCACGGCGGCGCCCGCCGTTCCGGGGAAGGCCTTGGTCAGGCCGGTCAGCGACAGGGTGGTCATGGTCGGAGGCTGTCGGTCAGGGCGGCGTTGCGGCCGGTGATGCGGCGGGCGGTGAGGCCGAGGATGACAAGGCCGGGCAGGATGTAGAGCAGCGCCACGGCGGCGGTGATGTCGTTCCGCCCCGCGCTGGCGAAACTGAACAGGAGGAGGGGCAGGGTCTGCACCCGCCCGCCGCCGATGGCGAGGGTCAGAAGGTATTGCGACCAGGAGACGAGGAAGGCGAAGAGCGCGGCGGTCACCAGGCCGGGCAGGATGGCGGGCAGGGTGACGGCGCGGAAGGTCTGCAGGGGCGTGGCGCCAAGGCTGCGGGCCTGGGCCTCGAACGCGGGGTCGAAGCGGGAAAAGACGGCGGCCATGATCAGGGTCATGTAGGGCAGGACCGGGATCAGGTGGGCGAGGACGACGCCGGTCAGGCTTCCGGTCAGGCCGAGGCGCAGGAACAGGCCGTGCAGGCCGAAGACGACGGCAAGGCCGGGCAGGATCGCCGGTGCGAGGAGGAGGAGGGTGACAAGCGCCTTGCCGCGAAAGCGGTGAAGGCCGAGGGCGCGTCCCGCAGGCACCCCGATCAGGGCGGCGAGCAGGGTCGTGGCAGCGGCGATGAGGGTGGTGGTGGCAAAGCCCTGCAGGACCCCGGAGGCGGGGGAGAGGGCGTAGCCCCAGGCCTTCGGCGACCAGTCCTGCGGCAGCAGGTCGGGAAAGCGCCAGCCGTGGGCGAAGGACCAGACGAGAAGCGGCAGGAGCGGCAGGACCAGGAAGCCTGCAAGGGCGAGGGCGGCGAGGCTGCGGGTGCTAGCGGGCATCGCGGACCCCGAGGAGGCGGGCGTAGAGAAGGAGGGTCGCGAGGCCGATCAGCGCGATGATGACGGCCATCGCCATCGCCTCGGGCCGGGTGGCGAGGTCGGTATCGGTCCAGGCCTGCCAGGCGAGGATGGGCAGTGCCTTCGGGGCATGGGCGCCGAGGACGAGTGGCACCTCGTAGGCGCCGAAGGCGAAGGCGAAGACCAGCGCCGAGGCGGCAGCGAGGGCGGGCATCAGCATGGGCAGAAGGACGTGGCGGAAGGCCTGCCAGCGGGTTGCACCCAGGGTGCGGGCGGTGGCCTCGTGATCCTCGCCCAGCGTTTGCAGGTTGGCGAGAAGGATCAGGGTGATGAAGGGCGTCTCCTTCCAGACGTAGAGCAGGATGATCCCGAGCGCGTAGGGGTCGTGGGTGAGGGCGGGAAAGTCCTGCGGGCCGGAGATCAGCCCGGCGGCAAAGGCGAGGCGGGCGAGGGCGCCGGACTGGGAGATCAGATAGAGGAGGCCCACCGCGCCGACGATATGGGGGATGGTCAGATTCAGCTGGACGAGAAAGGCGATGAGGGCGCGGCCGGGAAAGCTTTGGCGGAGGAGGAGGGCGGCTGAGAGGGCAAGGGCGGCGGCGAGGAGGGTGGAGGCGGTGGCGATCCAGAGCGAGAGGGCGAGGGATTTCAGGAAGCCGGGGGAGGTGAGGATGGCGGAGTAGGCGGAGAGGTTCGGGGCGGTTTCGCCCAGGGCGGGGGCGTAGTGCAGCGAGCGCAGGAACGTGAGGCCGAGGCCGGTGAGGAAGAGCCCGGCCAGGATGGCCAGCGCGGGGGCGAGGAGAAGGGCGAGGCGGCTGCGGTCGGTCACGGTTCGGTCCCTGCGGTGGGGCGCAGCTTGCGCGATGCGGCAACGGCGGGCAAGCGGGTGCTCCTCGTGCGACTTCGTCTTCTCGTCGCCGGACGTCCGTGAGGAAGCTCGTCGGGACCTTCGGTCCTCCTCGCGCGGTGTGGCGGGGCCGGGCGAGGAGGAGCCGAAGGCGAACGAGGAGCGGTCAGTTGCCGACGTGTTCGGCCCAGCCCTTCTCGATGGCGGTCAGCCAGTCGGCTTGCAGTTCAGGCAGCGCGGCCTTTGCCAGTTCGGCGGCGGGGACGACGGAAGGGTGCGCCTTGATCGCGGCGAAACCGGCCTGGACCTGCTGAGCGGTGCGGGCGATCTCGATCGCGGGGGCGGCACCCCAGACTTCGGTCTTGGCCTTTTCAAGCTGCGCCTCGCCCGAGAGAAGCAGGTTCTGCACCACCATCGCGGCGGCCTTGTTGGGCGAGTTGAACGGGATCAGCGTGTAGTTGGTGTTGCCGATGGTCCCGTCGCTCAGCCCGAAGGAGCGGGTTGTCGCGGGGTAGGTCCCGGCATCGACGGCAAGGCCGAACTGCGCGGGGTCGTAGTTGAAGGTGAAGGCGACCTCGCCGTTGGCGAAAAGCTCGTTCAGCTGGGTGACGCTGGTGGGGTAGGTCTTGCCCTCGCGCCAGAGGAAGGGCTCGATCCCGTTCAGGATGGTCCAGGTCTTCGCGGCGGTTTCATCGAATTTCGCCTGGTCGAAGGGGCCGAGCAGCGCCTCGGGGCCGCCGGCGGCATGGATGAAGACATGGCGCAGGAAGGCGCTGCCGGTGAAGTCCGGGGGCGCGGGATAGGTGAAGCGGCCGGGGTTGGCCTTGATCCAGTCCAGGAGCGCGGCCATGTCGGCGGGCGGCTGGGCCACCTTGGCGCTGTCGGTCGCGAAGGCGAATTGCACGGTGTTCCAGGGCACTTCGCAGCCGTCGACGGGCACGCCGAAGTCATTGGCGATGGCGGGATTGTCCCAGTTCACCAGCCCGTCGTTCGGCAGCAATGCCGTATAGCCGCAGAAGGCGAGATCACCCTGTTTCATCGCGCGGAAGTTTTCGCCGTTGATCCAGATGAGGTCGACTGCGCCGGTGTCGGTGACGCCCGCCTCCTTCTCGGTCAGGACCTGGTTCACGATGTCGGCGGCATCGGTGATCGGCACGCGGTTGAGGGTGATGTCGTACTCGGCCTTCAGCCGGTCGGCGATGTAGCCCGAGACATAGGCGTTGATGGTGTCGGCGCCGCCCCACATGAACCAGTTGACCGTGCCGCCCCGGGCTTCTGCGGTGATCTGGTCCCAGGTCATCGCCTTCAGCGCCGCGCCGTCGGCGGTGTCGGCCTGGACGGCGGTGGAGAGGAGAAGGAGGACGGCAAGGGGACGCAGCATGGAGGCTCCGGGGCTCGGGGTCTGAACCCATGAAACCGATAACCGGATGAAATGCCAGTCACAGGGCCGTTGGCGGAGTGTAACGGAAGTGGCAGCCCGTAGGGGAGTCGAACCCCTCTTACCTGGTTGAAAACCAGGTGTCCTAACCGATAGACGAACGGGCCACTGCCGCGCGTCCTATCCGGGCGCGCGGGGGGATGCAAGGGGTCAGCCGTCGATGCGGGCGCCCATGATGGCGATGGCCTGCTGGTAGACCTTGGCGGCGTTCCACTGGCCGATCACGGCGAAGTTCGGCTCGCCTTCCTGGTAGCCCTTGCCGGGCTTCCAGCCCTTCTTGCGAAGGTAGTTGGCGGTGGTCGCCAGCGCGTCGGCCTGGTTGTAGAGATCGACCCTGCCGTCGCCGTTGCCGTCCACGCCATAGGCATAGGCGTTGCCGGGCAGGAACTGGGTATGGCCCAGCTCGCCATGCTTGGCCCCTGTCGTCTTGGCCGAGATCATGCCCGCATCGACCATCTTCAGCGCGCCGATGAGGTGCGGGCGGAAGAAGTCAGAGCGGCGGCAGTCGTAGGTCAGGGTGGCGATGGCCGAAACGACGTTGGTATCGCCCATGAAGCCGCCGAAGCCGGTCTCCATCCCGTGAATCGCGATCAGGACCCCGGCGGGAACGCCGTAGGTCGCCTCGAGACTGGCGTAGAAGTCGGGGTTCTTCGCCTTGCGGGCCCGCCCCTGGGCCACGATGGTATCGGCGCCGCGGACGTTGAGGAATTTCTCCAGGCTGTATTTGAAGCTTTTCTGGTTGCGGTCGGCACCGATGGTCGCCTTGGAATAGGAGGTCGCCATCAGCGCGTCGATCCCGCGCTTGCCGACGCCTTCCGCCTTGGCCTCAGTGGCCATTTCGGCTTTCCAGCCCTCATACTGGCCGCCGGTATCGCTGCAACTGGCGGCCTGGACCGAGGCGGGAAGCGTGGAAAGAAGGGCGAGGACGGCAAATCGGGACAGTAGGCTCACGGTCAGACACCTGTGCTTGGGATTTCCGCCAATCTATTGAGAGCGATGGAACAATCAAGCACGCCGTTGTGAAGCGGGGTGAGGTGTTGCTGACATGTTGGTGAAGTGGCAGCCCGTAGGGGAGTCGAACCCCTCTTACCTGGTTGAAAACCAGGTGTCCTAACCGATAGACGAACGGGCCACGCTGTCGGTGGGCGGTGTCTAGAATCTGCCACCGCGTTCTGCAAGCGGAAAATGCGGGGTTTATGCCGGGGCGGCGTCGTCGAGGCGCAACTGCACGCGGGTGCGGCCGTTCCAGTGGTTCAGCTCCAGTTTCCCCGCGAGGTGAAAGCGGCGGTGGCCGGGATTATCCAGCGCGGGACCGAGCGGGCCGTCGAAGGCGCCAAAGGCGATGGCGTCGAGCGCCGGGCCGGAGCCGTCGCTGACGGTCAGCTTCAGGTGGCTGTCGCCGATTCGCCGGGCGCTGACCTGGGCATTGGCGAAGGCGAAGCGGGGGGCGGGGGCGGCCTGGCCGAAGGGACCGGCGGTTTCCACCTGCTCGACCAATGCGACGGTGGCGGCGGAGGTGGCGAGCAGGCTGTCGATCCGCAGGTCCTGCGGGCCCTGGGCGCCGGAGCCTTGCCGGGCGAGCAGGTCGGCCAGGCGCTCCATCGCGGGCTGCAGCTGCGCGCGGGTCAGGGAGAGGCCCGCGGCCATCTTGTGCCCGCCGCCCTTGGTGATCATCCCCTCAGCCGCAAGGCGCTGGATCGCCGCGCCAAGGTCGACGCCGTGGATCGAGCGGGCGGAGCCCTTGCCGTCGTCGCCCTCGAAGCCGATCACCACCGAAGGGCGGTTGGCGGCTTCCTTCAGGCGCGCGGCGACGATGCCCACGACGCCGGGATGCCAGCCCTCGGCGGCGGCCCAGACGAGGGGGGCGTCGAGGCCCCGCGCTTCGGCCTGGGCGAGGGCTTCGATGCGGACGGCCTCGGTGATCTCGCGCCGGTCGGTGTTGAGCTGGTCGAGCTGCGCGGCAAGGCGGGCGGCCTCCATCTCGTCCGCCGTGGCGAGGAGGCGGGCACCGAGGTCGGCCTGGCCGATGCGACCGCCGGCGTTGACCCGGGGGCCGAGCAGGAAACCGAGGGCGTAGGGGGTTGGCGCCTGATCCATCCGCGCGACATCGGCCAGCGCGCGGAGGCCGGGGCGGTCGCGGCGGGCCATCACCTTCAGCCCCTGCCGGACGAAGGCGCGGTTGACGCCGGTCAGGGGCGCGACATCGGCGACGGTGGCCAGCGCGACGAGGTCGAGGAGGGCCATGAGGTCGGGGACCTGACTGCCCTGTTGCTTCAGGCGGCGGTTGGCTTCGACGAGGAGGAGGAAGACCACTCCGGCGGCGCAGAGATGGGCCAGCGTGCCGTCCTCGTCCTGCCGGTTCGGGTTCACGATGGCGAGGGCTTGCGGCAGGGTTTCGAGGGCGAGGTGGTGGTCGAGGATCACCACGTCGGCCCCTTTGGCGGCGGCGATGGGGTCGTGGCTAAGGGTGCCGCAGTCGACGCAGAGAATGAGGTCATGCGCGGCGGCGAGGCTGGCCATCGCGGGGACGTTGGGGCCGTAGCCTTCGTCGATGCGGTCGGGAATGTAGAGGGTGGCGGCGAGGCCGAAGTGGCGGAGCCAGGTCAGGAGGAGGGCGGCGGAGGCACCGCCGTCGACGTCGTAGTCGGCGAAGATGGCGATCTTTTCGCGGGCCGCGACGGCGCGGAGGAGGCGGTCAGCGGCGGGGGCCATGTCGCGCAGGGTGAGGGGGTCGGGGAGGAGATCGCGGAGCGAGGGGGCGAGGAAGGCGGGCGCGGCCTCGGGCGTGATCCCGCGGGCGGCGAGGATGCGGCAGAGGGGGAGGGGGAGGCGGGTCGCTTGCGCCATGCCCTCGGCCAGCCTGTCCTGCGCGGGGTCAGGGCCGGTCCAGCGGCGGCCGGTGAGGGAGGTGGCGACGTTCAGGAAGGAGGTCATGCGGGTAGGGGTGCCGGAAAGGGAGCGGCGTGGCAAGGGGGGTGGGGGGTGTCCACGGTGGACAGAAAATCGGGGCGTTTGGAATCAAGGGGTTGGTCGCGGGTGTTAACCGGGCGTTAGGGCGTTGGTGGTGGGGGATCGGCGGGGCTGCCGGAGAGCGCAAGCCATTGCTCCCGGCAAGGGGAGGGTTGCCTGGGCGATCCGAAGTTGGGTCCTGGTGGATGATGATGGTGCGCTGTAGCGCAACCCTACGGGGGGAGTCGGGGTGAACCCCGACCTACGGGTCCAGTGTCAGCGCAGGGGGCTCTTGTAGGTCATCCGCCGGACGGAGCCGGTCTTGGAGCGCATCAGGATCGTCTCCAGCGTCACCCAGCCGGGTTCGCGTTTGATGCCCGCAAGGAGCGAGCCGTTGGTCACGCCGGTGGCCGAGAAGATCACGTCGGAGCGGACCAGGTCGTCGCGGGTGTAGACACGGTCGAAGTTGGTGATCCCGGCCTTGCGGGCGCGGGCCCGTTCGTCGTCGTTGCGGAACAGTAGCTTGCCGTAGAACTGGCCGCCCATGCATTTCAGCGCCGCTGCCGCCAGCACGCCCTCGGGCGCGCCGCCGGAGCCCATGTACATGTCGATCCCGGTGATCTCGGGTTCGGCGCAGTGCATGACGCCGGCCACGTCGCCATCGGTGATCAGCCGGATCGCCGCGCCGGTGGAGCGGACCTCGGCGATCAGATCCTCGTGCCGGGGGCGGTCGAGGATGCAGACGGTGATGTCCTCGGTCGAGCAGCCCTTGGCGGCGGCGAGCGCCGAGACGCGCTCGGAGGGGGACATCGACATGGTGACGGTGCCCGATTTGAAGCCGGGGCCGATGGCGAGCTTGTCCATATAGACGTCGGGCGCGTGCAAGAGCGTGCCGCGCGGGGCCATCGCGATCACGGTCAGCGCGTTCGGCATGTCCTTGGCGGTGAGGGTCGTACCTTCCAGCGGGTCGAGCGCGATGTCGACCTGGGGTCCGTTGCCGGTGCCGACCTCTTCGCCGATATACAGCATCGGGGCCTCGTCGCGTTCGCCCTCGCCGATGACGACGACGCCCTTGATGTCGAGGAGGTTGAGCTGGTCGCGCATCGCGTTGACGGCGGCCTGGTCGGCGGCCTTTTCATCGCCGCGCCCGATCAGGCGGGCCGAGGCGAGGGCGGCCGCTTCGGACACGCGGCCAAGGCCGAGGGACAGGAGCCGGTCCTGGAAGTTCAGTTTTTCAGACATGGGTCCCCCGAGGTATCGCGCGATTTTTCCCGGTGTAGCGGGGGGTTGGTGGAGGGGCAAGGATGGTGGCGCTAACGGGGGTCAGGGGCGCGGTGCGGTGAGCGTATCGGCAAGGCAGGCGTCGATCTGGCGGACGGTGGTGACGCGCGGGTCGTCGACGGGAACGGTGGCGGGGCCGAGCAAGAGCCTGGAGCCGCGGGGGGTGGCGAGGAACTCGGCTTCGGGGATCACGCTGATGAAGGGCTGCGACTGGGCCAAGTAACCCTGGGGCGGGCCGAAGCCTGCGACATAGGCGGCCATGCAGGCACTGGCGGTCGCGGTGCAGCTTGCTTGGCAGAGGGCATGTAGCGGTTCAAACCCAGGGTCATCGGCGATCTGCGTCCAGCCTGCCAAGGCGGTCGCAGCGTCGACCGGCTCGGCCCATGCGCGGGTGAGCCGGAGTGCAGGGAGAAGCTCGGCGCGGCGGCGGTCGAAGGCCTCGCGGGTGAGACCGGCGGCGAAGATCATGGCGGTGAGTTCCTGCTCGTCGATCAGCACCGTTTGGTCGGACCCGTCCAGACCGGCGAGGCCGTTGAGTGCGAAATATGCAGCGGGGTCGTCGGCCTTGAGGCGGCGGGCCAGGAGGATCTTCGTGTCGGCCATCGTGGTGGGGTCGAAACCGGTCATTCGGGAACGGAACAGGGTGGCGAGCGTCCAGTCCGGGATCGGCAGATCGAAAAGGCCATCCGGCAAGGGGCCGCCACCGCCGGTCTGGTTGACCCAGGACTGGAACAGGAAGATGGCCTTCTGCGTCTCGCCCGCCGCGAAGAGGCCAAGGGAGCGGTCTAGCGTGGTTTCGGGGGGCGAGGTGAATTCGCCCTCGGCCCAGAGTTCGGCGACCTGATCGGCGGCGGCCACGGCCTCTGCCAGGGGCGTGCCGTTCACGCGGGCGATGCGTTTGCGGTCGGCGAAGGGGAGGGTGGCGCGGAGCCAGTGGTTGACGGCGGGAAGAGCAAGGAGGGCGGCGGTGTTTCCGGCCTCGGCGGCTGCGTGGAGGTCGAGGAGGGCAGTGGGGTCGTCGGTTTGCAGCGCGCGATCAAACGGGGCGCGGAAGGCGGGATCATCGGCACCGGAAATCGGGTCCGCGATGGCCGGTGCGGCGAGAAGGAGTGCTAGAAGGAATATGCGCATCGCCTGTCCCAAATCCTTGCACCACTGGTCAAGGATCAGGCCGGCGGGCGGGGTCTGTCAAGGATCAGACTTCCTCGATCCGGATGGCGACGGGTTGCCCGACCAGCACGCCGGTCGCGGCGAAGCGGGTCATGGCGTGGGCCACGTCGTCGGGGGCGGCCTTGTGGGTGACGATCAGGACCGGGGCATTGGCGCCCTGGTGGCCGTACTGGCGCATCTGGTCGATGGAGACGCCGGCATCGCCGAGGCAGGTGGCGATTTTCGCCAAGGCTCCGGGTTTGTCGAGCAGCGTCATGCGCAGGTAGTAGGGCGCGGGGGTGGCGGCGCGGGCAGGTTGGGCGGCGGTCAGGGTCGCGGCGGGTTGGCCGAAGGTGGGCAACCGGGCCCCGCGGGCGATGTCGATCACGTCGGCCATGACGGCGGAAGCGGTGGGGCCCATCCCGGCGCCGGGGCCGCGCAGGACGATCTGTCCGACCTGATCGCCTTCGAGGACGACCATGTTGGTGCCGCCCTGCAGCTGGCCCAAGGGACTGTCGGCAGGGACGAGGCAGGGGGTCATGCGCTGTTCCAGGCCCCGCCCGGTCATCTGCGCGACGCCAAGGAGCTTGATCCGGTAGCCCATGTCCTCGGCCAGGCGGATGTCGTCGATCGAGACGTTGCCGATGCCTTCCAGCTCGACCGCGTCGAAGGCGACGCGGGTGCCGAAGGCGATGGAAGCGAGGAGCGACAGCTTGTGGCCCGCGTCGATGCCACCCACGTCGAGGTTGGGGTCGGCCTCCAGGTAGCCGAGCTGGCGGGCTTCCTCGAAGACGGTCTCGTAGGGCAGGTTCTCGGCCTGCATCCGGGTGAGGATGTAGTTGCAGGAGCCGTTCATCACGCCCATGACGCGCTTCATCCGGTTGCCCGCAAGACCTTCAGTCAGGGCCTTGATGACGGGGATGCCGCCCGCGACGGCGGCTTCGAAGCGCAGCGCGAGGCCTTCGCGTTCGGCGGCCTCGGCAAGGGCCTGGCCGTGGTGGGCGAGCAGCGCCTTGTTGGCGGTGACGACGTGCTTTCCCGCGGCGAGGGCGGCTTCGGTGGCCTGCTTGGCCGCGCCTTCGTGGCCGCCCATCACTTCGACGAAGACGTCGATGTCTTCCCGCGTGGCGAGGGCCACCGGGTCGGTTTCCCAGGCATAGTCGGAAAGGTCGGCATCGCGGTTCTTCGTGCGGTCGCGGGCCGAGACGGCGGTGACCACCACCGGGCGACCGGCGCGGGCGGCGATGAGGTCGGCATGGGCCTGGACGATCTTGACGACGCCGATGCCGACGGTTCCCAAACCGGCAAGACCAAGACGCAAGGGGGCGGCGGACATCGGGTAACCTCGGGCAATTATTGGCTCACGTCTGTTAGCCGGAAGCCGGGCGGGGTGCAACGCCGTCAGGGAGCGGGGGTTGTGCCGATGACGGCGGCGCGGGCCTTGAGCCGTGCGGCCCGGCTGGCAAGCGCGGGGCCGGGGTCGGTGGCGGCAGGACCGGCCTGGGCGATCAGCTCGTCAATGGGAAGAAGCGGCGGCGGGGTGGTGCCCGGCTCCGCAGCGCTGCCGTTCGGAAAGGGCGCGCAGGCGGCAAGCGCGACGAGGCAAAGAAGAGGAAGGGTGGTCTGGCGCATGTCGACCCCGTTGTGGCACGCGACGCAAGGCTATCCCCGGAACGCGCGAAGGGGAAGCGTCGGGCGGAAGACAAGGGTCAGGTGCAGGTGGATGTGCCCGCAAGGCAGAGGCGGCGATTGCGCGGGCGCGTGACGATGAACTGGCCGAATGTGCTGTCGTCGACGCCCACCAGCAAGCCGGCCAGCACGGTCTGCAACTGCGCCTTGAACTCCACCGAGGTCTCGACCACGAACACGCTTTCGCCGTTGTTCAGGGTCGGAATCTTCGTGGTCTTCCAGTTCTGAATCTCGGGTTCGGTCATCAGGTCGGTGACCTTGTTCTTCGGCGAATAGGAGAACAGGAGCTTGTAGCTGCCGCTGGTCGCGTTGCAGGTCTTGGGTGCAGTCGGCGCATTGCATTCGAAGCTGGTGATGCGGATCTTCACCGGATGCCCGCCCGGCGTCAGGAAATCCATGATGTTCTGCAGGCCGTTCGCATAGGCGAGCGGAATCGTGTTCTTCTGGCGCGAGAGGAGGTCGGCGATGGAATAGGCCGCCTTCTGCGTCATGTTGATCGTCCGGAAGACGTCCCAGTAGATGAACATCGCAACCAGCGCCCAGATCAACAGCGGCAGCATGATCAGGCCTTCGGCGAGGATCAGGCCATCTTCGTCGCGGAGAAAGGCGCGGAAACGGTTCGGCAGGTTGCGCATGCGTCTCACCCCGGCTCATTCACGAAGACAGATGTCACGACCATCGAAACCGAGCCGTCATTGCTGTCGGTGGGCATCTTCACGCTGATTGCGGACGTCGGGAACATCGGCCATTCCTTCATGCAGATACGCACCAGCATGATGTCGTTGTCGGTGCCCATCGCATATTCGTTCGCCGGCGGGTCGCCGGTGTTGATGTCGCTGGCCTTGTCGACGCAGGTCTTCGCCGTCGAACCCATCGCGAAGGTACCGGTGTTGATCGGCTGCATCCAGATCTTCATTGCGTTCATGCAACCGGACTTGCTGCCGG
Organism: Tabrizicola sp.; assembly: GCF_041911175.1. GTDB lineage: Bacteria > Pseudomonadota > Alphaproteobacteria > Rhodobacterales > Rhodobacteraceae > Tabrizicola. The sequence continues at coordinate 118,399 of NZ_JAYRPN010000081.1, forward strand.
TAAGCATGCCGGCTTCGCAAATCTTCTGCTTCAGGGCCTGATGGGTGATCGACCCGTAGTTGCCCAGGCGAAGTTCGCGCACCACCTTGTCGACGCTGCGTTCGAACATGACGTATTTCGCCATGTACATGCTGCTTTCGACCGAGGCCGTGAACACCGTGAAGACGATCGGGAAAACCAGCACGAATTCGATCGAGGCCGATCCGCGTTCGTCGTGCAGGAATTTGATCAGGCGGTTCATTGCGTCAGCTTCAGGTCGGAAATCAGCACGGCGATCTGTTCGAAAACCGAGTTCAGGTTGTCGGCGTTCGTCACCTTGTAGTAGTAGCCGGTGCCCGGCGAGGCGCAGTTCTTGATCGGGCCTTCGGTGACGGCGTCGCCGAGAATGATGCCGAACACCTCGACCCCGGCGGTCTTGGCCGCGGTGCAGTTGGTGTTCAGGAGGGTGTCCATGTAGGAGGTGCTGCCCAGATAGGGAGCGACGAACTGATCATAGACAGCCGTGTAGTTGTTGGTGCCATCGACGCCCGAGCGCATGTAAAGCTGGCGGATCACCCAGTCGACCGAGGCGTAGCGCCAGACTTCGCTCCAGTCGAGTTGGCGAACGGTGCCGCTGCCCGGCCAGCTGGGAATTCCGGCCGAGGAAATCCAGGCGCGCGGGTCGCAGGCGCCGGTGACGGCAGCGGCGGTACCGGAGCCGAGGCCTTCCGCATCGGTCGCCTTGAACTTGGCCTTGACCGCGTTCTCCTTGAGGTGCGGCGCGAAGAATTCGCGGCCTGCGGGGATCACCCAGCCCGAACAGGTGTTCGTCGTGGCCGTCAGGCCGGGGCGCAGGCCGCCGGTCTTGGCCAGGCCGCCATTGGTGTAGCGGATCACCATGTTGCCGTCAGTGCCGCGCCAGATCGGCGAGAGTCCGGTCTTGAAGGGTGCGATGACGTTTTCACTGGCGACGTGGGTACCGTCGGTCATCAGGACGATGATCTTGCGGGTGTCGGCAGCGTCGTTGTCGGCCGGCCGCCCCAGCATCGCCGCTTCACTGCCGCGCAGCGAGGTGTAGATCGGGCGCGCATCCTCATCGATCATTGCGGTGCCCCAGCGCATCCCGACGGCGATCGAGGTCCGGCCGCGCGGATTCAGCTGGGCGATCTGGTCCTTGATCGTGGTGATGTTGGTGGTCGGGAGAAGCAACTGGTTCGAGGCGGATTCGTCGATGCCGGTCGTGCTGAAGTTGTCGCCATGGTTGCAGACGAAGTTGTCGGTGTTCTTCGACGGGATACCTGGAGGCGTGTTCTTGCTGAGCGTGATCACGCCGCCCGCCTTCGTGCCCGTCCCGGTCGTGCCAGCTGTGGTGTTGGTGCCGGGAGTGACCGCGCTTTTCGTTGCCAGCACCACCGGCGCCATCGAAATCGTATCGTCGGTGGACAGTCCGGTTTGCGAATAGGTGCTGGTCGGGATCTCAAGGCAGTTGATGTCGGGGCTGTTCACGCCGGCATTGGCCACACCGTCCCACGACGAGACGTCGGTGACATTGAACTGGTCGCGCAGGGCGTCGGGAACGTTCACGTTCGACGCATAGGGCACCATCCCGATCGAGATCAGGTTGTTCGGATCCTTGTTGACGGTATAGGCGCCACCGGCGTCCTTGCTGTACTTCAGGATCGTCACGAAGTTCGACGCGGCCTGACGCAGGGCGGCGATCTTGGTGGTCGATCCGGAGGTCTGAGACATCGACCCGGTGATGTCGAGCACCATCATCACCTCGATCTTCGACACGCCCTGCTGGGCGACGGCGACGGTGTCGCCCTCGAAATAGGGTTGGTCGAGCAGGTGCATGAAGTGGTTGTAGGACCGGACCTTGGCCCGCGCCCAGGCCTCGCGCGAGCTGGCAGTGGCGGTGCCGCCGACGGTGGGGGCGAAGTAGTCGACCGTCAGTTCGTTGCCGAGGCCCGCCTTGTTGAACCATTCGGTCACGACCGATTGGGGCGTCTGCGACGGGGGCAGGACCACGTTTGCCGCAGCCAGGGTGGCGCGATCCAGCGTTTCCTGCAGGGCGACACGCCGCATCTCGAAGCGCATCACGTCGACCGCGATGCCGCCGAACAGCAGCATGAAGATGAAGATGAACACCACGAAGATGGCGATCGAGCCGCCTTCTTCGGACCTGTAGTCGGAGAACTTTCGGACGAGGTGTGCAAAGACCGGTCGCTTGGCAGGTTTGGTCAACATGTCACTATCCATAGCAGCAGCCCCCCGGCAAAATGGACGGGTTCCCAATCCTCGAGTTAGGCACAACTTCGGGCATAAGTAAGGCATTTGCTGCCGAGGCCCCCTCCAGCGCCTTCGGCGGCGAAACAATTTACGGAATTTCGATGTGTTCTGCGCCGGGAGTGAAAAAATTCCCCGCTGTTCAGCATTCGGAAAGGAATCGGTTCCGGCCCGATTCGCGGGTGCTTTCCGGGTTCCCTCTGCCCCCCGCATGGCAGTAGGGTCGGCGCGAGGGCGCGCCCCGCCGCGCCCGGCCTTTCAGGGAGGAATGGCATGAGTGTTTCCGGTGAACCCAGTTTCCGCGAGTCTGTTGACCTGATGTTCAACCGCGCGTCGAAGCTGATGGATCTGAGCCCGGGTCTGGAGCAGAAGATCCGGGTGTGCAACTCGACCTACACGGTGCGGTTCGGGGTGCGGCTCAGGGGCAAGATCGAGACCTTCACCGGCTACCGCTCGGTCCATTCCGAACACATGGAGCCGGTCAAGGGCGGCATCCGCTTCGCGCTGTCGGTGAACCAGGACGAGGTCGAGGCGCTGGCGGCGCTGATGACCTACAAATGCGCGCTGGTGGAGACGCCCTTCGGCGGCTCGAAAGGCGGCCTCTGCATCGACCCGCGGCAGTGGGACGAGCATGAGCTGGAACAGATCACCCGCCGCTTCGCCTATGAGCTGATCAAGCGCGACCTGATCCATCCCGCACAGAACGTGCCCGCCCCCGACATGGGCACCGGCGAGCGCGAGATGGCCTGGATCGCCGACCAGTATGCGCGGATGAACACCACCGACATCAACGCCAAGGCCTGCGTGACCGGCAAGCCGCCGCATGCCGGGGGCATCCAGGGGCGTGTGGAGGCGACGGGGCGCGGCGTGCAGTTCGCGCTGCGCGAGTTCTTCCGGCACAAGGACGACATGGCCAAGGCCGGGCTGACCGGCA
>NZ_JAYRPN010000082.1:0-5496 GCF_041911175.1 Tabrizicola sp.
CGGTGCTGGTGCTGGCGGCTTCGTGGCAGGCCGGCGGGCGGGGCTTCGCGCCGCTGGTCCGGCTGGGCCCCGTGGCGGCGGCGGGGCTGGCGGTGGCGACGCTGGTGCACGCGGTGGAGACGGCGCGGTTCGTGCGGGCGTTCGACGGCTATGCCGCGGCCATCGCTGCGCTGGCGCGCGACGGCGTGCCGGACCCGGCGCTGGGCCATGCCGCCTTCACCTCGTCCCGCCCGGCCGACCGGGCGTTCCCGCCGATCGCCTGGCATTCGACGACGCCGTTCCTGTCGGTGCTGGTGAGCCCGGGCTTCGCGCCGCGCCACTTGGTGGTGGACCCCGCGGCGGCGTATTTCTGGTTCGGCTGCGCCGAGGCGACCGCCAATGCCGCGGCGCGGCGGGCGCTGCCGGAGCGCACGCGCGCGCTGGTGCGCGACTACGCCTGCGCGCACCGGCCATAACGGGGGGGGGACACCGACATGCTGCAGCAGATCGCCGATTTCCGCGACGAGGCGGAGGAACTTGCGGGGCTGCTGGACACGCTGCCGCCCGCGGCGTGGGTGGCGCCGACCGGGTTCAAGGCCTGGACGCCGGCCGACATCGTGCAGCACCTGCATCACAGCGATCGCATGGCGATGGCCTCGGCGGACGGGCAGGAGGCGTTCGCCGCCTTTCGCGGGCGCATGCAGGCGCTGCGGGCGGGCGGGCTGAACACCGTGCAGGCGACGCGCGAGATGCTGGGCGACCCGCGCCCCCCGGCGCTGCTGCATCTCTGGCGCGAGGGCGTGGCCGCGCTGTGCGAACGGCTGTCGGGCCTGGCGCCGGAGACGCGCATGCCCTGGGCCGGGCCGGGCATGGGGCTGCGCATGTTCGCCACCGCCCGGCAGATGGAAACCTGGTCGCACGGCCAGGCGATCTGGGACCTGATGGCCCGCGACCGGCCGCCGGCCGCGCCGCGGCTGCGCAACATCGCCGAGATCGGCGTGCGCACCTATGGCTGGACGTTCCGCAACCGCGGCCAGGAGCCGCCGGGCGCGCAGCCGGCGGTGCGCCTGCGGGCCAGCGCGGAGACCTGGGAGTGGCCGGGCGAGGGCGGCCTGGTGGAGGGCGACGCCACGGAATTCTGCCAGGTGGCGGCGCAGACTCGGAACATCGCGGATACCGCCCTCCGCGTGGAGGGGGAGGCGGCACGGGTCTGGAGGGCGCTGGCGCAGTGCTTCGCAGGGCCGCCGGAGATGCCGCCCGCGCCGGGCACGCGCGTACGGTCGGCACGGCCGCCCGGGTGATGTCCGCGCTCGTGTAAGTGGCTGGGGGACCTGGAACCTGCCTTCCGGCATAAATTTCAGGTAATTTCAATGACTTGCAGGAGCCGCGTTCGGGGACTTTGTAGCACTCGTTCGTGGCACCTGCAATGAGTTCGCTCGGTCGATTGCTTGCTCCCTGCGCCCCTTGTCTCGTCCGGACAGTCCAGGGTCCCGCAGGTGCCCTCTCGAGCAGTGGTCCCTCAATGGGTAGCGCTCTTGGCACAGGCCGCGCCCCTCCGGGCCATGGGACCCCTTCTGGCGAACCCCACGGGGGTCTCTGGGAAAGCTGCTGTGCTGACGGCGGCCAACAACAACCCTTTAACGATCTTTTTGAAACGATCTTTCGGCCGCCCCCAGGCCGACCAGGGACCGGACGGGGGACCCTACTGCTCCAGATGCGCCTGACCGGCGCGGCTATGGGAGAACCTATGGATGCCGCGCGATGCCCGGTGGGCCGGCTACGGCTAGCCGGGTTCGTCTTGGTCCAGGGCACCAGCCCCATTGTTGGCCTTGCCGGTCGTGCCGGGGGCCTCTGGGGCCATGGGCGTCCTCATGCTGACGAGGTTGGCGAAGACGGTGAGGAACGTGGGTTCCTCGCCCCGCTCATCGGGCATGTGGCGTTCCCCCGGGTGTTCCGGGACGGTGGCCGGCGCGGCATCACCCTCTTGAACCCCAGGGCTCCCGGATATGGTCTGGTTGGCGTCGGCGGTACCAGTTGGTTTGCCTTCGCTGCCTGGCCCTGTTGTCGGGTTCCGGCTGGGCCCCAACTTTGCGCCCCTTCCTGCCGAAAGGCGGGACGGGGGGGATGCCGGTGGGGTTGGGGTAGAAAGCCATCGGTGTGTCTCCAGGAAGGTCCTGGAGAGGCCCGTGGCGAGCCCCCCGATGGAATGGGTTGAGGAGCAATTGTAGAATGTTTGGCTTATGTAGTCACGAATATCCTGGCTACGTCGCGGTCCCATCCTTGCGCCGTTGATTTCAAAAGCGCTTCATACGCATATGGTCTGCCGGCAGCAGGACGAAGGCCTGATTGAGTCATGGCGAATGATTTTGAAGACACGATCCGGTTAGCGGCGAAGCGCGTCCAGGCAGCTGTTGACGCAGTTTTGCAACAGTATCGTGGAGGATACGTAGCAGACGAAGACGACATCACGCCCCTGCTGGCAGGAGAAATTAGCGGAACTCTTCGTGGTCAGATTGGCGGACTTACCTGGAACAGTGCTGTCGTACGTCATAGGAAGGGAACTGCCGCGGAGGAACAAAGGGTAGGCGCCGACCTTGTCATCCATGTAAAATTCAAGACTAAAGATAGAGAATACTCGAAGGGGGTGCTTGTTCAGGCGAAAAAAATAGAACCTGGTATCGCAATGACAGAGAGGGGACATAAAGAATTAGTCGATCAATGCCAAAAAATGCTTGCTATTACGAATTCTTCATATGTGTTCGACTATCAACGTCGCGCAATTTCTTGTGGATCAGCCACTAGGATAGCGGGCTCAAGTAGGCGCGTTCTTTCGGATGATTGTACTATGACATCCTATAGGTTTTTTCTTGAGTTGTTTAGATGTCCCATTGGTGATAGGAGATTGACTAGCGCATTAGTCCGCGATCTGCCAATTCCATTATTGGAGATAGCCGCAGAAGACTAAGTGGCCATATTCATGGTCGTTCTGCTAAAGTGCGGATGTTGTGGAAGCGGCCGAGGACTTTCGGACAATCAGTCACGCTTCGCGGACAAGCCGATATACGCTGGACCGGGCGATGCTCAATCTCCTCGCTATAGCTGATGGCCCGAGGCCTTCTGCGGCGAGTGCTGCCACCGTGGCGGGGCTGATGGTCGCCTTCCGTCCACGGTACTTCCCCTCGGCCTTCGCCTTGGCGATCCCCTCACGTTGCCGCTCCAGCATCATGGACCGCTCCCAGGCAGCCACGCCGGCCAGGATGGTCAGCATCAGGGTGGCCGTGGGGTTCCGGGTGTCGAGCCGTTCACCGCCCATGGACAGGATCACCAGCCCAACCTCTCGTGCCTTGAGGTCCTCCACGATCCCCAGCAGCTCCTGGGTGTTCCGCGCGAGGCGGTCCGCTTTCGTGCAGACGAGCACGTCGCCCTCCCGGAGGAAGCGCAGAGCCTCCTTGAGGGCCTTGCGGTCGGCCACGCTGGAGACGTGCTCGGAGAACACCCGCTCACAGCCGGCAGCCTGGAGGTCGCGCACCTGGGCTTGGAGGCCGGCCACCTGATCGGCGGTCGAGGTGCGGGCGTAGCCGACCAGCATGGGGGCCTCCAGGTGTCCGAGATGGGTCTAGACCCTGTGCCACATCCTGTCCGACTGTACAAGACCCATTCTTTTCGGACGCACTCCGGCCCTCTCGGAGGGGCCTGAGGGGTGTCCTGCTAGGGCAAGGTCTATTCGGACATCGAGGCTGGGCGCGACTCAGGATGATCGGCAATATGAGGCACCGCACTGCGATCCGGAGAGGTTGATGACGGTCTCCCAATGGAGCGTTCTGCTGGAGGGCCATCCGTTCGATCTTGCCGATGCTTGCGACACTTTCCGGCAGCCGGGCCGAGTGGTTATTGAGGTCGCCGACGACCTCCGGGACGGTCCGCATGCGGTCCTCATATCCGAAGCATTCTCCACTGCTGGGGATGCCGTGGAAGTCCTGCGGATCGCCCAGCATCTCCTTGACCGGGTCAACGCGGTCCTGTTCGGCCTGAACCCAGATCGCATCCCACTGAGGCCATCGGGGTGGTTAGCCGAGAGGCGAATTGACGGAACGGTCGGAATGCAAGTGGTGGAACACATCCATGAGACTTTGGTGGTGCGTGACCGGGTCGCTGCCACTCATGTAGGCCCATGTGCCGAGCAGAACGACCAGCGACGCGAGGCATGCGAAGTCCAATGGGTCAACGATAGCTTCTCGGACGACACGTTCGCAGATGTCCTGTCATTCTTTCGCGGGCAACCTGACTGGCTCGAACTTTGGAAGGCCTTCGAGACAATGCGGGCTGACATCAACCGCGGCGCGGGGCGGCTGCCGGAAGCGCGCGCATTTCGTTGGCCGGCTAAGCCCGCGCTCAGCCATTTCCAGATGAGCGCACAGGTCCATCGTCACAGCCCTCAGAAGTGGCCCGACGGAATGACATCGCGTGACGCAATGCCGCTGGATGAGGCCAGAAGGTTCATCGCCGACCTCTTCATCCGCTGGGCGGAGTGGCGGGACGAACTGCAAAGTCCGAGGCGGCCCTCATGACACGTCGTAGCCCCGTATCCGCTTCAGTCAGGCAGAAGGTTCTCATCGAGGCGGGCTACAGGTGCGCAGTTCCTACCTGTCGGACCGTCATCCCGCTTGATCTTCACCACATCACCCGAGTGGCCGACGACGGTTCGGACGAGGCGGACAATCTACTGGCGCTGTGCCCCAACTGCCACGCTCGCCACCACCGGGGCGACATTCCGGCAGAGGCTCTGAAGGTCTACAAGGGGCTGCTGGTATCCCTGAACGAGGGCCTCGGACGTGAAGCGAAGGACGCGCTCCTCTTCTTCAGCCTGGAGCAACCCAGCTTCTTCGCAGTCTCGGCCGACCAAGTCTTGAAGCTGTCACCACTGATCGTATCGGGCCTGCTCTCGGTCAATCCTGCCACCTTTAACGGCCAGATCGTGTCTCCACCGCACTACAGGGTCGCACTGACCGAGAAGGGCACCGCCGTCGTCAATGCGTGGAAGGCGGGTGATGCTTCGGCTCTGGCGCTCGCCCAGTCCCTTCCCGCCTGACAGAGGCGTCCGACCAGAAACAGTTCGTTTTGGTGCGGCCCTGGCATGGCGCGGGTTGCCGTGTGGTCGCCCCAGCGGCCGTATGGATCGACGAGGACTACCTCGGCCGCATGGACCTTCGTCTCCTTGGACCCAGAGGGGACCGCTGGCTGACCCTCTACCGGCCCGGCAAGGGGACCGCTTCGGAGCCCGAGGGGGCCCTGGCAGGACCAGGTGCGAGGACCATCGAGACACCCAAGAGGATAGCCCTGGAGGGCCTCCTGGCCACCCCAATGCTTCCGGACCACTCCAGCCCTCCCCACCATCCTGGAGGCTCCCAGACCACCTGACGGCCCTGGAGGATGTGCCTGGCGTTCCGTCGGTCTGGCCTATCGGGTAGGTCCTGGCCCATCATCCATGCCCAGAGTTCCTTGGGGACCTCCATCGCC
>NZ_JAYRPN010000083.1:0-28721 GCF_041911175.1 Tabrizicola sp.
AGTTGCCTTGGGACGAAAGGCGGGTATCAGGGGGGCAGGAGTGACCCATGACCCAGCCGCCGCGCATTTCCGCCCGCCCGAAACGCTTTCCGCCGCCGGAGTTTCCGCCCCGGCGGCCGAAGCTCTTTGCCAGGACCCCTCCGGCGGTGTGTGCGTCGATCCTCGGGCTTCTGGGGCTGGCGGGGGCGGTGCGGCTGATGCTGGGGCGGCTGGGGCTCGATCCCGGCCCCGGCGATGCGCTGGCGGGTGTCGCTGTGGCGCTCTGGGCCTTTGCCGCAGTCGCATACGGCGTGAAGGTTGCCCGGCGGCCCGGCGTGGTGGTCGAGGACCTGCGCGTCCTGCCGGGGCGGTCGGGGCTGGCGGCGCTGACGATGGGGGGCATGGCGGCGGCGGGGCTGGTGGCGGCCTATGGCGGGGCGACGGGGGCGGTCCTGCTTGTGCTGTCGCTGGGCGGTCATGCGGTGCTGGCGCTGTTGCTGATCCGCCTGCTTTTGCGCCTGCCGCCCGAGGCGCGGGCGGTCAACCCGACGCTGCACCTGAGCTTCGTCGGCTTCATTGTGGGCGCCGCCCCGGCGCTGGCGCTGGGATGGGGTTGGCTGGCCGAGGTGCTGTTCTGGGCCACGCTGCCGGCGGCGCTGGTGATCTGGGCCTTGAGCCTGCGGCAGTTCGCCCGCGCCGTGCCGCCCGCACCGCTGCGGCCCCTGCTGGCGATCCATCTGGCCCCGGCGGCGCTGTTCGGCACGGTGGCCGGGTTGCTGGCCCGACCGGAACTGGCCGTCCTCTTCACGGGGCTGGGGCTGGTCTATGCCATCCTGCTGGTGGCGGCAGGGCGCTGGCTGCTGGAAGCGGGGGTCACCGCGATGTGGGGGGCCTTCACCTTCCCGCTTGCCGCGCTGGCGATGGCGCTGCTGGTCGTGGGCGGGGTCTGGCTCTGGCCCGGCGTCGTGGTCACGGTGCTGGCGCTGGGGGTGATCCCGGCGATCCTGTGGTGGGTGCTGAAGCGCTGGCCAGGGGGCAAGCTGGCGGCGGTGACCAACGCGGCGGAGGCCTGAGACCCCGCCCCGGGCTTGACCCGGGGCCACTCGCGAGGACGGGAGGCCCCGGGACACGCCCGGGGCGGGTATCTCTCGTCAGATCAGCCCGACCCAGGCGCGGGCCAGCGCGAGGCCGTGGGCATCGGCCTCGGCCCCGCGTGTGGCGGCAAGGCCGGGGTGGGTCTCGGGCCAGCCGGGTAGCATGCGCGCGATGACCTCGGGGAAGGTATTGGACCAGTCCTGCACCACGCTTCGGCTCGCCTCGAAATGGAACTGGGTGCCATAGGTCGCGCGACCGATGCGGAAGGCCTGGTTCTGTGCAGCACGGCTTTGGGCGAGGTGAACGGCCCCCGGCGGCAGGGTGAAGGTGTCCGAGTGCCACTGGAAGATCGGGAAGGTCGGCGGCACCTGGCTTAGCACCGGGTCGGCGCGACCGGCCTCGGTGAGGCTCACGTCGACCCAGCCGAATTCCGGGGCGATACCAAGGTGGTTGTCGCCGCCATAGGCACGGGCCAGGAGCTGCGAGCCGAGGCAGATGCCGAGAACCGGACGGTCCAGCGCGGTATAGGCGGCCATCAGGCGGGCAAGCTCGGGCAGGTAGGGATGGGTGTGGTCGTCCAGCGCCGACTGCTCGCCGCCGAAGACCACCAGCGCATCGGCATCGGGGCTGGCCGGAAGCGGCTGGCCCGACCAGGGCCGCCAGATGTCGACCAGCGCGGCGGCTTCGTGAAGGGCGACGCCGACCTGGCCGTGATGGGTGACGCGGGTGTTCTCGACGATGGCGACGCGCATGGGGGCTCCTGATTTCCGGCGGAGAGTGCCGTGCCGGTCGGGCATTGCCAAGGGGCGGATTTGCCCTTGCGCCGGGCTCCGGGGCGTGAAATGGGGAACCGCCAAACGATGCTTGCTCCCGGAGGGACCACCCATGCAGATTCGTGAGGCTCTCACCTTTGATGACGTGCTTCTGGTGCCCGCGGCATCGAGCGTGCTGCCGTCGGATGCGGACACCTCGACCTTCGTGACCAGGGCGATCCGGATGAACATCCCGCTCTTGTCGTCGGCGATGGATACGGTGACCGAAGGCCGGATGGCGATCGCGATGGCGCAGGCCGGGGGGATCGGGGTGATCCACCGGAACCTCGACCCGGAGGCGCAGGCGCGGGAAGTGAGCCGGGTGAAGCGGTTTGAATCGGGCGTGGTCTACCAGCCGATCACCCTGACGCCGGACCAGACCCTTGCGGACGCCAAGGCGCTGATGGAGCGCTATGCGATCACCGGCTTCCCGGTGGTGGACGGGCAGGGCCGGGTGCTGGGGATCGTGACCAACCGCGACATGCGCTTTGCCAGCGACGACAAGACGCCGGTCAGGGTGATGATGACCTCGGAAAACCTGGCGGTATTGCGCGAGCCGGTCGACCGGGCCGAGGCGATCAGCCTGATGAAAGCGCGGCGGATCGAGAAGCTTTTGGTGACGGACGGGGCGGGGAAGCTGACGGGCCTCCTCACGCTGAAGGACACCGAGAAGTCGGTCTTGAACCCGCAGGCCTGCAAGGACGAGCTGGGGCGGCTGCGCGTGGCGGCGGCCTCCACGGTGGGGGATGCGGGGTTCGAGCGGTCGCAGGCGCTGATCGACGCGGGCGTGGATCTGGTGGTGATCGACACGGCGCATGGGCATTCGGAAGGCGTGGCCCGGGCGGTGGAGCGGATCAAGAAGCTGTCGAACCGGGTGCAGGTGGTTGCCGGAAACGTGGCCACCGGCGAGGCGACCCGCGCGCTGATCGGGGCAGGCGCGGATGCGGTGAAGGTGGGGATCGGACCGGGGTCGATCTGCACCACGCGGATCGTCGCGGGGGTGGGCGTGCCGCAGCTGACGGCGATCATGGATTCGGCCCGCGCGGCGGGGGATGTGCCGGTGATCGCCGATGGCGGGATCAAGTATTCCGGCGATTTCGCCAAGGCCATTGCGGCGGGGGCCTCCTGCGCGATGGTGGGCAGTGCCATTGCCGGGACGGATGAGAGCCCCGGCGAGGTGATCCTGTGGCAGGGGCGGTCGTTCAAGGCCTATCGCGGGATGGGCAGCCTTGGCGCGATGGCGCGCGGCTCGGCGGACCGATATTTCCAGAAGGACGCGGCGTCGGACAAGCTGGTGCCGGAAGGGATCGAGGGGCAGGTGCCCTACAAGGGCTCGGCGGCGGCGGTGATCCACCAGATGGTCGGCGGCCTGCGCGCGGCGATGGGCTACACGGGCTGCGCGACGGTGGCGAAGATGCGGACGGAGTGCCAGTTCGTGCGGATCACCGGCGCGGGGCTGAAGGAAAGCCATGTCCATGACGTGCAGATCACCCGGGAAAGCCCGAACTACCGGATCGGCTGACCGGGCCGGGGCGGTGAGGCGATGACACCTTCGGCCAGATGCGCTGCGGCGATTGCCGTCCTCGACCGGGTCCTGGCGGGAGAGCCCGCCGAGAAGGCGCTGACCAACTGGGGCCGCGCCAGCCGCTTTGCCGGGTCGGGCGACCGGGTGGCGGTGCGCGACCTGGTGTTCGATGCGCTGCGCCAGCGCCACTCGGCGGCAGCGCGCGGGGGCGGGTTGACGGGGCGCGGTCTGGTGCTGGGCCTCTGCCGTGCGGCGGGGCAGGAGGCGCTGTTCTCGGGCGAGGGCCATGCGCCCGCAAGGCCGGGGCCGGAGGAGGCGGGGCACGCGCCCTCGGCGGAAGAGGCGCTCGACCTGCCGGGCTGGCTGCTGCCGGACCTGCGGGCAAGCCTCGGTGCCGATCTGGAGCCGGTCGCCGCCGCGCTGCGCCTGCGGGCACCGGTATTCCTGCGGGTGAACCTGCGCCGTGGCAAGGTGTCGGATGCGGTGGCGGCGCTGGCCGCAGAGGGGATCGAGGCCCGCCCGCATCCCCTGGCGGCGACGGCGCTGGAAGTGGTCGGGAACGCGCGGAAGGTGCAGGCATCGCAGGCCTATCTGGGCGGCCTGGTCGAGTTGCAGGACGCCTCCTCGCAGGCGGTGGTCGAGGCGCTGCCGCTGGCTGACGGGATGGCGGTGCTCGATCATTGTGCGGGCGGGGGCGGCAAGACGCTGGCGATGGCGGCAAGGGCGAAGCTGCGGCTTTTTGCCCATGACGCCAGTCCCCGGCGCATGGCCGACCTGCCGGACCGGGCGAAGCGCGCGGGGGTGAAGGTCGCACTGACCGACACGCCGGAAGCCACCGCGCCCTATGATCTGGTGCTGGTCGATGCGCCCTGTTCAGGGTCGGGAAGCTGGCGGCGCGACCCGGAGGGGAAGTGGAAGATCACGCCGGAAACCCTTTCCGATATTGAGAAAATACAGGCCGCGATCCTCGACCGGGTTGCGCTGATGCTGCCTGCGGGCGGCGTTCTGGCCTATGCGACCTGCTCGCTTCTGAACCGCGAGAACGGCGATCAGGCCCGGTCCTTCCTGGCCCGCCACCCTGGCTGGTCGCTGCAATCCGAACTGCGGCTGACACCGCTTCAGGACGGCGATGGCTTCTATCTTGCAATCCTGCAGCGAGACTGATTTCAAGAGATCAACCTGGACGTGCCGCCGGACGCCGTTAATCTCTGATTAACCGCTTGCGCGCATGGTCGCAGGTGCACAGGCAGGGCCGGGAGAGCCGTATTGGGTCGGGTGGACGTGGATCGCGGCGGGCGGGATGGCCTCCTGGCACTTGCGGCGGCGGGGCTGGGCCTGATTGCGATCTGGGCGGTCCTTCTGCGCGAAAGCGGGCCATTGCCTGCCTTCGTCGGGATCGTGCTGGTGCTGCTTGCGCTGGCGCTTGCGGCTCGCGCACATCTCGCCCGACACCGCAGCGAGGCGGCAGGAAATCTTGCCTTCCGGCTGATGGCGGACGATCCGGCGGCCTGTTTCATGACCGATGCGGCAGGCCATGTGATCCTGCGCAACCTCGCTGCCGAGGCGCGGTTCGGAACCGAGGTTCGCACGCTGCACGACGCGCTTGGCCGCCACATGCTGCATCCGGCGGAACTGCTCCTGCGGCTGCAGGGGGCTGCTGATGCCGACGGCGCCGCGCGCGAGGATGTTCCGGGCCATGCCTCGGTCTTGCGGCTGACCGTGCATCGGGCAAGTCCGGAGGAGTATTTCTGGCGTGCCGACGAGATGGCCCTGCCGAAGGACAGCGTGGTTCTGTCCGACCGACCGACCGACCGCCGTCGCCGTCGGCTCGGATCTTGAGGAGGTGCCCGTCGCGATCATGACCTTCGGGCCGGACGGGGTGATGCGGATCGCCAACCATGCCGCGCGCGAGCTGATGTGGAAGGGCGACATTCGCGCCGCGATGTTCCACGATCTCTTCGAGGGGCTGGGGCGCCCGGTCTCGGAATGGCTGGCCGATGTGGTGGCGGGCCGCCATCCCGGCGGGTCCGAGGTGCTGCGGGTCCGCGGCGAGGAAGAGCGCTTCCTGCAGATCACGCTGCGCCGCCATGTCGAGGGCGGGCGTCCGGGCGCCTTGGCGATCCTGAACGACGCGACCCGGCTGAAGACGATGGAGGCGCAGTTCGCGCAAAGCCAGAAGATGCAGGCGATCGGCCAGTTGGCGGGCGGAATCGCGCATGATTTCAACAACCTGCTGACCGCCATTTCCGGCCATTGCGACCTCCTGCTCCTGCGCCACGGGCGCGAGGACAGCGATTTCGCCGATCTGGAGCAGATCCGGCAGAACGCGAACCGGGCGGCCTCGCTGGTGGGGCAGCTTCTGGCCTTCTCACGCAAGCAGACCTTGAACCCCGAGGTTCTGGATCTTGAGGACGTGCTGGGCGACCTGACCCATCTGCTGAACCGGCTGATGGTCGAAAAGGTCGACCTGGTGCTTGCCCCGATGGGCCGGGTGGCAGGGCGGCCGCTGGGGCGGATCCGGGCCGACAAGCGGCAGGTCGAGCAGGTGCTGATCAACCTCGTCGTGAACGCCCGCGACGCCATGCCCGAGGGCGGGGACATCCGCATCGAGACCGAGCCGGTGACGCTGGCCGAAGACCTGCAGCGCGACCGGGCGACGGTGCCCGCGGGCGACTACACGGTGATCCGGGTGGTGGACCACGGCGTGGGCATCCCCGACCACCAGCAGCGCCAGATCTTCGAGCCCTTCTTCACGACGAAGCGGGTGGGCGAGGGCACCGGGCTGGGCCTGTCGATGGCTTACGGCATCGTCAAGCAGTCCGGCGGCTTCATCTTCGTCGATTCGGTGGTGGGGCAGGGGACGACCTTCTCGCTGTATTTCCCGGTCTTCGAGGGCCCGGACCAGGCCCCGGTGGCCGAGGTGCGGCGGGTGGCGGCAAAGCAGGGCGAGGGGGTGATCCTCCTGGTCGAGGACGAGGCCTCGGTCCGCGCCTTCGCCAGCCGGGCGCTGAGCTTGCGCGGCTACACCGTGCTGGAGGCGGCCAATGCCGAGGAGGCGCTGGCGAAGCTGGAGGACCGCTCGCTGCATGTCGACCTGTTCGTCACCGACGTGGTGATGCCGGGCATGGACGGTCCGGCCTGGGTGCGGCGCGCGCATCTGGAAAGACCGGGGGTCAAGGTGGTCTTCATGTCGGGCTATGCCGAGGACGGCTTGGCCGAGGATCAGGCAAGGGTGCCGAATTCGGTCTTCCTGCCGAAACCCTTCTCGCTGAACGACCTGACCAATACGGTGCAGGGGCTGTTGAGCTGACGGCGCGCCAAGGGGCCAAATTTCTTAAGCAAGAAATTTGACAAATTCCTTGCTTAAGGAATTTGGGTCTTGCTGGAACCGTTGCGCTTCAACCGCGCAGAAGCCTTGCCACCGCCGGTGCGAAATAGGTCAGGATTCCGTCGCAGCCCGCCCGCTTGAACGCCATCAGGCTTTCGACCATCGCCTTCTCGCCGTCGATCCAACCGTTCCGCGCCGCCGCCTGGATCATCGCGTATTCGCCCGAGACCTGGTAGGCGAAGGTCGGCGCTCCGAAGGCCTCTTTCACCCGGTGGCAGATGTCCAGGTAAGGCATCCCCGGCTTCACCATCACCATGTCGGCGCCTTCCGCGAGGTCGCGGGCGACCAGCCGGATCGCCTCGTCGCTGTTGGCCGGGTTCATCTGGTAGGTCTTCTTGTCGCCTTTCAGCGCACCCGCCGCCCCCACCGCATCGCGGAAGGGTCCGTAGAAGGCGCTGGCATATTTCGCGGCATAGCTCAGGATCGCCACGTCCTTGTGGCCCGCCGCCTCCAGCGCGGCCCGCATCGCGCCGATCCGGCCGTCCATCATGTCCGACGGCCCGAGGATATCCGCCCCCGCTTCGGCCTGCGCCAGCGCCATCTTCGCCAGCGCTTCCACCGTCTCGTCGTTCAGGATCACCCCGTCCACCACCAGCCCGTCATGGCCATGCGCGTTGTAGGGGTCGAGCGCCACATCGGTCATCACCGCAATGTCCGGCACCCGGGCCTTGATCGCCCGGATCGCCCGGTTGGTCAGGTTCTCCGGGTTCCAGGCCTCGCGGCAATCGGCGGTCTTCAGCGCGGGATCGGTATTGGGAAAAAGGCAGATCGCCGGGATACCCAGATCCCGCGCCTCGGCTGCCGCCGCCGGGATCAGGTCCAGAGACAGCCGTTCCACCCCCGGCATCGAGGCAACCGGCTGGCGCTGGTTCACCCCGTCGCAGAGGAAGACCGGCCAGATCAGGTCGCCCGTGGTCAGGGTGTTTTCCTGCACCAGCGCGCGCAGGGCAGGCGTGCGGCGCAACCGGCGGAAGCGGGTGGTCGGGTAGGGGGCTTGCGTGGGCTGCATCGGCTGGCTCCTTCCGCCCCGCAAAAGCAGGGACTTGCGGCTTCGGCTTCTGTCTGCCATCGAAAGGGGGCGGCCTCAAGTCATCTTGGTCCGCTGCCACACCCGTAGGAGACCGCGCAAGGTGGATGTGATCGATTCGGCGCTGGAAGTGATCGACCTGAGATCGTTTTCGAACCTCTGGTACTGGATCGCGCTGGCGACGCTCTGGTCCTCGGTCAGCCACTGGGTGCTGGGCGTGCCGCATGACATGATCCAGCGCGCCCGGCGCGAGGGCGGGCAGGCGCAGACCGACGTGGAAGATCTGGTGCGGATCAACATCAACCGGCTCCTCCATGTCGTCGACAGCGGGGCCTGGCTCATGGTGGGGCTCGCGGCCTTCTGGCTGACTTCGCTTCTGGTTCTGGGCTTCTGGTATGACATCGAATTCGCACAGGCGGTCGTGTTGCTGTTCGCGCCGATGATGCTGGTCGTCTGGGTCAGCGTCCGGTCCAGCCGCCGGATCATGGCCGAGGGCGGCACGGGCGATGCGCTCTACCGTCGCCTGACCGTCCATCGCCGGATCGTGCAGGTGATCGGCATGCTGTCGATCACCGTGACCGCCTTTTACGGAACCTGGCAGAACATCAGCGTTTCCATCCTGAACTGACGGATTCTCCGGACCCATGACTGCCGAACGCATCTTGATGGGCGGGGCGCCCGAAGGCTTCGACGCCCGGATCCTGGTCCGCGAGCTTTCGCGGGGCCAGCCGGTCGTGCATGTCGCCCGCGACGACAAGCGGGCCGAGGCGATGCGCGCGGCGCTGGCGGTTATGGCACCCGAAGTCGCGGTGCTGGACTTTCCGGCCTGGGACTGCCTGCCTTACGACCGCGTGAGCCCGAACCCCGAGATCTCGGCGCGGCGGATGGCGACGCTGTCGGCACTGGCCGATGGGTTGTCGGGGCCGTTCGTGCTGCTGACCACGCTGAACGCGGCGGTGCAGAAGGTGCCGGTGCGGGCGGTGGTGCGGGCCGCGTCGTTCCGCGCCACGGTCGGCAATCGGGTGGACGAGACGCGGCTCAAAGGGTTCCTCGCGCGGATGGGGTTCACGCCGGTCTCCACTGTCGCCGAGCCGGGGGATTTCGCCCTGCGCGGCGGGATCGTCGACATCTACCCGCCGGGGCCGGGGGGGCCGATCCGGCTGGATTTCTTCGGCGACGTGCTGGACGGGGCGCGACGCTTCGATGCGGAGACGCAACGGACCACGGAAAAGCTGAAAAGCGTAGACTTTTCCGCTGTTTCCGAGGTGATCCTCGACGAGGCGGCAATCGCGCGGTTCCGGCAGAACTACCGCATCGCCTTTGGTGCGGCGGGAACGGACGATCCGCTCTACGAAGCGGTGAGCGCAGGGCGGAAGCATCAGGGGATGGAGCATTGGCTGCCCTTCTTCCATGAGCGGCTGGAGACCCTCTTCGACTACCTGCCCGGTGCCTCGGTGGTGCTGGATGACCAGGTGACCCCGGCCCGGCTGGCCCGGTGGGAGGGCATCGAGGACAGTTACGATGCCCGCCATGAGGCGATGGGGGCGAAGGGGCGGATCGATACGGTCTACAAGCCGGTCCCGGCCGAGGAGCTGTATCTGGACGATGCCGCCTGGGAAGCGGCGTTGGCCGCGAGCCGCGTGGTGCAACTGTCGCCCCTGCCGCAAAGTCCGGGGCCGGGGGTGCTGGACGCGGGCGCGCGGGCGGGACGGAACTTCGCGCCCGAGCGACAGCAGGAGAAGATCAATCTTTTCGGCGCCTTGGCGGAGCATGTTCAAGTCTTGGCGAAGGCGGGGCAGGTGGTCATCGCCTCGTGGTCCGAAGGCGCGCGGGAGCGGTTGAAGGGACTTCTCGCCGACAACGGCCTGACCGGCGCGCGCGAGATCGCCGACTTCCGCGCGGTGCCGGAAGGCAAGGGCGGGCTTTTCCTTGTCGTCTGGCCGCTGGAGGCGGGGTTCGTCGCGCCCGGGCTTGCGGTGATCTCCGAACAGGATGTGCTGGGCGAACGGCTTACGGCCAAGCCACGCCGCAAGCGCAAGGCCGACAACTTCCTGCGCGAGGTCGATACGCTGTCGCCCGGCGATCTGGTGGTGCATGTCGAGCATGGCGTCGGGCGCTATCTCGGGATCGAGACGATCACCGCACTTGGCGCGCCACATGCCTGCGTCATGCTGGAATATGCCGAGAATGCAAAGCTTTACCTGCCGGTCGAGAATATCGAGCTTCTCAGCCGCTATGGCCATGAAGAGGGCCTGCTCGACCGTCTGGGCGGCGGGGCCTGGCAGGCGAAGAAAGCCAAGCTCAAGGAACGGATCAAGGAGATCGCCGACCGGCTGATGCGGGTCGCGGCCGAACGGGCCCTGCGCCATGCGCCGATCCTGGAGGCGCCGCATTCGATCTGGGAGGCTTTCGCGGCGCGCTTCCCCTATCAGGAAACCGACGACCAGTTGTCAGCGATTGCCGATGTGGTCGCCGACCTGGAAAAGGGCAGCCCGATGGACCGGCTGGTGGTCGGCGATGTGGGCTTCGGCAAGACCGAGGTGGCGATGCGCGCAGCCTTCGTCGCGGCGCTGTCCGGGATGCAGGTGGCGGTGATCTGCCCGACGACACTTCTGGCCCGGCAGCATTATCGCAGCTTCGCGGAACGTTTCCGGGGCTTCCCGATTTCCGTGCGGCCCCTGTCGCGCTTTGTTTCCACCAAGGACGCAAATGCCACCCGGGCGGCGATGGCGGACGGGTCGGTGGACATCGTGGTCGGGACCCATGCGCTGCTGGCCAAGGGGATCAGCTTCAAGAAGCTGGGCCTGCTCATCATCGACGAAGAGCAGCATTTCGGCGTGACGCACAAGGAACGGCTGAAGGAAATGCGCTCGGAAGTGCATGTGCTGACCCTGACCGCGACGCCGATCCCGCGGACCTTGCAGCTCAGCCTGACCGGCGTGCGCGACCTGTCGATCATCGCGACGCCCCCGGTCGACCGGCTGGCGATCCGCACTTATGTTTCCGAATTCGACACGATCACGCTCCGCGAGGCGATCCTGCGCGAACGCTATCGCGGCGGGCAGAGCTTCTTTGTCGTCCCCCGCATCGCCGACCTGCCCGATATCGAGGATTTCCTGAAGACCCATGTCCCCGAAGCCAAGTACGTCATCGCGCATGGGCAACTGGCGGCGGGCGATCTGGACGACCGGATGAACCAGTTCTACGACGGCAAGTACGACGTGCTGCTGGCGACGTCTATTGTTGAAAGCGGCTTGGATATTCCCACGGCCAACACGATGATTGTCCACCGGGCGGATATGTTCGGCCTCAGCCAGCTGTATCAGATCCGGGGCCGGGTGGGGCGGTCGAAGACCCGCGCTTACTGCTACCTCACGACGAAGCCCCGCGCGCCGCTGACGCCGCAGGCGGTGAAACGGCTGCGGCTCCTCGGCAGCCTCGACAGCCTTGGCGCCGGGTTCAACCTTGCCAGCCACGACCTCGACCTGCGCGGGGCGGGCAACCTTCTGGGCGAGGAACAGTCGGGTCATATCAGGGAAGTGGGCTACGAGCTGTACCAGCACATGCTGGAAGAGACGATCGCCAGGATCAAATCCGGCGAGTTGCAGGGCCTGTCCGCCATCGACGACGACTGGTCGCCGCAACTGAACCTGGGCGTGCCGGTCATGATCCCGGAAAGCTACATCCCCGATCTCGACATCCGCCTTGGTCTCTACCGCCGCCTGTCCAGCCTGACGACGAAGGTGGAGCTGGAAGGGTTCGCCGCCGAGCTGATCGACCGTTTCGGGCCGCTGCCGAAAGAGGTCAACACCCTGATGCTGATCGTCCGCATCAAGGCGATGTGCAAGCGGGCGGGGATTTCCAGGCTGGATGCCGGGCCGAAAGGCGCGACGATCCAGTTCCACAACGACAAGTTCGCCAATCCCGCCGGCCTGGTGGATTTCCTGAAGGCGCAGGGTCCCGCCGCCAAGGTGCAGGGTACCAGGATCGTTCTGCAAGGCGAGATGAAGTCGGAAGCCGACCGGATCAAGGGCGCGTTCAACATCGCCCGCGATCTGGCCGAAGTCGTGAAGGCCGGGAAACGGCCCTAGATCGAGGCCCAGTCCTTGAAGATCGGCTGACCCTGCTGCTGGGTCGACCCGCCCGACTGCTGGCCCTGCTGCTGCGGGCTGGGGGTCGAGCTGCCGCCTTGCTGCGGTTTGCTGGGTTGCGTGGCCATCCGTCTGCTCCGTTTCCTGGCTTTTCGCCTTTTCCCCATATTGCGCGGGCCTTGGGCCGCAACAAGCCGGGTTCATGTCGATTTTGCGACGATATGGCGAAAACGTGCGACATCGGCAACAGGTCTTTGATCACATTCCGGTTTTCCCGACCCTGTCCCGGGGGCTTGCCGTTTCCCGGCAACAGGTCCACCCTGACGGCAAAGGAGAGACCCCATGCCCGTCAAGAACCGTTTCGCCGAGCTTCTGCCCGAAATCACCGCCTGGCGCCGGGATTTCCACCAGCACCCCGAGCTTTTGTTCGACGTCCACCGCACTGCCGGCAAGGTGGCCGATCTCTGCCGGTCCTTCGGTTGCGACGAGGTGGTGGAAGGCATCGGCCGCACGGGCGTCGTCGCGGTGATCAAGGGGCGCAGCGACAACAAGGGCCGGGTGATCGGGCTCCGCGCCGACATGGACGCGCTGCCGATCATCGAACAGACCGGCGTGCCCTATGCCTCGCAGACCCCCGGCAAGATGCATGCCTGTGGCCATGACGGTCATACCGCCATGCTCTTGGGCGCGGCGAAATACCTGGCCGAGACGCGGAATTTCGACGGCACCGTGGTCTGCATCTTCCAGCCCGCCGAGGAGGGCGGCGGCGGAGGCCGCGAGATGGTGAAGGACGGGATGCTCGCGCGTTGGGGCGTGCAGGAGGTCTACGGCATGCACAACATGCCCGGCATCCCGGTCGGCCATTTCGCCATCCGCCCCGGCGCGATGATGGCGGCGGCCGACCAGTTCGAGATCGTGGTGACCGGGAAGGGCGGCCATGCCGCCAAGCCGCATGACTGCGTCGATACCACGGTCGTCAGCGCGCATATCATCGTCGCGCTGCAAACCATCGCCAGCCGCAACGTCGACCCGCTGAAGCAGATCGTGGTCAGCGTCTGCACGGTGGAAACCGACTCCACCGCGCACAACGTCATTCCCCAGGTGGTGAAGATGAAGGGCACCGTCCGCACGATGGACCACGCGGTGCAGGACTTCGTCGAGGCGCGCATCGCCCAGATCGTCGAGGGCACCGCGCTGGCCTTGGGCGCGCGGGCCGAGGTGAGCTACCAGCGCGGCTATCCGGTGACGATCAACACGCCCGAGAACACCGATTTCGCCGCCGAGGTCGCGCGCAAGGTTTCAGGGTTTGTCGACACCGACACCCCGCCTCTGATGGGGGCCGAGGATTTCAGCTTCATGCTGAACGAACGCCCCGGCGCCTATATCTTCATGGGCAACGGCGATACCGCGATGGTGCATCACCCCGCCTACAACTTCGACGACAGCGCGATCCCCTTCGGCTCCAGCTGGTATGCCGAGATGGCCGAAACCCGGATGCCCGCCGCATGATCGGGGCGGCGCTGGTCGCGCTGGTGGCGCTGATCCACCTCGCGATCCTGGTGATGGAGATGGTCCTGTGGGAAACCCCGCAGGTCCGCCGCATCTTCGGGGTGTCGCCGGAGTTCGCCGCCAATACCAGGGTGCTGGCGGCGAACCAGGGGCTCTACAACGGCTTCCTCGCGGCGGGGCTGATCCTGGCGCTGATCCGGGGCATTCCGGGCGCGGGGGTCGACCTTGCCAGCTTCATCCTGGCCTGCGTGATCGTCGCCGGTCTCTACGGTGCGGCAACGGCGGCGCGGCGCATCCTCTACGTCCAGGCGCTTCCGGCCGCGCTGGCGCTGGTGGCGGTGCTGGTCGGTTTCTGACGGCGTCACCGTCCCCGGGCTGTCGCGCCGGTTGAACGCGCGCGCCGGACATGCCCGCTTGCGGGACGGGCACTTCTCGCGGATAATCCCGTTGAAAATGCAGGGGATCGATGGGACACGCAGGTCAGCCCGACACTGTGACTGCACAACCTGCGCGGGCCGAATTCCGCGTGGTCGAGCTTATGAACCGCCTGCTCGACGTCACGTTCGAAACCATCGACAGCGAGATCGAGGCGGTGCTGGAAACGGTCGGCCAGACCTACGGCTTCGACCGGACCTTCCTTTTCCGCTACGCGCCGCAATCGGGGTACCGCAACACGCATGAATGGGTGGCGCCGGGCGTCGCGGCCCTGAAGCCCGCGATGCAGGCCGAAGCCCCGGTCATGCGACCAGCCTGGCACGAGGCTTTCATCGCCGGCCGCATCGTCGCCGTGCATGACCGCGATTCGTTGCCCCCCGGCTCGCCAGAGCGGCGTTTCCTGACCGAGATCGGGGTCCATTCCACGCTGATGGTGCCGCTTTGCGACGCCGACCGGCTGGTGGGCGTGATCGGCTTCGACTGTGGCCGCCGCGACCGGCACTGGGCGCAGGATGCCGTGTTCCTGCTGACCTCGATCGGGCGGGCGATTTCATCGGTCCTCATGCGGGTCGAGGCCGCCCGGGCCGAAGCCGCTTCGCGGAGCCACCTGCAGGCCACGCTCGACGCCCTGCCGGACCTGGTGATCGAACTTTCGCCCTCAGGCGCGATCATCGCCTGCCACTCCGACAAGCTGCCCTGGCTTTCCGGCCTTGTCCGTAGCGGGATCGGCCGCCCCGCCGGGGACATCCTGCCAAAGCCGCTTGCCGCCGTCCTGGCCGATCTGGTGGCCGCGCCCCCCTCGGGCCATGCAGCGCTGACCCGGCGGGTCGGGCTGCCGACCCTGGTCGCCCCGCAGCGCTACGAGGTTTCCGTCGCCCGGCTTGCCCCCGGCTGCGAAGGCCGGGACGCCAATCTCATCGCGGTGATCCGCGACATCGCCGCGTCCGACCGCTCCAGCGAGATGACCTCGTATCGCGAGGGCCAGTTCACCGCCTTCTTCGAGATGTGCCCGCATCCGATCCTGCTCGTCGATTTCGACACCGGCGAGATCATGGATGGCAACCGGGCATTCAAGGACCTGTTCGGCCTTGATCCCCAGGTCGGCGTCAACCTGACGGTCCAGCAGGTCCTGCCCACCGACGGCTCCTGGCTGATCGAGGGTGTCGTTGCCGCCCTGAACCAGGAACAGTCCTACGGGCCGGTCGAGGCGCAGTTCCGCGCCAGGGACGGCCGGGATTTCCCGGCCGTCGTCCGCTGTTTCATGAGCATCGACCCCAATGGCCGCCGCCTTGTCTGGTCGCTGATCGAGAACATTGCCGACATCCGCGCCAAGGAGGCCGCGCTCAAGGTCGAAAGCGATCGGCTGGAGGCGACCAAGGCCCGCTTCCTGGCCGCGATCGAGGCGCTGGACGACGGGTTCGCCGTCTTCGACGCCGAGGACCGGCTGGTTTTGTGGAACGCGCCCTACATCCGCGTCTTCGCCCAGATCGCCGACCAGATCCGCGAAGGCGCGCTCTACGACGACCTCTTGCGTGCCGCGATCGCGCAGGGCGTCTTCGGCGCGGAAGGCGAACGCGACGACGCGAACCTCCAGCGCCGCCTCGACCGTCCCCTGACCGAGGTCTGGGACAACGAGGACGCGCTGGCCGATGGTCGGCTGATCTGGGTCCGCGAACGCGCCACCCCCTCGCGCGAGACGGTGGGCCTTTACGAAGACGTCACTGCCCGCCGCCTTGCCGACCGGCGCCTGCAACAGGTGGTCGAGGGCGGCGAGATCGCCGTCTGGGACTGGGATTCCGAACATGGTTTCAGCACGATCAACGACTGCTGGGAAACCATGCTCGGCTTCGGGGTCTCGCCCCGGCTGGACGGGCTGATCGACCTTGTCCACCCCGAGGACCGCATGGCCGTCCTGGAAGCCCAGCTCAAGCTTTTCCTGCAGGGTGGCGAGGAATTCGGCCTGCGCTGCCGGATGCGCCACAAGTCGGGGAAATGGGTCTGGCTGATGACCCGCGGCCATGTCGCGCTTCGCTGGGCCGACGGCAGCCCGCGCCGCATCTCGGGGATCACGCTCGACGTGTCGGTCCAGGCCGAGGCCGAGGCGCGGCTGGGCCAGGTGATCGACGGCACCAAGGTCGGCACCTGGGAACATGACATGCTGACCGGGATCACCCTGGTCAGCGACCGCTGGGCCGAGATCCTGGGCTACCGCGCCGTCGAGCTGAGCCCGATGCCGCTTGACCGCTGGCTGGGCCTCCTGCACCCTGACGACGCGAAAGCCCTCATCGCCCACGAGCGGGAGGCCTTCGAATCCGGCCAGTGGCAGGTCGAGCAGGAAGTCCGCCTGCGTCACCGCGACGGGCACTGGGTCTGGGTGCTGACCCGGGCGCAGGTCGCTGCCTGGGACGAGGCGGGCCGCCCGGTCAAGACCAGCGGCATCAACCTCGACATCTCCGCCGCCAAGGCGCTTGAATCGGCGCTCGCCCGAGAACGCGACACCCTGGCCCGGGTGATGGAATCCTCGGTCTCGGGCATCGTCGTGGTCGACGAGCGCGGCGGCGTCGTCTTCGCGAATGCCGCCGCCGAACGGGTGCTTGGCCGCCACGTCGCGGCGGGCGACAGCCTGACCGCACTTCTCGGCGCCGCCGATGTCTCCGACCTTCAGGGCAACCGCGTCGCCGCCGAGGCCCTGCCGGTTGCCCGCGCCCTGGCCGGAGAGCCGGGCATGCACGCCCTGCGCCACGAAATCTACTGGCCGACCGGCGAACGCCGCGCCGTCGCCGTCACCTCTGCCCGGCTGTCCGCTCCTGGCATCGACCTTGCCGTCGTCTGCACCTTCACCGACATCACCGACGAGGTCCAGAACGAAGCCCGCCTGCGCATGGCGATGACTGCAGCCGAAACCGCCAACCGCGCCAAGTCGGATTTCCTCGCCGCGATGAGCCACGAGATCCGCACCCCCCTGAACGGGGTCCTCGGCATGGCAACCGTGCTGGCGCGACGTCTCTCCGATCCGGCCGAACAGGCGATGGTGCGCGTCATCCGCGACTCGGGTGAGCATCTCCTGAGCGTGATCAATGACATCCTCGATCTTGCCAAGATCGAGGCCGGTCGCATGGTCCTGGCCCCCGGCCCGATCCGCCTGCCCGAAATCCTGGCCCGAATCGCCTCGCTCCACCAGGTGGCGGCCAGCGACAAGGGGGTCCGTCTCATCACCCGCTGCCACGGCTGCGGCCCGAACGAGTTGCGGTATGGCGATGAGATGCGCCTGATCCAGATCCTGCACAACCTGGTCGGCAACGCGGTGAAGTTCACCGACCAGGGCAGCGTCGCTGTCGAAATCGACTGTACCGCCCTCGACCGTATCCTGGTCACCGTGCGCGACACGGGCATCGGCATGTCCCCACCCGAAATCGCGCTGGCCTTCGAGGAGTTCACGCAAGGCATGGGCGGCTCGCGGCGCAGCCATGTCGGGACCGGGCTCGGCCTGCCGATCGTGCGTCGCCTGGCGCGGCTGATGCGGGGCGATGTCACGCTCACCTCGGTCCAAGGCGAGGGCGTCACCGCCAGGGCCGAGCTGATGATCCCGGTGCTGGCCCGCCGGTCCGTGGTCGAAGACGGCGCGGCCCCGGCCCGGCTGCCCGCGATGCGGGTTCTCGCTGCCGAGGACAACGCCACCAACCGCATCATCCTGCACAGCATGCTGCAGGCGCTTGGCGTGGAAACCGTGATCGTCGCCGACGGCGAGGCGGCGCTTGACCGCTACCGTTCCGAGCGGTTCGACGCGGTTCTGCTCGATATTGCCATGCCGGGGATGGATGGCGTGCAGACTCTGGAGGCGCTGTCGGGGCTTGCCGCGTCGCTGCACCGTCCGCCCCCGCGCGCCGTCGCCGTCACCGCCAACGTGATGACTCACCAGGTCGAGGAATACCTCGGCC
The DNA here is from genome assembly GCF_041911175.1 of Tabrizicola sp. Classification (GTDB taxonomy): domain Bacteria; phylum Pseudomonadota; class Alphaproteobacteria; order Rhodobacterales; family Rhodobacteraceae; genus Tabrizicola. The sequence continues at coordinate 17,800 of NZ_JAYRPN010000083.1, forward strand.
GCGGCTTCACCGCGGTTGTCGCCAAGCCGATCCGCATGGAGATGCTGGGGCAGGCACTCTGGCAGTGTCTCGACCGCTCTGCACAGGCCTGACGCGCGCGTCGGCCGTGGCAGGGCCCCAGCCGAAAACGCCTTTGACAGGCCAGTGGCTTGCCCGCATTGTTGCGCGCGTGGCGGCAATCGTCGCCCGAAAGGGGGGAACATGGTCGAACGCCTGGATCCCACGGCGCGCGCGTTGGCGCTACCGATCTGGCAGGGCAAGGCCACGGCACGCCCGCTTGGCGGTGGCATCACCAATCTCAACGTGCTGGTGACCGACGAACGTCGCCGCGCCGTGGTGCGGATCGGCGACGACATTCCGGTGCATCAGATCATGCGGTTCAACGAACTCGCCGCCAGCCGCGCCGCCCATGCCGCAGGCGTGTCGCCCGGTGTCATCCACCACGAACCGGGCGCACTGGTGATCGACTTCGTCGAGGGCCGCACGATGACCGCCGCCGACCTGCGCGAGCAGGACATGCTGGAACAGGCGCTGGCGCTGGTGATGCATGCCCACCGGGACATCCCCCGCCACCTGCGCGGGCCCGCGCTGACCTTCTGGGTCTTCCAGGTGATCCGCGACTATGCCGCGACCCTGGAAGAGGGCAAGTCCCGCCACCGTCCGGGCCTGCAGGCCATCCTGGACGAAGCCGCGGGGCTGGAACGCGCGGTCGGACGGATCGAGATGGTCTTCGGCCACAACGACCTTCTCCCCGGCAACTTCCTGCACGACGGCACGCGGATGTGGCTGATCGACTGGGATTATGCCGGCTGGGGTTCGCCGCTCTTCGATCTCGGCGGGTTGGCCGCGAATGTCGGGCTCGATGCGGCGCAGGAGAGCTGGATGCTCGGCGCCTATTTCGGCACGGCCCCCGATGCCGCGCTCTGGAGCCGCTACCGCGCGATGAAGGCGGCGGCGGCCCTGCGTGAGGCGATGTGGTCGATGGTGCAGGAAATCCATTCCCAGCTCGACTTCGACTACAAGGCCTATACGGCGGAATACCTCGACACCTACCGCCGCGCGCTGGCCGTCAGCCTGGGTTAGCCACCGCGCGGGCCAGGGCGCAGAAGCCTTCCAGCCCGATCTCCTCGGCGCGCGCGGTGGGCGGGATGCCGACCGACTGCAGCACCGCCTCGATATCCGGGCGCAGGCCCTTGAGGCTCGCGCGCAGCATCTTGCGGCGCTGGTTGAAGGCCATCGCGGTGATGCGCTGCAAGGTCCTGAAGTCGCAAGGGTAGCGCGGAGCGGGAAGCGCGGTCAGCTGCACCACCGCCGAATGCACCTTGGGCGCCGGGGTGAAGGCCTCGGGCGGCAGGGTCATCACGATCTTCGCCTCGCAGCGATACTGCGCCAGAAGCGCAAGCCGACCGTAGTGTCCCGTCCGGGGCTTCGCGACGATCCGCTCGGCCACCTCCTTCTGGAACATCAGCGTCAGGCTGGACCAGAGCGGCGGCCAGGCTTCGGGCGTCAGCCAGCGGATCAAGAGCTCGGTCCCGACGTTGTAGGGCAGGTTCGCCACGATCTTGAAGGGCGCCGCCAGATGCGCGGCCAGGTCCAGCTCCAGCGCGTCGCCGTGCAGAACCTCCAGCCGCCCCGGACAGGCCGCCGCGATCTCGGCCAAAGCGGGCAGGGCGCGCGCGTCCTTCTCCACCGCCACCACCCGCCGCGCGCCTTCGGCCAAGAGCCCCCGCGTCAGGCCGCCCGGCCCCGGCCCCACCTCCAGCACATCGCAGCCGGACAGATCCCCCGCCGCCCGCGCGATCTTGGCGGTCAGGTTCAGGTCCAGCAGGAAGTTCTGCCCCAGCTGCTTTTTCGCCACCAGCTCATGCGCCCGGATCACCTCGCGCAGTGGCGGCAGCCCGTCTATCGTGCCCATGCGATCCTTTCCCGAAAAATTTTCGCGAAAATTTTTCTACTTCCACCCGCGCGCCGCCACCATCTCGCGCGCCATCCGCAGCGCCGCGATCAGGCTCGACGGGTCCGCCACGCCCTTGCCTGCGATGTCATAGGCCGTGCCGTGATCGGGCGAGGTCCGCACGAAGGGCAGGCCCAAGGTCACGTTCACCCCGCCCGCAAAGTCGATGGTCTTGATCGGGATCAGCGCCTGGTCGTGATAGGCACAGACCGCCACGTCATAGCCCGCCCGCGCGCCCGCATGGAACATCGTATCCGCAGGCCAGGGGCCGGTCACCGCCAGCCCTTCCGCCTTCAGCCGAGCGAGAAGCGGCTTCATCATCCGTTCCTCCTCCCAGCCCATCGCCCCGCCTTCGCCCGCATGCGGGTTCAGCCCCGCCACTGCAATCCGGGGCGCGGCAATGCCGAAATCCCGGATCAGCCCGGCGCGGGTGATGCGGATCGTCGCTTCCAAAAGCGCCTCGGTCAGCGTCCCCGGCACCTCGGCCAGCGCAATATGGATCGTCGCCGGGACCACCCGCAGGCCGGGGCAGGCGAGCATCATCACCACCCGCCCGACCCCCGCCAGATGCGCCAGGAACTCGGTATGGCCGGGAAAGGCGAAACCCGCCCCGTCCTTCAGCGCCTTCTTGTTGATCGGCGCCGTGCAGACCGCGCTGGCCTTGCCTGATTGGACCAGCCGCACCGCGCGGGTGATCGCCGCGACCACGCCCGCCGCATTGGCCGCAACAGGCTGTCCGGGCGGGGCAGGGGCAGCGAAGTCCTGCCGCAGCACCGCCAGCGCCCCGTCGCCCGGACCTTCGCCCTCGGCCACCTCGCGCCAGACAGCACCGACCGGCAGATGCCGCGGATCGCCGACCCAGACGAAACGCTCGCCCGCCGCCCAGGCCTTGGCCGCGATCTCGGGGCCGATGCCGGCCGGGTCGCCGCAGGTCAGAAGGACAGGCGCGCTCACGGCTCGCGGATGATCGCGGCGGACCGCAGTTCTTCCATATAGCCCTCGGCCATGCCTTCAAGCTTCTGGTTGATCACCTGCTCGCGCACCTGGTCGCGGGTCGGCATCGGCTCCAGCACCGGCGAGCGCCCGCAGAGCATCAGCATCCGCCGGTAGCCGCCCCGGGTCAGCGCGACCGAAATCTCGTTCGGGTCCAGTTTCGCCAGTTCCAGCGCCACGTCGCCGGGCACTTCTGCCATCCCGGCGGTGTGGTGTGTCATCCGATCCTCGGGCAGACCCTTGGCCTCGCCCATCAGCAAGGAGCAATCGTCGGCCCTGGCGCGCAGCCGGGCAATTTCCGCCGCATCGTCGGGAACCAGGAATTCCACCCAGTCGACCGAAACCGAGATCGGCTCGGCGGTCTTGTCCGTGGCCACGTCACGCAGCAGGAACAGCACCACCGCGCCCGGAACGGAAACCGGATCCGACACCTCGCCGGGGTCAAGCGCCAGCACCTTCTGGCCGATGGCCGGAGGCAGGTTCGCCAGCGGCAGCCAGTCGAGCCGCCCCCCAGCACCCGCCGTCGAGGAGGCCGAATACTTGCGCGCCGCCGCCGCAAAGGCGCCTTCGCCGGACAGCGTTTCGGACAGGTCCTGCGCCTTTGCCATCGCGGCCTCTTCCTGGCCTTCGGGCGCCGGGATCACCAACTCGCTCACCAGCACCTGCAGCGCCCTGGGCCGCGTCGCCGCTTCCAGCGCCTTGTCGATGTCGGCCTCGCTGATCGGCACCTGGCCCAGGAACCTGGCCCGCACCACCTGGCGCCACAGCACCCCCGCCGCGACGAAATCGCGGAAGGTTTCCGGCGCGATCCCGGCCTTGCCCAGCTCGGCCGTGAACTCTTCGGGGGTCAGGTTCGCCCGGCTGGCGAATTCGGTCAGGCCTGCCGTCAGGTCCTTCTCGACCAGCTTGATCCCCAGCCGCTCGGCCTCGGTCTGGCGCAGGCGATCCTCGATCAGCGCCTTCAGCGCCTCTTCCTTGGGGTTGCCGGGCGCGCGCAGCACCTTCAGGAACAGCGCCCGCTGGTCGACCTCGTAGTTGGTGATCGCCCGGTCGTTGACATAGACCCGTGGCGCGAACATGTCCTGCGCCAACACCGGCGCCGCCAGCGCCAAGCTGACCAGAACCGCCGCCGCCTGCCGTTTCAGAACCGAAAATCGCATCGTTTCCGCCGCTCTTCCTCAACCCGCGGGTCTTTGCCCGCCGTTTCCGTCGCCGTCCCTACTGTCGGCAGGCCCGCGCCGGACCTGCCGTCGCACCGCCACCGAAGCCCACCAGATCCAGCGACAGGCCGAAATCCGTCGTCGGGCTCACACTAGTGGATGACGTGAAGCGACGCGAGAGGGAAACATCAAACCGCACGCATTCGTTCAGGAACTCCAGACCCAGGCCCGCAACCGTGCCCTGGTCGGCGACAAAGTCGTAGCGGCCCGCGAAAGTGGCCGTCCAGTTCGGGTTAAGCTTGCGCCGGGCATCGACCGACAATTCCTGCGTCGGCAGGGGCCGGTTCTCCAGCGGGTCGGCCACCGCCCAGATCAGCGAGGTCGCGACCGAGGTCTTCGGCCCGTTCACGGTCACCCGCGCCTCGCCCTTGGTCAGGCTGAAATCGTCATCCATCACCAGCCGCGCCGTAAGCGCCAGCCCGTCCGCCAGGGTGAAATTCGCTGCCGCCAGCCAGTCGGACTGCGCCCCCGCCAGGCCCGAGCCCGGGCCGAACTGGCCAAGGTCCGCCTCACGGAAGACGCGGCCCACCGTCACCCCCATCGACCAGCCCTGCGGGTCGAACCGGGTCCAGCTGATGCCGATATTCGCACGCGGGCCACGTTCCACCGCATCCGAGCCGGGGAACCGGTCAAGAGCAAACAGGTTGCCCTCGTCGAACTCGACCAGCGCGGAATCCTCGTTCGGCAGGCTTTCCGCGTCCGAGGAGGAATACAGAAGCTGCACCACCGGCTCGATCACCTGGCTGCCGCCTCCGGCCTCAGCCTTCACCCAGGGCCAGCGCAGTTCCACTCCCGCACTGCCGTGGGTGCGCATCGTAGCTCCGGCATAGGTCGCATCGTCGCTGATCGAATAGGCATCCGCCGTCATCTCGCCCAGCACCGTGCCCTCGATGCCAAGCGGCAGGATGAAGCTTCGCCGCCAGTCGATCCGCGCCGAGATCCGGCCGAGGTCGCGGCCATCCGCGATGCCGTCGCCGTCGCCGTCCAGCGGGCTGATGGACGAGCGATAGTGGTTGTGGGTCTGCAACCGCAGCCCGCCCTCGCCACCCAGCGGGCCCAGCGAAAACCGGCGGTGGAAGGTCAGGTCGGCGACCACCGTGGGGATGGTCGTGTTGTCCTCGTCATCGCGCAGCGTCTGGAAGCTGATGATCCGGGCCGAGATATGTTCGTTCCGGCGGGTCCGGGTGATCTCGATCCGGCTGTCCAGCCGGTCCTCGTTGCCGATGCCGTAGTCCAGCATGTAGGCCGGGTCGGTCACCGTCTGGCCGTCGAAGGTCAGCCGGAACCGTTCGGGCAACGAGAAGCCGCCCTTCAGCCGCAGATAGCCCCGGGTCTTGCCCGCGATCAGGTCGTCGCGGCTGACCGAGCCGGTCAGTTCGATATCGCCGGTCGCAAAGGCCTGCCGGTAGCGCAACTCCACCGTGCGCGAGCCCTTCGTGGTCAGGTAGGGTGTCAGCGTCAGGTCGGCCGATTGGCCCAGCACGAAGAAATACGGCACCTTGATCCCGGTCCCGAGGTCCGAAGTCGTGCGGATCGACGGCATCAGGAAGCCCGAGGCGCGTTTCAGGGTCGGGTCCGGCATCCTGAGACGCGGGATATACAGGACCGGCACGCCTGCCAGCCGGAATTGCGCCCGGTCGAAGTAGATCTGGCGCCCGATCTCGTCATGCACCACCCGCCGCGCGCGGATTTCCCACAGGGGCGTCGGGTCGCCCTTGCACACCTTGCAGGACGAGGCGGTGACGGATTCCAGCTCGGTAAAGCGCCCCGAGACGCGACGCATCTGGGCCGCGGCCAGTTGCAGCTGCTGGTTCAGCACCAGCCGCGCGCTGGTCAGGATGCCTTCCGACATATCCGCCGCAAGGTCGGCCTGGCTGGCCAGGATCAGCGTGTTGCCGGATTCCTCGGTCAGCACGATGGGGCCGGTGATCTCCAGCCGGTTGGTCGCCTGGTCGAAGACGATGCGGCTTGCCGTCAGGCGGCGGCCCTTGAAGAACACCTCGACATGGCCGTCGGCGATCAGCCGCGTGTCGCCGGTGATCTCCAGGCTGTCCGAGACCAGCGTCGCCCGGTCCTGCGCAAGGGCGGGCAGGGCGAGGGCAACGAGGACCGCGAAAAACGCCAGAAGGCGGGCCATCTCAGCCATCCTCCAGATGCAGGAGGAGGCCCAGCGAAAGCATCACCGCCGCCACGGGCGGGCTCCAGGCGGCCAGCAGAACCGGAATCTGCCCGCTGTCGCCAAGGGCCTGCGCGAAATTGCGCAGGAAGAAGAAGCCGAACCCCGCGAGCAGGGCAAACAGCACCATCTTCCCCGTGCCCCCGAACCGGACATGCCTCATCGTGAACCCCGCCGCCACCAGCACCATCGCCGCCATCAGCATCGGCAGGGCCAGTTCCATCTGATACCACAGCTTGTAGGACTGCGCCGAGAAGCCTGCGCGTTCAAGGTCGGCGATATAGCCCGGCAGGTTCCAGAAGGCGATGGCCGAGGGCGTGCCGAAACTGTCGCGGATGCGCTCCGGCGTCAGGTCCGAGGGCAGGGCCACCGGCCCGGCCTCCCGCAGCGAGGTCTGTTCCGGGTTGGCCGCCGTCAGGTCCCAGGTCTTCGTCCCGGTCAGCTGCCAGGCCCCCTCGACCAGTTTCGCCGTCTCGGCCTCGATCCGCCGCGTCGGCTGGCCCGCCTGGTCGAAGCCCAGGAAGGTCACCCCGAAAAGCTCGGTCCCGTCCAGGTTCGACCGCGCCGCCTGGATCACCGTCTGCCCCTCGCCCGACCCCTGCCGCAGCCAGAGCCCGGTATCGGCCACCGACAGCACCGACCGCCCGCCCTGCGTCAGTTCCGACCGCATGTCCTCATAGGCTTTCGACGTCGCCGCGACCAAGGGGTTGAACAGCGCCACCGCCAAGAGCCCCAGCGCCACCGATACCAGCAAGGGCGTCAGCAGGAACCGCAGCCCCGACCGCCCCGCCGCGCGGACCACCACCAGCTCCGACGACCGCGCCAGCCCGAGGAAATTCGCGATCGCCCCCATCACGATGATCAGCGGCAGGATGCGGTACATCGTCTCCGGCACGCTCAACAGCGCCAGGTGCGCGGCGCCGGTCAGCCCGATCCCGGCATCGGAGAACCGGCGCAGCTCCTCGATCATGTCGATCAGCAGAAGGATCGCGAGGAAGGCCAGGAACACCTTGCCCACGCTGCCGAGGAACCGCCGCGCGATGTAGAGGCTCAGCGTCATGCCAGCGCACTCCGCCGCCGCCGGGGCCGTTGCGCCTGCAACAGCAGGCCCACTGCCACCACGACCCCCAGCACCGGCCCCAGGTAGACCGCAGGCCAGGCCGCCTCGGACAGGGCCGCCACGCTACCCCCCCAGATCCAGGCCATCTGCATCCCGATCAGGAACCCCACCGCCAGCCCCATCTGCCGCCAGAGCCCGAAGCGCGAGAAACTGCCCAGCATCAGCGCCGCAAAGCCCAGCAGCGGCGCCGCGACCGACATCAGCGGACCGGCAAGTCGCGTGTGCCCTTCTTCGAGGAACTGCGCCCGCGTCGCCCCCGTCGCCGCCAGCGCCTCGGGCGGGGCCTCCAGCAGCACCCGCGTCGGCAGCGCGCTCAGCGCGATCCGCCCGGTCTCGCTCCCCTGCACCAGCCCGGCCAGGTCCAGCGTGAAATCGGAAAACCGCGTCACCGACATCCGCCCGTCCGCCCGGTTCAGCGTCTGGGTCGATCCGTCGACCATGACAAGCTTCGGCGCCACCTCGCCCCGCACCGGAAAGGCCTTGCGCGCGGAATGGATCGCCCGGCTTCCCGCCGCGCGTTCATCCGACAGGAACAGGTCCAGAAGCTCGCCCGTGGGCGTGATCTCGCGGATGTAAAGCGTGATCCCCTTCGAGGGATGCATGAACTGCCCCGCGTTCAGGAACCGCGCCGTGATGTTCTCGGATATTTCGGCCGACCGCTCGCTCAGCATCCGCTGGCTGGCCGGGACCAGCACGTTCGACAGCACCGCATGCATGACCAGCACGCAAAGCCCGAAGTAGACCACCGGCCGCGCCAACCGGAACATGGAGAACCCGGTGGCCTGCATCACCACCAGCTCGCTTTCCTGCATCAGCCGGTTGGTCACATAGGCCGTCGCCGCGAAGGCCGCGATCGGCAGTACCAGTCGGATCGCGTTCGGCAGGGTCAGAAGCGAAAACTCCAGGAAAACCAGCGCCGATTGCCCGTCGCCGATCAACTGGTCGAACAGGCCGACCGCCCGGTTGACCCAGTAGACGGCCACCAGCACCAGCGCGAAGAAGCCGAACAGCGCGAGCAGTTGCGACAAGAGATATCTGTCGAATCTAGACACGCCCGACCCGGTCCCTACAACATCTAGGCCCGACCCTAGCGGAATTCACCGGCGGCGAAAACTGCTATCTGGCCAAGCGCCGGGCAGGGTTGTAGCGTCCCGGCAATCTGCCGCCCAAGGCGTGAAAACCCGACCAGAGAGACAAGCAATGCCCAAGCCCCTGCCGATCCAGTTCCAGGCCACCGATCTTGAAAGCCTTGCCACCGCGAAGGGCCGCATCGCCGTCCTGGCCGATGCAGAGCAGCCCACCAGCCCCGGATTCCGGCGGCTTGACCGGCTGACCAGGGGCGCGCTGGCGCGGGCGGCAGGGTCCGAGACCTTCGGCAAGCTGAAACCCGGCGAGGCGATGGATCTGGCCTACCCGCCCGGGCTTGCCGCCGATGCGGTGCAACTGATCCGCCTGCCGAAGAAGGCCGACCAGGCGCAAGCCCGCAAGGCCGGGGCCGCCATCGGGCGCATGCATGGGGCAGGGGGCTCGCTGGTGCTGGCGGAAGGCCACGCGCGGGCCGCCGACATCGCCTTCGGCCTGGCGATGCGCGCCTATGACTTCGACACCCACAAGACCGGAGAGAAAACCACCCCCGGCCCCGTCACCCTGATGACCACCAGCCCCGAAGCCGTGGCGAAGGCCGCCGCCTCGGGTGCCGCCGTTGCCGAGGGTGTGTTCTTCACCCGCGACCTGGTGAACGAACCCGCCAACGTGCTGACCACCCACGACTTCGCGGCCCGCCTTGCTGCGATGCACGAGCTGGGCCTCGACGTGGAAATCCTGGAAGAGGAAGACCTCACCAGGCTTGGCATGGGTGCGCTCCTCGGCGTGGGGCAGGGGTCGGAAAGCCCCTCCAAGGTCGTGGTCATGCAATGGCACGGCGGCAAGAAGGGCGAGGCCCCCTTCGCGCTGATCGGCAAGGGCGTCGTCTTCGACACCGGCGGCATCTCGATCAAGCCCGCCGCGGGCATGGAAGAGATGACGATGGACATGGGCGGCGCGGGCACTGTCGCGGGCGTGATGCGGACGCTGGCCTTGCGGAAGGCAAAGGCAAACGTCGTGGGCCTCGTCGGGATCGTGGAGAACATGCCCGACGGCCGCGCGCAGCGCCCCGGCGATGTGGTCAAGTCGATGAAGGGCGACACGATCGAGGTGATCAACACCGATGCCGAAGGCCGCCTCGTCCTCGCCGACGTGCTCTGGTATGCGCAGGAACGCTTCAAGCCGACCGGCATGATCAACCTCGCGACGCTCACCGGCGCGATCATCATCGCGCTCGGGCATGAGAATACCGGGGTCTTCTCCAACAACGACGCCCTCTGCAACGCGTTCCTGGCGGCGGCAAAGGCGGAAGGTGAAGGCGCCTGGCGGATGCCGATGGGCGATGCCTATGACGCCAAGCTCAAATCCCGCATCGCCGACATGATGAACGTCGGCGGTCGCGACGGCGGCGCGATCACCGCCGCGCAGTTCCTGCAGCGCTTCGTCAAGCCTGATGTGCCCTGGTGCCACCTCGACATCGCCGGGACCGCGCTTCTGAAGGCCGACACCACGCTGGCGCCGAAAGGTGCGACCGGCTGGGGCGTCATGGCGCTCGACCGGCTGATCCGCGACCGGTTCGAGACGTGAGGCTCCTCGCTCGCGTTCCGCGTCGCTCCTCGCGGGGCGGCGCGATGCGAAGAGCGGTCGAAGACAAGCGATGAGCAGGCCGCAATGGGCACGGTGATGTTCTTCCACCTGATGCAATCGGCCCCCGCCGATACGCTGGCGGTCAACGCTGCCCGCGCCTTGGGGCAGGGCTGGCGGGTGATGGTGCGCGGCACCGACCCCGCCGCGCTTGACCAGCTTGACGCCGCGCTCTGGCTGAAGGGCGGCGACGACAGTTTCCTGCCGCACGGGCTGGAAGGTGGCCCGCAGGATGCCGACCAGCCGGTGCTTCTGGGTCTCGGCGCGCCGGTCAACGACGCGCAGGTGCTGGCGCTGGTCGACGGCGCCGGGGCAACAGATGCCGAGATCGCGGCGATGGAACGGGTCTGGGTGCTGTTCGACGGCAACGACACCGCCCGCCTGCAGGCCGCCCGGCAGCAATGGAAGGCAATGACGGCCGCCGGTCACGCCGCGCAATACTGGTCCGAGGAAACGGGCCGATGGGAGAAGAAGGCCGAAAGCCCGGCGCGCTGAGAGCCGGGGCAAACCTTACCACCACATTAACACGAAAATCCAAGTCATTGATTCTATAGAAGACGCCGCGCATGTCCACTGTGGACACTATTGCCGCAGGATCAGCTTTCCGCCGTCGAATTCCATCCTGAACTGCCGCAGGTAGTCCATACCCAGCAACGACTGGTCCAGCTCGCCCTCGGTCACGAAGGCCCCGAAATTCTCGGCGCGGAACGGCCCCAACTCGACCAGTTTCAA
>NZ_JAYRPN010000084.1:0-28596 GCF_041911175.1 Tabrizicola sp.
AACATGAACTACTCGATCTCGAACACCGCCGAGTATGGCGAATACGTCTCGGGCCCGCGCATCCTGCCCTATGACGAGACCAAGGCCCGGATGAAGGCGGTGCTGCGCGACATCCAGACCGGCAAGTTCGTGCGTGACTTCATGCAGGAAAACGCCGTCGGCCAGCCGTTCTTCAAGGCGACCCGCCGGATCAACGACGAACACCAGATCGAACAGGTCGGCGAGAAGCTGCGCGCGATGATGCCCTGGATCTCCAAGGGCAAGATGGTCGACAAGGCGCGGAACTGATCCCGGCGGATCGCATCCGACCGACACCACCAGCACGGGCCGGGGGGAAACCTCCGGCCCTTTCCCGTCCAAGCCTTTCATCTTTGCCGGAAATATCCCCGCCGGAGGCTCCTGCCTTGCGCGGACCCGCGCGCCGCCCCCCGATGGCGGCAGGGTGGGCGGGTGGGCGCCGCCTGAGGGGGGCGGCTCACCCGCTTGACAACGGCCCCCCGCCCAAGCCACCCCTGAGCGGGACGCAAAGGAAGGCCCGATGACCACCCTTCTCATCCTGATGCCCACCGGCGGGCAGGTCGACACCCCCGCCGTCCACAGCCTGCTTGGCCTGACCCAGGCCCTGCCCCGCCACGGCATCCGCTTCGCGCTGAAGACCTACGAATGGTCCGACCTCGTCATCTCGCGCAACTACCTGATGTCCTGCTTCCTGGCCGACCGGAAGTTCAGCCATGCGCTGCTCCTCGACAGCGACATGAGCTACCAGCCGCAGGTCTTCTTCGACCTCCTCGCCTTCGACGCCGATTTCACCTGTGCCCCCTATCCGCAACGCCGGATGCAGTGGGCCACCTTCCGCGCGCTGGTCGAACGTGAAGCGTCGAAACCCGAGGCCGAACGCCTTCCCACCGACACGCTTCTGGCCGAATCCTTCCGCTACAATGTTCCGCAGGTCTTCGACGCCGGTCAGCCCTGGCCCTACGAGGCACGCGACGGCTTCCGCAAGGTTCCCGGCGCGGGCACCGGCTTCATGCTGCTCCGACGCGCGGTGCCGGAACGCATGGTCGAGGCTGGCGTGGCGAAGCCCGTCCCCGGTTTCAACGGCCCCGGCTATCCCGGCGCGGATTTCCACGATTTCTTCAGCCACCTGCGCGGGCGGGGCGGCCAGGTCATGCATGGCGAGGATACCAGCTTCTGCCGCCGCTGGATCGAAGGCTGCGGCGGCGAAATCTGGTGCCACGAAAGCGCGAAGATCACCCATCACGGCGATCTGGCCTATCCGGGCGACTACGCGCTGGCACCGAAGCCGCGCGGGTGAACAGGTCGCCCGGCGTCAGTTGTCCTTCTGGACGAACCCCGTCGCCGCCGTCCAGGTCCAGGACGGCGCATCCGGCCGATCCAAAGGCGCTGTCAGCGTGACGACCCCGTCCTCCGCCGCCGCCGCCAGATGAATGCAGCTTGTCACCGGCCCGAATGGGTCTTCCGGGAAAAGGCCCAGCTTCACCACATAATAGTCCAGCGGGTCTCCATCTTCGCAGGTCTGCGTCCCGGTGACTTCGGCGATGACCAGCGGTGCCCCGAACAACGCCTCGTTTTCCGTCCCGTCGGCCACCGCGACGATGTCCACCTCCGCCCCGGACAGCATCTCGACCTGCTCGCTCCCCGAGGCGCTGATGCTCAGGACTTCCATGCCGTCGGCTGCCGTGATCGTCGCCACCTTGTCGTCCATCAGCCGGACCACCTGCGGCTCGGCCAGCGCCGCCGTGGTCGTCAGGACCATTCCCGCAAGAGCCAGCCCTGTCCTCATTCGCCCGTCTCTCCGTTCAGTGCCGCCAAGGCCTCGACAGGCCAGTCGCCGGTATCTTCCGGCCAGACATGCGGCTTGGCTTCGCCTGACACCGCCCAGGCCGCGAACACCCGCCGGCTTGCCGCGTGCAAATATAGCACAGCCCAGTCCGTCTCGCAGGTGTATTTCAGGCAGGCCTGGCCCAGGTAGCCCTCCGCCGTCAGATCGCCCGAGCCGAGATCGGAAATCCGTTCCGCAAAGTCCGGGTAGTCGGCGCCAAGCCCCGTCTGCAGCGCCTGCAACACCGGAGCGAGTTTCATCGCATCGACCGGATGCGCGCCCTTCAGCGTCGGGACGGCCTCCCACCCGGCACCGCTGTCCGCACTGAACTCCTCGGGCGAGGCTTCGGTCAGGCCGGTGGTCGGGTTCCAGACCCAGACCTCGCCCGGTTCCGACGGCAGGGGTTCGGTCGCGAAGACCAGCGCGTCGGGTTGCGCCTGAATGGTGAATTCGCGGCAACTGTCCACCGGGCCAAAGAGCGCCGGGGCCGCGCCCTCGGGGAAGGCCAGCACGAAGGGCGCCGCGCCACAGGCATTGCCGCCCGAACCGGCGACCCCGGTCAGCACCGTGACCCCGCCCACCGTCTGCGGCGCCTCGTCCAGATAGATCACCCCGTTTTCGTGCAGAACCTCGCCGTCGACCAGCAGCGCCGCGCTGCCCATGCCGTCGTCCTTGACCGCGATCTGGTGCCCGGCAACCGTCAGGTCCTGCGCCACCGCGGCAGAGCCCAGAAGCATCGCCAGCACGCCCGCCACATTTCCCAGCTTCCGCATCGCAATTCCTTCCTGTCCTGCCACGATGAAGACTGCCCCAGCCCGCGCCCCCGGACCAGAGCGGAATGCCTGACCTTCACCGCCCTCGGGCAAATCTTAAGGCCACCTTAACAGAAAAATACAAGCCTTTGTTATTGATGGACAATCAGGAAATGTCCACCGTGGACGGATCTCACACCGCAGCCTCGACCGCCCCGACGATCTCATCCACCACCGCTGCCAGCAGCACCTCATCCTCGCATTCCGCCATGACCCGGATCAGCGGTTCCGTCCCCGACTTCCGGATCAGGATGCGCCCCAATCCCTCGATCCTCGCCTCGCTGGCCCGGATCACGGCCTGCACCGATTCCACCTCCAGCGGCCGCGCCCCGGCGGCGAAACGGACGTTCTTCAGCATCTGCGGCACCGTCGCGAAGGACCGCGTCAGTTCCGACGCAGGCTTCCCGGTCCGCACCATCTCGGCAAGGAACTGCAGCCCCGCCACCAGCCCATCCCCGGTCGTCGCATAGTCGGTCATCACGATGTGCCCGGACTGCTCGCCCCCAAGGTTGAACCCCCCCTCCCGCATCCGTTCGACGACATAGCGGTCCCCCACCGCCGTCCGCTCCAGCCGCAGGCCCCGCCCCGCGAGGTATCGCTCCAGCCCCAGGTTCGACATCACCGTCGCCACGAGAGCCCCACCGTTGAGCCGTCCTTCCTCGGCCCACCGCGCCGCCAGCAGAGCCATGATCTGGTCCCCGTCAGCCACCCGTCCCGCCTCGTCCAGGATCATGATCCGGTCGGCATCGCCATCGAGGCTGATGCCCACATGCGCCCCGTGGGCCACCACCGCCTCGGCCGCCGTCTCGGTATGGGTCGACCCGCAGCGGTCGTTGATGTTGGTCCCGTTCGGGGCGACGCCCACCGGGATCACCTCGGCCCCGAGTTCCCACAACACCTCCGGCGCGCACCTGTAGGCCGCCCCGTTGGCGCAGTCGATCACCACCTTGAGGCCGTCCAGCCGCAACCCGTTCGGGAAGCTGGTCTTGACGAACTCCTGATAGCGCCCGCGCCCGTCCTCGATCCGCTTGGCCCGCCCGATGTTTTCCGGCTTGGCCGGGGCAATCTCGCCCTCCACCATCGCCTCGATCTCGGCTTCCGCAGCGTCCGACAGCTTGAACCCGTCCGGCCCGAAGAACTTGATCCCGTTGTCCTGGTGCGGGTTGTGCGACGCGCTGATCATCACCCCCACATCCGCCCGCATCGAGCGGGTCAGATAGCCCACCGCCGGGGTCGGCACCGGACCCAGCAGCAGCACGTTCATCCCCGTCGAAGTGAACCCCGCCGTCAGCGCGTTCTCCAGCATGTAGCCGGACAGGCGGGTGTCCTTGCCGATCACCACCCGATGCGCGGCAGACCCGTCGCGGCGGAAATACCGCCCCGCCGCCGCGCCCAGCTTCAGCGCCAGCTCCGCCGTCATCGGCCAGCTGTTCGCCCGGCCGCGCACGCCATCGGTGCCGAAAAGCTTGCGGGTCATTGGTCACTCTCCAGATGATCGGTGTTCATCGCCTGCCACAACCGCAGCGCCTGCCGCGTCTCGGCCACGTCATGCACGCGGACAAGCTGCACCCCCTGCGCGACCCCCTGCAACGCCGTGGCGATGGAGCCCGGCGCGCGGTCCTGCGCGACGGGTGCGCCGCCGATGGACCCGATGAAGCGCTTGCGCGAAGTGCCCAGCAGGACCGGGCAGCCGAGGCCGTGGAAGAGCGACAGCCCGCGCAGGAGCGTCAGGTTGTGGGCTTGCGTCTTGCCGAAGCCGATGCCGGGGTCGAGCATGATGCGGGCGCGGTCTATCCCCAAGGCTTCGGCGCGGGCCAGCCGGGTGGCGAGCGCGTCGTAGACATCCAGCAGCACATCGCCATAGCGCGGGTCGTCCTGCATGGTGGCGGGGACGCCCTGGGCGTGCATCAGGATCACCGGCGCGCCAGTCCCCGCAACCAGAGCGCCGAGCGACGGGTCGAAGTCGAAGGCGGAGACGTCGTTGACGATGCTCGCCCCCGCCTCCAGTGCCGCTTCCGCGACCGGGGCCTTGCGGGTGTCGATGGAAATCGGAGCGGCCAGCCCGCCCGCGCGCAGGGCGCGGATCACCGGGGCGGTGCGGGCGATCTCCTCGGCGACCGGTACTTCCGCCGCGCCGGGCCGGGTGCTTTCGCCGCCGATGTCGATGATCTCGGCCCCTGCCGCCATCGCGCGGGCCTGCTCCACCGCCGGTTCGGCGGCAAGGAACCGGCCCCCGTCCGAGAAACTGTCGGGGGTCACGTTCAGGATGCCCATAAGCCGGGGCCGGTCCAGCGCCAGACCGGCAAAGGCGGGTCGCGCAGAGGTCAGCCGGTGCAGGACCGGCGCGGGGACCTCGGAGGCGGCGATGATCCGGGCCGGGGCGGCGCGGGACAGCACCTCGACCCGGTCGAACCAGCACCAGCCGCCTGCCAGCGTCAGCGCGTCGGCGGGGCGGGCGGGGTCGGTCATCGCGATGGGGCGGAAGTATTCCATGCCCCCGGAGTGGCCGATGGTCCGCCGCTTTTCAAGGGGGAAGCGTCAGGCGCGCCGCACCGGGACGCGGCTTCCCGCCGGGACTGCAACCTCGCCGTGAACGACCAGCGCCGTGGCCGACATGGTTTCCGCAAGCCACAGGGCAAGACCCACCGGGTCGCTGCCCTTCGGACCGTCGACCGCGTCCAGGACCAGCTTCGACGGCGCCCAGACCACCGATTGCCCGCGCTTGATCGCCCAGTCGATTTCCGTCCGGGTCGCCACCACCACGCAGCGCGGGTCGCGGGCGGCGAGGGTCCAGGCATTCTGCTCCATCGCCAAGAGGTCGACCCGGCGCTGGGTCGGCTTGTGGCCGGTCACCGGGCGGGGAAGGTCCGGCAGGCCCACGGTCAGGATCAGCGGCAGGCCTTCGGCCAGCAACGCATCCAGCCGGAGCGAGAGGTCGGGCGCATGGATCGTCGCGTTGTCGAGGTAGACGACCAGCGGATGCACTGATTCCATCCCGTCGTCGCCGTGCTTCTGCACGGGATGCTCGGCGCGGGAGCGGACGATCTCCACCCCCAGGGCATAGGGACCGATGTCCAGCTTCTCGATCCGCACAAAAACCCGCATCGCCGCAGGTTCCGCCAGGATGCGCTCGGCCACCCGTTCGGCCAGCGTCTCCAGGAGGTTCAGCCGTTCCGCCGCCAGCTCCGCCGCAATCGCCTCGGTGATCCGGTCGTAGGAGAGGATGCGGTCGACGTCATCCTCCAGCGGCTCGGTCACGGGGCGGACCTCGACCACCACGTTGAAACGCAGGCGCTGCTTGTGGCCGCGTTCCTTCTGGAAGGCACCGATATCGGCCTCGACCACATGGTCGCGCAAGGAAATCCGGTCGCGCGGGGCGGCCCCGGCCGAAGCTTCGGCCCGGTCTTCCGGATGGGCGAAGGCCAGCTCGATATCGGACATGGGTCGGCCTCCCTGACGGTTCGGCCCCTCATACCACGCGGAACGGGCGGGCCAAGCGATAAGGCGTCAGGGAAGCAGCATTAGGCGACATCAGCCGCTGGCGCCGGGCTGCCGGTAGAAGAGATGCGATCCGATGGACGCGGTCCTGGCGAAGCGCTTCGACCAGCTGGGCCGGACGCCCCGGGTGTGGAAATGCGTGGCGCCGTCGGTCAGCACCCGCGGCGCACCGTCCAGCATGGCCCGCGCGATGCGACCGGCAAGATCGGCGGCCTCTTTCTCGCGCATCTTCGTCGTGCCCCGGCAGACATAGGAAAACTGGCACCCGCCGCCACCGCGCTGCTTGACCACGCCGCAGACCGTGCGGGGGTAAAGCCCGCTGTCGACCCGGTTCAGGATCACTTCCGCCACCGCGACCTGCCCTTCCAGCCCTTCGCCGCGCGCCTCGAAGTACAGCGCCTGGGTCAGGCACTGCCATTGCGCGTCGCCCGCAGGCTTTGGCTGGTCCATCAGCCACTCTTCAGTCAGCCCGTCGGTCATGGCGATCGCGGGGAGCGGCCCGTTCAGGTCGGGTGCGGGCAGGCGCGTCAGATCGGGCGTGTAGGAAATCTCGGTCGGCACCAGGCCGAACATGTCCCTCGTCCAGGTGGCATCGGCCGCAGCGGTGTTGGCTGCCAGGGCCATCGCCAGTGCGAGGGTCGCAAGGTCGCGTTTCATTCTGCTCTTCCGTCTTTGGTTTCCCGGCGGAAGTCTCCCCGCCTTGGCAAGCTGGCGGCGAGGTAGGGGAAGCGGCGGTAGGGGTCTACCGCTGTTGCGGATTTGCAACGGAAATCAATGCTGCGTAAGCGAAATGTCGCCGAAAATTGGTGAAATTTCTTAAGAAATCAATACAAGTAATTGATATTAAATATCTTTCTTCCTGTCGTTGAGCGCAAGGTGCGCCGCCGCCAGCCGCGCCATCGGCACCCGGTAGGGCGAGCAGGAGACATAGTCGAACCCCGCGCGGCGGCAGAAGTCGATGGATTCCGGGTTGCCGCCATGCTCGCCGCAGATCGAAAGAGTCAGGTCTTTCCGCGTCTTGCGGCCCCGGTCGGCCCCGATGTGCAGAAGCTCCCCCACCCCGTCGACGTCGAGGATATGGAAGGGATCCTCGGCGAAGACGCCCTGCCGGACATAGGTGTTCATGAAGCGCCCGGCGTCGTCGCGACTCAACCCGTAGGTCATCTGCGTCAGGTCGTTGGTGCCGAAGGACAGGAAGGCCGCATGCTGGGCGATCTCCCCGGCCCGAAGCGCCGCGCGCGGGGTTTCGACCATGACGCCCAGTTTGTAGTCGAAGCCCGCACCCGCCTTGGTGCGCACCATCGCAGCCACGGCATCGATCCGGGTCTTGACCAGTTCCACCTCGCGCCGGGCGCTGACCAGCGGGATCATGATCTCGGGCACCACCGGGGCACCACGGCGGGCGCTTTCGATGGTCGCCTCGAAGATCGCCTGCGCCTGCATGTCGTAGATTTCCGGCAGCACCACCCCCAGCCGCACCCCGCGCATCCCGAGCATCGGGTTGACTTCGGTCAGCGCTTCCGCCCGGCGGGTGACTTCACTGAGGGGACGGTCCAGCGCCTCGGCCAGATCGCGCAGGCCTTCGCGGTCCGAGGGCAGGAATTCGTGCAGCGGCGGGTCGAAAAGGCGGATGCAGACCGGCAGGCCCTGCATGATTTCAAAGAGTTGCACGAAGTCCGCCCGCTGCATCGGCAGAAGCCGGGCCAGCGCCGCCGCGCGGTCGCCGGGGCTGTCGGCGAAGATCATCTCGCGCATGACGACAAGGCGGTCCTCGTCGAAGAACATGTGCTCGGTCCGGCAGAGGCCGATGCCCTGCGCCTCGAACTTGCGGGCGGTTTCGGCGTCGGCGGGGGTGTCGGCGTTGGCGCGGATGCCGATGTCGCGCACCTCGTCGGCCCAGGCAAGCAACCGGCGGAAGCTGTCGTCCAGCGCCGGGGGCAGCATTTCCGCCGCACCGGCCAGCGCCTCGCCCTTCGAGCCGTCCAACGTCACCACGTCGCCCTCGCGGAAGATGCGGCCGTCGATGGCGGTCAGCTTCCTGTCGCGCGCGTCCAGCCGCAGCTCCGACGCGCCCACCACGCAAGGCAGCCCCAGCCCGCGTGCGATCACCGCCGCGTGCGAGGTCATGCCGCCGCGTTCGGTCAGCACCGCCGCCGCCGAATGCATGCCGCGAATGTCCTCGGGCGCGGTTTCCCGGCGGACGAGGATACAGGCCTCGCCCCGCGCCGCCGCCGCCTGCGCCGCGGTGGAGGAGAACACCAGAATCCCCGTCGCCGCGCCGGGCGAGGCGGCGATCCCGCGGGCGATCACGTCGCGATCCCCGCGCGGGTCGACCTGGTGGTGGAGGAGTTCGGAGAGCGCACGCGGTTCCACCCGCAGCACCGCCTCGTCGCGCGGGATGACCCCGTCCTCGGCCAGTGCGACCGCGATCCGCAGGCCCGCACGGGCGGAGCGTTGCACCTTCACCGCGTCCAGCACGGCAAGGCGGCCATCCTCGATGGTGAACTCGATCTGCATCTCTTCGCGCAGGCGCTCGCGGCAGGTCGCGCCATAGTCCACCAGCTTGGCGAAGATCTCAGGTGCCACATCCTCCAGCGAGGGGCCGCGCGGGTCGCGGGTCAGGTAGAGGGCCTCGGTCGTCTTCAGCGCATCGCGGCCCTGGCTCTGGCCCAGATAGCGCCCGGTGATCTGCGGCTGGCCGGTGACCGGATCGACGAACTGGATCACGCCGGAGCCGCTGATCCCCTGCCCGATGCCCTGCGCCATTTCCTGCACGACCAGTCCCAGCGCGGCCTCGTCGGGCGCGCCTTTCGCTTGCCGCAACAGCCGGGCCGAGGTGCCCTCCCAGGCTCGCGCCATCGAGCGCAGCACTTCCGAGAGCTGCTGGCCCGCGTCCTGCGGGAAAGGTTCGTCGGTCTCGACCTCGTATTCCCGCAGCGCGTCCTTCAGCGCCCCCGGCCCCGGCTTCAGCCCGTCGAACACGTCGGGGTCGAGCCTTGCGACATGGATCGCATAGGACTGGACAAAGCGCAGATAGAGCGCATCCGCCGCCGCCTCGCCATGCGTCTCGGCCAGCCGGGCGTGGCGCTTGGCGTTGAGGCCGATGTTCAGGATCGTCCCCGGCCCACCCCAATCGGGGTTCGCGGGGCTGGGGCGGACGGAAATCAGCGGCCCGTCGCCGAAATGATCGAGGATCCCGGCGGCATCCACGCCATGCCCGGCGGCGATGGCGCGGACGGTGGTGGCGGGCAGCGCCACGGATTTCGGCACCGGCAGGTCCAGCCGCACCAGCCGCTGCAGGCATTTCGCCCGCCAGCCATGCGCAGCCGTCGCGATCTCCGCCGAGGGCGTGATCTGCGTAAACTCCGCGATGGGATCGTGTTTCTGCACTGCAGCACCTGATGTTCAGCCGCAGAATACGCCGAAAGCCCCGTCGCGCAAGCGTCACATGGGGCGTCGGTGCTGAATCTTCGGGCAAAGGGAAAACCCCGCCCCGGACTTGATCCGGGGCCTCGTGGGTCAGAGGGAGGCCCCGGATCAAGTCCGGGGCGGGGTTTACCCTTCGATCCGCGTCAGGTCGGCCACGCCGGAACAGACCGTGCGGATGCGGTGGAGGAGATTCAGGCGGTTCCGCCGCACGATCTGGTTGTCCGCGTTCACCTGCACGGCGGTGAAGAAGGCGTCGATCGGCGCGCGGAGGGCGGCCATCGCGGACATGGCGGTGGCGAAGTCCTCCTTGGCCATCGCCGGGGTGATGGTCGCCTCGGCGGTGTCGAGCGCCCCGAAAAGCGCGCGCTCCTCGTCGGTCTCGGCGAACTTCGGGTCCGCGCCGAAGGAATATTCGACGCCGTCCTTCTGTTCCGCCTGGCTCAGGATGTTGTTCGCCCGCTTGAACCCTTGCAGCAGGTTCGCCCCGTCCTCGGTTTTCAGCGTTTCCGACAGCGCCGTGGCGCGTTTCGCCAGAAGGGTCAGGTCATCGGCCCCAGGCAGCGCCAGACAAGCGTCGATAACATCGTGCCGAACCCCTTGGTCACGGAGGAAAACCTTGAGTCGATCATAGAAGAAGGAAACGAGGTCAGCGATAACCCCGTTCCGCCGTTTTACCCACTCCATATCCATAGGTTCGGATTTAGGCACCTTGCCTGACTTCAAGCTGGCATTGTCGGCTGCAATCTTGGCCCAAAACCCGGGAATGGTGTGAGAGTTCCAGCCAATAGCGAACGTGTGGTAAAGGTTCAGCCCCCGCACCCCATTCCCCAGCACCAGCCGGATCACCCCCAGCGCCGCCCGGCGCAGCGCGAACGGGTCCTTCGATCCTGTCGGCTTCTCGTCGATCGCCCAGAACCCGGTCAGCGTGTCGATCTTGTCGGCCAGCGCCACGACGACCGAGACCGGCTCGGTCGGCACCGCGTCACCCTCCCCCTTTGGCCGCCAGTGATCCCGCGCGGCGTCGGCGACGGCGGGTTTCTCCCCGGCCTCCAGCGCATAGTAGCGGCCCATCACGCCCTGCAACTCGGGGAACTCGCCCACCATCGAGGAGCGCAGGTCCAGCTTCGCCAGCCGTGCGGCACGTTCGGCGTCCTCGGCATCCGCCCCGACCAGCGGCGCGATCTCGCGGGCCAGGGCGGCGATGCGCTCGATCCGCTCCGCCTGGCTCCCGAGCTTATTGTGGAAGGTCACAGATTTCAGCCCCTCGGCCCACTCGGCCATGCCCGCGCGGGCCACCCGCAGGTCGTTCTCCCAGAAGAACTTCGCATCCGACAGCCGCGCCGCCAGCACCTTCTGGTTGCCCTTCAGGATCACTTCGCCGCCATCCGCCGCCTCGATGTTGGCGACGGTCACGAAGCCCTCGATGCGCCCGGTCTTCGGGTTCTTCACCGAGAAGAACTTCTGGTGCTCCTTCATCGAGGTCTGCAGCACTTCGGGCGGCAGCCCCAGAAACGCCTCCGCAATCCGCCCCATCAGTGGCACCGGCCATTCCACCAGCCCGGCGACCTCGGTCAAAAGGCCCGGATCGGCGACAACCTCCATCCCGGCGGCAAAGGCCAGGTTCTGCGCCCCCTGCCAGATCGCGGCCTCGCGTTCGGCGGTGTCCAGCACCACGCGCGCCCGCTTCAGCTTCACCGCGTAGTCGTCGAAGCCCGTGACGGTGAAGCGCCCGTTGCCCATGAACCGATGCCCCTCGGTCACGTTGCCCGCGACGATCCCGTCCACGGTCAGCGGCACGACATGCGCGCCGCCTTCATCGGACAACAGGCAGATGATCGACTGCAAGGGCCGCACCCAGCGAAGCGACCCCGCCCCCCAGCGCATCGACTTTGGCCAGGGGAAATTGCGGATCGCCGCTTCCAGCACCTCGGCCACGATCTCCGCCGCCTTCCGGCCCGGCTTTTCCACCACGGCATAGAAGGTCTCGCCCTTCTTCTCGGCCCGGCGCTCCAGCTGGTCCAGCGTCAACCCGGTCGAGCGCAGGAACCCCTCCACCGCCTGCGCGGGCGCAGAAGTCGACGGCCCCTTCCGCTCTTCCCGCACCGGGCGGCTTTCCGCGGTCAGCCCCTCGACCGACAGGACCAACCTGCGCGGCGTGGAGAAGGCCCCCGCAGAGGCATAGGTCAGCCCGGCCTCGACCAGCCCGTCCGTCACCAGCCTGCGCAGGTCATCGCGGGCCTTGCCCTGCATCCGGGCCGGGACTTCCTCGGAGAAGAGTTCGATCAAGAGGTCGGGCATCACTTCAGTCCTTCGGGCACGGGCGGGCAGCCTTCGGGCGCGGGGCGTCCTTCGAAGACTTCCTTGCCGCAGGCGTTGATCTGGTTCCAGGCGAAGCCGCGTCCGTCGCCCATCACGGCGACCACGCGGTCGATGCCATAGGTGATGTTCGGCTCGGACAGGAAGGCCAGCGCCTCTCCCTTTTCCAGCGCGCCACCGATGGCCTCGGCATCGAAGCAGTCGAAACCCGAGGGAGCGATCAGCGGTTCGGCGCCGGGATATTCCCTGTAGGTCTCGGTCAGCGTGGCCAGCGTCAGGGGTGTGGTGAAGCAGGCGCGGAACTTGATGGGCGAGCTGTCGGCGTCGATGCCCTCGATCCCGTTGACGATGATCGCCTCCGGCTGGTCGGAGGTCAGCGGCACCAGCCGGATCTCCGCGCCGGGCTGGAAGGCGACAGGCGTGTAGTACGCCCGCTCGGCGGTGTACCACAGGAAGCCGCCGGCGATGGCCGAAACGATCACGATAGCCCCCACGATGAGCTTGCCCGCATTCACGCGTCCGCCCCCGCTTCGGTCTGGCGGAAGGCATCGGCGCATTTCTTCGCCAGCGCCCGCACCCGGCCGATATAGGCCTGGCGCTCGGTGACGGAGATCACCCCGCGCGCGTCGAGGAGGTTGAAGAGGTGGCTGGCCTTGATCGTCTGGTCATAGGCCGGATGCGCCATGATGATCCGCTTGCCGGTCTTCGGGTCCTGCGGCTCGAAGGCGAGCAGACGTTCGCATTCCGCCTCGGCGTCCTGGAAATGCCGGAACAGCATCTCGGTCGTCGCGCCGTCGAAGTTGTGGCGGGAGTATTCTTCCTCGGTCTGGCGGAAGATGTCGCCATAGGTCAGCGGGATCGGCGACTGGGGGTCGTTGAAGGGCATGTCCATAACATGGTCCACGCCCATCACATACATCGCCAGCCGCTCCAGCCCATAGGTCAGCTCGCCCGAGACCGGTTTGCAGTCATGCCCGCCAACCTGCTGGAAATAGGTGAACTGGCTGACTTCCATCCCGTCGCACCAGACCTCCCAGCCCAGGCCCCAGGCGCCGAGGGTGGGGCTTTCCCAGTCGTCCTCGACAAAGCGGATGTCGTGGAGCGCAAGGTCGATGCCGATGGCTGCGAGCGATCCCAGATACAGGTCCTGAAGGTTCGCCGGCGAGGGTTTGATGATCACCTGGTACTGGTAATAGTGCTGCAGCCGGTTCGGATTCTCGCCATAGCGGCCGTCGGTCGGGCGGCGCGAGGGCTGGACATAGGCCGCGGCCCAGGGCTTCGACCCGAGGCTGCGCAGCGTGGTCGCCGGGTGGAAGGTGCCTGCGCCGACTTCCATGTCATAGGGTTGCAGCACTGCGCAGCCCTGCGCCGCCCAGTAGGATTGCAGCCGCAGGATGATTTCCTGAAAGCTCTTCGGGGTCGTCGGGGCGTCGGACATGGGGCGGCCTCTGGCGGGGGCGGAACGTGCCGCCTTCCCTATCCACTGGGGGGCAGAGGGTCAATTCCGGAAACTCCCGGCGGAAACGTGACCGGTTTCACCCTTGCCGCGGCGCACCCACCGACTAATGTCGCGCGAACCGCTTTCGCCTTTCAGGACCTGCCCATGTTCAGACCCGTTGCCCTCTTTGCCCTTCTGCTGTCCGCCCTGTTCCTTGTGACCCCGACGGCAGGCATGGCCCAGGACGGCACCGCCTGGGTGCAAGTCGAGGCGCTTCCCGACCTTGCCACCGCGCAGGACCGGGCGCAGGCCTACAGCTCGCTCTTCCCCGAAACCGCCGGGTTCCGCTTGCGCTCGGGCTGGTTCGGCATCGCGCTTGGCCCCTACCCCGAGGCCGAGGCCGCCGCCCGCCTGCAGACGCTGAAGCGCGAGGGCCAGATTCCCTCGGACAGCTTCATCGTCCGGAGCGGCGATTTCCGTGACCAGTTCTGGCCCGAGGGTGGTGTCGCTGTCGCCCCCGAAGCGCCTGAGGTCGGGGCCACCGTGGAACCGGACCTGGTCGTCGAACCTGACCCCGCCGAAGCCCCCGACGAAAGCAAGGCCGAAGCCCGCGACAGCGAGGCGATCCTCTTGCCCGAGGACCGCAAGGACCTGCAAACCGCGCTGCAATGGTTCGGCTTCTATGCCAGCGCCATCGACGGCGCCTTCGGCCCCGGCACCCGCAATTCGATGGCCGCCTGGCAAGAGGCCGAGGGGCTGGAGCCGACCGGCATCCTGACCACCCGCCAGCGCCGCGCGCTGCTGGATGCCTGGAAGGGCGAGCTTGCCGCCTTCGGCTTCACCGAGGTGGCCGAGGCGGAATCCGGCATCACCGTCACCCTGCCGCTGAACCTGGTGGAGTTCGACCACTACGGGCCGCCCTTCGTCCACTACCGCGCCAAGGCCGAGGGCGGGCCGCGCCTCCTCCTGATCTCGCAGCCCGGCGACCAGGCCGCGCTTTACGGACTTTACGACGTGCTTCAGACGCTGAAAGACGTGCCTGCCGACGGGGCGCGCGACCGGGGCGACCGCGATTTCCGCATCCGCGGCACCAGCGCCACCACCGACACGACCGTCTATGCCGCGCTGAAGGGCGACCGGATCAAGGGCTGGATGCTGATCTCCGCCCCCGGCAACGAGGCTCGCGACGCCCGCATCCTGCAGGTGCTGCAGCAAAGCTTCAAGCCGGACGGCGACTCGGTCCTCGATCCCGGCATGGTGGCGATGGATGCAGGCACCAAGGCGGGACTTCTGTCGGGGCTTGAAGTCAGGAAGCCGAAACTCAGCCGCACCGGCTTCTTCATCTCGCCCGAAGGCGCGGTGCTGACCACGGTGGAAGCCGTCTCGACCTGCGGCCGCGTGACCATCGACCACGCCACCGACGCCGAGGTCGCGCTGACCGACGCCGCCAGTGGCCTTGCCCTGCTGAAACCGAAATCCCCGCTCGCCCCCCGCGCCGTGGCCGGTTTCGCCACCGCGCCGGGCCGTGCGGGCAGCGAAATCACCGTTCCCGGCTATTCCTACGAAGACCGCCTGCCCGCGCCCACGCTGACCTTCGGCACGCTCGACGACCTTGCCGGGCTGAACGGCGAGACCGGGCTGAACCGGCTGTCGCTGCAATCCCTGCCCGGCGATGCCGGTGGCGCAGTGCTGGACACGTCGGGCGCCGTTCTGGGCATGCTCCTGCCCGCCGCGCCCGCAGGCGGCAAGCAACTGCCCGCAGGCGTGGCCTTCGCGCTGCCCAATGCCGAGATCACCCGTCTGCTCACCCCGACCGGCGTTGTGCCGCTGCCCGCGACCAACACCGGCGCGCTGTCGCCCGCCGCCCTGGCCGATACGGCGATGGGGATGACGGCACTGGTGTCCTGCTGGGAGTGACCCACCGGGCTCGTCGGGACCTTCGTTCCTCCTCGCGGGCCATCCCGAGGAGGACACGAAGTGAACGACGAGGCGTCGCTCTCAGCGCCGCCAGAAGCTTGGCAGCACCAGCACCAGGATCGTCAGCAGGCCCAACCGGCCCAGCAACATGCAGATCGACATGATCGCGATGGCGCCGGGCGGGAAGTCGATGAAGGTTCCGGTCCGCTCGACCAGCGGGCCGAAGCCGTAGCCGATGTTGCCGATCGCCGTCCAGACGGCGAAGAGCGCCGAGAAGCTGTCGACGCCCAGCAAGGTCATCGCCACGCTCATCACCCCCAGGATCAGGATGTAGCCGGACACGAACAGGATCAGCGCGTTCAGCACGTCCTCGCCCACCGTCCGCCCGTCATAGCGGACCGGCTCGACGCTCGACGGGTTGACGATCCGCCGCACCTCGCGCCGCACCGTCGCCAGCACCAGCTGCACCCGGAACACCGTCAGCCCCGCGCCGGATGATCCCGAACAACCGCCCACGATGCCGATCACGAAAGCCACCACCAGCATGAACCCGCCCCAGGTCGGGAAGCTGCCGGTGAAAAACCCGCTCGACGACATGATCGAGGTCAGGTTGAACAGCGACTCGCGGAAGACCGGCTCCAGCGGCTCGCCCGTGGTCCAGACCCGCCACGCGGTGACCGACAGCACCGCATAGGCCAGCCAGCGGACATAGGCCCTCGCCTGGCTGTCGCGCCACAGGGCCTGCGGCGCCCCGCTCATCATCTGCGCATAGCGGATATAGGGCAGGCTGCCCAGGATCATGAACAGCGCACCGAAATACTCGCCCGCTCCCGCATACTTGTTGAACGAGGAATCCGACGAGGAAAACCCGCCGGTGGCGATGGTGGAAAACCCGTTCACCACCGCATCCAGCGTCTCCATCCCGATGGCGGCATAGACCGCGATGCAGATCACCGTCAGCCCGACATAGACCCCCAGCAGCTGCGCCGCGATATCCGCCGCGCGCGGCAAAGCCTTGCCGAAGGTGTCGAAGCCTTCCGTCCGGAAGAACTGCATCCCCCCGACCCGCATCAGCGGCAGGAAGATCATCGCGATGAAGGCGATCCCCAGCCCGCCCAGCCAGTTCAGCATCCCGCGCCACAGGTTCATCCCGGCCGGCAGGTCGTCCAGCCCGAAGATCACCGTGGACCCCGTGGTGGTGATCCCCGAGACCGCCTCGAAATAGGCGTTGTTCAGGCTCAGGCCGGGTTCGCCGATCCAGAATGGCAACGCCGCGAAGAAGGGCACGACAAACCAGATGCCGGCGGTCAGCAGATAGGCCTGCCGCGTCTCCAGCGGCTTTCCCAGCGCATTCCCCGTCGACAGCGTCAACCCGCCGCCCACCACCCCGGTCAGCGCGGCGCAAGCAAGGAAATCGTAGCCGTTCTCCAGCCCGGCGCGCCAGTCGATGATGGCCGGGGCCAGCATCAGGATCGCGAGCACGATCAGGATGCGGCCGATGACATAGGCGACAGGGCGGAGGTCAACCATGATCGCGCATGGCTACGCGGCCCCGCCGCTTTGGTCAACCTCAGCCGCGGTGGATCAGCGTCTGGAAGAGATGCGGGTCGAGGCTCGCCGCCGCGAAGGTCGGGCCTTCGGTCAGCAGGCTGATCGCGTCGTGGCTGTGGAGCGATTCCTGATGGCTCGCCACCACCCGGAAATCGCCGATCCGTGCATCGCCCCGCAAGGCCTCGCAGAAGAGCCGCGCCGCATCCTCGACGAAGATCGGGTTTGCGGCGTTCAGCTCGGCAAAGGCCTGCTCGTCCTCGCGCTTGACCATCACCTGCGTCTCGGTGACGACCGCGCCCCGCGCCAGATCGACCAGATCCTCCAGCGCCATCTCGGCGGACAGCACCACCGACAGCCGCGCGACGGACCGCTGGGAATGCGGCGTGGCCAGCTGCCCCCGCGTGGCGCGGGCATGTTCCGACAGTTCCAGACTGCACGGGCAGGTCGAAGAATAGACATAGTCCAGATGCACGATCCGGGTGCGGACCCCCGCCGTTTCGACCAGCTCCAGAGCGATGTCATAGTACTGCCAGCCCGACAGGCCCGAGCGCAGCGATTGAAGCTGCATCGGATAGGACAGCCGCATCTGGATGCGCGCATCGAAGGCGCCAAGGTCGGCCTTGTAATCGTCCAGCGCCGCCTCGATCACCCCGAACGAGAATTCCTTCTCGGCATGGGCATAGAAGGACCGCATGATGCGGCTCATGTTGATGCCCTTCTTTTCCGCCTCCAGGCTCACCGTGCCGGTGACGCTCGTCTCCAGCACCAGGGCCGCCCCGTCGCGGGTCGCATAGCGCAGCGGCAGGCGGAAGTTGGAGATGCCGACATGCTGGATGCGCGCCTTCGCGCCGCGGATCAGGCTTTCCGGCCCGTTCTGCAGGTCGGGCATCGAGGCCTTGTAGCCCGTGTCGGGGCGGAACGCCTCGGGGTAGATGCGCGACAGCGCCGGATAGCCCTGCCCCGGCACCAGCCAGCCCACGGCGGAATCCAGCCGGGAAATCTCTTCGTCCGACGACTTCCCCGCCCATTGCCGCAGCACGGCCAGCGCAGCCTCTGCCTCTTCCCGCGTGGGAAGCCGGTCGATCTCGGGGGTATGGATGTTCATCGGGCTGGTCCTTTCGGTTCAGGCAGGCCGGAAGGCGCGCCGTCAATTTCCGGAATATTCTACGAGAGAGGCCCGCCGCCGGATCACCCTGGTCCGGGGCAGACCCCTATCAGATAGGGATTTCCTGGCGTGACACAAGGCCAAACCGGACGCAATCACGCCGATTCCGACCTGCGCGGCACGATCTGCTGCAGAAGCGCCCAGTCCTGGATCGGCTCGCCGAAGGGCCCCGTGCCATCGCCCCGGGTCCGCAGGCCCGTCGCCGCCCCCTGCGCGGTCGTGGGATCACCACCGACGAATCCCTCCGGTGCGCCGATGACCTCGGGAAAGCCCAGGGCCAGGAAGGTCCGGTCCAGCCCGTGCGGAATGTCGGACAGCGTCAGCGTGACTTCGCGCCGTCCGGTGATCTGTGCTGCAACGATGCGGGTCGCCGCGCCGCGCGGGGGCTGCCAGACAAATCCCAGGTTCGGCAAGGGGCGGACGCCGACGTCCACCGGGCCCGGTTCCACGCCGGCAACCTCCAGATCGCCGGTCCCGCCCGCAAAGGTGACCCGCACCTCGCGCCCCGTCACCAGGGCCTCGACCATCCGCAACGGCTCCCACCCTGCGCCCTCCAGCGCGCTGCGGATCGCCCGACCGTGCAGCGCGCCCAGTCGGACCGCGCTCCTTGGTTTGAGATGCACCCCATCCGACCGCTCCAGCATATACTCCGGCCCGGCGAGGATCACCTGTCCCGGTCGTCCCTCGGCCAGTTCGAGTTGCGCCAGAGGCACCCCCCGGCGCCCGATGTAGTAGGTCGCGGTCGTCTGGCTCAGGCAGAAGACAAGCCGCCCCTGCCCGTCCGTCACCGATGCCAGCGCCGTGGCAAGTCCGTCCACCAGACAGGCCAGCCGCTCCCGGTACAGGCGGTGCGGGGTCTGAGCATCTGCCTGGCCCTGCACGAAGGATACGACGAACCGCCGGAACGCCAGCCCCTGCGCTGCCGCGATCCCTGCCGTGCGACGCAGACAAAGCTCGACGTTGCGGAACGCGGCCTCCTGCGGCAGGAAGGCGGAAATCCGGGTGTTCCGGCGGGCCAGATTCACCGTCAGCAGCCGGTCCTGCGGCCCAAGACGCTCGACGATCACCGCCGATGCCGAGGTCAGCGGCCCCGACCGCCCATGCCGAAGATGCGGATGGAGCCCGGCCAGCGCGGCTTCGGGCAGATCCAGCGTCGGGTCGTCCGCAACCCGCGGATCGCCGGTCGCCGCAAAGACCCAGGCGCGCGCCGGATCAAGCGGCCCCGGCTTCAGCCCCAGCGGCCGCAACCGCGGCACCAGGGCCAGAAGCGACTGGCCAAGGCCGATGTACAGCAGCAGCTCGCCGCCTTCGGTCCCGGGCGCAGCCCCCTGCACGTCAGGCCACGCCAAGCGCCCGGTTCAGGTCGGCGATCAGGTCGTCCGCGTCCTCCAGCCCCAGCGACAGGCGGATCAGGCCGGGCGTGATCCCCAGCGTATCCTTCTGGTCCTGCGGCAGGCGCTGGTGCGTCGTGGTCGCCGGATGGGTGGCGATGGTCCGTGCATCGCCCAGGTTGTTGGAAATCTTCGCGATCTCCAGCGCGTTCAGGAAACGGAACGCCGCCTCCTTGCCGCCCGCCACCTCGAACGTGACCAGAGTGCCCCCCGACCCCATCTGCGCCATCGCCAGCGCGTGCTGCGGATGGCTGGCGAGCCCCGGATAGATCACCTTCGACACCTTCGCATTCGCCGACAGCGCCTCGGCCACCTTCAGCGCCGCATCCGCCATCGCCCGGCAGCGCAGGTCCAGCGTCGCCATGCCGTTCAGGTGCATCCAGGCGGTGAAGGGGCTCATGCTGCCGCCGGTGTGCTTCATGTAGGGCTCCAGCACCTTGCGGACGAACTCCTTCGTGCCGCAGACCACGCCCCCCAGCGCGCGGCCCTGCCCGTCGACGTGCTTCGTCGTGGAATAGACCACCACATCCGCCCCCTGCTCCACCGCGCGCGAGAAGATCGGCGTCGCGAAGACGTTGTCGCAGATCACGATGGCGCCCACCTTGTGCGCGATCTCGCTGACGCTGCGGATATCCACCAGCTCCAGCGTCGGGTTCGACATCGATTCGAAGAACACCGCCTTGGTGCCGGGCGTGACCGCCTTGCGCCACTGGTCAAGGTCGGCCCCGTCGACGAAGGTCACCTTCACGCCAAAGCGCTGCAGCACCTCCTCCAGGATATAGAGACAGGACCCGAAGAGCGCCCGCGCCGAGACCACATGATCGCCCGCCCGCAGGCAGCAGGTCAGCGCGCCCGACACTGCCGCCATGCCGCTGGCCGTGGCGAAGGCATCCTCCGTCCCCTCCAGCGCCGCGATGCGTTCCTCGAACATCCGCGTCGTCGGGTTGCCGTAGCGGGCATAGATGAACTCGTCCTCGCCCGCCTTGACAAAGCGCGCCTCGGCCGCCTCGGCGGTGGGGTAGACGAAGCCCTGCGTCAGGAAGATCGCCTCGGCCATCTCGCCATACTGGCTGCGGCGGGTGCCTTCGTGCACCAGTTGCGTGCGGGTCTTCCAGTCCTTCGACATCGTGCGGGCCCTCCGGCCAATAAAAAACCCCGGCCCAAATCCAAAGGTGCCGGGGCCGATGCCCTTCACCTCTTTAGCGGCTTGTTTAACGTGGCCCGCAATCCGGTAACAAATCGCCACGCCGCCCTCTTACCCCCCTGCCCCGACCCGGTCAATGCCACCGCCCCCATCGCCCTTGATTTTCCCCCGCAGGTGGCGGACGCTCGCCCCGGAACCACATTGCAGGCCCCCATGCGCCCCTTCCTGTTCGTCCTTGCCGCCCTGATCCCCGCCACCGCCCGGGCCGAGACCTGCGACGACCGCGGCCAGGATTACGCCGCCCGCATCGCCCTGTGCGACCAGGCTTTCGAGGCGGCCCAGACTTCCGAAGACGCCGCCCATGCCCTTTCGCTCAAGGGCGAGGCGCAACGGATGCTGGGGCAGCTCGACGAGGCCGCCGCCACCCTGCAAAAGTCCCTTGGCTATGCGCCCGAGAGCGCCTGGGTCTGGGTCGAGCTGGGCAATGTCCGCTACGACCAGGGCGACAGCGCCGGGGCCTTGGCGCATTACTCCGCCGCCCTGGCGATCGAGGACAACATCGACGCCTGGGCCAACCGGGCGGAAAGCTGGTGGCAGTTCAACGCCGGCCAGCGCTGTTCGGACGATGCCGACAACGCGCTGCGCCTCGACCCGCAATTCGCCTATGCCAATGAAATCAAGGGCCGCTGCCTGATCGACCTTGGCCAGGCCGAACAGGCACTGTCCTATTTCGACACCGCGATCTCGCTCGCCCCCGGATACCAGAACGCCTACCGCAACAAGCTGGCGGCGCTGGCCGCCCTTGGCCGCTACGAGGATGTCGTCGCCGTCGCGGACGAGGCCCTGAAGCCTGGCACCGTCCCGGACCCGAACCCCTCGATCGAGGAGGACATCCTCGCCCGCCGCCTGCTGGCGCTTGGCGAATACGCGCCCCCGGCGACGGTGGCGGTCGAGGCCGAGGCGCTCTTGAAGCGCTATCCGCAGAACCTGGCGGCGGTGAACGTGCAGGGCGCGGCGCTGCTGGCCGAGGGCAAGCCGGAAGAGGCCGACCGCGTGACCAAGGTCCTGCGCGAGAACCCGAACGGCGCCCGGATGGAGGCAGGCTATCACGACACGCTTGGCCGGATCGACGCCGCGCTTGGCCGGATGGAAGACGCCTACAGCAATTTCGAGGCCGCGCTGAACCTCGACGCCTCGCTGTCGAAGACCTATGCCCGCAAGCTGTCGGAACTGGGCTTCCTGCCGCTGTCGAACGCGCCCTCGGGCGTGCTGACGGCGCTGCGCCGCTGCATCGACGTGAAGAAGGCCGCCTGCGTCATCACGAAGTGAAAAGGGCGCCCGCTTGGGACGCCCGGCACTCGTCACGGGGGAAGATGCTCAGGCCTCGTGGCCCGCATCCAGGTTGATCACCGTCAGCACCATCGCCCGCAGGACCGTGTGGCCGATGATCGGCAGCACCGCCCAGTACAGCAGCCAGTGCGAAGGCTCGACGGCGCGGATCATCGTTTCGTTCAGCAGAAGGAAGCCGAAGTTGTAGACCACCATCATCCGGGTCAGGTTCGGCAGGTGTTCCGCCATTTCGGCATCCGGCCAGAAGCTGGCGGCGGTCGAGATGCGCTTGTTCATCACGTCCTGCAGGAAGACGCCGCCGATCACCACATAGAAGGCGCTCTGCATCCGCTGGCACCACAGCGGATCGTCGACCATCGCCAGGATCAGAAGCGGCAGGCCCGCGAAGAGGGTTGCGAAGACGACCGCCTGCGTGACCGAATAGCGCGTCAGCATCCGCCGCACCATGCCTTCGAACCCCATCCCGACCCGCACTGCCAGCGCCAGAAGGAAGGCGGTGGCGAAGGCCTGGCCGTGCTGCTCCGGCCCCAGGGCCACCGACAGCACCGGATAGCCGATCAACAGGACGGCGCCCGGCAGGTACAGCGCCCGCGACAGGGGCGGCAGATCCTGGAACAGGCTCAGGAACAGGCGGACAAGATCGAAGGGAGTGCGTTGCATGGATGAACCCTCTCAAGCTCATCCTCAGGTCTAGAGGTGTATCAAGGCAGGTCTGGGGCAGAACCCGGCCCCAAGCGGGGCATTCCTGTGCCGCCGGTCACGCCTCGTCCTTCGGCTCCTCGATCAGGTAGCGTTGCAGCGCCATGAAGTTCGCCATCAGGAACAGAAACAGTGCGGCAGGCATCGCGAAGGTTTCCAGGATGACCCAGGTCTTCTCGGACTGGGTGCGCCAGATCACCTCGTTGGCCACCGCAAGCACCGCGAACATCAGCGCAAGTCGGCGGGTCAGGATCATCCAACCCTCTGGTTTCATGGGCAAAGCCTCGGCCATCACCCATTGCAGCAGGCTTTTCCCGCGTGCGAGCCCCGCGCCCAGGATCAGCGCGAAGGTGCCGTAGACGAAGGTGGTCTTCATCTTGAAGAAAGTCGCGTCGTTGAACCAGGCCGTGAGCCCGCCGAAGAAGACGACCATCACGCCGACGAAGATCTGCATCCGGCTGACCGTGCCCGTCAACAACCACAAGGCGAGCGTTGCAACCAGAAGCAACGGAACCAGGATCAGGGCCGCCACAATGAAGCCAGAATACTCGGTGGTCCCGAACGTGAAGCTCTGGTCCTTGATCCGCATGTAGATCAGGAAGAACAGAATCGTCGGTCCCAGCTCCAGCGCCTGCTTCACTATCGGGTTGATCTTCCGCTCGGCCATTATCCCGCCCATTCCATGATGACTGCACCCACCGCGATCAGGGCCATCAGCCCCGCCCGCGCGGGCCCCACCTTCTCGCCCAGAACCAGCCAGCCGATCAAGGCGGCAAATACGGTCGAGGTCTCGCGCAGCACCGCCGCCTCGCCCACCTTGTCCAGCCGCGTCGCCAGCATGATCGAGCCGAAGCTGAAATAGGCGACGAAGGCGCCCAGCACACCCCGTTTCAGCAGCGGCCAGGCCTCGGCGGCGGGAAGCTGCCGCCAGCGGGCTTGGGTGACGACCGGGATGAAGATCCCGTCCAGCAGGAAGAACCAGGCCAGGAAGGTGAACGGGTCCGCCGTCGCCCTTATGCCATAGGCGTCGTAGGTGGTGTAGGCCGCGACCATCGCGCCCGTCGCCACGGCCAGCCACAGCGCGGGCCCCATCGTCGCCCGGTCATGCGTGACATGGTTCAGGTTCCAGGCCGCCAGCCCCAGGATGCCGCCAACCAGAAGCGCCAGCCCGGCCCATTGGCCGGGTGCGAAATGCTCGCCGAAGACGATCCCGGCCCCGATCACGGTGAAGAACGGCCCGGTGCCCCGCACCACCGGGTAGACCACGGTGAAGGCCCCCCGGGTGTAGGTCATCGCCTGCAGGACCTTGTAGACGATGTGGATCAGCACCGCCCCGGCGAAGATCGGCCACATATGCGGCTCGGGCCAGGGCACCACGAACAGGGCAAACGGCGCCGCGATCAGCCCATAGCTGGCGTCGATGGCCGCGCGGGACAGCCAGGGATCGTGCCGCCCCTTTTGCAAGGCCCCGAACAGCGCGTGCAGCACCGCCGCCAGGAGGGCCAGCACCAGCGCCGCCTGATGCCCGGCAGCCGTGCCCTCGATGGACTGAAGCAACCCGCTCAAGGGGCCATTCCCGCCGTCCAGCTTGCCCCGATCGCCGAACCCGCGAACAGCCGCGCCAGCGCTTTGGGGGCCGTCGGCTGCTCTGCCAGCGCGAGAAGCCCCACCTGCGCCGCGCCGATCCCTGGTTCCGAGGCAAGGTCGACGACCAGCCGCCCCCGCCCCTGCGGCAGCGCGGCAACAAACGCCTGCAGCGCCTTGCCCGCATCTTCCGGCAGGCTGTCGCCCGGCATCGCCTCGATCACCCCGGTCAGAGCCGCACGCGCCGCCAGCATCGCCTGCGTCCCCGATTCCCCCGGCTCCAGGGCCGCACCCAAAGCCTCCAGCACCGGACGCAGGGTGTGGCCGTCGTTCTTCCACTCCAGATGCAACCCGGTCACGCGCCCCGCCAGAAGCGAGGCCGCAGAAAGGTTCGCCCCCGCCACCTCTGCCGACAGCACCAACTCGCCGCCGCCCGACAGGCCCAGACGCCCGCCCTCCAGCAGCAACCGGTCCCCCGCCTCGTCCCGCCGCAGCGCCAGGTGCAGCGACGCGCTCTGCAACCGCATGAGGTCACGCAGCCACCCTGCCATGTGCCGGTTGCTCAACGCAGGGGCGACCCGCACCCCCTCGCCGTCGACCTCCAGCGCCCGCAAGGCCCCACCATCCGCCTCGCCCCGCAGCCGCAACCGCTCGGCCGATACGCGGATGTCGCCATCCCCAGGCGACCGCGCCCCGTCCAGCACGCACCAGCCGTCTGCCATTGCCGCAGGCGGGGCCGAGAGCGTCAGCCCCACCGCCCCCTCCACCGCCGCAAGCAGCGCATCGCAGCCCGCAGGCTCCGCCACGACCGGCCCGGCCAGCAGCGCCAGCGCGAACCCCAGCCTAAGGCGCATCCGCATGGGTCCAGCCCACATCGACCTTCACCCCTTCGAACACCGGCGCCGCCGCGGCAACCGTCGCGGGCACCCCCGTCACCGCATAGCCCCCGAACCGCACCGGGCCGATCCCCGGCTCGGCTTTCACCGTCACCGCCAGATCGCCAGCGGGGTTCGGCAGTTCCCCGACCAGCGCCCGCAACGCCGCCTTGCTCGCATCGGAAAAGCTGGTCCCCGGCAGGTCACCGATCGCCGCCAGCGCCTCCGCCCGAAGCCCTTCCGCCGCCGCGTCCATATCGCCCTCGGGCGGCAACAGTGCCGACCCCAGCGCCATCAGCGCGTAGCCCTCGAACAGCCCATGCGTCTGCACCCGCAGCTCTGCCTCGGTCAGCGCGAAGCTTGCCAGCGACATCTGCATCGCTCCGGTCGAGGACAGGTCGACCCCCGTCACCACCGCCGACGCGTCCACCCGGTTCTCGCCTGGAAAGTCCAGGCTCAACCGCTCCAGCCGCAGCACCTTTGCCACCGGGTCCCAGGCCAGCGCCGCCTCGGCATCGATCCCGTTCGGCCGGGCCTGCGCCGCCAGCAGCCAGTCCACCTGCGCGTTGCCGGTCTGCACCGCCAGCCGCAGCCCCTCGACCGCGATTTCCAGCCCTTCCGGCAGCGAGGACCCGTCGGCGATCCAGCCCAGGGCCGCACCCCGGAACCGCAGCCGGTCCATGCGCCAGTCCGGCACATACTGCCCGTCGACATCCAGCACCGGCGCCAGGACGACACACCAGTCGCCCTCCTGCGCGACACCCGTCGCGGTCACCGTGCCGAAGCCGCCCAGCCCCTCCGCCACCCGCGCCCAGGCCGTCTCGCACAGGCCTGTCTCCGCCGCCACCGGCCCCGCCAGCAAGACCAGCAAGCCGCCAGCGCGGATCACCCTTCCGCCCCGACCAGCGCGCGGGCGAACTCCTCCGGGTCGAAGGGCGCGAGGTCGTCGATCTGCTCGCCTACCCCGATGGCATGGATCGGCAGCCCGAACTTGTCGGCCAGCGCGACCAGCACACCGCCCTTCGCCGTCCCGTCCAGCTTGGTCATGACCAGCCCCGAGACATCGGCGATCCTGCGGAAGATATCGACCTGCGTCACCGCGTTCTGGCCCGTCGTCGCGTCCAGCACCAGAAGCGTGTTGTGCGGCGCGGTGGGGTCGACCTTGCGGATGACGCGCACGATCTTCGCCAGCTCCTCCATCAGGTCCTGCCGGTTCTGCAGCCGCCCCGCGGTGTCGATCATCAGAAGGTCCGCCCCGTCCGCCCGCGCGCGGGTCAGCGCATCGAAGGCGAGGCTTGCCGGGTCCGACCCCTCGGGCGCCGTCAGCACCGGCACCCCCGCCCGCTTGCCCCAGATCTGCAACTGCTCCACCGCCGCCGCGCGGAACGTGTCGCCCGCCGCGATCACCACCTGCTTCCCCGCCGCCTTGAACTGGCTGGCAAGCTTGCCGATCGTCGTCGTCTTGCCCGACCCGTTCACCCCCACCACCAGCACCACCTGCGGCCTTGATGGGTAAAGCGGCATCGGTCGCGCCACCGGCTCCATGATCCGGGTCACTTCCGCCGCCAGCGCCTGCCGCAACTCGCCCGTCGAGACCCTGCGCCCGAACCGCCCCTCGGCGATGTTCGCCGTCACCCGCACCGCCGTATCCACGCCCATGTCGGCCTGGATCAGCAGCTCCTCCAGGCTTTCCAGCATGGCATCGTCCAGCACCCGGCGCGGCTCCTCGCTGCGGCCCATCAGGCGACCAAGGAAGCCCGGCTTTTCCGCTGCGGGCTTCTCCGCTGCGGGCTTCTCCGCCACGGGCTTCTCCGCCGCAGGCTTCGGCTCCGCAGGTTTCTGCGCGCGGGGCTCCGGTGCCCTTGCAGGCTCCGGCACCGCCTCCGCGACATCCGCAACCGCTGCCGCAGGGGCTTCCGGCCCGGACCCCTCGACCTCCTCAAGGTCCGCGCCCTCCGCCACCAGCGCCTCCAGCCCCTCGCCGATCTTGTCCGACGACCGGAACAACCGATCCTTGAGCTTCTTGAAGAACGACATGGGCGGCACCCTCGGCTGGTTTCCCTTCACCTAGTCGCTTTGCCCGCCGGTGGGAAGGCCGTCAGCCCTGACCCACACCCCAGAACGCCAGCGCCCCCCAAGCGATCAGCGCCTGCCCGCCCCAGTAGGCAGGCCAGAGCGCCAGCGCCAACCCGCGCCGCAGCCGCGGATCGCGGGCGACGAACATCTCGACCGCCAGCATCAGGTCGGACAGGATGAACAGCGCCGCCCCCGCCCGCAGCACCCCCTGCCCCGGCGCGTCCGGCAGCAGCACCGCCGCCACCCCCATCAGCCCGATCAGCGCGACATAGCCCCGGACCGGCCCGCGCAGGCCCCCCGTGCGCGGGGCCAGCCAGACCTCGGGCGAGACGAGAAGCGCCAGCAGCACGGCCAGCACCAGCCCCTCGGCGCCGGAGACCCCGTCGAACCCCAGCGCCCCCGACCGCAAGAGGAACCCGCCCGCATAGGCCAGATGCCCCAGCCCGAAGGCCCCGACCCCCGCCAGGAACAGCCGCTCCCCCTTCAGCGCCAGGCACAGATCGCCCAGCGCCCCGAGCGCGAGGCCCAAGGGCACCAGCCAGAACCACGCACCGCCCCCCGCTGCCGCCAGCACCACCGCCAGCGCCAGAAACCCGGTCGACGCCGTCTTCACCGCCGCCCCGAGCCAGCCCTTCTCCTCCCGCGTCGCAAAGCGCAGCCCGTAGACGACCGCCGTACCCAGGGCCAGGACCGCCGGCACCCCACTCCCCAACCCCATCGCGCCTCTCCCCGATGCTCCCGTCACCCCGAAAGGTGCCGCCAACCCCGCCTGCCGACAAGCCCCGCGCCATGCGACGTCACGACCCGCCCGAAAGACGCCCGCGCCGCCAGACCCGATCCCGGCCTCCTTCTTGCGCCGCGGCATCGCCCCAACCGCGCGAAGCCGCGGGCCCCGCCGGACAGGTCTTCACCCGTTCCTGCACGAAACGCCTGGAGACTACGATCCCGCCGCCCGCCTGATCCGCGCGCCCGTCGTGCCGACCCTCGCCGCAGGCGCAACGCCCATCACCGCAGGCCCGCCCTCCAGATCGCCCC
This sequence comes from Tabrizicola sp., assembly GCF_041911175.1. GTDB lineage: Bacteria > Pseudomonadota > Alphaproteobacteria > Rhodobacterales > Rhodobacteraceae > Tabrizicola. Next base: position 28,124 of record NZ_JAYRPN010000084.1, read on the forward strand.
GGCGACACTCCCTCCGATGGGCTCCAGAACAACCCTCCCGCGCCGGAAGCCAAGCTCGGCACCCGCAAGACACCCCATCCTCTCCCGATCCGATCCCCCGCCGCCCCTCCGCAGCCCTCCCGGCCCGAACACATCCCTCGCGACGGGACGGGGCAGCCCCATGAGCCGTCCCCACCAGACCCTCCGCCCTGCGCCCGCAAGCCCCCTCATCCTGTCAGTAACCGATCCCCCGCCGCACCTCCCCATTCCTCTTGGCCCAAATACTCCCTCTCACGACGGGACCGGGCAGCCCCGCGAGGATCCCCGCGCCAGACCTTCTGCCCTGCGCCCGCAAGCCGCCGCATCCTGCCAGCATCCGATCACCCCGCCGCACCTCCCCATTCCTTTTGGCCCTAATACTCCCTCTCACGACGGGACCGGGCAGCCACGCGAGGATCCCCGTGCCAGACCTTCCATCCTGCGCCCGCAAGCCG
>NZ_JAYRPN010000085.1:0-11361 GCF_041911175.1 Tabrizicola sp.
CCTCGGCCGGGATCGGCGCGCGGGGGACGGCTGCGGGGGCGGGCGTGGGGGTGGCGGCGGCGGCCTGGGCCCCGGAGGCCCCGGCGACGGTGCGGGCGACGTCTTCCTTCATCACCCGGCCGTCGCGCCCGGTGCCCTTGACGGCGTCGGCGGAAAGCCCGGCCTCGGCCAGCGCCTTCTTGGCGGAGGGGGCGTTCTCCACGTCCGACCGCGGGGTCACTTCCTCATGCCCTGCGCCGGGGGAGCCGACGGCGGCGGCGGCCTCGATCTTCGGGTCCTCGGTCTTCGGCTTCTGGGCGGTGGGGTCGGTCTTGGTCGCCGTGGCGCCCTCGGTCACGATGGCGAGACGGGCGTTGGCGGCGACCGTGGTGCCTTCCGGTGCCAGGATTTCGGCGAGGACGCCCGCGACGGGCGAGGGGACCTCGACCGACACCTTGTCGGTCTCCAGCTCGCATAGCATCTCGTCCTGCTTCACCGCATCGCCCGGTTTCTTGAACCAGGTCGAAACGGTGGCCTCGGACACGGATTCGCCAAGGGCGGGAACCATAACGTCAGTCATTTGTCAGTCTCCGGTCTTTCCGAGGGTCACTTGAGGCCAAGGGCCTGGGCGACGAGGGTTTGCTGTTCGAACTTGTGGCGGGAGGCGAGGCCCGTGGCGGGCGAGGCGCTGGCATTGCGTCCGGCATAGGACATGCGGGTGGGCTTGCCGCGGACCTTGGTCAGGATCACTTCCATGTCGGGCTCGATGAAGAGCCAGGCGCCCTGGTTCTTCGGTTCCTCCTGGCACCAGACGAATTCGGCCTTCGGGAAGCGGGCGAGTTCCTGGCTGAGCGAGATCGTGGGCAGCGGGTAAAGCTGTTCCACGCGGAGGAGGTAGGTGTCTTCCAGACCCTGCGCATCGCGTTCGGCAAGAAGGTCGTAGTAGACCTTGCCGGAGCAGAGGACGACGCGTTTGATCTTGTCGTCGGGTTTCAGCTTCAGCGTCGAGTTGCCCTTCTGCGCGTCGTCCCAGAGGACGCGGTGGAAGGTGGACCCATCGGTGAAATCCTCGGCCCGGGAGATCGCCATCGGATGCCGCAGGAGCGACTTCGGCGTCATCAGGACCAGGGGCTTGCGGTAGGTCCGGTGCAGCTGGCGGCGCAGGATGTGGAAGTAGTTGGCGGGCGTCGAGCAGTTGGCGACGATCCAGTTGTCCTCTGCGCTGAGTTGCAGGAAACGCTCCAGCCGGGCGGAGGAATGTTCGGGGCCCTGGCCTTCGTAGCCATGCGGCAGCAGCATCACGAGGCCGGACATCCGCAGCCATTTCGATTCGCCCGAGTTGATGAACTGGTCGATCATGATCTGCGCGCCGTTGGCGAAATCGCCGAACTGGGCTTCCCAGAGGGTCAGCGCATTCGGCTCCGACAGCGAATAGCCGTACTCGAAGCCGAGGACGGCATATTCCGACAGCATCGAGTCGATCACCTCATACCGCGCCTGGCCGGGGCGGATGTGGTTCAGCGGGTAGTAGCGTTCCTCGGTCACCTGGTCGACCCAGCCGGAATGGCGCTGGGAGAAGGTGCCGCGCGTGCAGTCCTGACCCGAGAGGCGGACGGGGAAGCCTTCCAGCTCCAGCGAGCCGAAGGCCAGCGCCTCGGCGGTCGCCCAGTCGAAGCCTTGACCTTTTGCAAACATTTCCCGCTTGGCTTCCAGCTGGCGAGCCACCGTCTTGTGCATATCGAACCCGTCGGGGATTCGGGTCAGCGCCGCGCCAACCTCGGCCAGCGTCTCGGATTTGATCCAGGTCTCACCGCGCTGGTAGTTGTTCAGGTCCTTGGTCTGCAGGTTCTTCCAGCGGCCATCCAGCCAGTCGGCCTTGTTCGGCAGGAAGGCTTTTCCGGCCTCGAACTCCTCGTTCAGCCGGGCCTGGAAGGCGGCCTTCATCTGCTCGATCTCGCCCTCGGGGATCAGCCCGTCGGCAACAAGGCGGTCGGTGTAAAGCTGCAGCGTGGTCTTCTGCTTGCGGATGCGGTTGTACATCGCCGGGTTGGTGAACATCGGCTCGTCGCCTTCGTTGTGACCGAAGCGGCGGTAGCAGAAGATGTCGATCACCACGTCCTTGTGGAACTTCTGCCGGAATTCGGTCGCGACCTTGGCGGCGTGGACCACGGCTTCGGGGTCGTCGCCGTTGACGTGGAAGATCGGCGCCTCGACCATCAGGGCGATGTCGGTCGGATAGGGCGAGGTGCGGCTGAAGGCCGGGGCGGTGGTGAAGCCGATCTGGTTGTTGACGATGATGTGGATGCAGCCGCCGGTGCGGTGGCCCTTGATGCCCGACAGTTGCAGGCATTCGGCCACCACGCCCTGACCGGCAAAAGCCGCGTCGCCGTGGAGAAGGATCGGCAGGACGGCCATGCGGTCGGTCGTGTCGTTCAGCTGGTCCTGCTTGGCGCGGACCTTGCCCAGCACCACCGGGTTCACCGCCTCCAGGTGCGAGGGGTTGGCGGTCAGCGAGAGGTGAACCTTGTTGCCGTCGAACTCGCGGTCCGAAGAGGCCCCGAGGTGGTATTTCACGTCGCCCGAACCATCCACGTCCTCGGGCTTGTAGGAACCGCCCTGAAATTCGTGGAAGATCGCGCGGTAGGGCTTCATCATCACGTTCGCCAGCACCGACAAGCGGCCCCGGTGCGGCATGCCGATGATCACGTCCCTGACCCCCAGCGCGCCGCCGCGCTTGATGATCTGTTCCATCGCCGGGATCAGGCTTTCGCCGCCGTCGAGGCCGAAGCGCTTGGTGCCCATGTACTTGACATGCAGGAACTTCTCATAGCCCTCGGCTTCGACCAGCTTGTTCAGGATCGCCTTGCGGCCCTCGCGGGTGAACTGGATTTCCTTGCCGTAGCCTTCGATCCGCTCCTTCAGCCACGAGGCCTGTTCTGGGTCGGAGATGTGCATGTACTGCAGCGCGAAGGTGCCGCAATAGGTGCGCTTCAGGATGTCGATGATCTCGCGCATGCTGGCATGGGTCAGGCCCAGCACGTTGTCGATGAAGATCGGCCGGTCCATGTCGGCCTCGGAGAAGCCGTAGGAGGCCGGGTCAAGCTCGGGGTGGTTGCCACGCTCGGTCATCCCCAGCGGGTCGAGGTCGGCGGCGAGGTGGCCACGGATCCGGTAGGCGCGGATGATCATCAGGGCGCGGATCGAGTCGAGGACGGCGCGCTGGATCTGGTCGGTGGAGAGGGGCACGCCCGCCTCGGCGGCCTTGGCGGCGATCTTCTCGCCCGCGGCCTTCGCCTCTTTCACCGGGGTCTGGGGCCATTCGCCGGTGAGGGCGGCGGTCAGGTCGTCCACCGGCTGCGGCGGCCAGTCGGCCCTTGCCCAGCTTGGCCCCGTGGCGGCGCGCTTGGCGTCCAGCTCGCTGTCGCCGAGGGCGCGGAAGAACTCGGCCCAGGCCGGGTCGACCGAATTCGGGTCGGCGGCATGGCGCGCGGCCAGCTGGTCGACGTAGTCGGCATTGGCCCCGTCGAGGAAGGACGAGGCGGCGAAGGCGGCGGTGGGGGATTGGTCGGTCATGGGGTTACCTCGGAGGGAGGGGCGATGTTGGGCACGGCAGGGACGGCAGGGCAGCGACGGATGGTCGGTTCATGGCCGTGTCCCAGGCACGGCCCATTCCGGAACGGAGAGCAGCGTGGAGAAAACGGCGCCGGTCTCGAACGTCTGGCCCAGACGCTCGCCCACCCTTGCGGGATCGAAGGTCACAACGACTTCCTGCAAGCTCATCCGAGTAGCCATGAACTCGGCACCACTCGTCTCGACGGCAAAGAATTCGGGCTCACGCGGGAAGGCTAGGCGCGGAAAGTTCTGGCTCGCAACAGCAAGCGACCGGGGCACACCAAGCGCACAATACGTCAACCGCGTCGGTTTGTCCCGTGCTATGATCAGGAGCAGCGCCCCTGTTTCCGGGTCTATCAGCAGCGTGTTTTCCGGATTGGCCAGACGTGCTGAGTAGCTTTCCACATATTGGTTGAACGCCGACCGGAATTCTTCCCAGTCGGACTGCGGCGACGACGCCTCGAGGCGGGCGGGCTGCCAGGTTGCAGCCAACTCAACCAATGCGACGCCGTACTTCGTCTTGTCATCGAGAGGCAGCGAAGCGCGGGACAAGCCCACACCGAGCAACCGGTCAACGACAGACGCCGGTTCGGTAGACGGAACCGAACAGATGGTCATGATGCGGCTGATCCAAAGCGGCTCGGCGTCTGTCATGCCCGAGGCAAGGCAAACGGAGGTCGCCAGAAGGAACAACCGCGCGATCTTCATCCGCGAATCGCCTTCAGCACCGCCTCACCCAACCCCGCCGGGCTGTCGGCCACAACGATCCCGGCGCTGAGCATGGCCTGGATCTTCGACTCCGCATCGCCCTTGCCACCGGCCACGATGGCCCCGGCATGGCCCATGCGGCGGCCGGGGGGGGCGGTGCGGCCGGCGATGAAACCGGCGGTGGGCTTCCAGCGGCCCTTCTTCTTTTCGTCGGCAAGGAACTGGGCGGCGTCCTCCTCGGCGCTGCCGCCGATCTCGCCGATCATGATGATGGAGTGGGTGTCGGGATCGGCCAGGAACATCTCCAGCACGTCGATGTGTTCGGTGCCCTTGATCGGGTCGCCGCCGATGCCGACGGCGGTGGTCTGGCCAAGGCCCACGTCGGTCGTCTGCTTCACCGCCTCATAGGTGAGGGTGCCGGAGCGGGAGACGACGCCGACCGAGCCCCTGGAGAAGATCGAGCCCGGCATGATGCCGATCTTGCATTCGCCGGGGGTCAGGACGCCGGGGCAGTTCGGCCCGATCAGCCGCGACTTCGAGTTGATGAGCGCGCGCTTCACTTTCATCATGTCGAGGACCGGGATGCCCTCGGTGATGCAGACGATCAGCGGAATCTCGGCGTCGATGGCCTCCAGGATCGAGTCGGCGGCGAAGGGCGGCGGGACGTAGATCGCGGTGGCATCGGCGCCGGTCTTCGCCACGGCGTCATGGACCGAGTCGAAGACGGGAAGGCCGAGGTGCTCGGTCCCGCCCTTGCCGGGGGTCACGCCTCCGACCATTTTCGTCCCGTAGGCGATGGCCTGTTCGGAGTGGAAGGTGCCCTGGCTGCCGGTGAAGCCTTGGGTGATGACTTTGGTGGCTTTATTGACGAGAACGGCCATCGGGGCCTCCTTCAAGGGTGATCGGGGCAGAGTGGGACATCAGCCCTCTCCGAAGTAGAAGCGCACGCCCGAGTTCTGGTCGGAGGTGCAGACGGGGTCGTTCCCGCCCGAGGTGATGACGGCGACGACACCGTTTGACAGGGTTGCCGTGGTGCAGCCGTTCTCGTCGGTTTCCGTCGTGTCGACCGACACCTGGCCGGAGAAAGACAGATAGCCCAGCAGTTCCGCCGCGCGGGCAGTGCCAAGGCTGGTGCTTTCGACGTGGCAGTAGCCGGGGGTCAGGGACATGTAGGCGATAGTGTCGGTACCGATGCCGGGCTGGAAATTGACCACGCCCATTTCGTTGTCTTCCTCGTGGGTCCAGCCGTAGAGGCCCAGGGCCGAGACGGTCTTGTCGGTCAAGCCCTCTCCCATCGCGCAGGCCGTGTAGCCCTCGATCAACTGGTTCGAGGGATCGGCGTCCTGCGCCAGCACGGGCAGGGGGGCCAGAAGCCCGACAAGGAGGAGGGTCCGGATCACCCCTTCACCGCCTTCACGATTTTCTCCGCCCCGTCCTTCAGGTCATCGGCGGCGATGACGTTCAGGCCGGACTTGCGGATGATGTCCTTGCCAAGCTCGACGTTCGTCCCCTCCAGCCGCACCACCAGCGGGACCTTCAGGCCCACTTCCTTCACCGCCGCGATCACGCCCTCGGCGATGATGTCGCAGCGCATGATGCCGCCGAAGATGTTGACCAGGATGCCCTTCACCTGCGGGTCGGAGGTGATGATCTTGAACGCCTCGGTCACCTTTTCCTTCGTCGCCCCGCCGCCGACGTCAAGGAAGTTGGCGGGCTCGGCGCCGTAGAGCTTGATGATGTCCATCGTGGCCATCGCCAGCCCCGCGCCGTTGACCATGCAGCCGATCTCGCCATCCAAGGCGATATAGTTCAGGTCGAATTTCGAGGCGGCGAGTTCCTTGGGGTCCTCTTCCGTTTCATCCCGCAGGGCGGCGATGTCGGGGTGGCGGTAGATCGCGTTGCCGTCGAAGCCCATCTTCGCGTCGAGAAGCCGCAGGGAGCCGTCCTTCAACAGGCAGAAGGGGTTGATCTCCAGCATGTCCATGTCCTTGTCCAGGAACAGCTGGTAGAGCTTCTTCACGATCCCCACGCATTGCTTGACCTGCCCGCCGGTAAGGCCAAGGGCGAAGGCGACGCGGCGGCCGTGGAAATCCTGCAACCCGGTGGCGGGGTCGATGGTGAAGGTGTGGATCTTCTCGGGCGTGTCATGCGCCACGTCCTCGATCGACATCCCGCCCTCGGTCGAGGCGACGATGGAGATGCGGCTGGTCTGCCGGTCGATCAGGAAGGCGAGGTAGAATTCCTTCTCGATGTCCGAGCCGTCCTCGATGTAGATGCGGTTGACCTGCTTGCCCGCAGGTCCGGTCTGGATGGTGACGAGGGTGCGGCCCAGCATCTGGCGGGCGAATTCGGCGGCCTCGCCGACGCTACGAGCCAGACGGACGCCGCCCTTTTCCCCGGCCTCGGGTTCCTTGAAATGGCCCTTGCCCCGCCCGCCCGCGTGGATTTGCGACTTCACCACCCAGAGCGGGCCGTCAAGCTCACCGGCGGCGGTCTTGGCGTCTTCGGCTTTCAGCACGACGCGACCGTCGCTGACCGGGATGCCGTAGCTGCGCAGAAGCTCTTTCGCCTGGTATTCGTGGATGTTCATGGGGCGCCCCTTCGCGGCCGGGAGTGGTCAAGGGCGTTCTGGCATGGCTTGGCGGGGGTGCCAAACGGCAAATGCCTGTAAAGCGGGCGAAATGCCGGGAAAATGAACGATGTGATCACGGTTGAGAAACGTGTGATCACACGATGGAAAATCGTGATCACATGGTGGCGGTAACGCCAGCCGGGGGGCGAATCATCGCTGCCGTGGCGAGATTGACAAGCTGCGGGGCGCTTGCGAAGGCTGTGGCCGGAAGAGAAGGAGGCCCGACATGCCGCGCCCAAGCGCCAACGACATCACGCAAGGAACCCTGCCGAAGATCAGCCACGGGCGGGGGGTGTATCTGTGGGATGCGGCGGGGCGACAATATATCGACGGCTCGGGCGGGCCTGCGGTGTTCTCCATCGGCCACGGCGATCCGCGGGTGAACGAGGCGGTGGCGAAGCAGATGGAGAAGGTGGCCTATGGCTACCGCTATCTCTTCACCACCGACCCGTTGGAGGAGATGAGCGAGATCATCTGCCAAGCCACCGGGCTGGCGGACATGGTCTATACGACCTCTGGCTCCGAGGCGGTGGAAAGCGCGGTGAAAATCGCGTTGCAGTACCATTTCGACAAGGGCGATCCGAAGCGGGTGAAGTTCATCGCGCGCAAGCGGTCCTGGCACGGCAACACGCTGATGGCGACGGCGCTGTCGGGCTTCGAGGATCGCCAGCTTGCCTTTGCCGGGGCCTTGCCTGCGGTCGGGCGGGTGAGTGCGGCGAATGCCTATCGGTTGCCTTCAGGCGTGACGCAGGCCGGGCTGGTCGCCCATCTGGCGACGGAGCTGGAAGCGGAGATCCTGAGGCTCGGGCCGGAGACGGTGGCCGGGTTCATCTTCGAGCCGGTGGTCGGCGCGGCGGGTGGGGCTCTGCCCGCGCCGGAGGGCTATGCGAAGGCAGTGGCCGAGGTCTGCCGACGGCATGGCGTGCTGGTGATCTGCGACGAGGTGATGTGCGGATCGGGCCGGACCGGGGTCTGGCGCGCGTCGGAGGAGGACGGGATCACGGCGGATATCATCACGGTGGCGAAGTCTTTGTCAGGGGGCTACCTGCCGCTGGGGGCCGCAGTCTACACGCAGGAGATCGCGGATGTGATGGCGGCGGGCCACGGCGGGCCGCTGACCGGGCATACCTATACCGGGCACACGGCCTGTCTGGCGGCTGGGGTGGCGGTGCAGAAGATCGTGGCGGAGGAGGGGCTGCTGGCCCGCATCCGCGACAAGGGCCCGCGCTGGCGGTCGGACCTGCGGGCGCGGATGGCGCATTTGCCGCAGGTCGGCGACGTGCGGGGCCGGGGGTATTTCATCGGGGTGGAGCTGGTGGCGGATCCGGAGACGAAGGCGCCCTTCGCGGCCTCGCTGGGGGTGAACGGGCGCATCCGGGCGGAAGGGCTGCGGCGCGGGCTGATCTGTTATCCCTCGGGCGGGCATGTCGATGGGGCGGCGGGGGATACGGTGATCCTCGCGCCGCCGTTCAATGCAAGCGATGCCGAGCTGGACGAGATCGCCGACAAGCTGGTCGCGACGCTGGAGACGGTGCTCTCCGGGTTGGGCTGAGTGCCGGAGTTTTCGAAAGTCCGGTTCGGAGCCTTCGAAGGCTCCGGTCCGATTTCTTGGAAGAAATCGGGGCCTGGCGGATCAGTTCAGGAACACCGCAAACAGCATCGCATCGCCCTGGACGATATCCTCGAAGTCGCGCCAGGCCTGGCCGCCCATCTGCGGACCCTTCTCGGCGTAGGGGAGGAGCCCCTCGCCCTGGATCCAGGTGACGAGGTCGACGGCGGGCGGGTTCTCGAAGGCCTTTTTCAGGTTGATCCCGGCCTCGGCCCCGAAGCGCCAGTGGGGGATCAGGACTTCGCCCTTCAGCGCCTTTTCCGCGTCGGCGAGGACGGCCTGCCAGCGCTCACCCGTGCCGGGGGGCATGATCAGGCCGAGGCCGGAGACCTGGTTGTCGTTCGGCACCCATTCGCCGGTGTTGTCGGTCTCCAGCGCGACGAGCGACCAGAAGCGGCGGTTTTCCGCGATCATCGACAGGAAGTGGCCATAGGCGTCCTGGGCCAGCGCCTTGTCGGGGGTCTTGGAGAGCGCGATCAGCACCATCGCCACGCGGTCGACCTGGCGACCGAACATCATGTCCATCGCGTTGTTGGGGGGCGTGGTACCCCAGAGGGCGTAGATCTGCTTCGAGGAGTCGATCACCCGCTGGATCGCGGGCTCGGGGTCGTAGGCCAGCGCCGTGGAGGCGAAGCCCGACAGGAAGTGGGTATAGGCCGAAAGCCAGGCGGCGTCGGCGGTGTCGAAGGTGATGACGGGGTCTTCCACCGCGACGCCCATGCCGCGCCCGCCGCCGAGGGCCATGCCGGTGACTTCGGCAAGGGATTCGCCCGGTTCGCGGGTGCCGTTCGCGTTGATGTCGAACCAGAGGTCGGCGATGCGGATCGGGAGCGCGAAGGGCTTGTCACCGAGTGTGGCGAGGGCTTCGCGGGAGGCGTCCATGTCGGCGTCGAGGTTCTTGATCAGCGCGGTGAAGTCGGCGGCCTGGAAGGGGATCGCGTTGGGGTTTTCGGGGATGGGAAGACGGAGGATGGGAAGCTCCGACCAGTCGGCTTTCACCCCGGTCTTCCAGCGCAGTTGCAGCGCCTGTTCGATGCCGCCGAGGAAGCGGAGGCCGGCGAGGGCGAAGAGGTCCTCGTTGCTGGGAGAGGGGAGGGCGGCGAGGCGGGTTTCGGTCGCGTGAAGGCCGGTGCGGGCGATTTCCTCGGAGAGCGTTTCGGCCGACAGGGGCGTGGCGAGGAGGATAGCGAGGGCGAGGCTGCGCATGGGGGGCTCCTTTGTTCAGGAGAGTGTGGGGGTGCCCGTGGCGCGGCGCAAGGTCGGGGAAGCCTCAGGTGGCGGTCCAGAGGACCTGGCCGCGGGGGAGGAGCGTGGGGAGGCGGGTGGGGGTGAAGCCTGCCTGGGTGATGGTGTCCCGAATTGCGGCTTCGGGGACGTGGTAGGGCGGACGGTCGGGGTGGGTGACGACGCCGTCGGGCTGGCGGGTGGAGCCTTGGGCGTCGGAGAGGAAAACGGTGAAAAGGACGCTGCGGAGGTTGGGGAAGCGGCGGAGGTTTGTGAGCGCGGTTTGCAGGGCGGCGTGGGGGAGGTGGGTGAAGACGCCGAAGGCGAGGGCCAGGGTGATCGTGTCGGGGATACCGGGGAAGGCGAAGGTGGCGTCCTCGATCAGGTGGTCTTCGGGGAGCCGGTCCGGGTCGGGGAGTTCGGCGAGCCTCCCGTGGCGCATCAGGGCGAGGGAGGCGTCGGTGCCCCAGTAGTGGCCGGGGTCGAGGTAGGGGACGGCCTTGTGGCCGAGCCGGAGCGCGCCGCAGCCGATGTCGAGGAGGTGGTCCGCGGGCGTCATCCCGGCGGCGAGGAGGGCCTGCATCTGGACGCGGCCCGTCTCGTCCCAGCGGCCGCCGACGATGTCGCGGTGGCGGCCCTTCGCGATGGCGTCCGAATAGAAGCCGGGGGCGAGGTAGGGGGAGGCGAGCCTCAGCTTTTCGGGTCCTTCTGAGGGGCTTTCTGGGAGGCGGCCTTCATGCGGGCGAGGAGTTCCGCCTGCGTTTCGCGGGGGGGCTTCACCGACTTGGGTGCGCCCTTCTGGGCATGGTCGGGGCCGCGGAGGGTGCTGCGGGCACCCTTGGGGTTGCCGGATTTCGAGTAGTCCATCGGGGGGTCTCCGGGGGATGCTGTGGCCCTTGGGGATGCCGGATTCGGGGGGCGGGGGCAAGGGGGTGTGGAAGTGTCCACGGTGGACAAAACTGGGAGTTTCAGGAACTTCAATGGGTTGTGATTTTCTGTTAGGGTGGTGTTAAGGTTTGCGCGGCCAGGCTGCGCGGCATGTCCCGCTACCTCCGCCCCCGCGCGCCCGGTGCGTCCGTCTTCTTCACCGTCGCCTTGGCGGATCGACGGTCGCGATTGCTGGTCGATGAGGTCGCCACCTTGCGCGAAGCGGTACGGATGACCCGGGACGAGCGCCCCTTCCGCATCGACGCCTGGGTCGTCTTGCCGGAGCACATGCACTGCATCTGGACCCTGCCGGAGGGCGATGCGGAGTATTCGCTGCGCTGGAAGGAGATCAAGACCCGGTTCACCAAGTCGGTCGGCCTTGTCGGTCGCCGCAGTGAGTCGAAGGTTGCAAAGGGCGAGGCCGGGCTTTGGCAGCGGCGGTTCTGGGAGCATCATATCCGGGATGAACGGGATTTCACCACGCATCTGCGGTATTGCTGGTGGAATCCGGTCAAGCACGGTCTGGTCGAGCGGGCGGTGGATTGGCCGTATTCGTCGATCCAGCGGGACATTCGCCTGGGCCGATGCGACCCGGAATGGACGGGCATCGAGAGCAAGGGCGATTTCGGGGAGTAGCAACTGTCTTTCACGCGGCCCGTTTCAGGTGGTC
>NZ_JAYRPN010000086.1:0-62785 GCF_041911175.1 Tabrizicola sp.
ACTGTTCAGGTTTGACAATGGTCGGCAGACGAGCCCCAAGCTACGCGACGGGCTCAAACGCCCAAGGGTGGGTCGGGGTCTCGTCTGCCTCCTTCATCTTCCCACAGATCAAAGAGACAAGGGTGGGTGCCAACCCACCTTCCTTCGCGGCTATCGGGACGAATGGTGGGTTTCACCCACCCTACATTAACCCCTTGATTTCATAGATCAATCGCAGGGCTTCCATCGGCGTCAACTCGTCGGGGTGGACCTGTTTCAACCGCTCCTCCACCGCTGACGCCTTCAGCTTCTGCGGCGGGGGTGGCGGAGGCGCAGCACGAAACAGCGGCAGGTCGTCGATCAGCGTGGCCTGCTTGCCGCCGTCACGGTCGCCCTGTTCCAGCGCATCCAGCACCACCTTGGCCCGTTCGATCACGCTGGCCGGAAGCCCCGCCAGCCGGGCGACCTGCACGCCGTAGCTGCGATCCGCCGCGCCTTCGCGGACTTCGTGCAGGAAGATCACCTCGCCTTCCCATTCTTTCACCGTAACAGTGGCGTTCTTCACCCCCGGCAGTTTCCCCGCAAGAGCCGTCATCTCGTGGTAATGCGTGGCGAAGAGGGCGCGGGAGCGGTTGATCTCGTGCAGATGTTCCAGCGTGGCCCAGGCGATCGACAGGCCGTCATAGGTCGCGGTGCCCCGCCCGATCTCGTCCAGGATCACCAGGGCGCGGTCATCGGCCTGGTTCAGGATGGCGGCGGTTTCCACCATCTCGACCATGAAGGTCGACCGGCCCCGGGCGAGGTCGTCCGAGGCCCCGACCCGGCTGAAAAGCTGGGAGACAAGGCCGATGCGGGCGCTGGTGGCGGGGACATGGCTGCCTGTCTGGGCGAGAAGGGCGATCAGCGCGTTCTGGCGCAGGAAGGTGGATTTCCCCGCCATGTTCGGGCCGGTCAGAAGCCAGATCGCGGGGGTGCCGCCGTCAGTCAGCGCGCAGTCGTTCGCGACGAAGGGATGCCCGTCACGGCGGAGCGCGCGTTCGACAACGGGGTGCCGCCCACCGCTGATCTGGAAGGCGTGACTGTCATCGACCAGCGGGGCGCACCAGTTTTCTTCGGCGGAAAGGTCAGCGAAGGCTGCGGCAAGGTCGATCTCGGCCAGTGCGCGGGCGGCAAGGGCGATGGGGGCGGAGACGTCGAGAATTCGGGCTTTCAGGCCGGAATAGTGACGCTTTTCGATTTCGAGCGCGTGGTTGGCGGAGTTGAGAATCCGGGTTTCCAGGTCGGAGAGGGGTAGCGTGGTGAAGCGCACCTGCCCGGCGGTGGTCTGGCGGTGGATGAAGGTCTGCGGCATGGCCCGCATCCGGTCTTCATGGGTCGAGGTGGTCTCGATGAAATAGCCCAGCACGTTGTTGTGCTTGATCTTCAGGCTGGGGATACCGGTCTGCTGTATATACTCCGCCTGCATCCGGGCGATGATGCTGCGGCCTTCGTCGCGCAGGGCGCGGGTGTCGTCGAGTTCGGGGTCATAGCCGGGCGCGATATAGCCGCCGTCGCGGGCGAGAAGCGGGGGTTCGGCGACAAGGGCTTCGGTCAGGAGGGTGACGAGGTCGGTGTGGCCGGTGAGGGCTTGTGCGGCTTCGGCCAGCAGGGGCGGGGCGTCGGTCAGGAGGGTGGCGATCTGGCCGGCCTGCTCCAGCCCGGCGCGGATGGCGGTCATGTCGCGGGGGCCGTCGCGGTCGAGGGCCAGGCGGGACAGGGCGCGGTCGATGTCGGGGACATGGGCCAGGGCTTCGCGCAGGCGGTCACGGAGCGAGGGGGTTTCGAGGAGATGGTCGAGCGCGGCCTGGCGAGCGTGGATGGTGTGGAGGTCGAGCGAGGGCGAGGAGAGGCGGCGTTCAAGGAGGCGCGCGCCGCCGGCGGTGGTGGTGCGGTCGATGGCGGCGAGGAGGGAGCCGTCGCGACCCCCGGACAGGGACTGGGTGAGTTCGAGGTTCCGGCGGGTTGCGGCGTCGATCTGCATCGTGCCGCCCGAAGATTCCCTTACCGGCGGGCGGAGGAGCGGCATCCGGCCGCGCTGGGTGAGGTGGAGGTAGTCGACCAGCGCGCCCATCGCCGAGACTTCGGCGCGGTCGAAGGTGCCGAAGGCGTCGAGGGAGGCGACGTGGAAGAGGTCGCAGAGGCGGCGCTCGGCATTGGTGGAATCGAAGCTGCCGCGGGAGAGGGGGGTGATCGCGACGCCAGGATCAAGGGCGGCGGTGATTTCCCGTTCGCGGGCTTCGGAGAGGAGAAGCTCGCGCGGGGCGATGCGGGCGAGGTCGGGGGAGAGACGGGTGAGGGAGGAGGGCATCACCCGGAACTCGCCGGTGGAGATGTCGGCCCAGGCAAGCGCGGCCTGGTCGCGGACCTCGGAGTAGGCGGCAAGGAAATTGTGGCGGCGGGCTTCGAGGAGGGAATCCTCGGTCAGCGTGCCGGGGGTGACGAGGCGGACGACGTCGCGTTTGACGACGGATTTGGAGCCGCGTTTCTTGGCTTCGGTTGGGTCTTCCAGCTGCTCGGCGATGGCGACGCGGAAGCCCTTGCGGATCAGGGTGAGGAGGTAGCCTTCGGCGGCATGGACCGGGACGCCGCACATGGCGATGGGCTCGCCCTGGTGTTGCCCTCGCTTGGTCAGGGCGATGTCGAGGGCGGCGGCGGCGGCAACGGCATCATCGAAGAACATCTCGTAGAAGTCGCCCATCCGGTAGAACAGAAGGGCGCCGGGGTTCTGGGCCTTGATCGCCAGATACTGCGCCATCATCGGCGTGACGGTGTCTTCGGTCATCGGTCCCCCTTCGGTGGCGGGAGAGTATCGGGTTGCGGGGGGCCGGGAAAGGGGGTGTCCACGGTGGACAGATTTTCGAGCCATTTGTTTTCAATGAGTTATTTGTGGGCGTTTACCGGGCATTAGGAATCTGGTTTGGCGGGCCCCCACCCCCGGCCCCTCCCTACGGAGGGGGAGGGGAGGTGCCTGGCGGTGATGGTGCGCTTCTTCTCCGCCGGTAGGCGCGGTTTCCGCGTTGGATGCCTCCGGCGGGGATATTTGCGCCAGTATGAAAGCGTGGTGCCGAGACAGGCGATAGCTGCCGCCGACGGGGATATTTCCGGCAAGGATGAAAGGATGTCGCGGTGCCGGGAGCCGCGTTTGGGTAAGCGGGGAGTCGGGGTGAACCCCGACCTACAGGACGTAGCGGGAGATGTCCGCCGAGCGGGCCAGGGCGCCGAGGTTGGTTTCGACGAATGCGGCGTCGACGGTGACCTTCTGGCCCGAGCGGTCGGGGGCGTGGAAGCTGAGTTCCTCGAAGACGCGTTCCATCACGGTGTAGAGGCGGCGGGCGCCGATGTTTTCCACGCTGCGGTTCACCTCTGCTGCAATGCGGGCCAGGGCGGCGATGCCGTCGGGGGTGAAGGTGACGGTCACTTCCTCGGTCGCCATCAGGGCGGTGTATTGCCGGGTCAGCGCGTTGTCGGTGTCGGTGAGGATGCTGACGAAGTCTTCCTCGGTCAGCGGCGCGAGTTCGACGCGGATGGGGAGGCGGCCTTGCAGTTCGGGCAGCAAGTCCGAAGGCTTGGCAATATGGAAGGCGCCGGAGGCGATGAAGAGGATATGGTCGGTCTTCACCGGGCCGTGCTTGGTGGAGACGGTTGTGCCCTCGATCAGCGGCAGCAGGTCGCGTTGGACGCCTTCGCGGGAGACATCGGCGCCGCGCGCGTCGGAACGGGCGCAGATCTTGTCGATCTCGTCGAGGAAGACGATGCCGTTTTCCTGCACGGCCTCCAGGGCCGCAGTGCGGACGGCTTCGTCGTCGAGGAGCTTGTCGGCTTCCTGCCCGATCAGCACTTCATAGCTTTGCGCGACGGTCATCCGCTTGCGGCTGGCCCGCCCGCCGAAGGCTTTGAACAGGTCCTGAAGCCCCTGCATCTGGGTCTCCATTCCTGGCATTCCGAAGCCGAGCGGCATGGCGGGGGCGGCATCCGTGACCTCGATCTCGATCATCGTGTCGTCCAGCTCGCCGCGTTTCAGCTTGCCCCGGAACATCTCGCGGGTCTGCTCGCGGGCGTCCTTGCCGGCCAGCGCCTCGACCACCCGGTCCTCGGCGGCGCGGTGGGCGCGGGATTTCACCTCTTCCCGCATCTGGGCGCGGGTGTCGTTCATCGCGACATCGACAAGATCGCGCACGATGGAATCCACGTCGCGACCGACATAGCCGACTTCGGTGAATTTGGTGGCTTCCACCTTGAGGAAGGGAGCTTTCGCGAGCTTGGCGAGGCGGCGGCTGATCTCGGTCTTGCCGACGCCGGTGGGGCCGATCATCAGGATGTTCTTCGGATAGACCTCGTCGCGCAGGTCGTCGTCCAGCCGCTTGCGGCGCCAGCGGTTGCGCAAGGCCACAGCGACGGCGCGCTTGGCTTCCTTCTGGCCGATGATGAAACGGTCAAGTTCCGAGACGATCTCGCGGGGGGTCAGGTTGGTCATTCGGTGGATCCATAGGGCGGCAGGCGGGACTTGCCGGGGAAATCGGGAAGCATCTGCATGACCTTCGCGCGAAGCTGCACCCACCAGGTGCCGATGGCGGTGATGAAGGCGCCAAGGGTGAGGAGGACGAAGATCCAGCTGGTCCCGCCGCCCGCGCCCATCGCCCAGGCGATGACGAGCGCAATGTACGCGATGGCGGCGGTGAGGAAGCTGCGGCGGTCGATCACCAGGGCAAGGATTGTGATCAGCACCAGCGCGACGGCGAGGAAGAGGATGCCGCCGCCGTTCAGCAGGGTCACGGCGACGGTGTTGACCAGCGCGGGGGCGGCGAGGAGGTGGCACCAGAAGGCGGTGGCGGAATGGCGGCCCAGGCGATGCGGGTCGCGGGTGTCGAACCACATGCCGGTGAGGAATGCGCCGATGCCGAACAGGAGAGTGGCGGTGGCGAAGGCGGGGCTTTCGCCGAGGTCGAAGAGCGAGCGATAGCCGTGGAGGCCGGTGAAGAGCCCGGCGAGGTTCGCGGCGGAGGCGGTGAAGGCGTAGATCGCGCCGAGGGTGAAGCCGCCGGTCAGGAAAGCCGCGAAGGGCAGGCGGAAGCGGCGATACCAGGCGACCATCGCCAGCGCGGAAAGGGCGAAGCCCGCGATGGCGATCATCCGCTCCTCGACCCCGGCCTGGGCGAGAAGCGTGAAGGCGAAGATCACGATGCCGATGCCGAAGGCGGTGGCGAGCACCATCGAAGGCAGGGTCATTCGGCGCTTGAGGGTGAAATAGCCCGCCCACCACCAGGCGATGCCTGCAGTGGCGAGGGGGACGAGGGTGAGCAGAGCGAAGCCACCGAACGCGGCGAGCAGGCCGGTGACGCCGGTCAAGAGGATGATGAGGCCGATCGAGATGAATATCTCGGAGAAACCACGGAAGAACTCGAACGGCTCATCCTCGGACGGAAGGGTGGCGCGTTGGCCGGAGCGGTCGTTGGCCAGCGCGAGGAGCGAGGCGGCCTGCGCCTCGGACAGGATGCCGGCGGCGACGGCGGCGCGAAGGTCTTCGGGAGTCATGCGGGACGGGCCTCGGCGGGAAACTGTCTTTGCAGAGATAGGGGGTTTGTCGGGGCAAACCAAGTCGGGTAAATTCCGCGCCACGGGCAGTATATACGGAAAAAGGTTCGATATATACAGGATGTATATATAGGAATTTTCCGTAAGATGCTGAAATACAACGATAACACCACAGCAAGAATGCTGGGCGCTTGAGAGGGAAAAGTACATGGTTGACGATGTTCCGAAGCGGTTGAGCATCGCGGAGAAGCGTGCGCTGGCCAGTCCGCTGGTGCTGAACCCCACCGAACGGGTCAAGGAACTGCCGGTCGAGGCTCTGTCAACCGGGGACTGGACCGAGGCGGTGGCGCCTGAACAATCGCGGAAGAAGCTGATCTCTCTGCGGGTGGACCCCGAGGTGCTGGACTTCTTCAAGGCGCAGGGGCCGGGATACCAGACGCGGATGAACGCGGTGCTGATGGCCTATATGCAGGTGAAGAAGGAAATGGGTCAGGCCTGAGCCTTGATCCGCTCCACCGTCAGGTTGCCGTTGGTGTAGACGCAGATGTCGGCGGCGATGGCCATTGCCTTCCGCGCGATGTCCTCGGCGTTCAGGTCGGTCTGCATCAGCCCGCGGGCGGCGGCGAGGGCGAAGTTGCCGCCCGAACCGATGGCGGCCACGTCATGTTCGGGTTCCAGTACATCGCCTGCGCCGGTGATCACGTAAAGCGCGGTGCCGTCGGTGACGATCAGCATGGCTTCGAGGTTGCGCAGGTATTTGTCCATGCGCCAGTCCTTCGCCAGGTCGACGCAGGCGCGGGCCAGCTGGCCGGGGGCGGATTCCAGCTTCTTCTCCAACCGCTCGAGAAGGGTGAAGGCGTCGGCGGTCGATCCTGCGAAGCCGCAGACGACGTCATGGCCACCGGGCGAGAGGCGGCGGACCTTGCGGGCGGTGCCCTTGATCACGGTCTGGCCGAGGGAAACCTGGCCGTCGCCCGCGACCACGACCTCGCCGCCGCGACGGACCGCGAGGATGGTGGTGCCGTGCCAGCCGGGGAACTTGTCGTCAGCCATGATGCCCTCCAGTTTGGGTCTATATAGGCGTGGTCGTGGTGCAACGCAAAACGCCCGCGCCTTGCGGGCACGGGCGTTCGGTCAGGCTGTGGCCGGGCTTAGCGGCGCAGGCCGAGGCGGGTGATCAGCGTGGAATACCGCGCTTCGTCCGTCTTTTTCAGGTAGTCCAGCAGCTTGCGGCGCTGGGCGACGAGCATGAGAAGGCCACGACGCGAGTGGTTGTCGTTCTTGTGGCCCTTGAAGTGCTCGGTCAGGGTGGCGATGCGCGACGACAGGATCGCAACCTGGACTTCGGGCGAGCCGGTGTCGCCTTCCTTGGTCCCGTATTCCTTGATGAGCTTCGCCTTGGCTTCGACGGTGATCGACATCGGGGTCTCCTTTGGTTGAAGGGTCATGGCGCAAGCCGGGATGTCGTCCAGCAGGGCCCTTGGAGGCTCCGCCCGAAAGCGGATGCGGGCGTATAGGCGGATTCGGGGGGGATGGGAAGCGGATTCGTTGGGGAAACGGGTTGTTAACCCTGAGTCCAGATTCTCCGGCCAGATGGCGCGCCGCAGCTAGGGTGGCTGGGGGATTCATGATACGTTCTGTTGAGGTTCCTCTGCGTTACCAGATGGTTAACGATTTCGATCGGTGAAAGGGAGTTGCAGGTTTGCTTGCCATTCTTGGCCTGTTCGGCGTGATGATGGCGGGTCTTGCCGCCGATGCCCTGATTTCGGGGCATGGCGACGGGGCTGACGAGCCCGAGGATGAGGCGCCGGATGAGGATGCGTCACAGTCCGGCGGCGACCTGCTGGACGACCTGACCGGGGATCCGACGGTTCCGACATCGGATGACCTCGACGATCCGGTCGATCCGGCGGAAACGGTCGCCGGAAGCGTCGATGCGGATATCCTGGACGGCCACGGCGGCGGCGATGCGATCTACGGCGGCGACGGCGACGACCTTGTCGACGCGCGGGACGGCGATGACAGCATCGACGGGGGCGCCGGGAACGATGCGATCTGGGCGGGTGCGGGCGACGACAGCATCCTGGCCGGCGAGGGGAACGACAGCGTTCTCGGCGACCTTGGCAACGATGTGATCGAGGGCGGCGATGGCCGCGATTCCCTGGCGGGTTGTGACGGCGATGACAGCCTGTCCGGCGGTGCCGGGGCCGATACGCTTCTGGGCGGCCAGGGCGAGGATCGCCTGGACGGCGGCGAGGATGACGACTGGCTGTCCGGGGGCGATGGCAACGATCACCTGGTCGGCGGCGGCGGAAAGGATGTGCTGGATGGCGGTCGCGGCGACGACACGATCAGCGGTGTCGAGGATGAGGGCGGGCAGGAAGCGGATTTCGTCAACGGTGGTGACGGCAATGACCATCTTCTCCTCGGCGCGGGCGACTATGCGACGGGTGGCGGGGGCAATGACGCGTTCGTCCTGCAGGACTGGCTGAACGAGGCCTCGGTCACCCATATCACCGATTATGATCCGTCGGCGGATCGGCTGGTCATCGTCTATGACGAGAGCATTCATCCCCACCC
Source organism: Tabrizicola sp. (assembly GCF_041911175.1). GTDB lineage: Bacteria > Pseudomonadota > Alphaproteobacteria > Rhodobacterales > Rhodobacteraceae > Tabrizicola. The sequence goes on from NZ_JAYRPN010000086.1 coordinate 8,131, forward strand.
TGTCCTGACCGTCGAACCGAACGAGGGCGGGACCGGCCAGTCGATCTACATCGACGGGGCGAAGATCGCCGTGGTCAACGGCGCCCCGGTCAGCGCGGGCGACGTCCGCCTGGTCGCGGCCTGACGGTTACCAGGGTTGCGGCTGCTGGTCATAGCCAATGTAAAGCGGGTGCTTGGGCTGGCCCTGTCCGGTCAGGCCAAGATGGAACAGGGGGGCAGCGCTCTGCCGCAGAAGGGCGGTCACCTGCGCGCCGCGGTCGAGATGCGCGCCGTGGTTGCCCCAGGCACACAGCACGCTGTCGGCCCAGGACAGGCTGCCCAGGATGGCGTCGTCATTGCCGGGACCGACCGGATCGGCGGCGGCCCGCATCACCCGGGGATCGGTCGCCCGGAAGGCGAAGATATTGGTGACGCGGAACGCGCCATAACCCAGGGCCCGCGCCCGCCGCTCGCAACGTTCGACGGTGGGGTCATTCTGCACCTCGGTCGCGGTCGAGGGGTTGAGCATCACGAACAGCGCCCTCGGACCCGCGCCCCAGGTCCGGGTCAGGAGATAGCGATACCGCTCGCAATCGGAATAGACCGCCTCGGACGCGGCATCGCCCTTGGTGAAGCCTCGCGTGATCATCCCTGCCGCCCCGGCACTGTTTCGACCCGCCCGGTGATAGGCCCTGAACCCCGCCAGTGCAAAGCGATTTGCCGCCGACCCTTGCCGCCGCAAGACCGGGGCCGCGCCGGAATCGGCGATTCCGCTTGTTGGCAAAATGCAGTCCCGCCTAGATTGCCCGCCAGACCCACCCCGCGACGGAGCCTCGTGACGTGTCCGACCTGATCCTTCTCGTCTACCGCAGCCAGAGCGCCGCATTCGTCGCCGGTGAGGCGCTGGCCGTGCTGCAGCAGGAGGCCGGAACCGAACCGGAAGATATTGTCGTGGTCACGCGCGATCCGACTGGCCGGGTCTCGGTGAACCAGTCGACCGACCTGGCGACCGGCCTGCCCCTGGGCGGTGGACGCTGGGGAACGATGATCGGCATGCTGTTCCTTGACCGGCGGAAACCGGTGCCGGGCAGCAAGGGCCTGGCCGCGCAATTTGTCGAGGCGGGTCTGGACCGGACGTTCGTGCATTCCGCCAGTCAGTCGCTGGAGGCAGGCTTCGCCGTGGTCGGACTGCGCGTGCGGCTTCTGGGTGGCAAGGCCGTGCTGGACCGCGTCCGATCCTTGAAGGGCGAGCCGAAGATCCTGAAGACGCGGCTGGACGCTGCGACGGAGGAGGCGCTTTACGACATGCAGGCGCAGATTCCCGAGGCGTTCCTGCGCCAGCATCCGGCCGATGACCTGATCTGAGCGTGGACGGGCTTGACGGCCCTCGCCATGCAGCCTTGATGTAGCAGGATGACCGGGAAGACAGCCGAGAAACCAGCCGAAAAGCCCGGCCCCGCCCCGCGCAAGCGCAAGGCGAAGGCGGAGGCACCGGCGCCGCTGCCCCGGTCGCGGTTTCGGCGCGCCCTGCGCTGGCTTGGCCGGGGGCTTGGCGCCGTTGCGGGTTTCTATCTGGTCCTCGTGCTGGTGTTCAGCATCGTGCCGCCACCGATCAACCTTTACCAGATGAGCGAGGCCTGGCGGCTGGGCGGGATCGACAAGGATTGGGTGTCCTGGGAGGAGATCGCGCCGGTGGCGGGGCGGTCGGCGGTGGCGGCGGAAGACGCGAACTTCTGCAACCACTGGGGCTTCGACATGACCGCGATCCGCGAGGCGATCGAGGCGGGCAGCAACCGCGGCGCCAGCACCATCAGCCAGCAGGTCGTGAAGAACGTGTTCCTCTGGCAAGGGCGCAGCTGGGTGCGCAAGGCGATGGAGGCGATGCTGACCCCGGTGGTGGAGCTGTTCTGGTCGAAGCAGCGGATCCTCGAGGTCTATCTGAACGTGGCCGAGTTCGACGATGGCGTGTTCGGCATCCAGGCGGCGGCGCAGCACTATTTCGACGTGGATGCGAAGGATCTGACGGCGTTGCAGGCGGCGCGGCTGGCGGCCGTCCTGCCCGATCCGAAGAACCGCAGCGCGTCGAAACCGTCCAGCTTCGTGAAAAGCCGGACCCGGCAGATCATTGCAGGCGCGGAGACCATTGCGGCGGACGGGCGTTCCGCCTGTTTTGAGGACTGACGCCGGCCGGGGATTGAATTCCCGCCCCCATCGCTGCAATGAGGGGGAAGACCGGAGGCCGCCGCCCGATGAACCGCCCCTCGAACCGCCTGTACCACGTCCCCCTTTCGCCGTTCTGCCGCAAGGTGCGGCTGACGCTGGCGGAGAAGAAGATCGAGGTGGAGCTGGTCGAGGAACGCTACTGGGACCCCTCACCCGATTTCCTGCGCCGCAATCCGGCGGGGAAGGTGCCGATCCTGAAGATGGGCAACCGGGTGATGAGCGAAAGCCAGGCGATCTGCGAGTTCATCGAGGACACCACGCCCGAGCCGCCGCTGATGCCGAAGGGGGCGGACGGGCGCTATGAGGTGCGCAGGCTTTGTGCCTGGTTCGACGACAAGTTCCACAACGAGGTGACGTCGAAGCTCTTGTACGAGCGGGTGAACAAGAAGGTCACCGGCCAGGGCTACCCGGATTCGAAGAACGTCAAGCTGGGCTCGACCCGGATCAAGTATCACCTCGACTATATGGCCTGGCTTCTGGACCAGCGGCGCTGGCTGGCGGGGGATGCGATGACGCTGGCCGATTTCACCGCGGCGGCGCATCTGAGCTGCCTGGACTATATCAGCGACGTGGACTGGAACCGGCATGCAGTGCTGAAGGACTGGTATGCGAAGATCAAGTCGCGGCCCTCGTTCCGGCCCCTGCTGGCGGATCAGGTCTCGGGCTTTCCGCCGGCGCCACATTATGCCGATCTGGATTTCTAGACCCGACCCACGGGGGCGCTGCCCCCCGCGTCCACGGTTTCTCGAACCGATGGCGCAACCGTGAACGCACCCGGGATACTTGGGCAAAGATGAAAGGGCTGACGAAAGAGCATCTGGTGGCGCGGGCCCTGGAGGAGGGGTTCGTGAAGGTGGGACTCTGTCGGCCCGATGCGGTGCCCGAGGCGGCGGGGCGGCTCCGGGCCTATCTTGAGGCGGGGCGGCACGGGCAGATGGGCTGGATGGCCGAGAGGGAGGCCTGGCGCGGGTCGGCGGCGGCGCTTTGGCCCGAGGCGCGGTCGGTGATCATGCTGGCCGAGGCCTATACGCCGGAGTGCGACCCGATGGCGGGGCTGGCGGTGCGGGACCGGGGGGTGATCTCGGTCTATGCGCAGGGCAAGGATTACCATGACATCGTCAAGCGGCGGCTGAAGCGGCTGGGGCGCTGGTTGGTGGATCGGACCGGGGCGGAGATCAAGGTCTTCGTCGATACCGCGCCGGTGATGGAGAAGCCGCTGGCGCAGGCGGCGGGGCTGGGGTGGCAGGGCAAGCACACCAACCTGCTGGCGCGCGATCTGGGCAGCTGGGTGTTCTTGGGGGCGATCTTCACCACGCTGGAATTCCTGCCGGATGCGCCGGAGGTCAGCCATTGCGGGAGCTGCAGGGCCTGTCTGGACATCTGCCCGACGCAGGCTTTTCCGGCGCCTTATCAACTGGATGCGCGGCGCTGCATTTCCTACCTGACCATCGAGCACAAGGGGCCCGTAGATACGGAGCTGCGGGCGCGAATGGGCAATCGTATATACGGCTGCGACGATTGCCTGGCGGTTTGCCCCTGGAACAAGTTCGCGGTGGCGGCGCGCGAGATCGGCTATCGCCCCAAGCACAGCTTGCCGGAGCTGGCGGAGCTGGCGATGCCGGACGATGCGGGGTTCCGTGAAAGATTCTCCGGGTCGCCGGTCAAGCGGATCGGGCGCGACAGGTTCGTGCGGAATGTGCTTTATGCTATCGGGAACTCGGGCCTGCCGCAGCTTGGCGCCGTGGCGGTCGGGTTGGTGGAGGATGCTGATCCGGCGGTTGCCGATGCGGCGCGCTGGGCTTTGGAACGGCTGAGGGGGAAAGCATGGACAGGCTGAAAGGCAAGACCGCGATCATTTCGGGTGGGGCCACGGGGATGGGTGCGGCCTCGGCCCGGCTGTTCGCGGCGGAAGGCGCGGCGGTGGGCGTGATCGACCGCAACGTCGAGGCCGGGGAGGCGCTGGTGGCCGAGCTGAAGGCCAAGGGGCACAAGGCGGTGTTCGCGAAGGCCAATGTCGCCGCGAAAGCCGAGGTGGAGGCGGCGGTTGCGGCGGTGAACGCCGCGCTGGGGCCGGTGAACGTGCTCTTCAACCACGCGGGCACCATCGTCATCAAGCCGTTCCTGGAGACCGAGGAGGCGGACTGGGACTTCCTGTTCGACGTCAACGTCAAGTCGATGTACCTGATGACGCGGGCGGTCTTGCCGCAGATGCTGGCGCATGGCGGCGGGTCAATCGTCTGCACTTCGTCGATTTCGGCGGTCTATGCCACGCCGAACGAGGTGCTGTATGACGCCACGAAGGGCGCAGTCCACATGTTCGCCCGGGCGATTGCGGTGGAATTCCGCGACCAGGGCATCCGCTGCAACGCCGTCTGCCCCGGTTTCATCCAGACCCCGCATGGCAATCGCGAGGTCGAGGGGCTGATGAAGCTGGGGGTCGATGTGTCTGACGCGGCGATTGCCGTGGCGCAGGGGCGGATGGGCAAGCCAGAGGACGTGGCGCGCGCGGCGCTCTACCTCGCCTCGGATGACGCCGAATTCGTCAACGGTGCGCAACTGTTCGTCGACAACGGGTTCTCGGCGGTCTAACCGGCGATGGCCCGGTCAAGATGGGTGTAGCCGCCATCGGGGAAGAGCCATTGCCCGGTGGTGTGCGAACTTCTTGACGACAAAAGGAAAACCACCGTATCGGCGATCTCGCGCGGGGTCGTCATCCTTTGGCCAAGCGGGATGTGGCGGGTGATTTCGGCCAGCCGCTCCTCGGGATTCGGGAAGGTTTTCAGCCAGTTGGCGTAAAGCGGCGTCATCACCTCGGCCGGGATCACCGCATTGACACGGACGCCGTCCTTCAGGAACGCAACGGCCCATTCGCGGGTCAGGCCAAGCTGGGCGGCCTTGGCGGCGACATAGGCCGACGTCGCGCCCTGCCCGGTCAGGGCGGTCTTCGAGGCGACATTGACGATGGAACCCGTGCTGGCGCGAAGATCGTCGGCGAGAAGGTGAACCAGCGTGTAGTAGTGCACAAGATTGCGGTCGAGGCTTTGGCGGAAGGCATCGGGCCCAGCTTCCAACCCAATGGAATCATTGGCCCCCGCATTGTTCACCAACCCGTCGATCCGGCCATGCCTTGCGCGGATTTCCGTGACGGCCCGGCGACACTGGTCGTCGTCGGCGAGATCGGCGAGCACCACATCGGCGCGGTTCACTCCGGCCAGCCAGGCGGGTTCCGGTGCGCGTCGGGCCAGGATCACCGGGATCGCACCTTCCTCGGCCAGCACTTCGCTGACGGCGGCGCCGATGCCAGAGCCGCCGCCGGTGACGATCACGACCTTGTCTTTCAGGCGCAGGTCCATTTCTCAGCCCCGGAAACGGTAGGTTTCAAGGCTTTCCGGTTTCATCTGGATGGAAAAGCCGGGGGCCGTGGGCGGCATGTAGGCGGCATTGCGGATCACGCAGGGGTCGAGGAAATGTTCGTGCAGGTGGTCGACAAATTCGATCACCCGGCCCTCGCGGGTGCCCGCGATGCAAAGGTAGTCGATCATCGACATGTGCTGGACATATTCGCACAGGCCGACGCCCCCGGCGTGGGGGCAGACCTTGAGGCCATACTTCGCGGCCATCAGCATGACGGCGAGAACTTCGTTGAGACCCCCCAGCCGGCAGGCGTCGATCTGCACCACGTCGATGGCGCCATCCATGATGAACTGCTTGAACAGGATCCGGTTCTGGCACATCTCGCCGGTCGCGACCTGGACCGGGGCGACGCCCTGACGGATCTTCTTGTGCCCGGCCACGTCGTCCGGGGAGGTGGGTTCCTCGATGAACCAGGGTTTCACGAAGGCCAGTTGCCGGACCCAGTCGATCGCCTGATCCACCTCCCAGACCTGGTTGGCGTCGATCATCAGGTTCACATCGGGGCCGACTTCATCGCGCGCGATGGTCAGGCGGCGCACATCATCCTGTAGATCGCGTCCGACCTTCATCTTGATATGGCGAAATCCGGCGTCTACGGCCTCGCGGCACAGGCGACGCAGCTTGTCGTCGTCATAGCCGAGCCAACCGGCAGAGGTGGTGTAGCAGGGGTAGCCTTCGGCCTTCAGGATCGCCAGCCGTTCGGCCTTGGTCGCGGCCTTTTCGGTCAGGAATTGCAGCGCCCAGTCGGGGGTGATGCAGTCGCTCAGGTAGCGAAAGTCGATGCAGCGGACCAGCTCGGCGGGTGTCATCTCACCCACCAGTTGCCAGACGGGCTTGCCTTCCAGCTTGGCCCAGAGGTCCCAGACCGCGTTGACCACGGCGCCGGTGGCGAGGTGAATCGCGCCCTTGTCCGGGCCGATCCAGCGCAATTGGCTGTCGCTGGTGACGTGCCGCCAGAAGCGGCCCATGTCCTCGACCACCCAGGCCATGTCGAGCCCGACCACCAGATGCCGCATCGCCTGGATGGCGGCCACCGCGATCTCGTTGCCGCGGCCGATGGTGAAGGTCAGGCCGTGGCCTTCCAGCGGGCCATCGGTTTCAAGGATGACATAGGCCGCGGAATAGTCCGGGTCGGGGTTCATCGCGTCCGACCCATCCAGATGCTGCGAGGTCGGGAAGCGGACGTCGACGGTGCGGAGGCCGGTGATCAGGATGGTTTTGCCTTGAAGCCGCATGATCCCCCCCGTGTTTGCCGACGAGACTAGTCGGGCAGGAACCGGAAGGGCAAGCCGTTCTCGGCGGGATCGTGCCGGAGTGGGGGTGGAACGGGGTTGGCGGAACGACGATTCGGGTGCAAGCTGACGAGAGAGCAGCCTGGGAGACTAGCATGAGCCGCCATCTTGCCGATCATCGCGCCCGGACGACCGGGGGGCGCGTCAAACATTTCCTGCGGCTGGCCCGCACCCCGAGGGAAACCTGGCAGCGGCCGAGGGGTTCGTCAGGGTCGACGCGGCTGGTCCAGTTCCTGCGGATCGAGCGGGGCCGCACTGCCTGATTGTCCACGGTGGACAGTTTTTCCAGGCAAGCGATATCAATGGCTTGCTTGCGGACGTTAGGGATTTGTCAACCTTTTGCGGGCTTCAACCTGTCGCGCAGTGCGGCCAGAATATCGCGCAGGTCGGCGAGTTCGGATTGCTGGAGCCCGGTCTTTTCCGCAAAGGCGCGCGGCACCCCGGCTGCGCGGGTCGCGAGATCGCGCCCGGCGTCGGTGAGCGACAGGCGGACCTGACGCTCGTCCCGGCTGTCACGGCTGCGGCGGATCCATCCTGCGGTTTCCATCCGCTTGAGAAGCGGCGTCAAAGTGTTCGAATCCAGCCGAACCTCGGCACCCAGCTGGCCGACCGTCCGTCCGTCGCGGGCATTCAAAGAAGAGAGCACCAGATACTGCGGATAGGTCAGGCCCAGGGGCTGCAATAGCGGAACATAGGCCGCATGCATCGCATGGGAGGCGGAGTGCAGCGCGAAGCAGAGCATGTCGGGCGGAGTGAGGGTCATCCGGGCAGTTTATATCGTGTGCGATGGAAATTCAAGCGGGTTGACGGCGACCCGATTCTGCGGCAAATAAATCGTCCACGATTTAATCGTTTACGATAAGGAGAGTGTCATGACAGTGGATGCGAAGTACTGGACCGAGGCCAAGGCGACGGGTGGCGGACGCAACGGCGTGTCGGGCCTGGTGAACGGCCAGCTGACGATCACCCATGCCAGCCCGAAGGAGCTGGGCGGTTCCGGCCTGGGGCACAACCCGGAAGAGCTGTTCGCGACGGGCTATTCGGCCTGCTACCTGGGCGCGATGCGCTTTGCGGCGCAGTCCGAGAAGCTGGGCACGGTGCCGGACAGCGCGACGGTGAACGCCCATGTCGGCATCGGGCCGCGGTCGGACGGCGGCTTCGGGCTGAAGGTGAAGCTTGTGGTGACGATGCCGGGGGTTGACCGGGCGGTGGCGGAGAAGATCGCCGAGCGCGGCCATTTCATCTGCCCGTATTCGAACGCGACCAAGGGCAATATCGAAGTCACGACCGAAATCGCCTGAGCGGCGGGCTGCGCAAACGGGCGGCGGGGGGCGCCTGCCAGCCCCCCACCGGCTGACTCAAGCCCGGACCAGCTTTTCGTACTCGGTTGCCACCCGCTTGGTCAGGTCGCCAACCTCGAAGGTGTAATCCCCGATCTGGCCCACCGGGGTGACTTCGGCGGCGGTGCCGGTCAGCCAGCATTGTTCGAAATCCGCCAGCTCCTCGGGCTTGATGTAGCGTTCGTGGACCTTGATCTGCATGTCTTTCAGCATCCCGATCACGGTCTGACGGGTGATGCCGTTCAGGATGCAGTCGGGGTTCGGGGTGTGGACCTCGCCGTCCTTGACGAAGAAGATGTTTGCCCCGGTCGCCTCGGCCACATAGCCACGGAAATCGTAGAAGAGGGCGTCGGAGCAACCCTTGGCCATCGCGGCGTGCTTGGACATGGTGCAGATCATGTAGAGTCCGGCGGCCTTGGCGGCGGTGGGGATGGTTTCCGGCGAGGGCCGCTTCCACTTGGCGATGTCGAGCTTGGCGCCCTTCATCTTGGCGTCGCCGTAATAGGCGCCCCAGCTCCAGCAGGCCACGGCCAGGCGGACCGGGTTGCCAAGCGAGGCGACCCCCATCTCGTCGCCCGCGCCCCGGAAGGCCACGGCGCGGATGTAGGCGTCGGTCAGGCCGTTGGCTTTCAGCACGGCTTCCTTGGCGGCGTCGATTTCCTCGGCGGTGTAGGGGATCGGCATGTCGAGCAGGCGGCCGGATTCGAGCAGGCGCAGCGAATGTTCGTGGCCCTTGAAGATCTTGCCGTTGTAGCAGCGCTCGCCCTCGAAGACCGAGGAGGCGTAGTGCAGGGCATGGGTCAGGATGTGGACGTTCGCGGAACGCCATTCCACCAGCTTGCCATCCATCCAGATGAACCCGTCGCGATCGTCATACCCAGACATTCCAGCCTCCATCTTTGCGAAAGTTGCGCCAGATAAGTCCGCATCGGACAGATTCTTGCGCGAAATCGGGGGAGAGTTACGGGTTCGTACTTGGAAAGTCAACAAGGCTGACGTAAATTCATCGCGACAAGGGAGGCGCGGATGGCCGAGACACCGGGCGGGGAAAGCCTGCTGTTCCTGACGGACGAGCAGTTGCGCAAGGGGATCGAGGCGATGTTCTTCGCCTATCGCGGCTTCACGGCCGACCCGGACCGGATCCTGGAGGGGAAGGATTATGGGCGCGCGCATCACCGGGCGATCCATTTCATCCATCGCAGTCCGGGGACGACGGTGTCGAATTTGCTGTCGATCCTGGGTGTTACAAAGCAGTCGTTGAATCGTGTGTTGCGGACGCTGATCGAGGATGGCCTTGTGCGGAGCGAAAAGGGCAAGGTGGATGCGCGGGAGCGGCATCTGCATCTGACGGACAAGGGACAGATGCTGGAGCGGGAATTGTCGGACGCGCAGCGGGCGCGGATGCGGGCGGCCTATCGCGCGGCGGGGCCTGCGGCGGTTGCCGGGTTCCGGCAGGTGCTGGAGGCGATGATGGACCCGGAAATGCGGCGTCAGTACAGCCGGTTGAAGGAGGGCGGCTGATGGTCCCGGATGCTCACCTATTGATCGTGGATGATGACGAGCGCATCCGGGGGCTGTTGCAGAAGTTCCTGGTTCGGAACGGGTTCCTGGTTTCGGTCGCGCGCGATGCAGCGCAGGCGCGGCGGATTCTCGGCGGGCTGGAGTTCGACCTGATCGTCATGGACGTGATGATGCCGGGCGAGGACGGGGTGACGCTGACACGCGAGTTGCGCAAGCGGATGGGGACGCCGATCCTGCTCTTGACGGCGCGGGGCGAGGCGGCGAACCGGATCGAGGGGCTGGAGGCGGGGGCGGATGACTATCTGGTCAAGCCGTGCGAGCCGAAGGAGCTTTTGCTGCGGATCAACGCGATCCTGCGGCGGGTGCCTGCAGTGCGGGCGGCAGAGCCGGTGCGGCAGGTGATCCATCTGGGCGCGGTGCGGTACGACCTGGACCGGGGCGAGATGTGGCGCGGCGAGGCTCCGGTGCGGCTGACGGCGACCGAGGCGCTGCTGATGCGGGTGTTTGCGGCGGCTCCCGGCGTGGCGATCAGCCGGGAGAAGCTGGTGAGCGAGGCGGGCGGCGAGGAGGCGGCGCAGGAGCGGGCGGTCGACGTGCAGATCACCCGGCTGCGGCGGAAGATCGAGGACGACCCGAAGGCGCCGCGCTACCTGCAGACGGTGCGGGGCGAGGGCTATATGCTGCAGCCGGATTGAGGTTGGCTGGCCGCCGGGGGCCAGCCCCCGGACCCCCGGAGTATTTTCGCCAAGAGGAAGCTCAAAGGTGCTGGTTTTCACGCATGAGGCGTTTCGCGGGCATGTGACGCCCCCCGGCCATCCCGAGCGGGTGGAGCGCTTGGCGGCGGTCGAGCGGGGGTTGGCCGGTCTGCCGGTCGAACGGCGGGAGTGTCCTTTCGGCGAGGAGGCGGAGGTGTTGCGCTGCCATCCGGCGGGATATCTGGCGCGGGTGAAGTCTGCTGTTCCGTCCGAGGGCTGGGCGCAGCTGGATGGGGATACGTTTCTCTCGCCGGGGTCGTATGAAGCAGCGATGCGGGCGGTGGGCGGGATTTGCGCGGCGGTGGATGCGGTGGTTAGCGGGGAGGCCAGGACGGCCTTCGTGGCGGGGCGACCGCCGGGGCATCATGCGGAGCGGGAAACCGCGATGGGGTTCTGCCTGTTCGGGACGGTCGCCATCGGGGCGAAGCGGGCGCTGGATCATCATGGGTTGCAGCGCGTCGCCATCGTGGATTTCGACGTGCATCACGGCAACGGCACGCAGGATTTGCTGTGGGACGAGGGGCGGTGTCTGTATGTCTCCAGCCACCAGATGCCGCTGTATCCGGGGACCGGGCGGGTGGAGGAGCGGGGGGCGCAGGGGCAGATCGTGAACCTGCCGCTACGGGGCGGATCGGGTGGCCGGGCGATGCGGGAGGTGTACGAAGGCTCGGTGTTTCCGGCTTTGACGGAGTGGGAACCTGAGTTGCTGCTCATTTCAGCCGGGTTCGATGCGCATGCGGATGATCCGCTGGCGGGGCTGGAATGGCAGGCGGAGGATTTTCGCTGGCTGACCGACAGGCTTTGCGATTTTGCCGGGGGGCGGGTGGTCTCGACGCTTGAGGGGGGTTATGATCTGGAGGCGCTGGCGGCCTCGGTCGCGGCGCATGTTTCAGTGCTGGAGGAGCGGGGCCGATGAGCGAGAAAGCGGTGGAGACGATGAGCTTCGAGGAGGCGATGGCCGCTTTGGAGCAGGTGGTGGGCGCGCTGGAACGGGGCGAGGTGCCGCTGGAGCAGTCGATTGCCCTGTATGAGCGCGGGGCCCTGCTGAAGAAGCACTGTGCCGACAAGCTGAAGGATGCCGAGGAAAAAGTGGAACTGATCCGGGCGCAGGAGGGGCGCGCGGTGGGGACGGCTCCGGCGGAGGGGATGTGAGCTTTTCTGAGCGGCTGGCGGCGGATGCGGGGCTGTGCGAGGCCCGGTTGCTGGCCGCTTTGGAGGGGCGGGCCGACCAGCCGGTGACGCAGGCGATGCGCTATGCCCTGCGCGGGGGCAAGCGGCTGCGCGGGTTCCTGGTGCTGGAAGGGGCCCGGATGCTGGGGGTTTCCGAAGCGCAGGCGGTGAGTGCGGCGGCGGCGGTCGAGGCTTTGCACGCCTATTCGCTGGTTCATGACGACCTGCCCTGCATGGACGACGACGACCTGCGGCGGGGGCAGCCGACGGTGCATCGGAAATGGGATGAGGCGACGGCGGTGCTGGCTGGGGATGCCTTGCAGACGCTGGCGTTCGAGTTGCTGACCGATCCGGCTTTGGGCTCGGCGGAGGTGCGGATCGGGCTGGTTTCGGGTCTGGCCCGCGCCTCGGGCATCGACGGGATGGTGCTGGGGCAGGCGCTGGACATCGCGGCGGAGACGGCGGGGCGACCGTTGACACTGGAGGAGATCACCGCGCTGCAGGCGGGCAAGACCGGCGCGCTGATCGGCTTTGCGGCGGAGGCGGGGGCGGTGATTGCCGGGGCGGACCGGACGCCGTTGCGGCGATTTGCTGCCGCGCTGGGCCTTGCCTTCCAGATCGCCGACGACATCCTGGATGTGACGGGCGACGAGTCCCGGACCGGCAAGCGTGTGGGCAAGGATGCCGGGGCGGGCAAGGCCACCTTCGTCTCGCTGCTGGGGCTGGAGGGAGCCAGGGCGCGGGCGGCGGCCTTGGTGGCAGAGGCCGAGGCGGCGCTTTCCGGGTATGGAAAGGGTGCCTCCAACTTGATTGCGGCGGCGCGCTTCGTTATCGCGCGGGACACGTGAGGACCCGAAGGCAGGCATGATGACCGACCGACCCGCTACCCCCTTGCTTGACCGCGTGACCGTGCCCTCGGACCTGAAGGCCTTGTCCGACCGGGAACTGCACCAGTTGGCCGACGAGTTGCGGGCCGAGACGATCTCGGCGGTGTCGGTGACGGGCGGGCATCTGGGCGCGGGGCTGGGCGTGGTCGAGTTGACCGTCGCCTTGCATGCCGTCTTCGACACGCCGCGCGACAAGCTGATCTGGGATGTCGGCCACCAGTGCTATCCGCACAAGATTTTGACCGGGCGGCGCGACCGGATCCGGACGCTGCGGATGGAGGGGGGGCTGTCTGGTTTCACCAAGCGCAGCGAGTCGCCCTATGACCCGTTCGGGGCGGCGCATAGCTCAACCTCGATTTCGGCGGCGCTGGGCTTTGCGGTGGCGGGCGAGCTGGGGGGCGATCCGGGCGACGCGATTGCGGTGATCGGCGACGGGGCGATGTCGGCAGGCATGGCCTTCGAGGCGATGAACAACGCGGGCCATCTGGGGCAGCGGCTGTTCGTCGTGCTGAACGACAACGAGATGTCGATTGCCCCGCCGGTCGGGGCGCTGTCATCCTACCTGAGCGGGCTTTATTCCGCGCCTCCGATGCAGGACTTGAAGCAGGTGGCGAAGGGGTTTGTCAGCCTGTTGCCCTCGCCCTTCCAGGAGGGGGCGAAGCGGGCCAAGGACATGCTGAAGGGCATGGCGGTGGGCGGGACCTTGTTCGAGTCGCTGGGGTTCGAGTACGTCGGGCCCATCGACGGGCATGACCTGGACCAGCTTTTGCCGGTGCTGCGGACGGTGAAGGCGCGGGCGCGGGGGCCGGTCTTGATCCATGTGCTGACCCAGAAGGGCAAGGGCTATGCCCCGGCGGAAGCGGCGCGGGACAAGGGCCACGCGACGGGCAAGTTCGATGTGCTGACCGGGGTGCAGGTGAAGGCGGCGTCGAATGCGCCCTCCTATACCAAGGTGTTTGCGCAGAGCCTGATTGCGGAGGCCGAGCGGGACGAGAAGATCGTCGCGGTGACGGCGGCGATGCCGGACGGGACGGGGCTGGACCTGTTCGCGGGGCGGTTCCCGAAGCGGTGTTTCGACGTGGGGATCGCGGAACAGCACGCGGTGACGTTCTCCGCGGGGCTGGCGGCGGGGGGGCTGAAGCCGTTCTGCGCGATTTACTCGACATTCTTGCAGCGCGGGTACGATCAGGTCGTGCACGATGTAGCGATCCAGCGGCTGCCGGTGCGGTTTGCCATCGACCGGGCGGGGCTGGTGGGGGCTGATGGAGCGACCCATGCGGGGGCCTTCGACATCGGCTTCCTGGCGAACCTGCCGGGGATGGTGGTGATGGCGGCGGCGGACGAGGCGGAGCTGGTGCATATGGTGGCGACGGCTGCGGCGCATGACGCGGGGCCGATTGCGTTCCGCTATCCTCGCGGGGAAGGCGTGGGGGTGGAGATGCCTGCGCGCGGGGTGCCGCTGGAGATCGGGCGGGGCCGGGTTTTGCGTGAAGGGTCGCGGGTGGCGATCCTGTCGTTCGGCACGCGGCTGGGCGAGAGTTTGAAGGCGGCGGAGGCTTTGGCTTCGCGGGGCGTGTCGGTCACGGTTGCCGATGCGCGGTTCGCCAAGCCCCTGGACCGGGAGCTGGTCTTGCGGCTGGCGCGGGGGCATGAGGCGCTGGTGACAGTGGAAGAGGGAGCCGTGGGCGGCTTCGGGTCGCATGTCGCGCAGTTGCTGGCCGAGGACGGCGTGTTCGACCGGGGGCTGAAGTTTAGGTCGCTGGTGCTGCCGGATGTGTTCATCGACCAGGCGTCACCGAAAGCGATGTACCGGGTGGCCGGGCTGGACGCGGGGCATATCGAGGCGAAGGTATTGGAAGCGCTGGGCGTCGCGGTGGTGGGGAAGCGGGCTTGACGGGGGAGTCGGGGTGAACCCCGACCTACGGGATGGCGGGGTGGTGGGTTGGCACCCACCTACGTGCGGAGGGTGTCCATCACCCGCACGAGTGCCTCGCTGATCCCCGGTTCGGACAGGGCATGTCCGGCGAGCGGAATCATCTTCAGATCGCAGTTTGCCCAGCCGTCGGCCAGCGACCAGGCGGCTTGCGGGGGGCAGATCATGTCGTAGCGGCCCTGGATGATGGTGGCGGGGAGGTGCTCGATGCGTTTGCGTTCACGCAGGATCCAGCCATCGCTTTCCAGGAACCCGGCGTTCTGGAAGTAGTGGTTTTCCAGGCGCGCGAAGGCGCGGGCGTAGTCGGAGGGGCTTTCGCCCAGGGCACCCTCGTTCTGGATCGAGGCGAGGGCGTTTTCCCAGTTGGCCCAGATGCGGCCGTAGCGGGTTTCCTCGACCAGGTTGCCGGAGAACAGGCGGCGGTGGTAGGCGGCGATGAGGTCGGTGCGTTCCTCGGGGGGGATGACCTCGGTGAAGCGGGACCAGAGGTCGGGGAAGAAGGCCCCTGCCCCGCCGCCGTAGAACCAGTCCAGCTCGGCCTTGGTCATCAGGAAGACGCCGCGCAGGACGAGGTGGGCGACGCGGTCGGGGTGGGTGATTGCGTAGATCAGGGCGAGCGTCGCGCCCCAGCTGCCGCCGAAGGCGGTGAAGCGGTCGATGCCAAGGGTGGTGCGGATCGTCTCGACATCCTGCACCAGATGCCAGGTGGTGTTGGCGGTGACGCCGGCATGGGGGCGGGAGCGACCGCAGCCGCGCTGGTCGAAGAGCACGACGCGGTAGTGGCGGGGGTCGAAGTAGCGGCGCATGGCGGGGGAACAGCCGCCGCCGGGGCCGCCGTGGAAGACGAAGACCGGCGCGCCGTTGGGGCGGCCGCATTGTTCCACATAGACCCGGTGGCCGTCACCCATGTCGATCACCCGCTGATCGAAGGGCTCGATCGGCGGGTAGAGGTATTCGACTGCGCGCTTTTGACCTGATCTTTGATCCATCTTCCCCCTATATAGCCACGGGACAGCCCGGAGTCGAAGGGGCATTAGGAGGCGGCGATGGCGGTGGATACGGTCGATCCGGGCGAAGTGGCCAAGTTCGAGGCGATGGCCGCCGAGTGGTGGGACCCGAACGGCAAGTTCAAGCCGCTGCATCTGATGAACCCCTGCCGGCTGGACTATATCACCGCGCAGATCGCCGCCGAGTTCGGGCGCGATCTGGCGGGGGCGTTGCCGTTCAAGGGGCTGCGGGTGCTGGATATCGGCTGCGGCGGGGGGCTTCTGTCCGAGCCGATGGCGCGGCTGGGGGCCGACGTGGTGGGTGCCGACGCGGCAGAGCGGAACATTCCGGTGGCGGCGGCCCATGCCCGGCAGTCGGGGTTGACGATCGACTACCGGCACACCACGGCGGAGGCCCTCGCGGCGGCGGGCGAGCGGTTCGACGTGGTCCTGAACATGGAGGTGGTCGAGCATGTGGCGGACCCGCAGGCCTATCTGACCGCCTGCCAGGAGCTGCTGAAGCCCGGCGGGCTGATGATCTGCTCGACGCTGAACCGGAACCCCAAGTCGTTCATGATGGCCATCGTCGGGGCGGAATGGGTGATGCGCTGGCTGCCGAAGGGCACGCATGACTGGGCGAAGTTCATCACCCCGGATGAGTTGTATGCGCTGATCGAGAAGGCCGGGCTGAGGCCGGTGGACCGCAAGGGTATGGTGTTCAACCCGGTGACATGGCGCTGGAGCCTGTCGGACCGCGACCTGAGCTGCAACTATGTTACGGCGTCGGTCAAACCGTAGGGTATTACCCGCCCGGCTTGCCCCGCAGCGCCAGAACCACCCGGTCGGCCATTCTTGCGCAGCGCGCGCCGTCGAAGGGGAAGACGGTGCCGAAGCTGCCGCGCAACCGGGCTTCCAGCGCGGCGCGCAACCGGCGGCGGGCGCGGAACAGGCGTGTACGCACGGTGATCGGGTTCAGGCCCAGGTCGCGGGCGATGGCGAGGAGCGGCTGGCCCTCGGCGTCGTGCAAGAGGAAGGGCAGGCGCAGGTCGGCGGGGAGGGTGGAGAGCGCCTCTTCCAGCAAAGTGCGGGCTTCGTGGCGACCGGCGCTCGCCTCGGCGGTTTCGGCACCCGGGAAGGCCAGCACTTCGGCGGTTGAGGCAAGGTCGTCGGTCACGGTGGCGTGGTCCTTTTCCGGGCGCGGGCGGCGAGCCTGCATCCGCGCGGCGTTGATGGTGATGCGGGTGATCCAGGTGGAGAACCGCGCGTCGCCGCGAAAGCTGTCGAGCCTGGTGAAAGCCGCGAGATAGGCCTCCTGCACCGCCTCCTCGGCCTCGGCGTCGGTGGGCAGGATGCCGCGGGCGATGCGGAAGAGCCGGGGGTTCATCCGCTGCACCAGTTCACGGATCGCCGCCTCGTCGCGGGTGCGGGCGGCGGCGACCAGTTGCCAGTCGGGGTCGTCGATGAGAGGGGCGAGCCGTTCGGCGTGGGTCATGGCGCACTCTCCGGCTCGACCCGGCCCTTGGCCAGGATCGCTTCGACAGTGGGAAAGGCTGCCAGAACCTCGGGCATCAGATCCTCGCTGTCCGGGGCGGGGCCTTCCCAGCCCGGATCGCCGGGGTGCCCGACCACGATCCGCCCCACCATCGCCGCCATCTCATGCGGCTGGCAGTAGTAGTCGTAGACGCCGGGTGCGGTCAGCGTGACCTCGAACGCCTGGTCGGGCAACAGGAAATCGCTGTCCCAGGGGGTCGCGGCCTTGGGGATGCGGCGCTGGCGGCCAAGGATGTCGGGGTGATAGGCGGTGCTGGTGTGGCTGTTGCCCGGGTCATGGTTGACGAAGCGCAGGGTGGTGCCCGGTGGCACCGCGAGGCCTTGTGGCGAGAACCAGACCTTCTCGCCCCGTGCCGAGCCGCGCATGGTGATGTCCACCCGGTCCCCGGCCCGGAGCGGGCAGGCGAGGGCGGCAAGACCGCCCCCGAGGATGAGCCGACGCGAGATCATTTCGCGAGCCGGTCGTGCGCGCCGGTGTCGTGGTAGAGCACGACATGGGCATGGGGCTTCTCCACCCCCGGATGACCGGCGTTGTAGTAGATGTCGACGCTGGTGACGGTCTCGGCGCCGACGGGCAGGTTGTCGAAAGCCTTGCCCGAGGTCAGGTCCTCGATCGGCACCATGTAGATCGTGGCGGAAAGCTTGCCGTCATGGTCGTAGCCGAGGAAGGGCCCCGCGGGCAGCGTCGCCGGGTCGACGTAGAGCGTGCCGAGGCCGGGCAGGAAATCCGGCAGCGGCACCAGCGTGCTGACCTGCGCGAAGGGCGCGGCGGGCGGTGCGGTCATGTTGTCCTGCGCCAGGGCGGGCGCGGAGAGCGGGGCGAGGAGAAGAGCAAGGAGCAGACGCATGGTGTTTCCTTTCCGGGTCGGGGCCGGGGGTCGGCCCATGACGGATTGGATGCAGCTTTGCGGGAAATGTTCCGGGCTTCGGTCAGAAAAACTGGAAAGCGGGGATCACAGTGTCAGTCCGTGGGATGAAACGGCCGGGCGCGCGCGGTTTCGGGCGGGCTGGCGGTCGAAGGTGCGGCTCACGTCGCGGATCAGTTCGGCCAGATCGTCGATGTCGGCGGGGCTGTGCGCGGCGGTCAGCTGGATGCGCCAGCGCGGGGCGTGCAACGGGACGCAAGGAGCTTGCAGCAGGGGCACGCGTGGACCGGCGCTTTCCAGAAGTGCGGTGCGGGGAAGCGCAGTCAGCGGCGGCAGGAGGATCGGCACGAAGGGCGAGGCCTTGCCCAGCAGCCGGATGCCGTCGGCCATCAGGTGATTGCGCAGCCGGAGCGAGAGGCCATGCAGGTTGCGGCGGCGGCGCTGGCCTTCCGGCCCGGCGACGAGGTCGAGCGCGGCGAGGATCGCGGCGGCGTTCACGGGGGACAGCGGTGTGGTGTGCCCGTGAGGGAGCGCCGCTTTCAGGTCGGGGTCACGGAAGGCAGCGAAACCTCCGGGCGCGCCGAAGGTCCTGGCGAGGCTGCCGAGCAGGATATCGACGCGGCCAAGGCAGGACTGGATCTCCATGACTCCCCCGCCGTTTGGCGCCATCGACCCGAGATCATGGGTCACATCGGCCACGAGGATCGCGCCATACTGCCGGGCGAGGGCCGTGAGTTCGGCAAGGTCGGCGACCCGGGAGCCATAGGCCGAGACGGCGGGCAGGGCGATGACCAGCCGCCCGCGCCGGGGCTGGCGGGAGAGACGCATCAGGCGACGCTCCACCCCTTCGACAGAGGCGGCAGGGCTGCGGTGGGGATGGGCCCGCGACAGCAAGACAGTCTCGAACATGGCCGGATGGGCGGCAGAATCGAGGATGACGTGGTCGCCGGGGCGCAGCAGTGCGCGGAAGGTCTGGCGGATTGCCTCGGTCCCGGATGGGAAGGTGGCAACGGCGGGAAGCTGCAGGAAAGCGGCGAGGTGGTGTTCGAGGGCAAGGATCGGGGCAGCGCGATCCTGGCAGGAGGCGACGAGGCGATGGCCACCCATCGCGGCCATCGCGGCGGCGCGGACGGCGGGATGGGAGGAGAGCGCCAGATAGTCCTGCCGGGTGAAGGTCAGCCCAAGGCGCGGATTTGCCGCCGGGGCCGGATGGGCCTGCCCGTCGAACAGCCGGAGGAGCCTATCGTCCTGCGTAAGGTCAGACTCGACCGGCCGGGGCATGGTGCAACCTTTCCTGTGTCTGGTCCGCAAGCGCGAACGACCGGACCGGGGGCGGTCTGGATGTCCCTAGGGGGGAAGATTGTGCGTTAATTCCCCGTGAAACGCTGGCGGGCCTTGTTTTGCAGGGCGCGGCGCAGCGACTCAGGCCGGTTTCACGCCCCCTCGCTGGCGTGATTTCACGATTTACTTGCGGTGTTCACGCCGGGTGCGGGGCAATTGACGCAAATTTCACGCTGCCCGTTCGATGGTGCCCGCAAGCAGAGGAAGCAGGGACGGGCGGGCCGAAAGATGTTCATTCGGATGATCGGAGAATTCGGGGTGCAGGACGAGGCGGGGCAGGACTGCACGCCGCGCGGGGCGAAGGCGCGGGCGCTTCTGGCGCTGCTGGCCCGGACCCCGGGGCATCGCCGCCCCCGCCGCTGGCTGGAGGCAAGGCTCTGGTCGGACCGGGCGCAGGAACAGGCCTCGGGCAGTTTGCGGCAGGCGCTGACTGAATTGCGCAAGGCGCTGGGGCCGCTGGCGGACCGGCTGACCAGCGACCGCGATTGCGTGGCCCTGGCGGGATTTGGCAGCGATCTTGCCGACGCGCCCGCTGCGCGTCAGGCGCTGGCGCAGGGGCGCGAGTTCCTGGAGGGCATCGACATTGCGGACCCCGGCTTCAGCCTCTGGCTGGCGGAGGAGCGGGAGCGCGTGGCGGCGGAACTGGCCGAACCCCGGTCCCCGCTTCCCTTCTCCCTGCGGCTGGCCGATCTGCCGGAAGGCACCGAGGCGGCAATTGCGCGTGACCTCGCGGGGGCGGTTGCCCGGCTGGCAGCGGAATATCTCTTGGGCGAGGGACAGCGCGGGTTGACGGGCGAAAGGCTGCCGGGGGGCCTTGACCTGCAGGTCGAAGGCGCCTGGAGCGAGGACCGCGCCTATCTGAAAGTGCGGCTGGTGGATCAGGCGAACCAGAAGGCGCTGTGGAGTCAAAGGCTTGTCGCCAGCCGGACGGGCGACGGTCGCAATGGTGCGCCGGTAGCGGTGTTCGAGGCGACGGAAGCGCAGCTGATGTAGGATTGCGCGCGGGGGCAGTATAGGCTCTGCGCGTGCAGAGGTGAAAGATGACCCGCTATTTCCGCGACTATCCGGCCCGGACCGGCGACCGCAAGCTCTTCAAGATGGAGCACTACCTGGAGCATTACGACGCGCTTCTGGCCGGTTGGCAGGGGCGCGACGTGTCCTTTCTGGAGATCGGCGTCTACAGGGGCGGGTCGCTGCCGATGTGGCAGGGGTTCCTGGGGCCGGGCTCGCGGCTGGTGTTCCTGGACATCGACCCGGCCTGCCGCGACCTGGCCTTGCCGGGGACCACGGTGGAGATCGGCGACCAGGCCGATCCGGTGTTCCTTGAGGAGGTGGGTGTTGCGCATGGGCCGTTCGACCTGATCGTCGACGACGGTGGACACAAGATGCACCAGCAGATCACCAGCTTCCGCCACCTCTGGCCCCGGCTGGCGGACCGGGGGCTTTATATCGTCGAGGATGTGCATACGAGCTACTGGCCGGGCTTCGGCGGCGGGCTGCGGGAGCCCGCGAGTTTCATCGAATTCGCCAAGGACCTGATCGATCGGATGCATTCCTGGTACACCGAGGATGACGCCGGGTTCCCGCTGCACCCGCTGGCGAGGGAGATCGGCGGGATCAGGTTCTACGACTCGCTGGTGGTGATCGAGAAGCGGCTGAAGGAGGCTCCGATCGCGATCACGGCACAGAACGGGCAGGTGGGCCGTTCGCGCCGGATGCTGGAGGTGCGGGGGCGGCGGTCGATCTTCTGAACCTTGCATTGCGGGGGCTTCGCCGGTAGCAGAGAGGCGGTTTTCAGGAGAGGCGCGATGGACGGGATCGACACGCTCAAGGCCAGGTATCTGGCGGCGGTGGCCGGTGCGGCGGATGAGGCCGGGCTGGAAGAGGTCCGCGTCGGGGCGCTGGGCAAGAAGGGCGAGATTTCGGCGCTGATGGCGGGGCTGGGGAAAATGGACCCCGAGGCCCGGAAGGCGGCGGGGGCCAGCCTGAATGCGCTGAAGGACGAGATCGACGCGGCCTTGCGGGCGCGGAAGGTGGCGCTGGGCGATGCGGCGCTGGACGAACGACTGAAGACCGAATGGCTGGACGTGACCCTGCCGGGGCGGCCCCGGCCACGGGGGACGGTGCATCCGGTGTCGCAGGTCATGGAAGAGCTGACGGCGATCTTCGGCGATATGGGGTTCTCGGTCGCCGAGGGGCCGCAGGTCGAGAGCGACTGGTACAACTTCGACGCGCTGAACATCCCGCCGGAGCATCCCGCGCGGCAGGAGCATGACACGTTCTTCATGGCGCGGGCGGAAGGC
Organism: Tabrizicola sp.; assembly: GCF_041911175.1. Classification (GTDB taxonomy): domain Bacteria; phylum Pseudomonadota; class Alphaproteobacteria; order Rhodobacterales; family Rhodobacteraceae; genus Tabrizicola. The sequence goes on from NZ_JAYRPN010000086.1 coordinate 29,692, forward strand.
GACAACCGCCCGCCGCATGTGCTGCGGACGCATACCTCGCCGGTGCAGATAAGGGCGATGATGGATCAGGGCGCGCCGATCCGGGTGATCGCGCCGGGGCGGGTCTACCGGATGGACATGGACCAGACCCATACGCCGATGTTCCACCAGGTCGAGGGGCTGGCGATTGACCGCGCGATCAGCATGGCGAACCTGAAATGGACGTTGGAGGAGTTCTGCCGGGCCTTCTTCGAGGTGGACAAGGTGGAGCTGCGCTTCCGCGCCTCGCATTTCCCGTTCACCGAGCCTTCGGCCGAGGTCGACATCCGCTATTCCAACGTCGGCGGCCAGCTGAAGATCGGCGAGGGCGACAAGTGGATGGAAATCCTCGGGTCGGGGATGGTGCATCCGAAGGTGCTGGCGGCGGCTGGGGTGGACCCGACGCAATGGCAGGGCTTTGCCTTCGGCATGGGGATCGACCGGATCGCGATGCTGAAATACGGCATCCCGGATTTGCGCGCGTTCTTCGAGGCCGATTTGCGCTGGCTGCAGCACTACGGCTTCTCGGCGCTGGACGTGCCGGACCTGGCGGGGGGGCTCTCGGCCTGAATGGAGGACCCGGACCTTTCCGCGCGGAAGCATCTGGCCGGGAGTGACCCGGCCTTTCCGGCGCGGCGGGAGGAGGCCTGGGGGCGGATCGTGGCGGCGCTGGATGCGGTGCTGGCGCCCGAGGGCTATGCCCAGAGCGGGACGACCTGGAGCCGGGCCTCAGCGGTGGGGAAGTCGGCGGTGCATCTGCAACGGGATCGCTACGGCTGGGATGTGCGGATCGTGCTGCGGTTCATCACTCCCCAAGGTGAGGTGCCGGACCATCCCGATTGGCCGGGCGGCGAGGATGTGACGCTGGCGGAGTTCTTCGAGCGGGCCGAGGGCGATCCGGGGACCTTGGCCTTTGTCGATGTGCTGGAGCGGCCGGACTACCTGGATCTGGCGGTGGAGATCCTGCGGGAGCAGGTGCTGCCGTGGTTCGAGGCGCTGCATCAGGGACACCCGCCCCGGACTTGATCCGGGGCCTCTGGTCGTGCGGGAGGCCCCGGATCAAGTCCGGGGCGGGGTTTCCTGCAAACGACGTCTTGCTGCCCTGCCCGCCCAGCGTCCCGTGGCCCAGGAGGCGGTGAGGAGATAGCCGCCGGTCGGGGCCTCCCAGTCCAGCATTTCACCGGCGACGAAGGTGTTGGGGAGGGCTTTCAGCTCAAGGTCCGGGGTGACGGAGTCCCAGGCGATGCCTCCGGCCACGGAGATCGCTTCGTCCAGCGGCCTTGGGCCTTGCAGCGGTATATACAGGTGTTTGAGGTGCGCGAAGGGCTCGGTCCGGGCGAACTCCATGACGAGGGCGATCTGCGTCTTGTCGAGGCCGAGCTTGCGCAGGCGGTTGGCGGTGCTTTCGCCGGGTTTCATTCTCGCAAGGCGGCGGGTGATCTCGTCCTGCGCGAGGTCGGGGAGGAGGTCGAGGGCCAGAGGCAGGCTGTCGCGTAGATACTTGTATATACCGTATATACCGCCGCCTTCGACCCCCTTGGCGGAAATGATGAACTCGCCCCGCTCGCGGTGCGGCCCGGCAATCAGGGCTATGCCTTTGACCGGGCTGCCAAAATACGGGGCCATGTGCGGCGACCAGTCGACTCGAAAGCCCATGTTGGCGGGTCGCCAGGGGGTGATCCGCACGCCCTTTTCCCGCAGCCAGGGGACCCAGGCACCGTCAGAGCCGAGCCGTTGCCAGCTGGCGCCGCCGAGGGCGAGGATGGTGACTTTGGGGGTGAGCGATTGCGGGCCGCTGGGGGTGTCGAAGGTAAGGGCCGCGCCGTCAAAGCCGGTCCAGCGCCAGCGGGTGCGGAGTTCGACGCCTTGCGAGGTCAGGCGCTGCAGCCAGGCACGGAGCAGGGGGGAGGCCTTCATCGCAACGGGAAAGACGCGGCCGGAGGAGCCGGTATATACGTCTTGGCCAAGTGCGCGGCACCAGTCCTGCACTTGACGCGGGCCGAAGTCCTTCAGGATCGGGCGCAAGTGGGGGGTGTCGTAGCGGGTGACGAAAGTTTCCCAGTCTTCGTCCTTGGTGACGTTCAGGCCGGATTTCCCGGCCATCAGGAATTTGCGGGCGACGGTGGGTTTGGCTTCGACGACAAGGACTTGCGCGCCGGTCTTCGCAAGCGCTTCCGCCGCCATCAGCCCGGCGGGACCGGCGCCGATGACGAGGGCGTCAGGCTGGGGCATTGCGCAGTTCGACGACGCGGTGGGGGTAGGGCATCCCGATCCCGGCCTCTTTCAGCGCATTCCAGATCGCGAAGAGAACCGGGGAGCCGTATTTGTTCTTGCCGTCGTCGATGCCGGAGACCCAGTATTCGACAGCGAAGTCGACACTGCTTTCGCCGAAGCCGCGCAATTCGCAGTCGGGGCCGTCGGGGGATTGCAGGACGAAGGGGAGTTTTGATACAGCGCGCTCGATCAGATCGGGCACGATGTTTATGTCGGCCTCGTAACTTACTGAAAACAGGGCCTCATAACGATTGGCGCTGCCCTGGTCGGAGTAGTTCACCACGCGGGACGTGATGAAATGTTCGTTCGGGACGACGATCCATTTGCCGTCGAAGGTTTCCAGGATGCAGGCGCGGGCGGTCATCTTGACGATGGTGCCCTTCTCGCCGCCGTCGAGTTCGACATAGTCGCCGACGGTGGTCTGGCCCTCCAGCAAGAGGATGATGCCGGAGACGAAGTTGGCGGCGATCTGTTGCAACCCAAGCCCGATGCCGACGCCCAGCGCGCCGCCAAGGACGGCGACGGCGGTCAGGTCGATGCCCATGATCGACATCAGAAGCAGGAAGGAAGCGCCGAAGATGGCGACTTCGCTGGCCTTGATCGCCAGTTCGCGGGTGGCGGGGCGGAGGTCGGGTTGCGCCTTGAGGTAGCCGGTGGACTGGCGGTTCGACCAGCTGCCGAGCCAGAAGAGGAGCGAGCCTGCGATGGCGCCGCGGATCAGGGCGAGGACGGTGAACTGGATGTTGCCGAGGTTGACCTGGGCCGCGTTCAGGTAGTCGGTGACTTCATCCAGCACGCCCAGGGCATAGAGCCCGGCGACGGGCAGGAGGATGTAGCGGCCCATCAGCTTGAGGAAGCCGGGGGGCAGGACCTTGCGGACGAACTCGACGGCGGCGAGGAGGAGGAAGACGCGCTTGCCGAAGGCGATGACTTCGCCCGAGCCGAAGGTGGCGCGGGTCAGGCCCTCGCCCACGGCGGTCAGGGCGTAGGCAAGGAGGGGGAGGAGGAGCGGCAGGAAGAGGAGCGCGAAGCGGCGGAGGCGGGCGATCAGATGCGTCGCCTCGGGCTTCGGGGTCAGGCTGTGTTCAAGAATGGGCGAAAGCCGCGCGGCCAGCATGCGGGCGGAGATATAGGCCGCGATCAGGAGGCCGAACTGCGACAAAGCGGCGGGCGAGGAGAGCCAGCCGAGGGCGGTGTCGGAGGCCTGTTGCAGCCAAGCCTGAACCTTTTCCACGCCTTAGCTCCGATTGTGGGCGATGCGCCCGATGGTGTTGAGCAGGATCTGCGCGGCGAGGATCGCGGTCATGCCGGAATGGTCGTAGTCGGGGGCCACTTCCACCAGGTCGATGCCGATGATGTTGCCTTGCTTGGTCAACCCGTCGATCAGCTCCAGGATTTCGTAATACAGGAACCCGCCATGTGAGGGGGTGCCGGTGCCGGGGGCGATGGAGGGGTCGAAGCCGTCGATGTCGAGGGTCAGGTAGTAGTCGACGCCCCTGGGGATGCGGGCGAGGGTGGCTTCGACGCCAAGCTTGCGCATCTGGCGGACGGAGAGGATGTCGTCGCCCATCTTCCGCGCGGCCTCGTAGCCGTCCTTGGCGGTGGAGCTGACGTTGCGGATGCCGAGGGCGGTGATGCCCTTGACGTGGTCCTGTTCGGCGGCGCGGCGCATCGGGTTGCCGTGGCCGTGGCGGACGCCGTGGCGCACGTCGACGAAATCGAGATGCGCGTCGATCTGGACGATGTGCAGCGGCCGGCCGGTGAAGGCGCGGATGCAGGGGATGTTGATGGAATGGTCGCCGCCGAGGACCACGGGAACGGCCCCGGCGGCGAGGATGGCGCGGACGCCGGTCTCGATATTGGCGTGGGAGGTCTCGGTGTCGGTGTGGACGATGTCGGCATCGCCGATGTCGAGGATGCGGACGCCTTCGAGGTAGGTCACGTCGTCTTCATGGTCATAGGCGCCGCCGTGGCCGAAGGAGAAGAGAGTGGAGGCCTCACGGATGGAACGCGGGCCGAAGCGGGCCCCGGCGCGGAACTGGGTGCCGAAGTCGAAGGGGGCGCCGAGGACGGCGAAATCGGCGTCGATTGCAGACCAGTCGGGCTGGTAGGGGTTCTTGCCAAAGGTCGAGATGCCGACGAAGGGCAGGTTCAGGCGGCCTTTGTCGTAAGCGTTCGTCATGGCTTTTCCCCGTTGGTCATGCGTTTCAGGGTCCTGACATGCAACGGATCGGCGGCCAGTGCCGCCTCTGCCAGCGACATGGCGGTGTCGGTCAGGGCTTCGGGGGCGGAGATGCGGTCGATCAGGCCCCAGGCAAGGGCGGTGTCAGTGTCGATCTTCTGGGCCGCCAGCAGGATCATCCTGGCCCGCGCCGGGCCGACCAGCGCGGTGAGGCGTCCGGGGTCGGAGGGCTGCGGGCGGTAACCCAAGCGCATGACGGGGTAGAAGAAATTGGCCGAGGGCACGGCAATGCGCAGATCGCAGGCCAGCGCCACGCCCATCGCGCCGCCTGCCAGCGTTCCGTTCAGCGCGGCGATGCTGAGGCCGGGAAACGCAGCGATGGCCGCGGAGGCATCCTCCCAGGCGGGGGAAAGGCCGAGGCCCGCCTTCATCCCGTCAAGATCGGCCCCGGCAGAGAAGACGCGGCCCTCGCCGGTGAGGATCAGGACCTTCGCGCCATTGGTGGCGGCCTCGGTCGCGGCCAGGGCGAGGGCTTCCAGCATGGTTTCGGTCAGGGCGTTGGCCTTGTCGGGGCGGGCAAGCGTGAGGGTGCAGCAGTCGCCTGCGGTCTGGACCTTGATCATGACGGCACCCTCCGGCTTTCCCCACCTGCGACAGGGGAATCCCTTGACGCTTCGGGGACGAGATAGAAAGGTTGCGGGCAGCGAATTCAACCAGAAAGGCATAAGCCATGACCCGCGCCCTTACCTGTTCCTCAGCGATCGGCCTTGTGTTCCTTGCGACCGCAGCTTCCGCCGATGTCACCCCGCAGGAGGTCTGGGCAAGCTGGCAGGCGATGATGACCTCGGCCGGGCAGGAGTTGACGGTCGGGAACACGGCGGACAGCGGCAAGGCGGTCGAGGTGACGGATCTGGCCGTGACCTACAAGGACCAGATGGGTGGCAGTGCGTCGATCATCTTCGACAAGCTGAGCTTCACTGACAACGGCGACGGGACGGTGACGGTCGCCATGCCGGAGAGCTATCCGATGCAGCTGGCCTTCCCGGCGCAGGGGGACGGGCCGGGGTCGGTGAAGCTGACGGTCAGCCAGCCGGGCGCGGTGATCGTCGCGGGCGGAAGTGCTGATCAGACAAGCTACAAGATGACCGCGCCCACGATGAAGATCACGCTGGATGAGGTGACGGACCAGGGCGGCAAGGTGCTGGACACCAAGGGCGATCTGGCGCTGACCGGGCTGGAGGGCGGCTACGAGGTTACCAGGACCGGCGAGACGATGGGGCTCGACTCGGACTTTTCGGCCAAGACGGCGGTGTTCGACCTGAACGGCTCGGACGGGTCGGGCGGGTCGGGCAAGATTTCGGTCAATTTCGCCGACCTGAAGGGGGCGACCAAGGGCAATTTCCTGAACCCCGAGATGATGGCGAACATGGCGCTGGCGTTGAACAGCGGGTTTACGATGGACACGTCCTTCAGCTTCGGGGCGATGACGCTGGATGCCGACATTACCGAGGCGCAGGGGCCGACGAAGATGACTGCCAACGCCAGCGGCGGCAGCTTCGTGCTGGCGATGGACAAGGTGCGGATGAATTATGGCACCACGCTGACGGGGGCGAAATTCACCATCTCGGGGGCCGAGATTCCCTTCCCGCAGGTCGAGGTGGCCTTTGCCGACAGCGCCTTCAACCTGCTGATGCCGGTCACGAAATCGGACACGCCGCAGGACTTTGCCTATCTGACCAAGGTGGTGGACTTCACGGTGTCGGACGATGTCTGGGGCCTGTTCGACCCGGCGGCCATGCTGTCGCGCGAACCGGCGACCTTCATCGTCGACCTCAAGGGCAAGGGGTTCTGGACCAAGGACATCATGGACCCCGAGGTGCAGATGGAGGGTGCGACGCCCCCCGGTGAGCTGCACAGCCTTGACCTGACGCAGGTGCTGGCCAAGGCGGCGGGGGCCGAGGTATCGGGCACCGGCGCGCTGACCTTCGACAACTCGGATACCGCCACCTTCGGCGGGATGCCGCGGCCGGATGGCAAGGTGGTGGTCAACATCAAGGGCGTGACCAAGCTGGTCGACAACCTGATCGCGCTGGGCCTCATCAGCGAGGACGATGCGATGGGCTTCCGCATGGGGCTGGCGATGGTGGCGAAGCCCGGCGCCGGGCCGGACGAGCTGGTGTCCGAGATCGAGTTCAAGGAAGGCGGACTCTTCGCGAACGGGATGCGGATGCAATAGGCGGGCGTTGCCCGGCCTTGCACCCGAAGGCAGGGGGGACTACCTCATCCCGGTGATGATAGGACCGATGCGATGACCCCCAGCCTTGCCGACCTGAGCCATTCCCTGCTGGACGCTGCCCGCAAGGCGGGGGCGGACAGCGCCGACGCGCTGGCGGTGGCTGGGACGGCGCTGTCGATCGAAATCCGCAAGGGCGCGCTGGAGCAGGCGGAGCGGTCGGAAGGGGTGGAAATCGGCCTCAGGGTGCTGGTCGGCAAGCGGCAGGCCTGCGTTTCGGCTTCGGATACGACTTCGGCAACGATCACGGCTCTGGCCGAACGCGCGGTGGCGATGGCGCGCGAGGCGCCGGAGGATGCGACGGCGGGGCTGGCGGAGGCGTCGCAACTCGCCTCGGGCTGGGACCTGGGTGCGCTGGACCTCGCCGATCCGGCAGGGGAGCCGGGGGCTGCGGTGCTGGAGGCATCGGCGCGGGCGGTGGAAGCGGCGGCGCTGGACTCCGCCGGGATCACACAGGTGGAGGCTTCGGCTGGCTACAGCCAGCGGGCGCTGCATATGGCGGCGACGAACGGGTTTTCCGGGGGCTATGGGCGGACATCCACGTCTTTGTCGGCGGTGGCGTTCACCGGAGCGGGGACCGAGATGCAGCGCGATTATGCGGGCGAGGGGCGTATATACGCCGCCGACATGCCCTCGGCGCAGGAGATCGGGCGGCTGGCGGCGGAGCGGACCTTGCAGCGCGTGGGGTCGGTGAAGCCGAAGACCGGGACCTATGCGGTGGTCTATGACGAAAGGGTCGCGGCATCGCTGGTCGGGCATCTTCTGTCGGCGATCAATGGGACCTCGATTGCCCGGGGCTCAAGCTGGGCGCGGGATTTGCTGGGGAAACAGGTGCTGCCAGCGGGTCTGTCGCTGGTGGAAGACCCGCATCGGGTGCGGATTGGCTCGTCGCGGCCGTTCGACGGCGAGGGGTTGGCGACGAAGCGGCGCGAGATCGTGGCGGATGGGGTGCTGACCGGCTGGGTGCTGGATCTGGCCACGGGGCGGAAGCTGGGGATGGCGTCGACGGCCAACGCCTCGCGCGGGACATCGGCGCCGCCCTCGCCGTCGACAACCAACATTGACCTGACCCAAGGGCTTGTGACCCGCGAGTACCTGCTGAAGCAGATGGGGACGGGGCTGCTGGTGACGTCGATGATCGGGTCCACCATCAACCCGACGACGGGGGATTATTCCCGTGGCGCCTCGGGGTTCTGGGTGGAGAACGGGCAGCTGGCCTATCCGGTCCACGAATGCACCATCGCCGGGAACCTGCGCGACATGTTGCTGCGGATCGTCCCGGCGAATGACGCGCGGGCGCATCTGTCGACGCGGGTGCCGTCGATCCTGATCGACGGGATGACCCTTGCCGGCGCGTGACCTGGCCTTGCTGACCGAGGCCGCGCGCGAGGCGGGGCGGATTGCGCTGCGCTACTGGCGGAAAAGCCCGCAGGTCTGGGACAAGGGCGGCGAGCATGGGCCGGTGACCGAGGCCGACCTTGCCGTGAACGACATGCTGAAAGCGCGACTGCTGGCGGCCCGGTCCGGCTATGGCTGGCTGTCGGAGGAGACGCCCGACAGCACCGACCGGCTGGCTGTAGATACAGTCTTCATCGTGGACCCCATCGACGGCACGCGGGCCTTCGTGGCGGGGGAGGAAACTTGGGCGCATTCGCTGGCGGTGGCGCACAATGGCCGCGTGACGGCGGGGGTGGTGTATCTCCCGGCGCTGGATCGTATGTACGCGGCTTCCGAGACCGCGCCGCCGCTGAAGGACGGTCAGCCGATTGCGGTGAGCGGGCGGGAGGCTCTGACCGGGGCCAATATCCTGACCACCAAGGCGAACCTGGTGCCGGAGAAATGGCCGGGCGGGGTGCCGGAGATCGAGCGGAGCTTCCGCGCCTCGTTGGCCTACCGGATGTGTCTGGCGGCGGAGGGGCGGTTCGACGGGATGCTGACCCTGCGCGACAGTTGGGAATGGGACATCGCCGCCGGTTCCCTGATCGCGGAACGGGCGGGGGCGGTGGTGACGGACCGGCAGGGCAAGGCGCTGCGCTTCAACACGCCCGGCGCGATGGCCGCGGGGGTACTGGCGCTGCCGCCAAGGCTGCACGCCGAGGCGATGGCGCGGCTGTTGCCTTAAGCCCTATACAGGCCCGCCGGTTTCGGATACTGGCCCCGGACGGTCGAGATTCCGAGACTGCGGGCGAGGAGGCCCGCACCAAAGGGACAGGGGCCGTTTGGCTTGACTGGGCGCGATCTGTGCCCCCTTTGGAAAAGACATCCATGACGATTGAACAAGTGGCCGCGCCGCTGGCGCAGGCTTAGGCCGACCAGGGCTATGAGACGCTGACCTCGGTGCAGGAGGCGGTGCTGGCCGAAGGCGTCGCCGGGCGCGATGCGCTGGTTTCGGCGCAGACCGGGTCGGGCAAGACGGTGGCCTTCGGGCTGGCCGTGGCGCCGGAAATCCTGAACGGGCAGGACGTGCTTCTGTACGCGGACAAGCCCATCGCTTTGGCCATCGCGCCGACGCGGGAGCTGGCGCTGCAAGTCGCGCGGGAGCTGGAGTGGCTCTATGCGGGGGCGCAGGCGAAGCTGGCGACTTGCGTCGGCGGGATGGACTACCGCACTGAACGCCGGGCGCTGGAGCGGGGCGCGCATATCGTCGTCGGCACGCCGGGCCGGTTGCGCGACCATATCGAGCGCGGCTCGCTGGACCTGTCGGGCGTTCGCGCCGTGGTGCTGGACGAGGCGGACGAGATGCTGGACCTCGGCTTCGCCGAAGATCTGGAGTTCATCCTGGCGGCGGCACCGGAGGATCGGCGGACGCTGATGTTCTCGGCCACCGTGCCGAAGGAGATCGAGAAGCTGGCGGGCGAGTTCCAGAAGGACGCGCTGCGGATCGTCGCCCAGGGCGAGGCGAAGCAGCATGTCGACATCGAGTACCGGGCGATTTCCGTGGCGGTGCGGGACCGGGAACATGCGATTTTCAACGTGCTGCGCTTTTACGAGGCGCGGACGGCCATCGTCTTCTGCAAGACGCGGGTGAACGTCAATCACCTGCTGGCGCGGATGGGCAACCGGGGGTTCCAGGTCGTGGCGCTGTCGGGCGAGCTGTCGCAACAGGAGCGGACGCACGCGCTGCAGGCGCTGCGGGACGGCCGCGCGCGGGTGTGCATCGCGACGGATGTGGCGGCGCGGGGCATCGACCTGCCGGGGCTGGAGCTGGTGATCCATGCCGACCTGCCGTCGAATTCCGAGACGCTGCTGCACCGTTCGGGCCGCACCGGGCGGGCAGGGAAGAAGGGCGTTTCGGCGCTGATCGTGACGCCGTCGGAATTCAAGAAGGCGCAGCGGCTGTTGTCGGGCGCGAAGGTTGTGGCCGAATGGGGCCCGGCGCCGGGCGCGGATGACGTGCAGGCCAAGGACGACCTGCGGATTCTGGAACATCCGGCTTTGACGGCTCCGGTCGGGGACGAGGCGGGGATTGCCGGAGACCTGCTGGAGCAGTTCGGGGCCGAGGCTTTGGCGGCGGCTTTCGTGCGGCTGTGGCGCGAGGGGCGGTCGGCCCCCGAGGTGCTGTCGACCGATGCGGCGATGCCCGCGCCGTCGGCGCCGCGCGAGCGGGGGGAGTTCGGTCCTTCGGTCTGGTTCCGCATCGGCGTGGGCCGGTCGGGCCGGGCCGAGGCGCGCTGGCTTTTGCCGAAGATCTGCGATGCCGGGAGCATTGCGAAGGATTCCATCGGCGCGATCCGGGTGCGCGAGGACGAGACCTTCGTGCAGATTGCCGAAGCGGTGGCGGGCAAGTTCCGGCAACAGATCGACCTCGACAAGGGGTTGCTGATGGAGCGGCTGGAGGGCGAGCCGGACTTCGACAAGCCCCGTTATGACAAGCCCCGGTTCGAGCGTCCGGCGCGACCGGAGCGGGCCGAGCGTCCGGCGAGGGCCGAGAAACCGGCCTATGTGCCGAAGCCTCCTCGGGTGGTGGAGGATGATGAGGCCGAACCCGCAGCGCCGCCGAAGGCGAAGTACGAGGATCGGCCCCGGGTGACTCCGTCCGAGGCGCGGCCCGAGCGGACCGATGATCGCCCGGCGCGGAAGCCCTATGAGGAGCGCACGCCCCGCCCTGAAGGTGAGGACGACCGCCCCCGCAAGCCGCGTTGGTCGCCGGATCAGAAGGCGGCTCCGCGGTCGACCGGGTTCAAGAGCCACGGCGGGCCGGCGGATCGTCCGGCCCGGGCGGCGGGCTACAAGAGCCATGCGTCGGAGGGCGGTAGCTACAAGGGCAAGTCCGAGGGCTGGAAACCGCGTGAGGACGGCGAGCGTCCGGCGCGGAAGCCCTATGCGGGCAAGACCGAGGGCTACAAGCCCCGGGAGCGGGCGGAGGACGGCGAGCGCCCGGCGCGCAAGCCCTATGCCGGGAAATCCGAGGGCTACAAGCCGCGCGGCGAGGGGTTCAAGCCTCGCGAGGACGGCGAGCGGCCCCGCAAACCCTATGCGCCGAAGGGCGAGGGTTTCCGCCCGCGTGAGGAGGGCGACCGTCCGAAGAAGACCTATGCCGGCAAGGGCGACGAGGCGCGGCCCTTCGTGAAGCGCGAGGGCGCGGGCAAGGCGGGCGGGTTCAAGAGCCATGCGGCGGGGGGGAAGAAGCCCTTCGAGAGGGCGGGCGCTTCGGATCGTCCGGCCAAGCCGAAGGCGGATGCGCGGGATACGTCCAAGCGGTTCGTTCCGCCGAAAGGTCCGAAGCGCTGACGCTTGGCGGCGGGCGGGATCGACCGTCAGCCCCCCACCCTCTCCCTCCCCACGAGGGGGAGGGAAGCGATTGGCGGAGGCGTCCCGCTCCATCGCAAGGCGTTGGAAAAGCAAAGCCGCCGAGTCCGTGGGGACCGGCGGCTTTTGCGTTTCGGGGGAAGAATGGTGCCGGTGAAGGGACTCGAACCCCCGACCCCATCATTACGAATGACGTGCTCTACCAGCTGAGCTACACCGGCATTCTTCCTGCGCGGGCTATTAGCACCGGCCTTGGGCGGTGTGTAGCCCTAATTTGCGCGGCGGGCGATCTCGTCCAGGGGTAGCGGCTCTTCCTCGGGTGGCGGGGGTTCCGGCTCCGGTTCGGGGCGGGCGTCCATCAGCGGCAGCAGTTCGGCCAGGGCGGGCGAGGTGCTGGTCGCGGGCGGGGTCTTCCAGGACAGGGTGTCGAAGCTGCCGCAGTTGTCGCAAACCGGCTGCCAGCCGTCATGGATCGCGTGGCACTTGTCGCAAACCCATTGCGGACCGCGCGGTGCAGCGATTGCGCGAGCGACAAGATCGCGCACGATAGAATCCTCGGCCCCCTCGCCCCGGGCGATGGCGGCCAGGATCGCCAGAGAACGCTGGGTCGGCGCGCGGGTGGCGACATCGTCCAAAGCGCGGCGGGCGCCGGGGAAATCTTCGGTCGCCAGAAGCAGCTCGGCCAGCAGCATCTTCGATTCGTCCGCATCGGGGCGGGCGTTGGTCAGGGTGCGGAAGCGCTTCAGGCGGTCCTGCGGAGTCTCTTCCGGCTCGATCTCGGCGAAGGCGGCGGCGAGGTCGGGGTGGGGCAGGACTTCCCAAGCCTTCTTCAGCACGCGGGTCGCGTTCTTCCTGTCGCCCTTCGCGATGTAGCCCCGTGCAGCCATCGCGGCGGCGGGGATCAGATCGGGCGAGAGCTTGTTCGCCTCGATCGCCGCCTCGCGCGCCTCGATGTTGGCGGTGTCGTCGATCACCGTGCGCGCCTGTTGCAGGGCCAGCACCGCATCGCGGCGGCGGTAGACGTCCTTGGGCAAGGTCCCGCCGCGCAGCTTCGCGCCCAAAGTCGCCCGCGCGCCGGACCAGTCGCCCGCATCGGATTGCAGTTTCAGCAAGACATCCTGCGTTTCCGCATGTCTGGGCCGCAGTTCAAAAGCCTTCTCGGCCAGCTTCAGCGCGACTTCGCGGTCGCCCTCGGCCAGCTTCTGCTGCAACAGGCCGCGCACCCCGACGAAGCGGGTGGCGTCATCTTTGAGCAGGGTTTTGTAGGCCTCGATCGCGCGCTTGCGGTCGCCTGTGGCCTCGGCGGCCTGTGCCACCAGAAGCGTCGTCAGTTCCGGTTTCCCGAGCAAACGCTCGGCATTCTGCGCACGGGTCAGCGCCAGGCGCGGCTCGCCGGAGGCAAGGGCCATCATGCCTTCGGACAGGGCCTTGTAGCCTTTCCGCTCACGGTTGCGGTCGAAATAGCGCGAGATCGCGGTTTCGTCCCCGTTCAGGAAGCGAAAGGTGGCGGCGAGGAGGCCCAGGATTTTCAGCGCCAGCCAGACCGCCAGGAAAAGCACGACGGCAAGGACGACGGCCTGGACCGGGCCGATGGTGAACTCCCACCCGGCGACGGTCAGGCGCAGGACCTCGCCGGTTTCCGACAGGAGCCCGGCGCCAAGGGCCAGCGCGGCGATGATGACGACGAAGAGGATGACCTTTGTCAGCGACCAGAGCATCATTCCCCCCGTGCGGCTTGCAGGGCCGAGGCGGCGGCGAGATGGGCTTTCGCCTGCGCGATCCAGCCGTCGAGCGGGGCCTTCACGGCGGCATCGAGCGGGTCGAGTTCCGCCAATGCATCGGCAACCCGGCCTTTCGACAGGGCGAATTCGGCGCGGGACAGGATGGCGTCGGGCGTGTCGCCCTCCAGCGGGGTCAAGGGCCGGGCGCCGGTCTGCGCGGCGAGGAAATCGACCAGGCGCGCGCCCCAGCCGTCCTCGGTGCTGAGGTCGCGGGCGGTGCGCAGGGCCTCGCGGGCGGCATCGGGGAAGGCGGCTTGCAGCTGGAGAAGCGTCGGTGCGCCGGTTTCGGCCAGGGACGCAAGCGCTTCGGTCAGGGCGGGGTCGTCCAGCGCCTGAAGTTCGGCGGCGAAGGGCTGGCCCGTGTCGACGGCAGCCGACAGCGCGTCCAGCGCCTTGCTGCGGGTGGCGGCTTGCGCAGCGGCCTCGGCTTCGCTGGCGCGGGTGCTGGCGGCGGCTTCGGCCTCGGTCAGGCGGGCAAGGGCGTCGTCGAGCTGCTGTTGCAGGGCCGGGTCCGAGCCGCCTGTGGGAAGGCTGGCAAGGCGTTGTTCCAGATCGGCCAGTTTCGCGGCCAGCGCGGCGGTGGATGCCGTGCCGTCGGCGGGAATCGCTTCGAGAGTTGCAAGGCGCTGGTCAAGCGCGTCGAGGCGGGAGAGATCGGGCGCCGCCGGGGCGGGCGCGGATTCCAGGGCGGCGACGCGGCCGGTCAGGGCGGCAAGGTCGGTGTCGAGTTTCTGGTCGGCCGCAGACTGCTGCTTCACTGCCTGATCGAGTTCGGCGCTGAGGGCGGGAACGGCACCAGCGTCGGGCGCAAGGCTCAACAGGTTGAAATGCGACAGGGCAAAGCCGCCGATGGCGGCAAGCGCACCGCCGAGAATCGGGCCAAGCATGCCGGGGCCGCGGGGCGCGGGGGGGGTCGGCAGCGGCGGCGCGTCGATGCGCGGCTCGGGCGGGGGCACGGGCACGGGTTCCGGTCCGACCTCGGTCACGAAGGGCGCGGTCGGCGAAACCTCGGTCTGCAGGTTTTCAGGCTCAGGGTCCTTGCGTCTGGTCATGCTGCGGCCCTTTCCATCCCATGCCCCAACCTAAGCACTGGCAACCCACGGGTTCAAGGCGCAGGCAATCCGGCAAGCAAGCTTTCGACCGCCGCCAGCATTCCCGCCGCGTCCGGTTGCCGGGCGATGGCAAGGGTCGCACGGGGAAGGTCGTCCAAGGCGTCGGCGACCGCGCGGCTCATCGCGGCGACATGCAGGTTGCCTTGACCGTCCCGCGGCCAGGCGGCCCGGAAAAGCGCAGCGGTGCGCGGCGAAAAGAGCGTGACGAGGGCGGGTTCGGGTGAGCGCAGGACAGCGAGGGCCTGGGTGGTGAGGAGCTGCGGCTCTTGCGCATAGACAATTGCAACATCGGTGTGCATACAGAAAGAGTTCAGCTTTTCCAGCAAGTTACCGCGCGTATCTACACCTCGTAGATACAGAATCCTGCCATTCGGAGGATCGGCCTGGATGGCGTTTGCCAGCGCCTCGGCATCTCCATCCGCCGATTTCGCGAGGAACCCGGCAGCGGTGGCAACGGCGGCGGTCTTGCGGCCAACGCACCAGGCGAGACGCGGCAGCGGAACGCCCAGGCGGCGGGCACCCTCGACCGCGTGGGCCGAGGTGAAGACGACGGCGGCATAGTCCTTGGCCGGAATCACCGGCGACAGGAAGCGGGGGGCGATCAGCGGGGTGACGAGGGGCCGCACCCTGGTTCCGAAGCGGGCGGAGAGCGTGGCGGCGAAGCTCTCGGCCTCGGCCCGGGGGCGGGTCACGAGGACGGGGATCGGCGGTTGTGCCAGCGGTTCTGATTGTCTCGCCATGTCCGGGGTGTTACCTGCCGGGGACCCTTCGCGCAACGGCGGCCATGACCCGGACCCTGACTCTCCTCGGCATCGAATCGAGCTGCGACGATACGGCGGCGGCGGTGGTGCGTCTCGGCGAGGGCGGACCGGAGATCCTGTCCTCGCAGGTTCTGGGCCAGACCGCGTTGCACGAGGCCTTCGGCGGCGTGGTGCCCGAGATCGCCGCGCGCGCCCATGCCGAGCGGCTGGACGGGGTGGTCGAGGAGGCGCTGGCCTCGGCGGGCGTCTCGCTGGACGGGATCGACGGCATCGCGGTGACGGCGGGGCCGGGGTTGATCGGCGGGGTGCTGTCGGGCGTGATGCTGGCGCGCGGGCTGGCGGTGGCGAAGAGCCTGCCGCTGGTGCCGGTGAACCATCTGGCCGGTCATGCTTTGACGCCCCGGCTGACCGACGAAATCGCCTTCCCTTACCTCATGCTGCTGGTCTCTGGCGGGCATTGCCAGTTCCTGCTGGTGCAGGGGGTCGACCGTTTCGTCCGGCTGGGCGGCACCATCGACGATGCACCCGGTGAGGCGTTCGACAAGACGGCCAAGCTTCTGGGCCTGCCGCAGCCGGGGGGGCCGTCGGTGGAGGCGGAGGCGGCCCTGGGCGATCCGAAGCGGTTTCCTTTTCCGCGGCCCCTGCTGGACCGCGAGGGCTGCGACATGTCCTTCTCTGGCCTGAAAACGGCTTTGCTGCGGGCGCGGGATGCGCTGGTGGCGGAAAAGGGCGGGATCACCGTCCAGGACCGGCGCGATCTCTGCGCCGGGTTCCAGGCGGCGGTGGCCGAGGTGTTGGCGAAGAAAACATCGCGCGCGATGGAACTGGCGGGCGAGCGGCCCACGGCGCTTGCGGTCGCGGGCGGCGTGGCGGCGAACAGCGCGATCCGGGCCATGTTAGAGACGGTTGCCGCCCGCGCCAGTGTCCCTTTCGTCGCCCCGCCGCTGCGGCTTTGCACCGACAACGCGGCGATGATCGCCTGGGCCGGGATCGAGCGGCTGCGGGCCGGTCTGTCGCCCACGATGGATTTCACCGCCCGCCCGCGCTGGCCGCTGGATGATCGCGCTCCGGCGCTTCTCGGCTCGGGGAAGAAGGGGGCCAAGGCATGATCGGAATCGCCGGGGCGGGGGCGTTCGGCACGGCGCTGGCGGTGGCCCTGGCCAGGGGGGGCCGCGAGGTCCGGCTCTGGGCGCGCGATGCGGACCAGGTGCGGCAGATGCGCGAAACCGGGCGGAGCGAGGCCGCCTTGCCGGGTGTCACGCTACCGGAAAACGTCTCTGTTCACGCCGAAATCGGGGAAATCTGTCACGGTCAGGCGCTGCTGCTGGCCATGCCGATGCAGGCCCTTGGCGCAGCGTTGGACACCTGGCCGCAGATCGACGGGCGGCAACCGCTGGTCGCCTGCTGCAAGGGCGTGGACCTTGGCACCCTGCGCGGCCCCGTGGCGGTGATCGAGGCGCGGCGACCGGGGGCTCCGGCGGCGATCCTGACCGGCCCCAGCTTTGCGGCGGACATCGCGCGCGGCCTGCCGACGGCGCTGACCCTGGCCACGACGGGCGACGGCGAGGCGCTGCAGGAACTGCTTTCCACCCCGACCCTGCGGCTCTATCGGACCGACGACGTGATCGGGGCCGAGCTTGGTGGCGCCTTGAAGAACGTCATCGCCATTGCGGCCGGAACGGTGATCGGCGCCGGGCTGGGCGACAGCGCCCGGGCCGCGCTGATGACGCGGGGCTATGCCGAGATGGTGCGGCTTGCCGAAGCCCTTGGCGCGCGGCCGGAGACGCTGGCGGGCCTTTCGGGCTTTGGCGACCTTGTCCTCACCTGCACCTCGGCGCAGTCGCGCAACTTCCGCTACGGCTGCGCCTTGGGGAAGGGCGAGGGGTTCGACCCCAGGGTCACGGTGGAAGGTGTTGCGACTGCCCGCGCCGTGGTGAAACTGGCCGATGCTCTCATGATCGACATGCCGATCACCGCGATGGTCAATGCCCTTGCCCTTGGGAAGATCGCGTTGAATGATGCCATCGGGCAGCTGATGAGCCGCCCCCTGAAACAGGAATGACCATGCGTTACACCTTGATTTGTCTGGATAAACCGAACGCCCTGCAGACCCGCGTCGAAAACCGCGCGGCGCATCTGGCGTATATACAGGACACCGGCGTGGTGGAGCAGGCCGGCCCCTTCATCGACGCGGCGGGCCAGATGTGCGGCAGCTTGCTGATCCTTGGCGTAGGGTCCAAGGCCGAAGCCGAGGCCTGGGCGGCAGCCGATCCCTATGCCAAGGCGGGGCTTTTCGCCTCGGTGATGGTGCAGGAATGGAAGCGGGTGATCGGATGACCCATTGGCTTTTCAAATCCGAACCCGACGTCTGGGGCTGGGACCACCAGGTCGCCAAGGGTGATGAGGGCGAGGAATGGCACGGAGTCCGCAACTACCAGGCCCGCAACAACATGCGGGCGATGAAGATCGGCGACCGGGGGTTTTTCTACCACTCCAACATCGGCAAGGAAGTGGTTGGGATTGTTGAGGTTTGCCGCGAAAGCGCCCCCGACAGCACGACGGATGATCCGCGCTGGGACTGCGTCTGGATCAAGGCGGTGAAGCCGCTGAAACGGGCGATCACGCTGGAGGAGTGCAAGGTCACGCCGGGGCTGGAGAAGATGGTGCTGGTCAACAACTCGCGCCTGTCGGTCCAGCCGGTCAGCGACGAGGAATGGGCGGTGATCTGTCGCCTGGGCGGGGTCGACCCCTGATGGCCGAAAGCGACGACCCGCAGGAGCGCAAGCGTGGCACCGGGGCGCGCTTCGTCTACGAGACGTTGCGGGACGAGATCCTGAACCTTGTCCTGCAACCCGGTGAGCCGATTGACGAAATCGGCCTGGCGGAGCGGCTGTCGATGTCCCGCACCCCGATCCGCGAAGCCTTGGTGCGGCTGGCGGGCGACGGGCTGGTGACGCTGCTTCCGAACCGCTCGACCGTGGTGTCGCAGATCGATTTCCCGAACCTGCACCATTTCTTCGACGCGCTGACGCTGATGTATCGGGTGACGACCCGGCTCGCCGCCCAGTTCCATGATGAAGCCGACCTTCAGGCGATCCGCGCCCGGCAGGAGGCCTTCGCCAAGGTCGTGCTGGCGGGCGACACGGCGGGGATGATCCAGCTGAACCGGGATTTCCACGTCGCCATCGCCGAGGCCGGGCGGAACCCCTATTACCTCCAGCTCTTCTCGCGCCTGCTGGACGAGGGGCGGCGCATCCTGCGGCTCTACTACTACCCGGCCTTCGAGCCGCTTCTGCCGCATCCGTATATACAGGAACACGAGGCGATCATCGCAGCGGTGGCGGCGCGGGACGTATATACATGTGACCGGCTGGCGAAGGATCATGCCGACAAGATCGTCCGGCAAATCCAGGAGATGATGGCCCGCGACCTGCGGCAGGACATCGAAATCTAGGGTGGCCCCATCTTTCCTGTTGAAATCATGCGTGAAAATCTTGTCGACAAATAAAATGCAAGTTCTATGCTGGGATCAGGATGCGGATTCGGCCGCTATTGGAGGATTGCAATCATGAAGTCGGAAATCTTCTCGGGCACGATCCCGGCCCTGATGACCCCCTGCAAGGCGGACCGCAGCCCGGATTTCGATGCGCTGGTCGCCAAGGCGAAGGAGCTTGTCGGGCTGGGCATGTCCGCCGTGGTCTACTGTGGCTCGATGGGCGACTGGCCGCTTCTGACCACCGAACAGCGGATGGAAGGGGTGGAGCGTCTGGTCAAAGCCGGGATCAAGGTCGTCGTCGGCACTGGGGCTGTAAATACAGCGACTGCCGCCGCCATTGCCTCGCATGCCGAGAGGGTCGGCGCGCATGGGCTGATGGTGATCCCACGGCTGCTGTCGCGCGGCACGGTGGTCGCGGCGCAGCGGGCGCATTTCAAGGCGGTGCTTTCCGCTGCCCCGACCCTGCCTGCGGTGATCTACAACAGCCCCTACTATGGCTATTCCACCAAGGCCGACCTCTTCTTCCAGCTGCGAGCCGAGCACAAGAACCTGGTCGGGTTCAAGGAATTCGGCGGCTATGCCGACCTGTCCTATGCCGCCGAAGCGATCACCGGCGCGGATGCCGACCTGAAGCTGATGATCGGCGTCGATACGGCGGTCTACCACGGCTACGTCAACTGCAACGCCGATGGCGCGATCACCGGGATCGGCAACGTCCTCCCGCGCGAGGTGCTGCATCTGGTCTCGCTCTGCCGCGCGGCCCAGAAGGGCGACGCCGAGGCGCGGCGGCTGGCCTATGAGCTGGACCAGGCGATGCAGGTGCTGTCGGAAGTCGACGCCGGGCCGGATTTGGTGTTGTTCTTCAAGCACATGATGGTCCTGCGCGGTGAGACGGCCTATTCGCATCACTTCAACGAAGGCGATACGCTGTCGGCCAGCCAGAAGGGCTTCATCGAGGCGCAGCTGAAGATGTTCGACGCCTGGTATGCCGATTGGGCCAAGCAACCGGAGGCGCGGAAATACGCCGCCTGACATGACCAGCGTCACCGTCATCGGGGCCGGGGTCATCGGCCTTTCCACCGCCCTGATGGCGCAGGCGCGTGGGTTTTCCGTCACGGTGGTGGACCGCGAGGGCCCCGCCGCAGGGGCCTCGGCAGGCAATGCCGGGGCCTTCGCCTTCACCGACACCCTGCCGCTCGCCTCGCCCGGCATCTTGCGCAAGGCGCCGAAATGGCTGCTGGACCCGCTGGGGCCACTGTCCGTCCCGCCCGCCTATGCATTGCAGATCGCACCCTGGCTTTTCCGCTTCTGGCGTGCCTGTTCGCCCCGTGCGGTTGCGGCCTCCACGGCGGCGCAGACGGCGCTGATGGACCTGTCCCGGGCTGAGCTGGAGCCGTTTCTGGCCGCCACCGGCACATTGGGGATGCTCCGCAAGGACGGCAACCTGCAGGTCTATGAGAGCGATGCAGAGTTCAGGGTGTCACTGCCCGGCTGGCAGGCGCGTGAGGCGCATGGGATCGACTTCCAGCACATGACGGGGGGGGAAATGGAGGGGCTGCAACCCGGCCTCGCCCCCCGGTTCATCAAGGGGACGTTCACCCCCGGCTGGTGGTCCATCGCCGACCCCAAGGACTATGTCCTTGCGCTGGCAGAGCGCTTCCGCGCGCAGGGCGGGACGATCCTGCAGGCCGAGGTGACGGGGCTGCAGCTGCAGGAGACGGGTGTGTATATACGCACTACGGGAGAGCCCTTGCGTGCCGACAAGGTGGTCTTGGCCGCCGGAGCCTTCTCGCACCGTATCGCGGCCACACTGGGCGAGCGCATCCCGCTGGAGACGGAGCGCGGCTACAACACTACGCTGCCGCCCGACGCGCTGGACCTGCGCTGCCAGGTGACCTTCGGGGGACATGGTTTCGTCGTCACCCGCCTGTCGACCGGCATTCGGGTCGGCGGCGCGGTGGAGCTTGGGGGTCTGTCGCTGCCACCGAACTACAAGCGGTCCGAGGCCATGCTGCGGAAAGCAAAGGCTTTTCTGCCTGGCCTGAAAACCGAAGGCGGCACGCAGTGGATGGGGTTCCGCCCTTCGCTGCCCGACAGCCTGCCTGCCATCGGGCGTGCCAAAGCCTCGCCGCATGTTGTATATGCCTTCGGCCACGGCCACCTCGGCCTGACCCAAAGCGCCGGGACGGCGCGGTTGGTGGCCGAGCTGCTGACCGGGGCGCCGGCTGCGATAGACCTGACCCCCTTCTCGCCGCAAAGGTTCTGACATGGCTGTATATACGTTCTCCTGCCTCGACGGCCACACTTGCGGCAACCCGGTGCGGCTGGTCTCGGGCGGCGGACCCCGGCTGGAGGGGGCGACCATGCTGGAGCGCCGGGCGCATTTCCTGAAGGATTTCGACTGGATCCGCACCGGGCTGATGTATGAACCACGGGGCCACGACATGATGTCGGGCTCGATCCTCTACCCGCCGACGCGGGCCGATTGCGACGTGGGGGTGCTGTTCATCGAGACCTCCGGCTGCCTGCCGATGTGCGGGCATGGGCTGATCGGGACGGTGACGATGGGGCTGGAGAACGGGTTGATTACCCCGCGCGAACCGGGGCGGTTGGCGGTGGATGCTCCGGCGGGGAAGGTCGAGGTTTCGTATATACAGGAGGGGCGGTTTGTCGAGGAAGTACGGCTGACCAATGTGCCGGGTTTCCTTTATGCAGAAGGGCTTACGGCAGAAATTGAAGGTCTGGGCGAGGTCGTGGTGGACGTGGCCTATGGCGGCAACTTCTATGCCATCGTCGAGCCGCAGAAGGCGTTCCGCGACATGGCGGACCATACGGCGGGGGAGCTGGTGGGGTGGTCGCCGAAGCTGCGGGCGGCGCTGAATGCGAAGTATGAGTTCGTGCATCCCGAGCATCCGGCGATCCGGGGGTTGAGCCATATCCTGTGGACGGGCAAGCCCACGGTGCCGGGAGCGCATGCCCGCAACGCCGTGTTTTATGGGGAGAAAGCCATCGACCGCAGCCCCTGCGGGACGGGGACTTCCGCCCGGATGGCGCAGTTGGCGGCGAAGGGGAAGCTGGCCGTGGGGGACGAGTTCCACCATGAGAGCATCATCGGCTCGATCTTCAAGGGACGGGTCGAGGCTGCTGCGACGTTGGCGGGGCGGGAGGCGATTGTTCCCTCCATCGCCGGCTGGGCGCGGCAGACGGGGATCAACACGATCATCATCGACGACCGTGATCCATTTGCGCATGGGTTTGTGGTGAAGTGACGCCGGGCGCGGCGTTCGGTGTGTTAGATCAATGGGTTGGCGAGTTCTTGGTCGTCTGGGAACGGTATGGATCGCGTATGGAAGGCGGCCATACGCGCGTATGGGCTGTTGCGTGTTAACCATTTGTCGCGAATCGGGGCTGGTCGGGTGCCCCCCACCCCCGGCCCCTCCCCACGGAGGGGGAGGGGAGGCGCTTGGGGCTTCTGGTGCGCTGAGGCGGTTGGGGGAGCGCCTGGGGTAGGCGGGGGATGCCTTCGGCGGGATATTTTGGGGACAGGTGTAGCAAACGCAGTCTGCGCGCTGAGAGCGAAGAAATGACTCCCGCCATAGTTGCGGTCGTGCAAATACTCGCCAATGGTCGAGATTCGCTTACCCATTTCATTGGTCTACGAGACGACGGGCGTTACACCCGTTTCCGATATCATCGAAGCGCTGCGCGCTACCGACGATCTTGCGCGGGATGCCGCCGCTCTGCTTCCGAGCTTCATCTCTGGCTTGCAGATAGACAAAAGTTCACTAAATGTTCGCATTCTGTCACAAGAAAGCCCACTTCGAGAGGCGTTCTTTCTAGCGCTGTTGGTCACATATCAGGACGACCTCCGAAGAGAGGTTCCGCCGATGATTGAAGATCTGTTCAAGGTTACAGTGAGCGATAAGTACGACACCATCGTGACCTTGGTGTTTCTGACGATTGTGTTCTACGGCACCGGCCTGGCCATTGACGCCGTCAAGAAAATGGTCACTTCCAGCTTGCCGCGCGACCGCTTTGAAGAGTTGTCTGAACTCCTCGCACGGCAAACAGGAAGAACAAGTGATGAGGTCTTGAAAATCATCCAAGCGCACTTTGAGAAGCCGTCGGCGGCAAAGCGACTTCTTATTCAAGCAAAGCGCATTTTCCTTCCCAGCCAGCGTGACAGAAATGCGCCGATGCTTGTGGATAGGGACCGCATAGACTCCAACACGATCCGAGAAATTCCGTATGTGGGAGAGGCTGAAAAGCCTTCGGACTTTGACCGATACAAGCCCTACTATGGCGTAGTGCTCGACCTACATGCAATGGACCGGGACAAGGCCGCAACAGGATGGGCGGCTGTCGCAGACGGAATCAGCGACCGACGCTTGAAGGTTCGAGTAATGGACCCTGTTCAGCCATCTGATCTTTGGGGGCAACCTCAAGTAAAGGCTGACATTGTTCTTGTGTCAAAGTTAACTGCAGACGGCTACGTCCCTGCGGAAATCCAGGTAACGGGGCTGGTCAAGCGACGCGAACCCCCACCACAACCCTCACCGTCAGGCACTGCAGCAAGAAAGCGGTCGAGAGGTCGCGGCGACTAGTTTGCTGTTCACGTTGGCACCCGCACAACGCCTTACCCCTTCGCCGAGAAGTAGTCTGCGATGGTTTTGGCCATTGCCTGGGAAATCCCGTCCACGGCTTGCAGGTCCTCGACCCCTGCCCGGGCCACGGCCTTTGCGCTGCCGAAGTGTTGGAGGAGGGCGCGTTTGCGGGTGGCTCCGATGCCGGGGATGTCATCCAGGGGCGTCACGCTGACCGCCTTCGCCCGCTTGGCGCGGTGGGCGCCGATGGCCCAGCGGTGGGCCTCGTCGCGGAGGCGCTGGATGAAGTAGAGGACGGGGTCGTTCCGTTGCAGGGCGAAGGGGCGGGTGCCGGGGCGGTGGAATTCCTCTTTCCCGGCGTCGCGGTCGATGCCCTTCGCCACGCCGACCATCGCGATGTCGTCCACCCCGAGTTCGGCCATGATCCCGGCCACCGCCGACACCTGCCCCGCGCCGCCGTCGATCAGCAACAGGTCGGGCCACATGTCGGTCTTGCGCTCGGGGTCCTCCTTCAGCAGACGCTCGAAGCGGCGGGTCAGGACTTCCTTCATCATGCCGAAGTCGTCGGAATTGGCCCCGGCCTCGGAGCGGATGTTGAACTTGCGGTATTGCGATTTCAGGAAGCCCTCGGCGCCCGCCACGATCATGCCGCCGACGGCATTGGTGCCCTGAATGTGCGAGTTGTCGTAGACCTCGATCCGCTGCGGCGGGGCGTCGAGGTCGAAGGCTTCGGCAAGGCCGGTGAGGAGCTTGTTCTGGGTGGTGGACTCGGCCATGCGGCGGGCGAGGCTTTCGCGGGCGTTGCGGGTGGCGTTTTCCACCAGTTCCGCCTTTTCGCCGCGCTGGGGAACCGCGAGTTCCACCTTGCGACCGGCGCGGGCTGACAGGGCCTCGGTCACCAGGTCGGGGTTGTCGACCGGGTGGGAGAGAAGGATCAGCCGGGGCGGGTCCTTGTCGTCGTAGAACTGGGTGAGGAAGGCTTCCAGGATCTCCGGCTCTTCTGCGCCCGAGCCGGTCTTGGGGTAGAAGTCGCGGTTTCCCCAGCTTTGGTTGGCGCGGATGAAGAAGACCTGAACGCAGGCCTGGCCATGTTCGAGGTGAAGGGCGACAACGTCGGCCTCGGCCACGCCCTGCGGGTTGATGCCCTGGCTTTGCTGGATCTGGGTCAGCGCCTTGATCCGGTCGCGCAAAGCGGCGGCGCGTTCGAATTCCATCGCTTCGGAGGCAAGCGCCATGTCGCGGGCGAGGTCGGCCTGCACCGAAGTGGTCTTGCCTTCGAGGAAGCGCTTGGCGTCATCGACGAGGCTGGCATAGCCCTCCTGGCTGATCTTCGCCACGCAGGGGGCGGAGCAGCGCTTGATCTGGTATTGCAGGCAGGGACGGGTACGGCTTTCGAACATCGAGTCCGAGCAGTTGCGGAGGAGGAAGACCTTTTGCAGCTGGTTGAGGGTTCGGTTGACGGCCCCGGCTGAGGCGAAGGGGCCGAAATAGGCGCCCTTCTCGGACTTCTTGCCGCGATGCTTCTTGATCTGCGGATAGGGGTGTTCGGCGGAGATCAGGATGTTCGGGAAGCTCTTGTCGTCGCGCAAGAGCACGTTGTAGCGCGGCTTCAGCTGCTTGATCAGGTTCTGTTCGAGAAGCAGCGCCTCAAGTTCCGTGCGCGTGGTCAGGAACATCATCGAGGCGGTCTCAAAGATCATCCGGGCGATGCGACCGGAATGGCCTGCGGGCCGGGCGTAGTTGGTGACGCGCGCCTTCAGGTTGCGCGCCTTGCCGACATACAGCACCTCGGAGGCCGCGTTCAGCATCCGGTAGACGCCGGGCGAACCGTCCAGCGTCTTCAGGTAATCCTGGATCACCTCATGTCCGGTGCGGGGTTTTTCGTCGGTCATCTGGGGGCGTCGATTCTTTGATCAGGGCTGCACTGAACGGGGGGGCGTGGCAAGAGCAAAGCTGTCCACGGAATCTGGGGATAAGTTTGCGGAGAAGATTTCGGGAGCGCGGTTTTTCCCTTGTTTTCGGCCCGGTTCGTGAAGTTGCCTATTTTTTGGGCACATTCATAAGCGATTGATTTCGCACGGAAGATTTTCTTGTGGGCCGCAAATCCCTGAAATCCCAAGTGAATCGTGAACGTCTTGTGACGAAAGCGTGAGAAGTGGACAAGTTGACGCGGCGTCGGTTTGGAAGGGCTATTCCACGCCCAGAACGTCTGGCGTTTTCCAGCCGAGGTGCTGGCCACCGTCGACCGCGATGAACTGGCCGGTGACGCCGGGGCTGTCGAGGAAGAATCCCAGGGCGGCGGTGATGTCCTGCGGGTTCGCGCCACGGCCCAGAACGGTGGCGGCACGCTGGCGGGCGAAGTGGGTTTCCGACTGCCGGGCGCCTCTCAGGGTGGGGCCGGGACCGATGGCGTTGACGCGGATATGGGGTGCCAGGCCTTGCGCGGCGGTCTGGGTCAGGGCCCAGAGACCCATCTTGGCGATGGTGTAGGTCGAGAACTCGGGCGTCAGTTTCAGGATGCGCTGGTCGATCATGTTGACGATCAGGCCTTGGGCGAGAGGTTCGCCCATGTCGTCGGTCGTGGCCGGAGGGCACTGGCGGGCGAAGGCCTGCGTCAGGACATAGGGCGCGCGGAGGTTGGATTCGATGTGACGGTCCCAGCCTTCGCGGGTGGCGGTGTCGATCCGGTCGTATTCGAAGATCGAGGCGCTGTTGACGAGGACAGTGAGGGGGCCGAGGGCGGCGGTGGCGGCGGGGACCAGGGCCTGAACCTGCGCTTCGTGCAGAAGGTCGGCGTGGAAGGCCCGAGCCTGGCGGCCCAGGGCGCGGATTTCGGCGACGGTGGCTTCGGCCTCGTCGGCGGAGGAGGCGTAGTGGACCGCGACATCGTGCCCGCGCCCGGCGAGGTAAAGCGCCATCGCACGGCCCAGCCGTTTGCCCGCGCCTGTCACCAGTGCCGTCATTTCGCACGCCCCCCGCAGTCGCAGGTCTTCTGGCCGATGAGATAGCGCCCGCATTTCCGGCAGCGCGGGGCGCCCTGGCGTTTGCGCAGGACGGGGGGCAGGGCCGAGGGGAAGAGGGCGCGGCCGATGAAGGCGATCAGCGCCATGAAGCAGAGGAAGACGAGGACGACCTTGACCAGCATTCTATAACCCGTAGCGCGCCCAGAGCGCCCGATCCTCGACCGCCCCCAGCGTTTCATCGACCAGAGACAAGCCAAGCCGCTGGAAGAGGCTGCGCTTGCGACCGAGGGGGAGGAGTTTGACCTTCTCGCCGTAGAGCGCCTTCAGCTTGGGGACCATATGGGCGATGCCGTCGGTCAGGCCGAGGTCGACGGACTGCTGGCCGACCCAGATGTCGGCGTTGAAAAGGTCGGCGGTGTCATTCAGCCGCTTGCCGCGCGAATGTTTGACGTGGTCGATGAAGGCCTGGTGGATCGGGGTTTGCAGGGCTTTCAGGCGGTCCACATCCTCGGCCTTCTGCGGCAGGAAGGGGTCGGCGAAGCTTTTCGACTTGCCCGCCGTGACGACACGGCGTTCGACGCCCTGGCGGGCCATCAGTTCGGGGAAGCCGAAGCTGGCGAAAATCACCCCGATGGAACCGACGATACTGCTGGAATCGACCCAGATGTCATCCGCCGCGCAGGCGAGCCAGTAGCCGCCCGAGGCGGCGACATCCTCGACGAAGGCATGGACGGGTATGTTCTTCTCCTCTGCCAGCCGCCGGATGCGGGCGGCGATGAGCGAGGATTGCACCGCCGAGCCGCCGGGGGAGTTGATGGCCAGTGCCACCGCGACGGGCTTCGACTTGAAGGCCTTGTCGATCAGCGGGGCCAGCGCCTCGTCGTTGAGCGCACGGGTGCCGGTGCCGATGGTGCCCGAAAGGCGGATCACCGGGACGATGGGCGGTTTGGGCAGGAAGGGGATCAGGCGGCGCATGGGCCAGAGGTAAGCCCTATGGGGCTTGCGGGCAAGGGCGGGGCGCGGCAGGCTGGCCCGATGATCGACAAGCTGGAAATGTTCATCGCGCTGGCGAAGGAACGGCACTTCGGCCGGGCGGCAGAGGCCTGCGGGGTGACGCAGCCATCCCTGTCTTCTGCCATCCGGCAGCTGGAGGATCAGCTGGGCGTGCAACTGGTGTTCCGCGGCAGCCGGTTCCAGGGCCTGACGCCGGAAGGGCAAAGGGTGCTGGACCGGGCGCTGGGCATCGTGGGCGATGTGCGGGCCCTGAAGGACGAGATGCGGGTGGTGCGCACTGGTCTGTCGGGCAACCTGCGGATCGGGGTGATCCCGACGGCGCTGCCGATGGTGGCCGACCTGACCGGCCCCTTCACCAAGAAGCACCCGAATGTCCGCGTCTCGATCCTGTCGCGGACCAGCGTCGAGATCCTGACCGGGATCGAGGCGCTGGATCTGGAGGCGGGGATCACCTACCTCGACAACGAGCCCCTGGGCCGGGTGTCGCAGGTGCCGCTTTATACCGAGTTCTACCGCCTGCTGATCGCCCCGGGGTCGGAACTGGCCGGGCGCCGCCATGTCAGCTGGAACGAGCTGTCGACCGTGCCGCTGTGCCTTCTGACCTCGGACATGCAGAACCGCCGGATCGTCAACCAGCACCTCGGCGAGGCGGGGGTGGATACCGTGCCGATGATCGAGTCGAACTCGACGATGGCCTTGATGGCGCATGTGCTGACCGGGCGCTGGGCTTCGGTCGTGCCGAAGAAGCTGGCCGACATGTTCGTGGCGGACGGGCGGCTGCATTCGATTCCCATCGTGGAACCCGAGGCGGAGCATAGCGTGGGCCTGATCGCGGCCCGGCGCGACCCGCAGACGCCAGTGTTGCAGGCGCTGGTGGACGAGGCGGTGCGGCTGTTTCGATAGGTTTTGCCTATCGTTTGACGGTATCGTTACATTGAAATCCCTATCAATCGGCGTATACCCCGGTATGCCAGCCAGAGGTTGCCCGCATGCTTGATTCCCACGCCCACTCCGACCGGATCGCCGAAATTCTTGAAGCCCATCGCGGGCTTGAGGGACCTCTGCTTCCCATTCTCCATGCCGTTCAGGAGGCGTTCGGCCATATTCCCGAAGCCGCCATTCCGCAGATCGCGGCGGCGCTGACGATTTCCAAGGCGG
The DNA here is from genome assembly GCF_041911175.1 of Tabrizicola sp. Taxonomy (GTDB): domain Bacteria; phylum Pseudomonadota; class Alphaproteobacteria; order Rhodobacterales; family Rhodobacteraceae; genus Tabrizicola. The sequence goes on from NZ_JAYRPN010000086.1 coordinate 58,097, forward strand.
AAGTGCATGGGGTGGTCAGCTTCTACCACGACTTCCGGGAAAAGCCCGCCGGGCGCCATGTGCTGAAACTGTGCCGGGCCGAGGCCTGTCAGGCCGCCTTCGGCAACTCGGTGGCCGACCGCGCGAGGGAGAAACTGGGCATCGACTGGCACGAGACGACGCCGGATGGCGCGGTGACGCTGGAGCCGGTGTTCTGCCTGGGGCTTTGCGCCTGCGGACCGGCGGCGCTGGTGGACGACAAGCTGGTCGGCATGCTGACGCCGAAGAAGGTCGAAAAGCTGATCGACGAGGTGCTGAAATGAAGATCTGGCTGCCTCTGGACAGTTTCGCGGTGGCGATGGGCGGGGAAGCGGTGGCCGAGGCCATCCTTGCCGAAGCGGGCAAGCGCGGGGTCAAGGTCAGCCTGACCCGCAACGGCAGCCGTGGCATGGCCTGGCTGGAACCGCTGGTCGAGGTCGAGGTGGCGGGCGTCCGCCATGCCTTCGGGCCGATGCAGCCCGCCGATGTGCCGGCGCTGTTCGATGACCTGGCGGCGCATCCGAAGGCGCTGGGCCCGACCGAAGAGCTGGACTGGATGAAGGGCCAGACCCGGCTGACCTTTGCCCGCTGCGGCATCACCGATCCGCTGTCCTTGGCGGAATACCGGGCGCATGGCGGTCTGGCGGGGCTGGATCGCGCCAAGGGCATGACCAAGGCGCAGATCGTTCAGGAAGTGACCGATTCCGGCCTGCGGGGCCGGGGTGGTGCGGGCTTCCCGACCGGGATCAAGTGGAAGACGGTCAGCGAGGCGAAGGGCGACCGGAAGTACATCGTCTGCAACGCCGACGAGGGCGACAGCGCCACCTTTGCCGACCGCATGCTGATGGAGGGCGACCCCTTCACGCTGATCGAGGGCATGGCGATTGCCGGGTTGGCCTGCGGGGCGACCAAGGGCTTTGTCTACATTCGCAGCGAATATCCGGTGGCGATCCGGGTGATGCGCGCGGCGGTCGAGATTGCGCGGGCCCAGGGCGTGCTGGGCGCGGCCTTCGACATGGAAATCCGGGTCGGCGCCGGGGCCTATGTCTGCGGCGAGGAGACGAGCCTGTTGAACAGCCTGGAAGGCAAGCGTGGCGTCGTGCGCGCCAAGCCGCCGCTGCCGGCGCTGGAAGGCTTCATGGGCAAGCCGACGGTGGTGAACAACGTGATCTCGCTGGCCTCGGTGCCGGTGATCCTGGCCAAGGGGGCGGCCTACTACAAGGACTTCGGCCTCGGCCGGTCGCGCGGGACGATCCCGCTGCAGATCGCCGGGAACGTGAAATACGGCGGGCTCTATGAAACCGCCTTCGGCCTGACCCTGGGCGAGATCGTCGACAGGATCGCGGGCGGCTGCTTCACCGACCGTCCGGTCAAGGCGGTGCAGGTGGGCGGGCCGCTGGGTGCCTATTTCCCCCGCGCGCTGTTCGACACGCCCTTCGGCTATGAGGAATTCGCGGCGAAGGATGGGCTGATCGGCCATGCCGGGCTGACCTTGTTCGACGACAGCGCCGACATGCTGGCGATGGCCCGCTTCGCGATGGAGTTCTGCGCCATCGAAAGCTGCGGCAAATGCACCCCCTGCCGGATCGGGTCGACCCGCGGGGTGGAAACGCTGGACCGGCTGGCGCGGGGCGATGCCTCGGCGATGCCGATCCTCACCGATTTGTGCAACACGATGAAGCTTGGTTCGCTTTGCGCCTTGGGCGGGTTCACCCCATATCCGGTGATGAGCGCGCTGACCCATTTCCCCGACGATTTCGCCCGTGCGAAGGAGGCCGCCGAATGAAAGATTTCATCATCCCCGACCGCGACTTCGGCACTCCGGCTGCGAAGTCGAAACAGATGGTCACGCTGACCATCGACGGCTTCGAGGTGACGGTGCCCGAGGGCACCAGCATCATGCGCGCCGCGAACGAGATCGGGATCCCGGTGCCGAAGCTTTGCGCGACGGATTCGGTCGATGCCTTCGGCTCCTGCCGGCTCTGCCTGGTCGAGATCGAGGGGCGGAACGGCACGCCCGCCTCCTGCACCACGCCGGTGGCGCCGGGGATCAAGGTCCATACCCAGAACGCCAAGCTGAAGCAGCTGCGGCGCGGGGTGATGGAGCTGTATATCTCGGACCACCCGCTGGACTGCCTGACCTGTGCGGCGAACGGCGATTGCGAATTGCAGGACATGGCGGGTGCCGTGGGCCTGCGCGACGTGCGCTATGACGCGGTCGACACGCATTTCCGGGTGAAGAACACCAGCGGCGAGGCCAACCCGCAGTGGCTGCCGAAGGACGACAGCAACCCCTATTTCACCTATGACCCGGCGAAATGCATCGTCTGCTCGCGCTGTGTGCGGGCCTGCGAGGAAGTGCAGGGGACGTTTGCGCTGACGATCGAGGGCCGGGGCTTCGACAGCCGCGTCTCCTTCGGTGCCAAGACCGACGATGCGCTGGCCTCGGATTGCGTGAGCTGCGGCGCCTGCGTGCAGGCCTGCCCGACGGCGACGCTGACCGAGAAGTCGGTGATCGAGATCGGCACCCCGGATCGCAGCATCATCACCACCTGCGCCTATTGCGGCGTCGGATGCAGCTTCAAGGCCGAGATGCGCGGCGATGAGCTGGTGCGGATGGTGCCCTACAAGCACGGCAAGGCCAACCGGGGCCACAGCTGCGTGAAGGGCCGCTTCGCCTATGGCTATGCGACGCACCAGGACCGCATCCTGAAGCCGATGATCCGCGACGCGATCACCGACCCGTGGAAGGAAGTCTCCTGGGCCGAGGCGATGGACTTCGCGGCCAGCCGGATGAAGGACATCCAGGCGAAGTACGGGCGCCAGTCGGTCGGAGTGATCACCTCCAGCCGCTGCACGAACGAGGAGACCTACCTCGTCCAGAAGCTGACCCGCGCCGTCTTCATGAACAACAACACCGACACCTGCGCCCGGGTCTGCCATTCGCCCACCGGCTATGGCCTGGGCCAGACTTTCGGCACCTCGGCCGGGACTCAGGACTTCGACTCGGTGGAGGAATGCGACGTGGCGCTGATCATCGGCGCGAACCCGCATTCGGCGCATCCGGTCTTCGGAAGCCGGTTGAAGAAGCGCCTGCGGCAGGGCGCGAAGCTGATCCTGATCGACCCGCGCCGGACCGAGATGTACGAGGGCCCGCACTACAAGGCCGCGCATCACCTGGCGCTGACTCCGGGGACGAACGTGGCGGTGGTCAGCGCGCTGGCGCATGTCATCGTGACCGAAAAGCTCTACAACGAGGAATTCATCCGCACCCGCTGCGACTGGGACGAGTTCCAGGACTATGCCGAGTTCATCAGCCAGCCGATGTATTCGCCCGAGGCGGTGCAGATGGTCACCGGCGTCCCGGCCGAGGAAGTGCGCGGCGCGGCGCGGCTTTACGCCACCGGCGGCAATGCGGCGATCTACTACGGGCTGGGGGTGACCGAACACTCGCAGGGCTCGACCGCGGTGATCGGCATCGCCAACCTTGCCATGCTGACCGGCAACATCGGCCGTCCCGGCGTGGGGGTGAACCCGCTGCGCGGCCAGAACAACGTGCAAGGCTCCTGCGACATGGGGTCCTTCCCGCATGAACTGCCGGGCTATCGCCATGTGAAGCACCCGGAGGTCCGCGCGATCTACGAGAAAGCCTGGGGCGTGACCATCGACCCGGAGCCGGGCCTGCGCATCCCGAACATGCTGGACGCGGCCGTGGAGGGCACGTTCAGGGGCCTGTACTGCCAGGGTGAGGACATCCTGCAATCCGACCCCGACACCCACCACGTCGCGGCGGGCCTGGCGGCGATGGACTGCGTCATCGTCCACGACCTGTTCCTGAACGAGACGGCGAACTACGCGCATGTGTTCTTCCCCGGCTCGTCCTTCCTGGAAAAGGACGGCACCTTCACCAACGCCGAGCGGCGGATCAACATGGTCCGCAAGGTGATGGCGCCGAAGCAGGGCTATGCCGACTGGGAAGTCACCCAGATGTTCGCCAACGCCCTGGGCGCGAACTGGACCTACACCCATCCCTCGCAGATCATGGACGAGATCGCGATGACGACGCCCTCCTTCGCGGGGGTCTCGTTCGAAAAGCTGGAGACGATGGGCTCGGTCCAGTGGCCCTGCAACGACAAGGCGCCGGAAGGCACGCCGCTGGTCCACGTCGACGGCTTCGTGCGCGGCAAGGGCAAGTTCATCCGCACCGAGTATATTGCGACGGACGAAAAGACCGGCCCGCGCTTCCCGCTTCTGCTGACGACGGGGCGCATCCTGTCGCAGTACAACGTCGGCGCGCAGACGCGGCGGACGGAAAACGTGGTCTGGCACGACCAGGACCTTCTGGAAATCCATCCCCACGATGCCGAGAACCGTGGCATCCACGAGGGGGATTGGGTGCGGCTGGCCAGCCGGGCGGGCGATACCACGCTGCGGGCGACGATCACCGACAAGGTCTCGCCCGGGGTGGTCTACACCACCTTCCACCACCCGGATACGCAGGCGAACGTCATCACCACCGACTTCTCGGACTGGGCGACGAACTGTCCGGAATACAAGGTGACCGCCGTTCAAGTGACGCTCTCCAACCACCCGTCCGAATGGCAGAAGGAATGGGAAGAGCGCGAGAACGAGAACAAGCGCGTCGCCGTCAAGCCGTTGATTGCGGCGGAG